>NZ_CP059600.1:0-686121 GCF_022369475.1 Campylobacter sp. RM12651
ATGTTAAATAAAATTCTAGAAGAATTAAAAGTATTAATTGGAGAAAATCAATATAAAAATTATTTTGAAATTTTACAAATTAATGAAAGCAAAAATAATGAAATAATTCTAAATGCACCTAATCAATTCATAGCTAAACATATTCAAACAAAATACCAAAGCATATTAGAAAAAATAGCAGAAAAAACAAATAGTAAAAAATATAAAATTACAATTCAAGTAAATAATGAAAAAATAAACAAACCACAAGAAACTCAACCAATAGTAGCTAAAAAACAAATTTCAATATTAAATCAAAGCCTTACTTTTGATAATTTCATAGTAGGACAAAGTAATGAGTTTGCTTATAGAATTTGTAAAGCAATAACAGATGAAAATAAATTTGGAAAAGACTTTAATCCAATTTTTATATATTCAAATACAGGTTTAGGAAAAACTCACTTATTACAAGCTAGTGGACATGAATGTTTAGAACTTGGAAAAAAAGTAATATATAAAACTTCAAAAGGTTTTATGAAAGACTATCAAAATGCAATATTAGCAAATAAATTTGATAGTTTTAATAGTGAATATAAAGATTGTGATTTATTATTAATTGATGATATTCAGTTCTTAGGAACTACTGATAAAATACAAGAAGAATTCTTTCATATCTTTAATGATATAGTAGAAAGAAATGGTCAAATAATAATGACTTCAGATGTAGCTCCTATAAATTTAAATGGAATTGAAGATAGATTAAAATCAAGATTTAATAAAGGAGTTCTTGCAAATATTAGTGTCCCTGATATAGAAACCAAAAAAGCAATTATTAAGAAAAAAAGCCTTGTATATGATATAGAATTAAATGATGAAATGATTAATACTATTGCTAATTATATAGGTGAAAATGTAAGGGATTTAGAAGGAATTATAAATTATATTTACGCTTTTCAAAGTATAAGAAAACAAAAAATAACCTTAGATGATTTAAAAAATCAAATAAAAGAATACATTAAAGAAAATCAATCAAATATTGAAATTGAAGATATTTTTGATATAGTAAGTTCAGAATTAAATGTAAAAATAAGCGAAATAAAATCAAGTTCCAAAAAACAAGAAATAGTAAAAGCTAAAAGAATAGTTATATTTTTAACTAAAGAATTAATTTCAAATTCAGTAAGTCAAATAGCAACTCATTTTCAAATGAAAGACCATAGTGCTATTTCAAAACATATTAAAAAAATAAATGAAATGATATGTCTTGATGATGATTTTAGAAGCCTAGTAGAACATTTAAAAAATAAAATAATAAACTCAAAAAATAAAGATTATTAAATATAATAAAGCGAAAAAGGAAGAATATGGAAATACAAATAGACAAAAAGAGATTAGAAAATATAGCTTTAATAGTTAGCAATTATGTTGAGAAAAAAGATAATACAAGTTTAAATTCTAATATTTTATTATTAGCTTATAACAATGAATTAATTTTAAGAGCAAGTGATAGTGAAATAGGAATTGAATATAAAATCCAAGAATGTAATATCATAAATGAAGGGCAAATTTTTATCAATGCTAAAAAATTAATTGATATTTTAAAAAGCCTTGATAATAGCGATATTAAAATCAAAAAATTAGAAAAATCTATCAAAATTACTCAAAATAAAACTAATTTTTCATTGCCAATAAATAGTGAAAATAATTTTTCTTTCTTAGAAGATGAAAATAGTAAAACACCTATTTTAATAAGTGCAAAAGAACTAAATATCGGCTTTAAAATGATTTTACCTGCTGTTGATAATAATGGTATTTCTTTTCAATTTAATTGCTGTTATATAGATATTTTAAAAGATAGCATTGTTTTTGTAGGAAGCGATTCTAAAAGAATTCATAAATATTCATTCATAGCTCAAAATGAATACGAACAAAGATTAATAATTACAAAAAAATCAGCTCAAGAACTACAAAAATTATTAAATGAAGAAGTAAGGGTTTATAAAACAAATAATTATTTAATCATTGAAAATGATAATTTTAAATTCTTTACAAAATTAGCAACTATTGATTTTTTAAGATATGTTGAAGTAATGCCACATAAATTACCTACAAATGAAATTATCATTAAAAACGAAGACTTTTTAAATGAAATAAAAAAACTAAGTGCAGTTTGCACAAAATGTCAAATAGAATTTGAAACCGGTAAAATCACATTTAAAAATAATGCTTTAAGTGATGATTTTAACGAAACAAATGCTACAAGTGAGCTAGAAACAAATATTACTATAGAAGATAAATTTGAAATAAATCTTACAAACAAACATATGATGGATTTTTTACATTTAAATGAAAATGAATATTTCACATTTAAATTCTATTCATCAGCAGCTCCTGTTGTGTTAGAAAGTAAAAATTTCTTATCACTAATATCAGCAAATAAAAACTAAGGATAAATAATGCAAGAAAATTATGCAGAAAGTAAAATTAAAGTATTAAAAGGACTAGAAGCAGTTAGAAAACGCCCTGGAATGTATATTGGCGATACTAACTTTAATGGTCTTCATCATATGGTTTATGAAGTAGTTGATAACTCTATTGATGAAGCTATGGCTGGCTTTTGTAATACTATTGATATTGAAATTACCAAAGAAGGTTCTTGTATAGTTACTGATAATGGTCGTGGAATTCCTGTTGGAATTCACCCAACTGAAAATATCTCAACTCTAACCGTTGTTTTAACCGTTCTTCACGCTGGTGGAAAATTTGATAAAGATACTTATAAGGTTAGTGGTGGTTTACACGGCGTTGGTGTATCGGTTGTAAATGCACTTTCATCTAAATTAATTGCAACCGTTAAAAGAGATGGAAATACTCATAGACAAGAATTTTCTAAAGGTATTCCAACAAGTGAGCTAGAAATAATCAAAACAACCAATCGCACAGGAACTAGCATAGAGTTTTTCCCTGACCCTGAGATATTTGAAGTAGTTGAATTTGATTATGATACTTTAGCTAAGAGATTTCGTGAATTAGCATATCTAAATCCACAAATTACTATTAATTTTAAAGACCAAAGAAATGGTAAAAGCGAAACTTATCATTATGATGGTGGTATTTCTCAATTTGTAACTGATTTAAATAAAAAAGAAGCTGTTACAAATGTAATTGCATTTAATGATGAAGCAGAAGATGTAGTTGTAGATATTGCATTAATGTATAATGATACTTATAGTGAGACTTTATTTTCATTCGTAAATAACATTAAAACCGCAGATGGTGGAACTCACGAAGCAGGCTTTAGAATGGGGCTTACAAAAGTAATTACAAGTTATATTGAAGCAAATGCAGCTGCTAGAGAAAAAGATATAAAAATAACAGGCGAAGATACTAAAGAAGGACTTATTGCAATAGTTAGTGTAAAAGTTCCTGAACCACAATTTGAAGGACAAACTAAAGGTAAATTAGGTAGTTCTTATGTTCGTGGTATAGTAAATAAAATTACAAACGATGCTTTAACTAAATTCTTTGAAGAAAATCCAAACGATGCTCGTGCTATTATGAATAAAGCTTTAATGGCTGCAAGAGGTCGTGAAGCAGCAAAAAAAGCAAGAGAATTAACTCGTAAAAAAGAAAGCATAAGTGTAGGGACTTTACCTGGAAAATTAGCTGATTGTTCTTCAAAAGACCCTGAAATTAGAGAAATATATTTAGTAGAGGGCGATAGTGCGGGTGGTTCTGCTAAACAAGGAAGAAATAGGGAATTTCAAGCGATTTTACCTTTAAAAGGAAAAATCTTAAATGTTGAAAAATCACACCTTGATAAAATCTTAAAATCTGATGAAATTAAAAATATGATTACGGCATTTGGTTGTGGAATAGGCGATGATTTTGATATAGAAAAATTAAGATACCATAAAATTATCATTATGACAGATGCTGATGTTGATGGTTCTCATATTCAAACTCTAATTCTTACATTTTTCTTTAGATTTATGCAAAAATTAATTAGAAATGGACATGTATATTTAGCTCAACCACCATTATATCGCTATAAAAAAGGTCAAAGAAAAGAAATATATTTAAAAGATGAAAAAGCTTTAAATGATTATTTGATTGAAACTGGAGTTGAGAATTTAGAATTTAGTGGAATTGGGACAAATGATTTAAAAGATTTCTTAAAAGTTGTAGCAGCTTATAGAAGTATTTTAAATGAGCTTAAAAAACGCTTTAATGTGATTGAATTAATTAGACATTATGTTGAAAATCCTGATATTTTAGCTCTTAATATGCAAGAGATTTTTAAAGTATCAAAAGAATTTTTAGAAGCAAAAGGATTTAATATATTAAATCATTATCTTAGTGAAGATGAGATTAAAATCTATGTTCAAACTCAAAATGGTTTAGAAGAAATAGTTGTAAATAATGATTTATTTTATAGTCCATATTTTGAAGAAGCTTCTTATATTTATAAAAAAATTGAAGAAAGAAATATTTTTAATGATAAAGATTTCTTAGAAGTTCTTGATGAAGTTGAAAAAAATGCTAAAAAAGGAACTTATATTCAGCGTTATAAAGGTCTTGGTGAGATGAACCCAGAACAATTATGGGAAACTACAATGGACCCTGAAAATCGCCGTTTAATTCAAATTAGTGTTGATGATTTTGATAGGGCTAGTGGAGTGTTTAATTTATTTATGGGAGATGAAGTTGAACCTCGCCGTGAATATATTCAAGCACACGCTAAAGATGTAAAACACTTAGATATATGACAATTAGTAAAAAAATTGAAAGAAAAAATAGGCAAGATGCAGCTATTAAGCTCATTATGCCTTTATTGTTATTAGTTTTTGCTTTTGTATATTTGCAAGAATTTAACGAAATAGTTTTTAAACCATTAGATATATTAGTAATTTTATGTTTTATATTTTTGTATTTTTATTATTTTGTTTTTGTAATTTATAAATCAGTAAAGCATAATGTAATTGATGAAAAAACTGGGACTTTATTACAAAGTGAATTTACAAAATATCTAAATAATGATGATTTTATAGTGTTTTTTACAATTTCTAATATAAACGAAATTAAATTAATGCTAGGGTTTAATAAAAGTGATAGATTATTAAAAAAATTAATTGATAAATTCTATGCGTGGGATGAAAATTTAATAATAGGTAGGATTACTACTGCTGATTTTATGATTTTAAGTAGTTCAAAGCATAAAACCTTGCAACACGAAATTAAAAAAATATTTTTAGAAATTAAAAGAGAAAGAATAGATGGAGTTGATTTTAAGTGTTATTATTCTATTATAAAATCAAGTATTAATTTTAATAAACTTTATTTAGAAGCACAAAATAGATTAAAAGATGATGTAGATGTAGCTACTGAAAATATCATTACTAATAGTGTTGTAAGCTCTATAAATAAGAGTGATTTTTTCTTAAAAATCCAAAGGCTAGAAGGCGAAGAAGAAATATATTATTTAAATTATAGGATTAATTCAGATTATCCAGAGAAAATATCTCAAGCAAAATTAGAAGAAATAATTATTAAAAATAATTTAGAATTTAATTATTATAAAAATCTTTTAGAACTTTTAGCGAAAGAATATCATTTTGATAATAGGATTATTATTAAAATATCTCCTGATTTTTTAAGGAATTTAAATTTCTTATTTTATTTAGGAGAATATTTTATTAAGCACCCTAATACAAATGGGAAAATTATTTTTGAATTTTTTGAAAATGATGTTTATTATGATATGCCAAGATTTGAAGAAATAATAAAAGAATATAGAGAAATTAATATCAATTTTGCCCTAAATCGTATAGGTTCGCCTAGTTCTTTAGAATATTTAAAACGATTAGAATTTGAATTTGGTATTTTTGATATTGAGTTTAATAAAAATGTAAAAAATGAAAAATATTTTATAATTTATGAAAATTTATTTAATTTATGTAAAAGCCTAAATATCAAAACTATTATGAGATTTATTGATAATAAAAATCTACTTGATTTAACAAAAGATATTAAATTTGATTATTATCAAGGCTTTTTATTTTATAAGGACAAAAATCTTAAGGAGATGAAATGAAAGAAAAATTAAAATACGGACAAAAAGAAATAAAAAAAATTAAAGGTAAAAAATTAGAGCGTTGGGAAAATAAGCAAAAAAATGATTATGTTATTAAAATAACTCTACCTGAATTTGCTTGTCTTTGCCCAAGAAGTGGTTATCCTGATTTTGCAACATTATATTTAGAATATATACCTAATAAATGGGTAGTTGAACTTAAAGCAATTAAACTTTATGTTAATTCATTTTATAACAAAAACATAAGCCACGAAGATAGTATAAATAAGATTTATAATACTCTTAAAAAGCGTTTAAAACCAAAATATATTAAATTAGTTGGAGATTTTAATCCTCGTGGTAATGTTCATACGGTGATTGAGTGCTGCTCTGATACGGAAATTAAAAAAGAAAAGAAAAAAGATAAAAAGGATAAATAATGATTAGTCCAGAGCTTGTTTTACATATTTTTAAGGCTGCTTCAATTTCAAGATGGAATGATTTTCCTAGAATTTGTAATTTAGTTGAACTTGATAAACAAGCTCATAAGGCTATTATTGCTTATTTTTTAGCAAAAAGTGAAAAAGACATTGATATGAGATTTTTACTTGATGCTATTGTTGTTGAGTTTATTTCTCGTGTAATAGTTACTGATATTCGCCCTGATGTATTAAATGAAATCAAAAAAACAAAACAAAAAGAATTAGATGAATGGATACAAAAACAATTTAGTTTAATCAATAAAAACGATGATTTTTTAAAAATTTTTAATGATTATTATAATGATAAAACTCACGAAAAAGAAAAATTTATTTTAAAAGCAGCAGGGTATTTATCAACTAGATATGAGTTTTCATTCATATATCCAAATGTTAGTAATTATGAAGAAATTAAAGCTAAGTTAGATGAAGAATTAGAAGATTATTTAGAAATTTTAGCAGTTCAAAAAATATCATTAAATCAAAAATTAGCTAAGGTAATTGATTTAAGTGGTCGTTTAAGATTTCAAAAGCGTTGGGCTCAAACTCCTAGAATTCCTGAAACAAGTGTTTTAGGACATATGTTAGTAGTAGCTGTTTTAAGCTATTTTTATTGTCTTAAAATAAAAGCTTGTGATACTAGATTTATTAGCAACTTCTTTTGTGCGATTTTTCACGATTTACCAGAAAGTCTTACAAGAGATATTATTACACCTGTTAAATACGGAATTGATGGGCTTAGTGAGATAATAAGTGATTATGAGCTTAAATTAATTGATGAAAAGATTTTACCTTTTGTGCCTAATAATATAAGAGCTGAATTTGCTTATCTTTTAGGAATTTATAATGAAGATGGTAAGATTAAAAAAGATGAATTTAAAAATAGAATAAATAAAGAAAATGTAAAAATTATTCAAAATCCTAACGATTATAATGAAGATTGTTTTAATACAATTGATGGAAAAATGCTTAAAGCTTGTGATAAAACTGGAGCTTTTTTAGAAGCAATCATTTCTAATTATTACGGCGTTAAATCTAAGGATTTAAAAAATGGTTATTCAAAGATTTTAAATGATTTTAAAGAAAATCCTAAAATTGGTGAAGTAAATTTTTATGAAATGTTAAAAGAATTTGAAGAGTTTTTTACAAACCCAAGCCAAGAGACTTGCGGCACACACTCATAAAAAGTGCTCTGCTATGTTCCCATCCTGAAGCTCTGCTTTTTACAAACATTGCACAAGGCTTGACTTGAGAAAACGCATTTTAAGATAAAATGACTTAATAGAGGGTAAATGAAATTAGATTTAATTTATATTTTTTTAGCGAATTTAAGAATTACTTTTATAGGAGTTAATAATTCTTTTGATTTAAGAGCTAAATTAATTTCTTGTATTGCAGGAGTTGTTAAAGATGAAAGACAAGATTTAAAGCGAAAAATAGAACAACTCTCAAAAGAAATCTATAAAAAAGAAATTAAAAGAAGAATATTTTTAGCGACCATTTATCAATATATAAAATATATTAAACAAGATACAATGGGAGTTGATAATATACTTAAAGGAATTAAAAAATTAACTAAACAAAATCCAAAACTAAAGCGAAAAATTAATTTCGTTCAACTTGATAGATTAGTATTGAAAAAATCAATTAAAGAAGGCGAAGAAGAAATTGAAGATTTCGCACAAATTAGGGTTTTAGAATTTTTAAAAAACGAAGTTATTTGATTGGTTATTAAAATTATATACAATAAAAAAAACTGATAGGAAAAAGTATGGCTAAATTTATATTTGTAACAGGTGGAGTTTTAAGCTCACTTGGTAAAGGAATTGCAGCAGCTAGCATTGCAAGTTTATTAAAACAAAGTGGATTAAAGGTAAGTATTTTAAAGGCTGACCCTTATATAAATATTGACCCAGGAACTATGAGCCCACTTGAACACGGAGAAGTTTTTGTTACAAAAGATGGTGCAGAAACTGACCTTGATTTAGGACATTATGAAAGATTTTTAGATGAAGATTTAACTCATCTTAATAACTTTACTACAGGAAAAGTATATCAAAGCGTAATTGAAAAAGAACGCCGTGGAGAATATCTAGGTAAAACTATTCAAGTAATCCCACACATTGTAGGCGAAATTGCTAGTAGAATGGAAGCAGCGGCTTTAAATCAAGATGTTTTAGTAGTAGAAATCGGTGGAACGGTTGGAGATATTGAAGGCTTACCATTTCTTGAAGCAATTCGTTCTTTAGGACTTAAATACGGAAAAAATAATGTATTTTACGCACATTTAACTCTTGTTCCTTTTATAAAAGTAGCAGGAGAATTAAAAACTAAACCAACTCAACATTCAGTTGGAGAATTAAGAAGAATAGGTATTAGTCCTGATATGATAATAGCTCGTAGTGAAATCCCACTAGGCGATGAAATAAAAGAAAAAATTGCAAAGAGTTGTGGTGTAGAAATTGATTGTGTAATAGAAAGTATTGATGCAAAAAGCATATATCAAATTCCACTTAAATTTTTAGAGCAAAATATACTTTTACCTATTGCAAAACATTTAAATCTAAAGCTAAAAACTCCTAATTTAAAAGAGTATGAAGCATTAACAGAAAAAATAATTAATCCAAGCAAAAAAGTTAAAATTGCTTTCGTAGGAAAATATATAGATTTAAAAGAAAGTTATAAATCTTTAACAGAAGCACTAATTCACGCAGGTGCAAATCTTGATACAAAAGTAGAGATTAATTGGATAGATAGCGAAGAATTAAAAGATGAAAATGATTTAGCTGGAAATGATGGAATACTTGTAGCTGGTGGATTTGGACAGCGTGGTGTTGAAGGTAAAATAAAGGCTATTAAATACGCTCGTGAAAATAATATTCCATTTTTAGGAATTTGTCTTGGAATGCAGCTTAGTTTGATTGAATTTGCTAGAAATGTTATAAAACTTGATGATGCTAATTCAACTGAATTTGATGAGAATACTAAAAATCCTATTGTTTATTTAATTGATGAATTTATTAATCAATCAGGTTCAAAAGAAATCAGAACAATAAAAACTCCATTAGGTGGGACTTTAAGACTTGGTGAATATGTTTGTAATATAAAAGAAGGCACACTTTTAAGTAAGTTATATAATTCTAAAGTAGCTTATGAAAGACATCGCCATCGCTATGAAGCTAACTCAAAATATCGTGATTTATACGAGCAAAATGGACTTATTATTAGTGGAGAATCAAATGGACTTATTGAAGCTATTGAAAATACAAATAATGATTTCTTCGTAGCCGTTCAATATCATCCTGAATTTACTTCAAGGCTAACTAAAGCAAATCCTGTCATCTTAGGCTTTATTAGACAATGCTTACACTAAATAAAACTAAAATTAAGCAGGTTTTAGAAGATAGATTTAAAAACGATTTTCATAAAAGCCTTAGCACTATTCCAAAACCTCATACCTTTAAGGATATGAATAAAGCAGCAATTAGAATAGCTAAGGCAATAAAAAATAAAGAAAAAATAGCAGTAGTAGGAGATTATGATGTAGATGGCATAGTATCTTCTACTATTATGAGTGAATTTTTTGCTAATTTAGGTGTAGAAATAATTGTTAAAATTCCAAATCGTTTTAGCGATGGATACGGAATTAGCGAAGATATAGTGAGTAATTTAGACGCTAGTTTAATAATCACGGTTGATAATGGAATAGTAGCGTATGAAGCTGCAAATAAATGTAAAGAATTAGGTATAGATTTAATAATAAGCGATCATCACACCCCAGGAGATACTTTACCAAATGCTTATGCTGTAATTAATCCAAAAAGAGATGATTGTGAGTTTTCTAAGCATATTAATTGTGAGATTTGCGGGGCGCAAGTAGCTTGGTGGCTATGTGGGGCTATTAAAAAAGAATTAGATATAGAATACAATATGGCTAGTTTTTTAGATTTATTGTGTATTGCAATTGTTGCTGATATGATGAATTTAAATGATTTAAATCATATATTAGTTCGCTATGGCTTAAAAGAGTTAAATAAATTAAATCGTCCTGCTTTTGTAGTTTTAAAAGAAAAATATAAAAAGAAATTCTTTGATTATGAGAGTATTCCATTTTTAATAGCACCATTATTAAATGCTAGTGGAAGAATGGATG
Organism: Campylobacter sp. RM12651; assembly: GCF_022369475.1. Lineage (NCBI taxonomy): Bacteria > Pseudomonadati > Campylobacterota > Epsilonproteobacteria > Campylobacterales > Campylobacteraceae > Campylobacter > Campylobacter sp. RM12651. The sequence goes on from NZ_CP059600.1 coordinate 10,685, forward strand.
ATGCTAGTATTTCTTATAAATTTTTAAGAGCAAAAAGCCTTAATGAAGCTAAGAATTTATTAGAAATAATAGAAAAATTAAACCAAGATAGAAAAGAACAAGAAAAGCAAAGTTTTTTAGAAAGCATAGAATTTGCAAACGAAAATGATAAAGTAATCATAGCTTATTCTAAGAATTGGCATAAGGGTATTTTAGGCATAGTTGCAGGTCGTTTAGCTAAACAATTTAATAAACCTAGTTTTGTTTTTAATATTGAAGATGACTTAGCAAAAGGAAGTGCTAGAAGCGTAGCAGAGCTTGATATTTTAGAGCTTTTATCAAATGTTAGCGATATTTTGACTAATTACGGCGGACATAAAGGAGCTGCTGGACTTGCTTTAAAGGTTGAACATTTAAAAGAATTTAAAACAAGGCTAAATAATTTAGAACTTAATTATAATGATATTGATTTTTGTGATACTACTAATACTTTAGGCGAGTTAGAATTTAGCGAAATTGATATGGAATTATTAGATATTTTAAGTGATTTTGAGCCTTTTGGGCAAGGTAATGAAAAGCCATTTTTTATAAGTAAAGGCGTAATTATTAAAAATCTAGTTTTATTAAACGAAAAGCACTTAAAATGCACTTTTACTCAAAATAATTTAACTTTTGAAGCGATTTGTTTTAATTGTGATTTTATCCCATTTGAAAATGAATGTGTCAATATTCATTATAGTTTGCAAAAAAATTATTTCAAACCTAGCCCTACAATTCAGCTAAATATTTCTAATATTTATATTTAATATTTTAAAATAACTAAATTTTATTTAATATTAATTCATGTAATACAAATTTATGTAAAAAATAAAGGTTTTTTAATGAAAAATATTTTTAAATTAAGTATAGTTCTTACAACTATTTTATATTCATATGATGCTACAAATATTGTTGGTGACTTAACAAAAAATATAGACATAAAACAAACAGGAATATCTAGTATTAAAGCCAATAAAATAGATGATAGTATTTATTCAACTTTTGTAATTAATGGCACATTAACTACAAATAGTATAGAAAATAAAAATCTAATATTTGATTATAAAAATACACAAATTGATAATAAAGATTATTTAATATTAGTATCTGGCGGTAATTTTACAGATAATGGTTCTATTTTTATTTCTCAAGGCAATAGTGTATTTAGTAATAATATAGAAGCTATTAAAATAAAAAATAATGGAATAGTTACTCTAATTAATTCTAGTGTTTATGCTGGTAATGCTGATAGAACAGATTTTCAATTTGCTTCTGCTATTTTAATAGATAAGGGGACATTAAATTTAAATAATTCTTTAGTAGAAGGAGGTTATCAGCGTGGTAGAAGTTATCAAGCTATTAATGCTCGTAGTTTTGGAACTGATAAAACCTATTTAAATATAAGTGGTTCAATCATAAAAGCAGGAGATAATGATATAAAATCAACAGCTATTATGGCTAATCAATCAAGCACTATTATAATAGATGATACTAAAAATAATAAAGGCTCTAGTATAACAGGGTATATAAATACTGATGGGGATTTTACTATTAAGGGTATTTATAAAAATAATTCAAATTTCATTGCAAAATCAAGCAATACTATGAATGCTACAAATAATACTTTTGATACTATTATCAATTCAAGCACTAAAACAAATCTCGGAAAAAATGCAAATATTGACAAAGCTTATATTGGTGGTGGTCTTGATTTAAATAAAAGTTCAACTTCTACTGGAACATTTATAATTACAAATAGTTATATTAAAGGCGATATTGTAAATTCTGATGATATTAGACTTATAAAAACTCTAAAACCTACTATCAATTCTAAAATAAGCTTAGATAATGTTTATTTAGATGGGGCTTTAAATAATTATTCAGGAGAAATAAAAAGCTCTAATTCAGTATTTAATAAAATTGTAAAAAGTGAATATGTAAGCAAAATTGATGATACTAATTCAATTTTTAAAGGTGGTTTTAGTGCTGATGAAATAATTTTAAATAAAAGCACTTTAGAAGGATTTAAATTACCATCTATAAGTGATGCTAAATATAGTGCTAAAAATTTTAATTTAACCAATACAAAAGTAGGTAAAGATATAAATACTAAAGGATATTTAGAATTAATGGGGGGGGGTGTTTTAAAGGCTACAAATTCAGCTCTTAATTTTGATATTAAAAGTAATAATTCTATTAATATTGATTTAACTAGGAGTTCTTTAGTAGGTAGTTTTAAAGATTTAGCAGGAAATAAAATATCAGCAAATAAAATAAGCTTAAATAATTCTACAAGTTTAGGAGCATTTAGCACAAATGAACTAATTGCAAATAATTCTACATTCTTCTTAGGTGGCACAAATACTACTTATAATGGAGCAATAATTTCTAAAATTAGCACAAGTGGGGCTAATAATAATTTTGGAATTATTGGAGTAGTTAGCAAAGATACTAAAGGGAATTTAATAGCAAATAATTTAAGTGTTAATTTACCTTTAGCTATTTTAAAGGGTGCTAATAATGATTTTGCTACAAATCTTAAATTCTATTCAGGAATTAGTGAATATGCTTTAGCGAATTCTTATTTAAAGAGTGAAAAGGTAGGAGATTATCAAGTATATGTTTTAGCTAAGGATAATAAGCAAAGTTTTAATGATTTAACTTATAAAAATAATTCTAAATTAGATATAAATAAAATAAATGAAATAGTGGCTAATAGTGATAAAATAAAAGATTTAGTAGATTTTAATGATAATTTATTAGCAAGTAACGAAGCAAAAGAGTTAATTAATCAAAATACAGATAAAAGTCTAGAAAATAAAGGCACAATGATAAAAGATTTTGATAATAAAAGCATTCCTTGGATAGATTTAAAACCTGCAAATCCTATTAAGCCAACAACCCCACCAAATATTGAAGATACTAAACCAAGTGAGCCAGAAATAAAACCTGATATTAAGCCAGAAGTTACACCAGAAACTCCTATAAATCCTAATGAAAATATTAAACCTAATCCTAACGAAGAAGCAAAACCTGAAATCAAACCAAGCATTCCTTGGATAGATTTAAAACCTGCAAATCCTATTAAACCAAGTGAGCCTAAGACTGATGAAGAAAAATTTGAAATAGCATTAGAAGAACAAAAAGAAGCTATAAAATTAATGGTAACAGGTAAAAATGAAAAAGCTTTAGAATCAGCTAAATTAATGACTTCGCAATTTTATTTTTCTCAAGTGTTTGAATATAATAATCTTAATAAGCGTTTAGGAGAATTAAGAAGTTTTACTAATAATGCAGGAATTTGGATTCGTGGATATATAAATAAAGGTAGTATCAAAAATACTTCTATAAAAGCCAATGAAATACAATTAGGTGCTGACAAAATTATAAATAATAATGATTTTGATACTTATGCAGGAATTATGCTAAATATCGGTAAAACAACTACTGATAATACTACTAATTCAAAAATTAATAATTATGGTTTTGGAGTGTATTTTAGTAATGTTTATAATAATGGATTTTTCTTAGATGCTACTCTTAAAACAAATCATTATAAAAGCGAGTTTAGAAACGATACATTTTTAGGAAATTCTACTAGTAAAGGAACAGGTATAATAGCAAGTGCTGAATTAGGTTATAGATTTGGTGATGAATTTTATTTAGAGCCTAGTTTAGAATTGATTGCAAATTATATCCCAAAGACTGATATTAAAGGTGAAAAAGTAATTCAATTTGGCAATTTATCTCAAGTATCAAATGTCAATATTACATCTTCTTCAAAAGTTTTAATGGTATCAAAAGCAGCAGTTTATACTGGAGTAGATATTAATAATACAACATTAAGAGCTGGAATTGGTGGAATATTTGATTTAACTAATAATCCTGATTTTTTAGTTAGTGATGGGATTAGTTCTTTTGCTTTTAGTGGAGCGAAGAAAGATAAAAGAGGTTTTGCAAGTATAGGACTTAATAAAAATATTAGTAAAAAATTAGGATTAAATATAGAAGCTGAAAAGACTTTTAGTGGGAATTTAAATATTGATTATAATATTAATGCAAGTATTAGATTTGAGTTTTAAGTATTGAATTTTCTTATTTTAAATTCTAATTTATAGGATTTAAAATAAGGTTTTCAAATATTATTATCTTTTAAGTAATTTTATAAAAATAAATATACTCACAAACTTAGTATAAATAATAAATTTATTAAAGAATTTAATATGACTTTGGTTATTCAAATATAGTTTTATTTCTTCCTGTTTGTTTAGCTTTATAAAGTCTATTATCAGCAGTTTCAAACGCTCCAAATTTAGAGTTTGTAACCAAACTAACACCTATACTAATAGTTAGTTTTATTTCGTGATTTTTAGCCTTAAAAGTATGATTTTGTACTTCGTTTCTAAGGTTTTCAAGTAAGCTAACACACTTATAAAAATCATATTCTTTAAAAATTAAAACAAATTCTTCTCCACCATAACGATAAGTTTTTGAATATTGTTTTAAAATACTTGCAAGACTTCTTAAAATAATATCTCCTACATCATGCCCGTAAGTATCATTAATCTTTTTAAAAAAATCTATATCAACTACAGCAATTACATCTTTATTTTTTACTTCAGTAGTATCATAAGCTCTTCTGTTATAAACATTAGTTAGTGAATCATAAAACGCTAGTTTATATCCTTGATAACCAATAGCAGCTAAGAATATAAATGAGCCTAATTCAAAATAACTTAAATTATAAAATTGAAGGCTATTGTAGAATATAAATTGAAAATAGGCTGCAATATATGCACCTTGCAAGAAACATTCAAAATTTTTAATTTTTCTAAGAATTACAACATAAATCATTAAAACTAAAAATAAGCAAAAAGAAAAATCTGAATAAACATAAGTAAGATTTATAAAGTTTAAATTATGCAAATACGATATGAATTGGTAATCTTTAATAAATATACCAATTAAGATATAAAATAATACTACTAAATAAGCAGGAATTAATCTTTTTGTAGAAAGATAATCTTTTTTAAGCGTTAATAATATTGCGAATACAATCGGTGAAAATAGTGAAATATATGCGTGGGCTTGTTGAAAATCCATAAAAATAAATAATATCCTACTAGCTAAAAATAACAATGTTATAAAAGTGATATTTAGTTTTTTAAAATATATTGAACCTAAAAATACTAAAAGTTCAAAACCAAGTGTTGCCGCAGGAAGTGGATGGATTAATTCTAATAGAAGTGATTGCTTCATAATTTACCTTTATATTTAGTTACTGATTATACTAATATATCGGTAATTAAATTTATATTTTAATATGTTTTTAAAGTTTAACCCTATTTATAAAATAGGGTTTGTGAATTTATAAAGAAAGTTCTTTTAAAAATTCATCTTTTAAATAAATTTTCATATCTTCAAAATTAATAATAATTTGATTTTTAAAATCCTTTGATAAGAATACAAAGCCATTACTACTAATATAGAATTTATCTAATTCTATATTTTTATCAAGATTTTTTGAATTAAAATACACCTTAAAAGTATCAAAATCTTTTATAATATCTTTTAATAAATATTCCTTTTTTGTGTTTTCGTTATATGTTTTTATTTCTATTTTTGAATTGGTTTTATTATCTATATTTTGTGAAGTTTGTTTCATATAAGATATGATATTGTTGATTTGAAAATAACTTGAGTAATTAGAATTTGATTTGTAGTTTTTAAAATCATCTTCCATTGATTTTTTGATTTCATTTAAAGCTTTTATATGTTGTTTATTGATTGCATCAAAACTTTTAAAAAAATCATCAAACGGGTCATAGAATTTATTTTCTAAAGCATCAATTCTTTGTTTTAGAATTTCATTTTCTTGTTTTAATTTTTCAATTTCACTGATTGAACTAGCATTTAATGCACCTATACAAAATAAAGAAATTAATATCTTTTTCATATTTTCTCCTTCAATAAAATTTATAAAATATTTTATATTTATATTTATAACAAAGTTTTAGAATAAAATTTTTGTTTAATGAATTTATTTTGTATGTAAATAATTTTAATTTTATTATAAGTTTAATGTTCCACGTGAAACATTAAAATAATCTAATGATAAAAAGTTTCACGTGAAACATTATTTTTTCTTTTCATTGATTATGATAAAAATCATTCCAATAATTCCACCAATACAAACAACACCCATAAATAAATATTGAAATATATCTAATCCATTCATTTAATTGCTCCTAAAAATTCATTTTCTATATCATCATTAAAAAAATCATAATCTTGATTTTTATAAGTAAATTTTAATCTTGCAGAATGAAGACAAAGCCTACTTGCACCACAAAGTTCTTTTATATTTGATATTTTCTTATCTAAAATATCTCTTGCTTGTTTGTTAGTAAGTCCATACAAATTATCCCCTGCGATTTTATTTCCTACATAATGCAAATGCACTCTTAATTGATGTTGTCTTCCTGTTAGTGGAATTGCTTTTAAAAGTGTATATTTAGGATAATTTTTGATAACTATAAATTCAGATTGTGAAATCTTGCCATCTACACAAACTTGCATTTTATTTTTTAAATCATCATCATTTTTAAGTCTTGCACTAACACAAAAATCATTTTTAATATTACCACATACTAATGCTAAATATTCTTTGTGTATTTTTTGTTTTGCAAAAAGTTCTTTTAATTCTTTATTGGCAGTTTTTGTTTTAGCTACCATTATAAGACCACTTGTAGCAGCGTCAAGTCTATGAGCTACACTTGCATTTTCTCCATATTTTTGCCAAATTTCATCATTTAAAGAATACTCACAATTTCTTCCATTAGGATGTGATAAAACTCCGCTTGGTTTATTAAAAATTGCAAAATATTCATTTTCAAAAATTGGTTTTAAATTATTACTAACGCATTCATAAATTAGTAAATAATATTCTCCACAAATAATAGAATTCTTTTTACATATTTCAATATCAGTTAAATTTATTTCTTCTATATTTAAAGTATTTTCTAGCTTTTTACTAACATTATTTTTAAAAATAATAACACGATTTTTATCACAAAATCTTTGTGCTTTTTTTAAATCGTAGTTTAAATTTTGCATAACTAATTGATAAGCTTTTTTATTTTCTGTAGTAAAAAATTTTTTATATAAATATCCCACTCTTTTTAACCTTTATTATATATCTACTTATTATAATACATTCTTTTTTAAAATTCACAAAGGAAAAATAATCAATCATGAAGGTAGTAAAAAGAACAGGTAGAGTAGAAGAATTAGACATATCTAAGATTAAAAAATATACAACTTTAGCAACTGAAGGGCTTGATAATGTAAGCCAAAGTGAGCTAGAAGTTGATGCTAAAATACAATTTAGAGATATGATAACTTCTGAAGAAATACAAAATACTTTAATAAAAACAGCAGTTGATAAAATAGATATAGATAGACCTAATTGGACTTTTGTAGCTGCGAGATTATTTTTATATGATTTATATCACAAAGTTAATCCACAAAAAGAATATGTGCATTTAAGAGAATATTTTGAGCGTGGAGAAAAAGCAGGAAGATTATTTTTAGGTCTTAAAGAAAAATATGACTTAGATGATTTAAATTCTTATATCAAACCTGAAAGAGATTTACAATTTACTTACTTAGGTATTAAAACCCTTTATGATAGATATTTAATTAAAGATAGCAAAGGTAATCCTATTGAATTACCACAACATATGTTTATGGCAATAGCTATGTTTTTAGCTCAAAACGAATTAAATAGGCAAGAATGGGCTAAGAAATTCTATGATTTAATAAGCAAGTTTGAAGTTATGTGTGCAACTCCAACTCTAAGCAACGCAAGAACAACAAGACACCAATTAAGCTCGTGTTATATCGGCTCAACCCCTGATAATATAGAAGGTATTTTTGATTCTTATAAAGAAATGGCTTTATTATCTAAATTTGGCGGTGGAATAGGCTGGGATTGGAGTAAGGTTCGTGCTATGGGTGGTAGTATAGACGGACATAAAAATGCAGCTGGTGGAATTATTCCATTTTTAAAAATCACAAATGACATTGCCGTAGCGGTTGATCAATTAGGCACAAGAAAAGGTGCAATATCTGTTTATATTGAGCCTTGGCATATGGATGTTTGCGATTTTATTGACCTTAGAAAAAATAGCGGAGAAGAAAGAAGAAGAGCTCACGAATTATTTCCTGCTTTATGGATAAATGATTTATTTATGAAAAGAATTGCTGAAAATGGAAAATGGACTTTATTTGACCCATTTGATACTCCACAACTTTGTGATTTATACGGAAAAGAATTTGAATTAGAGTATGAAAGACTTGAAAAAGATGAAAATATAGTAAAAGAAGTAATGGATGCAAAAGAGCTTTGGAAAAAGATTTTAACAAATTATTTTGAAAGTGGAATGCCGTTTTTATGCTTTAAAGATAATGCTAATAAAGCTAATCCAAATTCTCATTCAGGTCTTATTAGAAGTTCTAATTTATGCACAGAAATTTTTCAAAATACTGACCCAAATCATTATAAAATAAAAGCTACTTTTGAAGATGGTAGTATAAAGATTTATGAAGAAAATGATATTTTAACTCTTGATAATTCACAAGTAAAAACTGCAAAAAAATTAAGTAGCCTTGATACTTTAAATGGTAAAAAAGTTTATATAGTAGAAAAAGAATATGATGAAGGAAGAACCGCAGTTTGTAATCTAGCTAGTATAAATTTAAGTAAAATTAATAGTATAGAAGATATTAAAAGAGTAGTTCCAATAGCAATTAGAATGCTTGATAATGTAATTGAACTTAATTTTTATCCACACGCAAAAGTAAAAAACACTAACCTTAAATCTCGTGCAATAGGTTTAGGTGTTATGGGTGAAGCACAAATGTTAGCAGAAAAGGGAATAATGTTTGGAACTAACGACCACTTTGAATTAATTGATAAAATTATGGAAAATATATCTTATGAAGCTATAAGTGCAAGTAGTGATTTAGCAGTTGAAAAAGGTGTATATCCTGAATATGAAGGAAGTAATTGGAGTAAGGGAATTTTCCCTATTGATGTCGCTAACGATAATGCAAAAATGCTAACACTAGGAGATAATTTATTTAATCAATCAAATTGTGATTGGAATAATTTAAGAAAGAAAGTTAGCAAACAAGGTATGAGAAATGGCTATTTAATGGCAATAGCTCCAACTTCTAGTATATCAATTCTAGTTGGAACTACTCAAACAATTGAACCTGTGTATAAAAGAAAATGGTTTGAACAAAACTTAAGTGGAATGATACCTAATGTCGTACCAAATCTAAGTCTTGATACATGGCAATATTATGTTACAGCTTATGAGCTTGACCAAAGAGATTTAGTTCGTGCTGCTGCAATTCGCCAAAAATGGATAGACCAAGGACAAAGCTTAAATATATTTGTTAGTCTTGACAAAGCAAGTGGTGGGTATTTAAATAGTATTTATACATTAGCTCACTCACTAGGACTTAAATCTTGTTATTATTTAAGAAGTGAAAGTCCAGCAAGCGAACATCTAGATAATAAACCTGTCGATAGAAGCATTGAATGCGAAGGTTGTCAATGAAAATAAGTGTTTGCATTATCGCTAAAAATGAAGAAAAAAATTTAAAGCGTTGTTTAAATGCTTTAGCAGAATTTGATGAAATTGTGTTAGTAGATAATGAAAGCACTGATAACAGCGTTAGTATTGCAAAAGAATTTAAAAATGTAAAAGTTTTTAGCTCACCTTTTATAGGATTTGGCAAATTAAAACAATTTGCTGTAAATTTAGCTAGTAATGACTGGGTCTTTTGTGTTGATGCTGATGAAGTAATAGATTTTATTAGTTTAGAGATTTTAAAAAATCTTGATTTTAGCGATATTACAAAAATCTATGCAATAAATAGAAAAAATTATTATAAAAACGAATGGATAAAAACTTGTGGGTTTTATCCTGATTATATAGTTAGGATTTTTAATAAAACTCATACTAATTATGATGATGCTAATGTTCATGAAAATATTATCATTAAAAATAATTCACAATTAATAAAAACCAATATCCATCTTCACCATTTTGCTTTCAATTCAATTTATGATTTAATAACAAAATTACAAAGATATACAGAAATTTATGCACAAAATAATAAAAATAAAAAAACTAGTACTTTTAAAGCTATAAGCCACGGATTTTTTACATTTTTTAAATTCTATTTTTTAAAATTAGGAATAAAAGATGGTTTTAATGGATTTATAATAAGTTTATGCAATGCTTTAGGTTCTTTTTTTAAATATGCAAAATTAAAAGATGCAAAAATTCCAACTTGTTCTTTAATAATCACAACTTACAACGATAAAGTGGCACTAACAAGATGCCTTGAATATGTCTTTAAAATGACTACATTACCAGATGAAATAATTATAGCCGATGATGGTGGAGATAACTGGGATATAATTGAAAATTTTAGTAAATATCCTGTTATATTAAAACATGCGTATCAAGAAGATTTAGGATTTAGATTAGCAAGATCTCGTAATAATGCTATAAAAATAGCAAGTGGAGATTTTTTGGTTATTATTGATTCAGATATGCTTGTAGATAATGATTTTATAAAAAATTATAAAAATAATGCTGAAAAAGGGGTATTTTTACAAGGTGGTAGAATTTGTTTAAAGGAAAATATTTCAAAAGATATTAGAGAAGATAATATGGAATTAAATATAAGAACATTTAAAGCAAACAAAATTAATGTTCTATCAAAAATAATTAAGTACTTCTCAAAAATTGATAAAAGTATTTGTAAAAAATTAAAATCAATAGCACAAAAAACACCGAATGATAAAAAAATATACATAAAAGGTATTCGTGGTTGCAATATGGGTTTTTACAAAGAAGATGCTATTTCAATTAATGGATTTAATAATGATTTTGAAGGTTGGGGAAGAGAAGATAGTGAATTTGTAATAAGGTTCTTAAATAAGGGCTATAAATTAAAAAGACTAAAACATCAAGCAATAGCATATCATATATATCATAAAGAAAATGAAAGAAATTTAGAACAGAACCATAAAATTTATTTAAATACTTTATTAAATGATAAAAGTTATTGTGAAAACGGGTTAGAACAAATTTAGATTATTATAAAATATGTTCCACGTGAAACAAAATTAATTAAAATTTTTAAGTGTTATTAACTTAGGATAAAATACTATTTTTATTTAAGGAGTATAAAATGAAAAAAGTATTAATTTCAAGTATTTTGGCACTTAGTTTAAATTCTGCTGGGTTTTTAATGATAGATAAAGATAAAACTGCATATTTTACAATTAACGACCATAAAGATAAAGTTGAGTTTGTTAGCGGTATGAATATAATGCAAGATAATGTATGTTTTGCATGTAATGATACGATAACAAATAATATAGATTATGAGGCTTCAAAATCAATTGGGGTTAAATATGATAGTATTAGTATCGGCACAAGTGATGGTAATTTTAAGATTAGATATTTATCTGGAAACAATAAAGAAGAACTTAATTTAAATGAATTTTTTGCTCAAAGCTTAACTCATTTTGGAACTTTAGAAATATTAGAAGATGTAATATTTGCTAAGAATGATTTAACGAGTATAAGTTTTAGTTTAGTAGAAGACAATAAAGGTGCCCATCCTTTACATTTTAAAAAATATGCAATTTTAGATAAAGCAGGTAAAATTATTTCATCAAACGAAGCTTTTAAAGATACAGATAAGTTAAAAGAAAAAATATCTAAAAAAATAAGAGATTTTCAAAATACAACTAAACATCCAGAAAAAGATAATAAATTTTTTAGTCCTTTAGAATTAAATAATTTTTATTTTGATAATTTAGGAATAGTATTTTCATATAGTCCTTATGAATTATTTTCATACGCTAGTGGATATATAAAAGTTCGTTTAACATATAAAGAAATAGAACCATTTTTAAAAGAAGAATTTAAAAAACTATTACAAGATAATAAAGTATTGTAAAAATTTATGATTTAATTTTTTCCGAATTTAAAATAAAATTCGGAAAAAATTATTATTCAATAAATTATATATAGTTTTAACAAGTATTAAAATTTTTATTAATTTTTTGAGATTTAATACTTTTTGCTTATATCAGCAAATAGGTTTTATACAAAATACTATTTTATTGATTATTAATTTTATTAGTGATTTTGTTTCATACTGAGTATTATTAATAATTTTCTAATTTTTGCTTTTTTACATATATTTTTCTATATATCTTATCAGAATGAGTAAAAATTTATAATTAGTATATTTTAAAATAAATTTAGTATTTTATAGTTTATAATCTTTATTTTTATCTTTTTAAAAAAGACAAAAAATATGAAAAAATTTATTTTTTCTTGACAAATAAACTTATATTAAATACACTTGCGAACCTATTTTAGTTTTTGTGATACTTATCACATGTTCTTTAATGGGTTGGCTTAAATGCCAACGAGTTCTTTTAAAAGGAAAAATTATGGAAAGAATTAGGTTAAAGTTAAAAGCTTATGACCATAGGGTTCTAGATCGTACAGTTGCGGCAATTGTTGAAGCCGTTAAGAGAACTGGTGCTGAAATTAGAGGTCCAGTGCCAATGCCTACAAAAATAAAGCGTTATACCGTTTTAAGATCTCCGCACATCAATAAAGATTCAAGAGAACAATTTGAAATGAGAATTCACGCTCGTATGATTGATATTTTGGCTGCTACTACTGACACCGTTGATAGCTTAACAAAGCTTGATTTGGCACCAGAAGTTAATGTTGAAGTTCGTGCAATGGGCAAGTAAGGATAGAGTATGGAATATATTGTTGAAAAAATCGGAATGAGTAGAACAATTAACACATCTAGCACTCCTGTAACATTACTTAAGTTAGTAAAAACAAAAGTTTGCGAACTTAAAGATGGTAAAGCTATCGTTGCTTACGCACAAGGTAAACATCAAAACAAGTGCATAGCAGGTCAGCAAAAAAAATACAGCCTAAGTGCAGAGTTTAACAAATTTGCTAGTTTAGAAGTAGCAAATAAAGAAGCAGGTGACATTGACACTACACCTTTAGCTGAAGCAAAAGTTTTAAAAGTAAGCTTTAATTCAAAAGGTAGAGGTTTTGCAGGTGTTATTAAAAGACACGGATTTGCAGGTGGTCCAGCAAGTCATGGTAGCCGTTTTCACAGACGCTCAGGTTCTATAGGTAACCGCGAGTGGCCAGGTCGTGTTCAAAAAGGACGCAAAATGGCGGGTCATTTTGGTAATGAATTAGTTACTGTTAAAAATGAAGTTGTTTCATTTGACGCTGAAAATGGCGTTTTAGTATTAAAAGGTAGCGTTGCAGGTTATAATGGTGCAATGGGTAAAGTAAGGATTGTAAAATGAAAGTATGCGTATTAAACGATAAATTTGAAAAAGCTAGCGAGCTTGATTTACCAGCAAGATACGCTGAAGTAAATCCTCATAACCTTTATTTATATGTAAAATCATATCAAGCTAGCATGAGAGCAAATACAGCTCATACTAAAGGTAGAAGTGATGTTAGCGGTGGTGGTAAAAAACCATGGAGACAAAAAGGTCGTGGCGGTGCTCGTGCAGGTTCAACTAGAACTAACGTATGGGTAGGTGGTGCAGTTGCATTTGGTCCAACAAATAATAGAAACTATTTTCAAAAAGTAAATAAAAAGCAAAAGAGATTAGCATTTGAAAGAGCTTTAGCTGATAAAGCAAATGCAAACGCAATATTTGCAGTAGATAATATAGTTATTGAAAGTGGTAAAACAAAAGATGCAAGAGCTATGATTAATAAAATAGGTGTTAAAGATGCTTTAATAGTTAAATCATTATTAGATGAAAAAACATTATTAGCATTTAGAAATCTTGCAAATTGTTATGTTGTTGATATTACTGAAGTAAATGCTTATTTATTAAGTATATTTAACTCAGTTATTATTGAAAAAGATGCTTTAGCATCAATTACGAAAGAGGGCTAAGATGGCTGATATCACAGATATAAAAAATATAGTTTATACAGAAAAAACTTTAGGCCTTCAAGAAAGTGGCGTAGTAGTTATTCAAGCTAGCCCTAAAATGACAAAAAATGGTCTAAAGCAAGTGTTAAGAGAATATTTTGGTATCGTTCCTTTAAAAATAAATTCATTAAGAATGGATGGAAAAGTTAAAAGATTTAGAGGAATTGAAGGCCAAAGAAGTGACTTTAAAAAGTTTTATGTAAAGCTACCTGAGGGTGCTAGTTTAGAGAATAAGGAAGGCTAAGATGGCTATTAAAACTTATAAACCATATACCCCAAGCAGAAGATATATTACAGGTGTAAGTAGCGATGATATTACAGCAAAAGCTAGTGTTCGCTCATTACTTGTAAAACTTCCAGCTGCAGCAGGTAGAAATAACAACGGAAGAATAACAAGTCGCCATAAAGAAGCAGGTGCTAAAAAACTATATCGTATCATTGATTTCAAAAGAAATAAATTTGGAATTGAAGGTCGTGTAGAAGCTATTGAGTATGATCCATACAGAAATTGCCGTATTGCATTAATCGCTTATAAAGATGGTGAAAAAAGATATATTATCCAACCTCGTGGTTTAGCAGTAAATGACATTGTTTGTTCAGCTGCTGAAGGTTTAGATATTAAACCAGGAAATGCTATGAAATTAAAATCAATTCCTGTAGGTACAATTATCCATAACCTTGAGTTAAAACCAGGTAAAGGTGGACAAATGATTCGTTCAGCAGGTTCTTTTGCTCAATTAATGGGTAAAGAAGAAAAATATGTAATCGTTCGCTTACAATCAGGTGAAATGAGAAGAGTATTAGCTGAATGTATGGCTAGTATTGGTGAAGTTGGTAATGAAGATTGGGCTAACGTTACAATCGGTAAAGCAGGACGCAATAGACATAGAGGTATTCGCCCACAAACTCGTGGTAGTGCAATGAACCCAGTAGATCACCCACATGGTGGTGGTGAGGGTAAAAAGAACTCAGGTCGTCACCCAGTTACACCTTGGGGTAAACCAACTAAAGGTGCTAAGACTCGCCGTAAAAAGGCTAGCGATAAGCTAATAATATCAAGAAGAAAAGGAAAATAAGATGGCTAGATCATTAAAAAAAGGTCCTTTTGTTGATTCTCATGTTATGAAAAAAGTTATCGCAGCAAAAAAAGCTAACGATAATAAACCAATTAAAACTTGGTCAAGAAGAAGCACTATAACTCCTGATATGATCGGTCTTACTTTTAACGTTCATAATGGTAAAAGCTTTATTCCAGTATATGTAACTGAAAATCACATAGGTTATAAATTAGGTGAATTTGCACCAACTCGCACATTTAAAGGCCACAAAGGTTCTGTGCAGAAGAAAATTGGAAAATAAGGGGTAGTAGATGAGTAAAGCATTAATTAAATTCATAAGACTATCACCAACTAAGGCAAGATTGTTAGCAAGAGAAGTTCAAGGAATGAATGCTGAATTAGCAATGGCTAGTTTAAAATTTATGCCAAATAAAGCAGCAAAATACATTTCTAATGCAATTTCAAGTGCTGTTGCAAATGGTGGATATGAGCCAAGCGAAGTTGTAGTAAGTTCATGCCGTGTTGATGCAGGTGCAGTTCTAAAAAGAATTAGACCAAGAGCAAGAGGTAGTGCAAGTCGCATTAGAAAACCAACTGCTCATATTATGGTTGAAGTAAGTAGAGCAAAAACTGAAAGTAAGGAAAGCTAAAATGGGACAAAAAGTAAATCCGATAGGTCTTAGACTAGGAATAAATAGAAATTGGGAATCAAGATGGTTTCCAGCTAAAGCTAGTTTAGCACAAAGCATAGGCGAAGATTATAAAATCCGTGCTTTTCTTAAAAAAGAGCTATACTATGCAGGCGTTAGTCAAATAATAATAGAAAGAACTGCTAAGAAATTAAGAGTTACTGTAGTTGCAGCTCGTCCTGGAATTATCATTGGTAAAAAAGGTAGTGATGTTGAAGTAATTAAAACAAAACTACAAAAAATTATCAATAAAGAAGTAAATCTTAATATTAAAGAAGAGCGTCGTGCTAATGCATCAGCTCAATTAGCAGCAGAAAGTGTTGCAACTCAACTTGAAAAGCGTGTTGCTTTCCGCCGTGCTATGAAAAAAGTTATTCAAAATGCACAAAAAGCAGGAGCAAAAGGTATTAAAGTTAGCGTTGCAGGTCGTTTAGGTGGTGCTGAAATGGCTAGAACAGAGTGGTATCTTGAAGGTCGTGTGCCTTTACATACTTTAAGAGCAAAAATTGATTATGGTTTTGCTGAAGCTCATACAACTTATGGAAACATAGGTATTAAAGTATGGATATTCAAAGGTGAGGTATTACATAAAGGTGTTCAAGCTGATAAAACTGAAGAGCCAGCAGCAAAGAAGACAAGAAGAACCAGAAGAGGTAAATAATTATGTTGATGCCAAAAAGAACAAAATTTAGAAAAATGATGAAAGGCCGCAATCGTGGCTATGCTTGCCGTGGCACAAAACTTGCTCTAGGTGATTATGCTTTAAAAGCTACTGAGGGTGGTAGAGTTAATTCACGCCAAATTGAAGCAGCTCGTATTGCTCTAACTCGTCATGTTAAAAGACAAGGTAAATCATGGATAAGAGTATTCCCAGATAAACCTTTAACTAAAAAACCACTTGAAACAAGGATGGGTAAAGGTAAAGGTAGTGTTGAAGAATGGGTAATGAATATTCAACCAGGCAGAATTCTTTTTGAAATGACAGGCGTTAGTGAAGATATGGCTAGAGAAGCTCTTGCACTTGCTATGAGTAAATTACCATTTAAAACTAAGTTCGTTACAAGAGAGAGTGAAAATGAAATATACTGAGCTAAAAGATAAAACAGCAGAAGAATTAAATGCTATGTTAAAAGAGAAAAAGGTGCTTTTATTTACACTAAAACAAAAGCTTAAAACGATGCAGCTTACAAATACAAATGAGCTTCGCGTAGTAAGAAAAGATATTGCTAAAATCAATACTGCAATATCAGCTATGAAATAAGGGGCTAATTATGAGTTTTAAAAGAGAAATACAAGGCGTAATCGTTGCAAAATCAGGTGATAAAACAGTTAGCGTTCTAGTTGAGCGTAAAGTTGTTCACCCAAGATATAGAAAGATTGTAAAACGCTTTAAAAAATATTTAGTTCATGATGAAAAAAATACTGCTAATGTTGGCGATACAGTTGTGGCAATTGAATGCAGACCATTGTCAAAACGCAAATCTTTTCGTCTTAAAACAATCTTAGCAGCAGGAGTTGAGTAATGATTCAAAGTTTTACAAGGCTTGTAGTTGCTGATAATAGCGGCGCAAAAGAAATTATGTGTATAAAAGTATTAGGTGGTAGCAAGAGAAGATATGCTACTGTAGGTGATGTTATAGTTGCATCTGTTAAAAAAGCTTTACCAAATGGTAAAATTAAAAAAGGTCAAGTAGTTAAAGCTGTAATCGTAAGAACTAAAAAAGAAGTTCAAAGAGAAAATGGCTCATTAATTCGTTTTGACGAAAATGCAGCAGTTATTTTAGATGCTAAAAGAGAGCCAGTTGGAACTCGTATTTTCGGGCCAGTTGGTAGAGAAGTAAGATATGGTGGCTTTATGAAAATTGTTTCACTAGCTCCGGAGGTTTTATAATGGCTGTTAAATTTAAAATTAAAAAAGGTGATAATGTAAAAATTATCGCAGGTGATGATAAAGGTAAAACAGGTGTTGTAAAGGCAGTTTTTCCTAAGAAAAATCAAGTAATCGTTGAAGGTTGCAAAATTGCTAAGAAAGCAGTTAAACCAAGCGAGCAAAATCCACAAGGTGGTTTTGTAAATAAGGAAATGCCTATGGATATTTCAAATGTAGCAAAGGTGGAGGCATAATATGAGATTAAAAGAAAAATATGTTAATAGCATTAAGCCTGCTATTGCTAAAGAATTTGATATTAAAAATCCTATGTTAATTCCTGCTATTGAAAAAATTGTAATTAGCGTTGGTTTAGGTGCTGAATTTACTAAAGATCAAAAAGTATTACAAAGCATTGTTGATACAATTAGTTTAATTTCAGGACAAAAAGCAGTTGTAACTAAAGCTAAAAAATCAGTTGCTGGTTTTAAAGTAAGAGATGGTTTCCCTGTTGGTGTAATGGTAACTTTAAGAAAAGACAATATGTATGCGTTTTTAGATAAGTTAATTTCTATTGCATTACCAAGAGTTAAAGACTTTAGAGGCCTAAGTAGAGATGGTTTTGATGGTCGTGGAAATTATAGCTTCGGTTTAAATGAACAATTAATGTTCCCTGAAGTTGTATATGACCAAATTTTAAGAACCCATGGTATGAATATAAATGTTGTAACAACAGCAAATAGCGATAAAGAGGCATTAAGATTATTAGAATTATTCGGTGTGCCTTTCACAAAAGGAAAGTAATATGGCAAAAAAATCAATGATAGCAAAAGCTGCTCGTCCAGCTAAGTTTAAAGTTAGAGCTTATACAAGATGCCAAATTTGTGGTCGTCCACACTCAGTATATAGAGATTTTGGAATTTGCCGTGTGTGCCTAAGAAAAATGGCTAATGAAGGATTAATTCCTGGTCTTAAGAAAGCTAGCTGGTAAGGAGAAGTTATGATTAACGATTTAATTTCAGATTCACTAACTCGTATTAGAAATGCAGCACTTCGTAAATTAGATACAACAAAATTACTACATTCAAAAGTTGTAGAATCTATTGTTGATATTTTTAAAGCGAAAGGTTATATTGAAGATTATAGCGTTGTTGAAGAAGATAAAAAGAAATTCATCAATGTAGTTTTAAAATATGATGAAAAAGGCAAAAGCGTTATTAATGAAATAAAGCGTGTTAGCAAACCTGGTCGTAGAGTTTACCGTGGTAAAGATGAAATCAAAAGATTTAAAAACGGTTATGGAACAATAGTTGTAAGTACAAGCAAAGGTGTTATTAGCAATGAAGTTGCTTATAAAGAAGGCATCGGTGGCGAAGTACTTTGCACTATTTGGTAATTAATGCTTTTTATGGCATTCGGAAAGCTTAAGCTTTCCCTAGACAAATAAAAAGGAAAAATATGTCAAGAATAGGAAAACAACCAATTGAAATTCCAGCTGGAATTTCAGCTAAAGTAGATGGTAATGTTCTTAGTTTTACTAAAGGAAATGTAAAAAAAGAACTTGATTTTAAAGGCCATGTAAATGTAGAAGTTAAAGACAATCAAGTAGTATTCACTCCAACAAGTGATGATAGAAGTTCAAGAGCTTATTGGGGAACTTACAGAGCTTTAGCTAATAACATAGTAATAGGTCTTACTCAAGGATTTAAAAAAGTATTAGAAATAAATGGTGTTGGATATAAAGCTGCAATGAAAGGTAAAACTTTAGAAATGGCTTTAGGTTACTCACATCCAGTAATTTTTGATGCTCCAGAAGGCATTGAAATAGCAGTTGAGAAAAATACTATCGTAATTACAGGTGCTGATAAGCAAGTAGTAGGTCAAGTTGCAGCTAAAATTCGTGAATTTAGACCACCTGAGCCATATAAAGGTAAAGGTATTAAGTATTCAGATGAGCGTATTATTCGCAAAGCTGGTAAAACATCTAAGAAGTAAGGGATAAATAATGAGAGCAAATATCTTAAAAAGAAAATTATCTCTTAGAATTAAGAGAAAAAAGAGAATTCGTGCAAAAATTAGCGGTTGTGCAACTTTACCAAGAGTATCTATTTTTAAATCAAATAGAACGCTTTATGTTCAAGCAATTGATGATGTAAAAGCTCACACAATAGCTAGCGTAAATGGTAAAAAATTAGGCATTAAAGCAAATATTGAAGGTGCTAAGAAATTAGCAGCTGAATTTGCAAAAAGCTTAAAAGCAGCAAAAATTGAAGAAGCAGTTTTTGATAGAAATGGTTATTTATACCATGGTGTTGTAGCAGCTTTTGCTGATGCTTTAAGAGAAAACGGTATCAAACTATAAGGATAAATTATGGAAAAATATAATAGAGAAGAATTTGAAGAAGTAATTGTTGATATCGGTAGAGTTACAAAGGTTGTTAAAGGTGGTCGCCGCTTTAGATTTACAGCACTTGTAATTGTAGGTAATAAAAATGGCCTTGTAGGTGTTGGTTATGGTAAAGCTAAAGAAGTTCCTGATGCTATTAAAAAAGCAGTAGATGATGCGTTCAAAAATATCATTTCAGTTAAACTTCGTGGTCAAACAATCCCACACGATATTGAAGTAAAATACAATGCAAGCCGTATTTTATTAAAACCTGCTAGCGAAGGTACTGGAGTTATCGCAGGTGGTTCAAGCCGTCCAATTATTGAACTTGCAGGTATTAAAGATATTCTTACAAAATCACTTGGTTCATCAAATCCAGGCAACGTTGTAAGAGCTACAATCAAAGCTTTAAGTATGTTGAAAGGATAAAAAATGGGACTTGAAAATTTACAAAAAGCAGCAGGCTCTACTCATAAAACAAAAAGAATAGGCCGTGGTCAAGGTTCTGGCTGGGGAAAAACTGCTACAAAAGGTGGTAAAGGTCAAACAGCTAGAAAAGGTTATAATGAAAAAAGAGGTTTTGAAGGTGGTCAGCAACCACTTCAAAGAAGATTACCTAAAGTTGGTTTTACTTCTAAGTTTGAAAAACCTTATGTAATTAATGTTGAAAAAGTTACAGCTATTAAAGAATTAAAAGAAATTACTTTTGAAAGCTTAAAAAGTGTTCATAAATTTTCTTCAAGCGTTAAGAAAATAAAATTAATTGGCGCAAGTGCTAGTTCATTAGTAGCAAAAATCAAAGACGAAAACATTAAAACTAGCGGAAGTAAATAATGAATAAAAATCTTGCCAATAAAATTTTTATAACATTGGCGCTTTTATTTGCTTACAGGATACTGGCTTACGTGCCAGTTCCTGGCGTAAATGTAGATGTAATTAAAGAATTTTTTGAATCAAACACAAATAATGCTTTAGGTATGTTTAATATGTTTAGTGGAAAAGCTGCTGAGCGTTTATCAATCATATCTTTAGGTATAATGCCTTATATTACTTCATCAATTATTATGGAATTACTTGCAGCAACATTTCCAAATATCGGTCGTATGAAAAAAGAACGCGATGGAATGGTTAAATATATGCAAATTATTCGTGTAGCAACTATTGTAATTACTTTAATTCAAAGTGTTGGAGTTTCAGTAGGGCTTCAAAGCTTACACTCAAGAACAGGTGAAGCTGCTATTATGATTGATTTTAATACATTTATAGCTTTAAGCGCTGCTAGTATGTTAGCTGGAACTATGTTGCTTATGTGGTTAGGCGAGCAAATTACTCAAAGAGGTATTGGCAATGGTATTTCATTAATTATTTTTGCTGGTATCGTTTCGGGAATTCCTAGTGCGATTTCTAGCACAATTAACCTTGTAAATACTGGTGAATTAAATTTCTTAGTAGTAATTGGTATTGCCTTAGTTATTATTGCAGCTATTGGTGCTATTATTTATGTAGAATTGGGAGAAAGAAGAATTCCAATTTCTTATAGTAGAAAAGTTTTAATGCAAAATCAAAATAAAAGAATTATGAATTATATTCCTATTAAATTAAATTTAAGTGGTGTAATTCCTCCAATTTTTGCTAGTGCAATTTTGACATTTCCTGCTACTGTTTTACAATCAAGTACAAATGAATACATTATGAAAATTAATGATATTTTCAATCCAAATGGTTATGTATTTCATATTTTTACATTCTTTTTTGTAATCTTTTTTGCATATTTTTACGCATCAATTGCATTTAATGCAAAAGATATTTCAGAAAACCTAAAAAAACAAGGTGGTTTTATTCCAGGTATTCGTCCAGGAGAAGGAACAGCTTTATATTTAAATGAAATTGCAAGTCGCTTGACATTAAGTGGCTCAATATATTTAGCAATTATCGCTACGCTTCCTTGGCTTTTAGCTAAATTTATGGGAGTTCCATTTTATTTTGGTGGAACATCAGTTTTAATTGTTGTTCAGGTAGCACTTGATACAATGAGAAAAATTGAAGCTCAAATGTATGTGAATAAATATCAAACCTTAAGTGCAGTAGGCTTATGATTATAAATAGGCAAATATTTTTGCCGATTATTTTGGCTATATTTTTTGTGGCTTGTTCGCAAAATATAGCCAACAATAACTATGAAAACTATCAAAATAAAATCAATGGTGTAGTGTTAATTGATGATGTTTATTCTAATTATCCAGCACAAATGTTTACTCCTAATGCTATTTTTGATACTAAATTGGATATAGAAAAAGTACAACAAACAAATAAAATTGTAGAGCGTATTTTAAATTCTTCAAGTGAGTGGAGATATACTCCTTATAGACTTGGCGGCACTAATAAAAACAAAGGTGCGGATTGTTCTTTTTTTACTCAAGAGATTTATAAACAAGTATATGGATTTAATCTAAGTAGAAGCACAAAAGAACAAAGATTAGGTGGTAAAAAAGTTTCAAAATCTAAGCTTAAAGCAGGAGACTTAGTGTTCTTTAGAACAGATGGACCTTTTGGCTTACATGTTGGAATTTATCTTGAAAATAACAATTTTATACATTTATCTTCAAAAGGTGGAACAAGAATTCAAAGCCTTAATGTAAGATATTGGAATACAAGATATTTAGATGCAAGAAGGTATATAAATGCTAAATAAAATAGCAATTTTTGATAGTGGTGTAGGTGGGCTTGGAACTTTAAAATTATTAGTAAAAAGCCGTGTAGCAAAAGAAATAATTTATTATGCTGATAATAAAAATGTCCCATTTGGAACTAAAAGCAAAGAAGAAATTTTAAAAATCGGTCAAAATGCAATTGATTATTTAACAAGTTTAAATGTAGATTTGATTATTTTAGCCTGTAACACAGTTAGCTCAATTTTAAGCGAGCTGAATGTAGCTATTAAAGTTCTTCCTATAAGTGATTATGGTATTTTAGGGCTTAGTCAAATTGCTAATAATCAAAATTCTTTAGTAGTAGCTACAAAAGCAACTCTTAGCTCAGGGCTTTATCAAAACGCTTGTAAAAAATATAATATAAAAGCTGACTTTATAAGTCCTATTTCTTTTGTTCCTATTGTTGAGAGTATGGATTATTCTAAAGCGAGTGAAGATTTTGCAAATTATTTTAATAAAAATAATTATGATTATATTCTTTATGCTTGTACTCATTATCCATTTTTAGAGCAAGAATTTAAAACTTATTTTCCTAAAGCCACATTGATTGACCCAGCAAAAATTTTAGCACAAACTATGCAAGATGAATTTTTTAATAAAGATTTTAAATCAGAAATTATAATTGATTTTAGAGCTAGTAAAGATACTAAGATATTAAAAGATTTTTATGAAAGGATTAAAAATGTATGAGATTTTAGTAAGACCTTGTGGAGATTACGCTACAAATTGTTATATTGTAAAGCACGAATTAGGAGATATTGTAATAGACCCAGGCAAAGGTGCTTTAAGTTTTATTAAAGAAAACTCAAGCAAAGTTCTAGCAATTTTAAACACTCACGGACACCACGACCACATATGGGACAATAAATTAGTAGCACAAGAATTTAACGCTCCTTTATACACCCCAAAAGATGATATATTTATGTTAAAAAATCCTTTTTATGGTTTTTTGCCAAGCGATGATATAGCAATAGCTGTTGAAGACAAAGAAGAATTAGTGTTTAATGGTTTAAAATTTACTTTTCATCATTTTGCAGGTCATACTCCAGGTTGTTCTATGATTGAATTTGATGATGTTTATTTTAGTGGGGATTTTTTATTTGAAAGAAGTATAGGCAGATGGGATTTTGAGTTCTCAAATGCTGATGATATGGTAAATAGTCTTGAAAAAGCAAAGAATTTAAAAGATGATTTTTATTTACTACCAGGTCATGGAAATCAAACAAAAGTTAGTTTAGAAAAACCACATTTTGATTCTTGGATAAGATACATTAAGCAATGTTAATAATAGAATTAATTTTAGTATTTTTTGGTTTGATGGCTTGGTTTTTTCAAAAAGCATCACCAAAAAATGAAAAAATAGAAAGACTTAGTAGGAAATGTCCTTGCACGAGGATGGCTAATACTGGGCTTTTAACTAAAATATTTCTTTATTCAGCCATTGGTATAATTATAATTAATGCTTCAATGTTAGACTATGTGGGTTTTAATAAAGATAATATCTCTCAATTTATAATAGCCTTAGTGCTTGTATTTTTGGGGTATAAAGTAAGAAAGGATGAATATGATAGAAATTAAAAAACCAGCAGAAATAGAAAAATTAAGAGTAGCTAATAAAATGGTTGCAAAAACGCTAGATTATCTTGAAACTTTAATAAAACCAGGAATTTCTTTAAAAGAATTAGATAAAGCTGCAGAAGATTATATTTTAAGTCTTGGTGCAAAACCAGCTTTTAAAGGGCTTTATGGTTTTCCAGGTGCAATTTGTGTTAGTCTTAATGAAACTTGCATTCATGGAATTCCTGATGATAGAGTTTTAAAAGAAGGCGATATTGTGAGTTGCGATGTTGGAACTTTCATAGATGGATATTATGGAGACGCTGCTAGGACTTATGGTGTTGGCAAAATCTCTAAAAAAGATGAAGAATTAATTGCTTGTAGCAAGGATTGTTTGCTAAATGCAATAAGTAATATTAAAGATGGTATGAGATTTAAAGAGCTTAGCAAGATTTTAGAAGACTTTATTCGCTCTCGTGGTTTTGTTCCACTAGAAGGATTTTGCGGACACGGCATTGGTAGAAAACCACACGCAGAGCCTGAAATACCAAACTATCTACACCCAAATGATAGTATTAAAAATGGTCCAAAGATTAAAAATGGAATGGTATTTTGTATAGAGCCTATGATTTGTCAAAAAGATGGAAGACCTAAAAATCTAAAAGGTATGTGGGAAACTGCTTCAGCAGATGGATTAAACACTGCTCATTATGAACACTGCGTAGCTATTGTAAATGGAAGAGCCGAGATTTTATCAATTAATGAGTAATTTATGGATGCGAAAATAATTAAATCTAAATTAGATTTTAGCAGTGTTTTGTATTTTGTATTTATTTATTTGATTATTGCAATAACACAAGGAGCTTTTAAAGCAGGCTTTGTTTATTTAGGCATATTTTTCTCAATTTTGCTTGTGATTTATATTTATGATATGCCTATAATTAAAGTGATTTTGTATAAAGATAGAATTGGAGTTAGATTTATATTTTTTACAAAATACATAAAACTAAGCGATATTAAAAGCTATAAAAGAAAAAAGAGATTTTTAAAAATCAAAACCAATGGCTTATTTTATTCAAATATAAAATTAAGAAATTTTCATACAAATAGCCTTGATGAAATAGAGCAACACTTAAATGCTATAAATGAATAAAAATTATGGAATTTAAATTAGGAAATTATCCTAATTTAAATTCTTTATTCAACCGTTACGCTTTTTGCTAGATTTCTTGGCATATCTACATTTGCACCAACACGATTTGTGATTTCTAGTGCAAATAATTGCATAATTACCATCATTTCAAAAAATTCGCTTAGATAATGTTCTTGTTCGCTTGTTTTTATAAAATCATCAGCTTCGCTAAACTCAATAGGAGAAATTGCTAAAATATTTGCATCTCTTGCGCTTAATTCTAATACATTTGAGCGAGTTTTATCATATAAAATATTTTTCGGCATAAATGCAATTGTAAATAATTCGCTATCAGCAAGTGCGATAGGACCATGTTTCATCTCTCCTGCTGCATAGCCTTCTGCGTGCATATAGCTTATTTCTTTTAATTTTAATGCTGCTTCAAGTGCAAGTGGATAAAATAAATCTCTACCTATAAAGAAAAATCCGTGTCCGTGTAAGTATCGCTTGCTTAAGCGTTTTAGTTTATCGTGAGTATTTTTATTTACTTTTAATACATTAGATAAATCCTTAATAGCAAGTAATTCTTTTTTAATATCTAAATTAGGATTTTTATTTAAATACAATGCTAGTAGCCATAGATTTAGCATTTGAGCGCAAAATGCTTTAGTGCTTGCTACACTTTTTTCAATCCCTGCACGAATTAAAATACAATAATCAGCTTCTCTTGCTATGCTTGAATTATCAACATTGCATAATGCTAAAGTTTTAAGCCCAGCATTTTTTGCTATTTTTAAAGCTTCAAGAGTATCAGCTGTCTCGCCGCTTTGAGATATACAAACGAATAAAGCATTTTTATCTAAAAAGCCATTTTTATATCTAAACTCACTTGCTATTTCTACACGGCATTCAATATTAGCACTTCTTTCAAAAATATAGCTAGCTGCCAATGCTGCATGATAGCTAGTGCCACAAGCACAAATTATGATTTTACTAAAGTCTTGATTTAAATTCTTTAATTCATCAAAACATACTTTATCATTAATAATTCTTCCTATTAATATATTTTGAACGATTTGGCTTTGCTCGTAGATTTCTTTTTCCATAAAAGTATCAAATCCATCTTTTAAAGCACTTTCTTTATCGCAATTTAATTCTTTAAACTCAACAACGCCATTTAATAAATGAATTCCATTTTTATCTAAAAAGCCAAAATCTCCATCGTTTAAATAAGCAACTTGTTTGCAAATTCCAACCAACGGAGCATCACAAGATGCCATATAAAACTCACTATTATTTGAGCCTTTTCCTATTATTAGTGGTGCGTTTTTCTTAGCAAAAAATATAGTATTCGGAGCTTTTTTTGTGATTAATAATATTGCATAAGCTCCATCAATTTTTTTAATAACTTCACTAAAAGCTTTTTCAGGGCTTAAAGTATTTGCATATTTTTCAAACAAATGAACAACAACTTCTGTATCTGTTTGCGAATTAAAATGTGTGGTTTTTAGTTCTTCTTTTATTTCTTTATAATTTTCTATAATTCCATTGTGTATTATGCAAGAATATTCGCCGTAATGTGGATGAGAATTTGTATCATCAGGTTTTCCGTGTGTTGCCCAACGAGTATGACCTATAGCTACACCTTCATCATTAAAGTTTAAATTTTTCATAAAATTAACAAGATTTTCTAATTTTCCTGCCTTTTTAAAAAAGCTTAATTCATTATTTTCTAACACAGCCATACCTGCACTATCATATCCACGATATTCAAGCTCTTTTAATCCTTTTAATATAATTTCTTTTTTTTCTAATTGTCCTAAATATCCAATAATTCCGCACATTTTTAATCCTTTAATAATAAAAATTACGCTAATTTATAGTAAGTTGTTAAACAAAGATAAATATAATCACTTTTCTTTTTTAAGGATGGTAAATGGATATTTTAGAAGCGTTAGACGAAGGTAAAAGATTAAGCGAAGAAGATTGTTATAAGTTATACGATTTAGATTTGCAAGTCTTAGGATTTTACGCTAATAAAAAGAGATTAAAACTTCACGGAAAAAAAGTTTATTTTAATTGTAATCGTCACATAAATCCTACAAATATGTGCGTTGATACTTGTGCTTTTTGTGCATTTTCAGCTCATAGGCACAATCCAAATCCATATCATCTAACACACGAAGAAATCTTAAAAATAGTTGATGATACCGTTACTCGTGGGACAAAAGAAATACACATTGTTTCAGCTCACAATAAAAAAGGTGGTTGGGAATGGTATTTTGAGATTTTTAGAAAAATTAAAGATAAATACCCACATTTACATATTAAAGCAATGACAGCTGCTGAAATTAATTTTATTGCAAAGAGTTTTTTTGATGGAGATTATTCTGCAGTAATTGACAAAATGCTTGAATATGGAGTTGATTCTATGCCGGGTGGCGGTGCTGAAATTTTTGATGAAAAAGTTAGAAATGAGCTTTGTGCTAGCAAAGTTAGTTCTGATAATTGGCTTAAGATTCATGGGCTATGGCATCAAAAAGGAAAACAAAGTAATGCAACTATGCTTTTTGGACACATTGAAAGTCGTGAGAACAGAATTGACCATATGCTAAGACTAAGAAAACAACAAGATATTAGCAAAGGTTTTAATGCTTTTATTCCGTTAGTATGGCAAAAAGACAATTCGTTTTTAAAGGATTTAAAACCGCTTGGAAGTATAGAAATTCTAAAAACTATTGCAATAGCAAGGCTTGTTTTAGACAATATTTCTCATATTAAAGCTTATTGGGCGACTTTAGGATTAAACCTTGCAATGGTGGCTCAAGAATACGGAGCAAATGACCTTGATGGAACAATAGAAAAAGAAAATATCCAAAGTGCAGGTGGTGCAAAAAGTGCGAATGGCATTACGCTACAAGACTTCATAGACAATATCAAAACATCAAATTTAATTCCAATAGAAAGAGATAGTTTATATAATGAGATTAAGGAATATTGATTGAATTCTTTATATGTTTTTAGCTCCATTTTAAAAACATCATTCAAACTCATTATGCAATTAATATATGATTGCAAAAAATATACTTTCAAACAATTTAATCTAATAATTTCTTACTACAAACAAAAGGATACTGCTATGAGCTAGAATTTTTAATCTTATTGTGTTTAATCTTAGGTGCTTTACGCTAAATATTTTTTTATAAGGGAAAAAAATGGACTTTTTTAAGTTAAAAGAAAACAATACAAGTGTTAAAAATGAGTTTAATGGTGCTTTAGCAACATTTTTATCAATGCTTTATATTATTCCAACTAATGCTTTTATAGTAAGCAATACAGGGCTTAGTGTAGAAGCTTTAATGCTAGCAACTGCTTTAGTAACTATAATAGCAACTGCATTTACAGGACTTTTTGCAAATTCTCCAATAGCAATGAGTACAGGTATGGGGCTTAATGTATTTTTTACATTTTCAATGTGCAAAGGTCAAGGAATTCCTGTTGAAACTGCTTTAGGTGCTGTTTTTATAAGTGGTTTTATATTTTTAGTTCTTTCTTTTACAAATTTTCGTATTTTTATTTTAAAAAGCATTCCTGAAGATTTTCGCCGTGCTATAAGTGCTGGTATTGGGTGCTTTCTAGCATTTATGGGGATGAATCAGGCTCATATTGTTACGGCTGATCCTGTAACTCTTTTAAAAATAGGTAATTTTGCAGACCCGAATGTGTTATTTTGTTTATTTGTATTATTTTTAATTGTTTGCTTTTGGGCTTGGAAGATTAAAGCAGGCTTTATTTTAGCGGTTTTAATAGGTAGTATTATCGCTTGGACTTTTGGAATAGGTGGAGCAAAATTACCAAGTGAATTTGTGGCAATTCCAAATTTTAGTGAAAAAGATGGGCTTATGAGTATTTTTGCAAAACTTGATATTATGAGTGCTTTAAGTTTATCGGTATTACCTGCAGTAATGACACTTTTTGTAACTCAATTATTTGATAGTATAGGCACGATTACTGGTGCTGGAATTAGGGGCGGAATATTTAAAAATAAAACAAAATCAGACGGAACTCTTGATGATAGTGGAGATAAAAAATTAGGTAAAACTATGATAGCAGACGCAGCAGGAACTTGTATCGGAGCAGTTATTGGCACATCAACTGCAACTGCATTTGTAGAAAGTAGTGCTGGTATAGAAAGTGGTGCTAGAACAGGACTTAGCAATATATTTTTAGCGGGAATGTTTTGTCTTTGCATATTCTTTTTACCATTTTTCCAAGCAATTCCTGTTAATGCTATTTATCCTATCTTGATAATGGTTGGAATTTTAATGTTTATGGAAGTTAGCAATATTGATTTTAAAGACCCTGCAAATAGTGTTGCTACATTTTTTACGGTAATTATGATGCCATTTACTTACTCAATTACTACAGGTATTGCTTTTGGATTTATTTCTTATGTATTAGTTAGATTATTAAGAAAAGAATTTAATAAGCTAAGTAGTGGTATAATCGTTATCTCTATTATTTGTATGGCAGTGTTCTTGCTACAATTTATGAAATTTAATTAAAAGGTAAAACTATGTATAAATATACTTACGATGAATTTAAAAATGACTTTGAGCCGTTTGCAAAACGCATTCAAGATGAGTTCAACCCAGACGCTTTTGTAGGTGTTGCTCGTGGTGGTCTTACACTTACTCACGCATTATCAACTGCGCTTAAAAGCAGAAATGCTTTTGTATTAAATAGTATTCATTATGACGGGCAAAAAAAATTAGATACTATTGAAATTACTAATATTCCTGATTTAAGTAAAGCTAAAAAAGTTTTAATCATTGATGATATCGTAGATAGTGGTGAAAGTCTTGATGCAATTCGTAAAAAAATCTTAGAAATTTACCCACATTTAGAAGTTAAACTTGCTGTTATTTTTTATAAGCCAAGTGCTATTATAAAACCTGAATTTTGTGTAAAAGAAGCTAAAGAATGGATTAGTTTCTTTTGGGATTTTGAAGTATGATTTATGAAAATAGTTTTTGCTATATTAAACGCCACGAGAGTTCTATCCCGTGGCTAGAAATCCATGCAAAAGACGAATACAAAGAACTTAGTAATGATGAAGAAACAAGCCTAAAAATTTTTAAAATTGCTATGCTTATAGAAAAAGAAATGATTAATTTTTATAAGCCAACTAAGATTAATCACGCTTCATTTGCTAACTACTTGCCTAAAGCCCATTGGCATATAATGGCTAGATTTAGTGATGATGGATTTTATCCTGAATGTATGTGGGGTAAGCAATTAGGGGATTTAAAAGATTATAGAGCTAGTTTTGATGAATTTTGTGATATTTTAGTAGCTAAGTTAAAGAATTTTAAATAAGTAGAAATCATATTTAATTTTTACTTATTTAAAACATATTACTTTCTTAAATCTTTTAATAAAATCTTATTCTCTGCTGATATTTTTGCACTATAACTTATCTTTTGAAACATCATTGATAAAGTTTCATTATCTAATTTTTTAATTTTTAAAAAATTAAAAGTTTCATCAAAATTATTACTTAAAAGTTCGGTAAAATACCAAGCTCTTGCCATATTTACATAATATTCTTGACTTTTTATACTAAATATTTTTTCTAATTTTGTGGTATCACTGCTAAAATATCTTATAAAACATAAAATTCCAAATCTTTTTTCATATATTGCGCTAGATTCAATCCATTCGCATATGATTTGTTCTACCTTATCAAGATTATTATCAAAACACTTAGGTCTTATAGTATCGCAACTACACCAATTATCTATGATTTTTAATATTATTTTTAAATTCTTAACCACTAAATCATAATCATCTAACTCATTTAATACGTGTATGTAAAGTTGCATTTCATCAAAACTTTTAAAATTAGTATTTAATAAATAATCATTTAAATCATACTTTTTAATTATAGTTTTTGCATACCTTTTAAGTTTATTGTTTCTAACTCCTATTATTTTATAGTTAGTAAATACTGATTTTTTGCAATAACTTTTATATATTTTATCTATATGTTTTTGTAAATATTCTTTAATTTTCATTATAGCTCTTTCGTTTTGTTTAAAAAAATAATCTTACTATAAATACTTTTACTAAGTATTAACCTAGCTTCTTTAAAATCATCGCAACTTAGACTAGTTTTTTACTCCTTGAGAGACTTAAACCCCTTGAGAAATCAAGGGGTTTTCCTTTTTTAAGAATAATTCAAATTACATTTTTTTAAAAATTTATATAACTTTAAGCTTAATTTTCAAAATTTATGCTACTATTCCCTTACATTTTTACAAAAAAAGGAGAAAAAATGAAATTAGTTAAATTAAGTTTAGCAGCAGTTGTTGCTGCAGGTTCGTTCTCATTCGCGAACGCAGTTGCTTTAGATGAAGCTATTCAAAATGTAGACCTATCAGGAATGTTAAGATATAGATACGATACAAATTCTGAAAAAATAAAAAACAATTCAGTTACTACAAAAATAGATAGATCTAAAGATAATGGTCACAACTATAAAGCTCAATTAAAATTTGGTGCTGATATAGCTGATAATTTTAAAGCTACAGCATTATTCCAATATTCAAACACTGATGGTTCTTTTGGTAATTCAGCATATTTAAATGATAAAAAAACTTTTAATGTAAGAGATGCTTATTTAACTTATACAAATTACGATACTTCATTCATATTCGGTAGAATGGAAATCGGTTCAATTTGGACTGATGATTTACTAGGAACAGGATTAAAAATAGTAAATAACAGCATTGAAAATGTAACTTTAGCAGCTTATGCATTTGATAACTATAACAATGATGGAGATTTAAGTAGTGTTTTATTTGTTAAAGATGAAGAAGGTAATAAATACGCTACAAGTAAGAACCTTTATGGTATAGCAGCAATTGCTAATTTTGACCCAGTAGCAGCTCAATTATGGGTTTCAAATATGGCTAGCTGG
Organism: Campylobacter sp. RM12651; assembly: GCF_022369475.1. NCBI lineage: Bacteria > Pseudomonadati > Campylobacterota > Epsilonproteobacteria > Campylobacterales > Campylobacteraceae > Campylobacter > Campylobacter sp. RM12651. The sequence goes on from NZ_CP059600.1 coordinate 43,185, forward strand.
GGCACATTCTATGCAGTAGATTTCAATGTTGCTCTAGGCGATAAAGATGATTTCGCATACAATATTCACGCTCAATACGCAGGCAATAGCCTTAAAAAAGATAGAAAAGGTGAAGTAGCAGCTAATGGTAACTTCTATGCAGCAGAAGCTGGCTTTGATGCATTCGGCTTAGACTTCAATGTAGGTTATGCTGGTTATGGTAAAAAAGATAAATTAACTCTTAATACTGTAGAAGATGAAGGTCAATTAATCAACTACGGCGAAATCGTAATGAAAGACTACCAAGGTGGTTTTGGTAAAAAAGATTTCGTATTCGGAACAATTGGCTATACATTTGAAGATGTAAGATTTGGTGTTGATATTATTAGCGGAACAAATAAAATTGTTAACAATAAAGAAAAATTATTTGAAGTTAAGCCACAACTATCTTACAAATACAGCGACAAACTAAACTTCTCAGCATTCTATGCTTACGCAGAAACTAAAGATGCTACTGAAGTAAGTATTACTAAAGATAACAAATTAAGTCTTGATAAGTCTGATAAGAAAAAAGAAAGTTTAATCAGATTCCAAGCTAAATATACATTTTAATTAATTGCTAGGCTTTAAGCCTAGCTTTTTAAAGACTTAGAATGAAAAAAATTTTATTATTTTTATGTATTATAAATTCTATAAATGCAGTGACTACAGATGATTTATTAAATTATACTTTTAGTGATAATTTAGATATTAATTTAGGTAAAGAACTTTTTATAAATATTCATAAATGCAATTCTTGTCATGGAGATTTAGGAGATAAATCAAGCACTACATTTAAATCCTTAAACACTCATTCAGCATCTACTTTAAAATCAATGTTAAAATCTTACAAAAACGATAAAGATTTTGGAGGCAAAACAAGATTTGTTATGCAAAGATATGCAAATAAATTGTCAAATAAGGATATTGATAATATTATAGCTTATATAAAAGGTAAAGATAATTTAGAATTACCTAATTCAAAAAATATTGAACCTGCTAAAAAAACTAAAGATAATTTATATTTGGAATAAAATCTAAATATAAATTCCTATTTTAAAACTTAGATATTTTATTATAATTTAGCTATATAACTTAATAATCTTAATAAAATATATAATGCCATTAAGTTATGTAAAATTAACTTATCTAAAATATTTTATACAAATAATTCAAGTAATGTTTTTTATATTATTCAAAATTATTATTTATTTTCTTACTAAATTTCAAATTTCTCAAACCTAACTCTCACCACATAACCACCACAACTACAAACTATCTTCACTAATTTTAGTTTTTAATGTTTTTAAATTGTATTTTTAAATTCTCCCAACTTTCCATACTTTCGCCACAAATTTTCAATTTTTTCAATTTTTTTAAAAAATATTTTCATATTTAAGAATACTTTAAGTTTTGCTGTATATAATTCAGGCTTTCGTTTGCATAACTTCAGTTATCAAACTTGTTATTTTAAATAGTTTTATTGTTAATTTTAAATATATCAATTATTTCAACGTCAATCTTTGATATCTAAACAAGTGATCAAGAGCCATTTAAAACTTTCTTATATATAAGTTTTAAATCATTCACTTCATTATTTTATTTATTTTTTAATTTTTCATAATTAAAAAATAATCATTTAAATTATGGAGAGTTTGATCCTGGCTCAGAGTGAACGCTGGCGGCGTGCCTAACACATGCAAGTCGAACGATGAAGTCTAGCTTGCTAGACGGATTAGTGGCGCACGGGTGAGTAATGTATAGCTAACTTGCCCCTTACAAGAGGACAACACTTAGAAATGAGTGCTAATACTCTATACTCCGCTCTAACATAAGTTAGGGTGGGAAAGTTTTTCGGTAAGGGATAGGGCTATATTGTATCAGCTAGTTGGTAAGGTAATGGCTTACCAAGGCTATGACGCATATCTGGTCTTAGAGGATGATCAGACACACTGGAACTGAGACACGGTCCAGACTCCTACGGGAGGCAGCAGTGGGGAATATTGCTCAATGGGGGAAACCCTGAAGCAGCAACGCCGCGTGGAGGATGACACTTTTCGGAGCGTAAACTCCTTTTTTACAAGAAGAATACTGACTGTATTGTAAGAATAAGCACCGGCTAACTCCGTGCCAGCAGCCGCGGTAATACGGAGGGTGCAAGCGTTACTCGGAATCACTGGGCGTAAAGGGCGCGTAGGCGGAGTAGTAAGTTGGATGTGAAATCTAATGGCTTAACCATTAAACTGCATTCAAAACTGCTATTCTAGAGTAAGGGAGAGGCAGATGGAATTAGTAGTGTAGGGGTAAAATCCGTAGATATTACTAAGAATGCCAATTGCGAAAGCGATCTGCTAGAACTTAACTGACGCTAAGGCGCGAAAGCGTGGGGAGCAAACAGGATTAGATACCCTGGTAGTCCACGCCCTAAACGATGTATGCTAGTTGTTGGAATGCTAGTCATTTCAGTAATGCACCTAACGGATTAAGCATACCGCCTGGGGAGTACGGTCGCAAGATTAAAACTCAAAGGAATAGACGGGGACCCGCACAAGCGGTGGAGCATGTGGTTTAATTCGAAGATACGCGAAGAACCTTACCTGGGCTTGATATCCTAAGAACCTTGTAGAGATACGAGGGTGCTAGCTTGCTAGAACTTAGAGACAGGTGCTGCACGGCTGTCGTCAGCTCGTGTCGTGAGATGTTGGGTTAAGTCCCGCAACGAGCGCAACCCACGTATTTAGTTGCTAACAGTTCGGCTGAGCACTCTAAATAGACTGCCTTCGCAAGGAGGAGGAAGGTGTGGACGACGTCAAGTCATCATGGCCCTTATGCCCAGGGCTACACACGTGCTACAATGGCATATACAATGAGAAGCAATACCGCGAGGTGGAGCAAATCTATAAAATATGTCTTAGTTCGGATTGTTCTCTGCAACTCGAGAGCATGAAGCCGGAATCGCTAGTAATCGTAAATCAGCTATGTTACGGTGAATACGTTCCCGGGTCTTGTACTCACCGCCCGTCACACCATGGGAGTTGATTGTGCTTTAAGTCGGAATACTAAACTAGTTACCGCCCACAGCAAAATCAGCGACTGGGGTGAAGTCGTAACAAGGTAACCGTAGGAGAACCTGCGGTTGGATCACCTCCTTTCTAGAGTACATACTCTTTAACTCACACTAAAGAGTAATAATAAATATTTCAAGAGCTCTTGAGAGCTTGTTTGGATATCAAAGGTTGAAATGAGTATTGATATGGGGAATTAGCTCAGCTGGGAGAGCGCCTGCCTTGCACGCAGGAGGTCAGCGGTTCGATCCCGCTATTCTCCACCATATAAAACTTAAACAGAGCATTTAAGCTAAATGTTCTTTCTAGGTTTTATTTAATTTAATTCTATGTTATATATAGTTTCTAACCTAGTGTTATTTTATTTATCAATGTTAAGAGTCACAAGCAAGTAATATAAAACAATTTCATAAGCTTGTTAAAGGTAGTTATACTTAATCTCTTTCTTATTACATATATTAAGTATATATAAGAAAAAGTTTTTAAGCATCACAGCTTAGACGCTTTCCGTCTTGAAGATTAAGATTAATAATTACATAAAAACTTTAGCAAGGAAGTAATGCGTTTTAGTAATACTAAAAACAATAACAATAATGCATGCAAATATATTTCAATTAATACTATTAATTGTAAAAATATTAATAACATTATTAACAAAGGTAAGCTAATAAGAGCAAATGGTGGATGCCTTGGCAGACAAAGGCGATGAAGGACGTACTAGACTGCGATAAGCTACGAGGAGCCGTCAAGGGGCATTAATTCGTAGATTTCCGAATGGGGCAACCCAATACATAGAGATATGTATTACCATATATGGAGCGAACGTTGGGAATTGAAACATCTTAGTACCAACAGGAAAAGAAATCAATAGAGATTACGCTAGTAGCGGCGAGCGAAAGCGTAAGAGGGCAAACCACTAGTTTACTAGTGGGGTTGTAGGACTGCAACAAAGACTAAGCAAAGATAGTAGAACAAGTTGGAAAGCTTGAGCGTAGAGGGTGATACTCCCGTACATAAAATCTTTACTTTACTTAGCAGTATCCTGAGTAGGGCGAGACACGTGAAATCTTGTCTGAAGCTGGGTCGACCACGATCCAACCCTAAATACTAATGTCTGACCGATAGTGTACAAGTACCGTGAGGGAAAGGTGAAAAGAACTGAGGTGATCAGAGTGAAATAGAACCTGAAACCATTTGCTTACAATCATTCAGAGCCCTATGTAGCAATACAGGGTGATGGACTGCCTTTTGCATAATGAGCCTGCGAGTTGTGGTGTCTGGCAAGGTTAAGCTAACGTGAAGCCGTAGCGAAAGCGAGTCTTAATAGGGCGATAAGTCAGATGCTGCAGACCCGAAACGAAGTGATCTATCCATGAGCAGGTTGAAGCTAGTGTAAGAACTAGTGGAGGACCCAACCGACGGCCATTGAAACGGCTCCGGATGACTTGTGGATAGGGGTGAAAGGCCAATCAAACTTCGTGATAGCTGGTTCTCTCCGAAATATATTTAGGTATAGCGTTGTGTAGTAGCTATAAGGGGTAGAGCACTGAATGGGCTAGGGCATACACCAATGTACCAAACCCTATCAAACTCCGAATACTTATAGTGTAATCACAGCAGTCAGGCGGCGAGTGATAAAATCCGTCGTCGAGAGGGGAACAACCCAGACTACCAGCTAAGGTCCCTAAATCTTATTTGAGTGGAAAACGATGTGAAGTTACTTTAACAACCAGGAGGTTGGCTTAGAAGCAGCCATCCTTTAAAGAAAGCGTAATAGCTCACTGGTCTAGTGATTTTGCGCGGAAAATATAACGGGGCTAAAATAAGTACCGAAGCTGTAGACCCAAGCCTAGCTTGGGTGGTAGGAGAGCGTTCTATAGGCGTTGAAGATGTACCGGTAAGGAGCGTTGGAGCGTATAGAAGTGAGCATGCAGGCATGAGTAGCGATAATTAATGTGAGAATCATTAACGCCGTAAACCCAAGGTTTCCTACGCGATGCTCGTCATCGTAGGGTTAGTCGGGTCCTAAGCAAAGTCCGAAAGGGGTATGCGATGGAAAATTGGTTAATATTCCAATACCAACATTATTGTGCGATGGAAGGACGCTTAGGGCTAAGCAAGCTAGCGGATGGAAGTGCTAGTCTAAGGTAGTAGGTTGTTATACAGGCAAATCCGTATAACATTAGACCGAGAACTGAAAGGCTTTCTGAAGTCTTCGGATGGAAGGAAGAATTGCTGATGCCGTCGAGCCAAGAAAAGTTTCTAAGTTTAGATAATGTTGCCCGTACCGTAAACCGACACAGGTGGGTGGGATGAGTATTCTAAGGCGCGTGGAAGAACTCTCTTTAAGGAACTCTGCAAAATAGCACCGTATCTTCGGTATAAGGTGTGGTTAGCCTTGTATTAGAATTTGACTTCGAAAGCAAGGAAACTTACAACAAAGAGTCCCTCCCGACTGTTTACCAAAAACACAGCACTCTGCTAACACGTAAGTGGATGTATAGGGTGTGACGCCTGCCCGGTGCTCGAAGGTTAATTGATGGGGTCAGCAGCAATGCGAAGCTCTTGATCGAAGCCCGAGTAAACGGCGGCCGTAACTATAACGGTCCTAAGGTAGCGAAATTCCTTGTCGGTTAAATACCGACCTGCATGAATGGCGTAACGAGATGGGAGCTGTCTCAAAGAGGGATCCAGTGAAATTGTAGTGGAGGTGAAAATTCCTCCTACCCGCGGCAAGACGGAAAGACCCCGTGGACCTTTACTACAGCTTGACACTGCTACTTGGATAAGAATGTGCAGGATAGGTGGGAGGCTTTGAGTTATAGACGCCAGTTTATAATGAGCCATCGTTGAGATACCACTCTTTCTTATTCGGGTAGCTAACTAGCGTGAGTTATCCTCACGTAGGACAATGTCTGGTGGGTAGTTTGACTGGGGCGGTCGCCTCCCAAAAAATAACGGAGGCTTACAAAGGTTGGTTCAAAACGGTTGGAAATCGTTTGTAGAGTATAAAGGCATAAACCAGCTTAACTGCAAGACAAACACGTCAAGCAGAGACGAAAGTCGGTCTTAGTGATCCGGTGGTTCTGTGTGGAAGGGCCATCGCTCAAAGGATAAAAGGTACCCCGGGGATAACAGGCTGATCTCCCCCAAGAGCTCACATCGACGGGGAGGTTTGGCACCTCGATGTCGGCTCATCGCATCCTGGGGCTGGAGCAGGTCCCAAGGGTATGGCTGTTCGCCATTTAAAGCGGTACGCGAGCTGGGTTCAGAACGTCGTGAGACAGTTCGGTCCCTATCTGCCGTGGGCGTAAGAAGATTGAAGAGATTTGACCCTAGTACGAGAGGACCGGGTTGAACGAACCACTGGTGTAGCTGTTGTTCTGCCAAGAGCATCGCAGCGTAGCTAAGTTCGGATGTGATAAGAGCTGAAAGCATCTAAGCTCGAAGCCAACTCTAAGATGAATCTTCTCTTAAGGTCGCAGCAAGACTAGCTGCTTGATAGGTTGGGTGTGTAAGTGGTGAAAGCCATTTAGCTGACCAATACTAATAGACCGTCCGCTTACTTTAAATAAGCATTACTTCCTTGCTAAGGTTTATTACTTTAGTAAGTTTAAGAGTTTAAATTACTTGCTTTTAACATTGTTATTTAAGTTTATTAAATACTAATAGATTTAAATAACAATGTCCGTGATTATACAAATGTGGTAACGCCTTGTCCCATCCCGAACCAAGAAGCTAAGCACATTGTGGGTGATGATACTACGCCTTACTGGCATGGGGAAAGTAGCTCGTTGCGGACTTGTTAAAATCTTTTTTAACTCCTTTCTTTTTAATAATAATTGATTTTTATATACATATTTTTAGATTTAATTTTTTTATTATATTTTTTTAATTGTAGAAACGGGATAGGGCTAAAAGGTAAGTTTTTATTGTTGCTTTCTTTTTTAGCTTTGTTTGGGTTTTTAAAACCTTTACTTTAAATAATTTGCTTAATTATATTTTTTAGTATGAGATTATAAAAATAGATATTTTAAATGATACTTATACAATATAGCTCTTACTTTTTATATAGGTTTTTTTTATTTGCTTTAAGTAGTTTTAGTATATGCTAGAAGTATTTATAAGTTATATGTTTAAAGTATTTATATGAGTATGCTTATTTAATTTAAGTAGCTTTATATGTTTAAAGAATTATGTATTTAATAAGCTTAGGTGATTAATTGTTTTTTTAGGTAGTTAAAGTTAAATCAATATTAGAATAATATTTAGACGTAAGCCATAATCTCATATGAAAACATTATTAAAGTAATATGAGTGGTTGAAAAATAATATTGGTAGTGAAGGATTGTAATTAAATATTATTTTTTCTAATTTTAATTAAGTAATGTTATTGGTAGCAAATTTCTTATTTATGCTATCAAATCTTTATCTTTAATAAGCAATATTAGTAGTAAATGAGGTGTTTATAAAATTAGGTTTATTTAAAACGAAGTTTATTTAAAACGAAGTTTCTGTAAAACGAAGTTTCTGTAAAAGAAGTTTTTAAAACTAGGTTTATGTATAGAAAAGTTTATATTAAATAAAATTTCTGTAAAACAAAGCTATTAAAAAACGAAGTTTTTAAAAAACTAAGTATTTAAAAATTAAGCTTATATAAAATTTGGATTTAAATTCTTTTGCAGTAATTAGGGCTTAGATTGTTTTTAGAAGATAAGTAATTAATACTAAAGTATTTTTATGCTAAGCTTATTAAGTAATTAAATTAATTAGATTTATTGATTATATAAAAGTATTTATTACGCATATAAAACATAATTAGGATATGAGTTTTTAGTGTTGGGGGGGGGTAGATTAAGTTTTATATAGGTTTAAAGTATTTAAATAATAAAACTATATAAACTAATTTTATACCTTTACAGGATAAACAATGTTTTTAAAAGCTTTTTTAATGAAATAAATAAGCTGTGGATAATATAGATAAATGATGTTGGGTAGTGGGTTTAATACAAATTGATAGATAAATTTTTTATTTTATTTAATATAGGAATTTATCTTAAATATTTTTAATGTAGTTTGATAAGAGTTATTTCTAAAATGCTTTATAAGATGATTTAGGAAATGATTGCGGTAGTATTTTTTAGTGTAATAAAAAATAGCTTATAAATTAGTGGATTTAGTGACTGATTGAATTGTAGGTATAGTGTTAATATAATTAGTGATGATTAAATAAGATTTATAATAGTGGCTTAGCCTTGCTTATTAGATTTAAATGAGCTATTAGTAAATTAATTTTTTAGATTAATAACATAGCTTATAAATTTTTAATCTAAAGGGTTAGAGTAAGGCATAACAATAGTATTCCAGAATAAAAAAGCGCATATGAAAGAACTAATATTACAAATTTAAAATAATAAAGAAAATTTTCTATAAAATTATAATATATGTGGTTTTTATCTTTTGGTTTATATTCTTTTGAAATTACTTTAAAATAACGAAAGCAAAATACACATTTAAAGAAAAGTTTAGCCTTAAATTTTTTATACGGGTAAGCTTCACATAAGAATGCAAATCCTACAACTATCATAGCAAGAAATACTAGTTTCATAAAATCCTTTCAGTAGTATTTATAATACTTAATTAATCAAACCAACTATAACGCTTTATATTATTTTTTTCTAAAATTTCAATAAAATTTTTAATTTCATCTTGTGTAAACATATTTTGATTTATATGTATCGGAAATTGAAATTTCTTAAACCTAACTACTATATTATTATTAGTAATAGAAGCAAAAAACCAATAATCTTTAAATTTTCTATAGCAAACCTTTTGAGTGCAAAACTTTCTCTTAATTATGAAAAAATCTTCATAACAAATAACCGTTTTAATATCAATTGCACAAAAAAAATGATAAGGTATAATAGCAACTATAATAAAACCAATAATATTTGCTAAAAAATTATCTAAATCTATAAAACATATTCCAATCAGTAAAGTTGCTAAATCCCATATGAAAACAAATATATAATAAAGAGATACGAAAAAAGATTTTTTTCTATTCATCACAAAAATAGGCTCATTGTTGTTTTGTATAATATTTTCCTATATTATTTATTTTATTTTGAAAATAGGCTCTTCTTTAAGTTTTACCCTACAGCTTTTAATCTATTATTATATTCTCTATACTCTCAATTTTTATCATTATTTATTCTTTAGTTTAAAGAATTTGAATTAGGATTTATATTTATTTTGTTTTATAAATTGTAAGGCAAATAAAATAATAAAAGAAATGGCTAATAATATTATACTAAGCTCATTTGCTTTATTTAAATCTAGTGTTTCTAATGCTTCAAATACGGCAATAGAAGCGACTTTTGTCTCTCCTGCTACGCTACCGCCTACCATCATTACTACACCAAATTCTCCCATAGTATGAGCAAAACTCATAACACTAGCACTTATTATACTAGGGATTATTAGCGGCAAACAAAGGCGAAATATTATGTTAGCTTGAGATTTTTCAAGTAATTTAGCTCTATCAAAAAGATTTTTAGGCAAAGCATTAAACGCACTATAAATAGGATTAAACATAAAAGGCATAGAATAAATTATTGAAGCAATCAATAAAGCCTTAAAATTAAAAACAAGTTTAATATCAAAATTAGCCAAAAATTGCCCTAAATAATTATTAGGACTTAATAGCACCAATAAATAAAAGCCTAAAACGGTAGGGGGTAGCACAAGTGGCAATGAAATTATGCTTAATAGTATTTTTTTACCAAAAAACTCTTTTTGGCTTAGATAAAATGTAGGATATAAGCAAATAAAAAATAATATTATAGTAGTTACGAAAGATAACTTAAGTGATAAGAAAATTGGTGTTAATTCTTGCATAAAAACTCATTATTTTGGATTTTTTCTATAAAAAATTCTTCTTTATTAAGACATTTTTCAAAACTACCATTTTTTACAAAATATATTTTATCAGCAAGGGCATTTATTTCAAAACACGAATGAGATACAAAAATAATTGTTCTTTTGTAGTCTTGATTTATTTTTTTGATTAGTTTTATAAGTGCTATTTTGTTACTATCATCAAGTGCACTTAAAGGCTCGTCTAATAATATATATTTTGCATTTTTGCTTAAGGCACAAATTAATGCTAGTCTTTGTTTTTGTCCTCCGCTTAGAGTGCTGATTTTTTTAGTTTTGTGCTCTTCTAAATTAGCTAGTTTTAATAATTCATCGTAAAAATTACTTGTATTTTTATCTAATTTTTTACCAAAAATATATTTTAAATCATCTAAAAGAGTTTTAGTATTTGTAAAAACTAGATTTTCATATACATTAAAATTATCAAATAATGTGCAATCTTGAAATAAAAAAGCAATATCTTTTAGCAAGGGCTTATTAATAAGCCCAGCTATTAATTTTAAAATAGTGCTTTTACCACTTCCGCTATCACCAAACAACGCGATAATTTCTCCATCATCAAAGCTTAATCTAGCATTTATTTTAAAGTCTTTAAAATCGTGTTTTAAATCCAGCTCATTCATAGCCATATTTATTAAAAATTTCCTTTGCATCAGGGCTTAATATAAAATCATAAAACACTTTAGCATTTTTTTCTTTACTTGTAATTATCATACCTTGTAAAATTGGTTCGTATAATTTATCATCAATTTTTAATATGTTTTCATCACTAAAACCTAATTCTTTAATTTGCTCTACGCTAGACGCTGCTACAAAGGCATAATCACAAGCTTTTGTAGCTTGTAGTAGTGTTGCTGAAATATTTGTAGCCGTTATTATGTTTGAACTATTTGGAATTTGATTTAATACTTCTTTAGCTGCTTTTCCATAAGGAGCTGTGTTTGGGTTTGCTATAGCTATACAAGATGCGGTTTTTAAATCATCTAAATTAGGCTTTTTTTTAGCTGAAAATAATATTAGCTTTCCTTTTGCATAAGTGATTGCTTGATTTTTAGTTAATTCTTCTAAATCTTTAGCAAATTCCATATTTGCAGATAAGAATACATCATAATTTGCTCCATTTTTAATTTGTGCGTTAAAGCTACCACTAGCACCTGTATTGACATTAAGTTTTATATCTGGGTGTAGTTTTTCAAATTTTTGCTTTAATTCGTTTAGTGGATAGCTTATATTTGCAGCTGCTGCGATATTTAAAGTATTTGCTAATGCAAAAGAACTTAAACTTAAAAATAATAATGCTTTTTTCATACTTACTCCTTTAAAATATAAAAAATTATATATTAAAAAATCTTTAATAAGACTGAATTTAAAAGCTTATTATATAAAATAATATATAATAAATTAATTTTTTATTTTAATATTACAATTATTAAAAAATGCTAGTATTTTGCCTTTTAATTTATTTAAGGAGAAAATATGAAAAAAATATTTTTAAGTTTAGCAGCAATTAGTGCTTTAATAATCCAAACAGGTTGTAATGATAAAAAAGAAGAGCAAAAACCAGCTCAAGAGCTTAGTCAAAATGTAAAATCAAGCACTGAAGAAGTGGCTAAGAAAATAAATACAATTGTAGATAATGTAGCAACAAAGGTTGATGAACATATAAATACTGCTGCAAATCAAGTTGAACCTATGATAAATTCTGCAGTAGATAGCATTAGTGATACTACAAAAAGCGTTGCTAATAATTTAAAAGAAAGCACTAATGAAGTTGCAAATACGATAAAAGAAAGCACAGATAGTGCAGCTAAAGCAATTACTGATGGCATTGATAAGGTTAGTAGTAGTGTTGAAAATGTTTTAAAAACTGATGCGGCGACTTTATTTAAAAAATGTATTGCCTGTCATGGAAAAAATGCAGAAAAATTAGCTCCTGGGGCTGAAGTTGTAATAAATACTTTAAGTGAGAGCGAAATTTATGAAGCTTTAAGTGGATATAAGGCGGGAACTTTTGGTGGTAAATCTCAAAAAACTATGCAATTACAAGTAAAAAATCTAAATGATGAAGATTTTAAAGCTTTAGCTAAATACATTAAGACTTTATAAGATAATTAAAAATTAGGAATTTGAAATTCCTAATTTTATTTTATGATTATTTTGTAGTTAATAATATTTTTAGAAGTTTTTTTGCACTTTCAACACCAGGTTGATCGTAAGTGCTAATGCCTATCATAAGCCCACAAGCACCAACTAATAACTCATAATAGTATATTAAATATCCGATATTATAAGCACTTTTGCTATCAAGCTCAATTAGACTTGTTTCTATTCCTTCAGCTTTTATCGCATCAAGACACGATTTGCTTTGAGCGTAAAGTAGCTCATCTAAACTATGTCCTACGCTTTGATTTTCAAGATTTTCAAGTCCTTTTATGTGCTTTATTTTGGGGCTATTTGGATTTGGTTTTATACGGATAAATTCTACGAATTTATCTTTTGGCCCTTCAATTATGAGTTGTAAAAACGAATGCTGGTCTTTTGGTCCTATCAGACTAATTGGTGTAAGTCCTACGCGTTTATATTCTTTAAATTTCCCAAGACTTTCGGCTACAAGTTGAACGAACCATTCGTTAAAATGGCGTAATTCTTCACAATAAGTGAATAAAACATAATTTTTATTTATCATTTTTGTGCTTAGCGTGTAGGCTAGATTAAGTATATGTTCTTTTGTTTTTTGCTCGTTCATACAATCTTTAGCACCTTTGATAAGTTCATCAACATTAGCCCCTGCTAAAAATAACGGCACAAGTCCAACATTACTAAGCACTGAAAATCTACCGCTAACATTTTCTTCTATATCAAAATGCGTTATTTCATTTGTCTTTAAAAACTCATAAAATTTGGTATTTTGCATACAAATTCCTATTAAGTGATGCTTTAAATCATCTACATTTAAACCTAAAACATCAAGCAAAATCCTAAAATAACTTATACATTCAATTGTATTTCCAGATTTTGATACTAATATGAAAAGCGTTTTTTCAAGGTCAATTTTTTCTAATATTTCATTAAAAAGAGTACTTGAAATATTGTCTAAATAATCAATATTTTTTATCCCCAAAAAACTCGTAATCGCCCTAGTGCCAACACTACTTCCACCCATTCCAATAACTATAAAATGACTTTTGTTAGTAAATTTTTCTTTTACTTTTTGAAGTTTTGAAATTCCTAAATCAAATTCTAAAGGCAAATCATAAAACCCAACTTCGCCACTTTGCCTTTCTTCATTCATTCTTTTTAGATAAAGGCTTATGTTTTCTTGCGAAGTTTTTTCAAAATACTCTTGATAGGTAATCATTTGTAATCTCTTTCATAAAAGTATTTAGTCGCCTCAAAAAAACCTTCTACACTACCACAATCAAATCTAAGACCACTAAATACTAATCCTATACATCTACCTTCTTTTGCTTGAGTATTAAGAGCATCAGTAATTTGAATTTCTCCACCACGACCAGGTTTGGTATTATCTAAAATATCAAAAATATCAGGGGTTAGAATATATCTTCCAATAATTGCTAGATTTGTTTTTGCGTCTTTTGGGTCTGGTTTTTCAACCATATCTGTGATTTTGTAAATATTATCTTCTAATTTTACGCCTTCAATAATCCCATATTTTTTAGTATCTTTATTTGGAACCTCCATAAGTGCAACAATACTGCAACGATATTTTTCATATGCTTTTACCATTTGGCTCATTACACCACAAGCATCATTTACACACAAGTCATCTGCTAAAATTACCCCAAAAGGTTCATTACTAACCATATTTTTAGCACAATTTATAGCATCGCCTAATCCATTCATTTTTCTTTGTCTAGTAAATGTGAAGTTACATACTTCCATTTGCCTACGAACATCATCAAGTAATTTTTCTTTTTCACTGCCTTTTATTGCGTCTTCAATCTCATAAGATATATCAAAATAATCTTCTAAAGCTCTTTTTGTTCTGCCTGTAATAATACCTATATTTGTAAGTCCTGCTTCAATAGCTTCTTCCATAGCATAGTGGATTAATGGCTTATCTAAAATAGGTAGCATTTCTTTAGGTAAAGTTTTTGTTGCAGGTAAAAATCTAGTTCCATAACCTGCTGCTGGAAATATGCAAGTTTTTATCATCTTTCTTCCTTTTTAAAATTGTTGATATTTTTTAAAACCTAGTTTTTTCTTTATTTTACGTCTTAAATATTTTTCTATTGTTTTTAAATAATTTGCTTTTTTATCAAATGATAGATTACGTTCTAATATAAAATCATTTATATAATCTATTTTTTTTTCAGCTAATAACTCATTGGTTGTTCTTAGTGGTATAAAGTTAAATTTATTAATTAAGGATAAATCATATTTAGAATTATGCAATTCATCCATAAAGTTTGTTATATTATTATTTTTATAAACTGTATTGCATATATTGCTATTTTCAATATAAATCATTTGTTCTTGATTGTTGTTTAATGCAAAATCCATACCAATAAAATATATATTTTTGTACCCTAGCGATTTTCCAAGCAACATTAATAAAACTCCAGAAGTTGGTCTTAAGTTATCAAATTCGTCAAATAAGCATACATCTTTTAGAATTTGCTTATCTAAAATATCTTTTAATATATATACAAAAGGCATTTTGCTTTTAAACTTGTTTAAACAAAAATTGGTATCCCAATTATTATTTATATAGTTTAAACATATGTTTTCGATTTTGTATTCATTTCTTTTAATAATTTCATGAATTGTTCTTATTTGGTGATGAATAACTATTGGATTAAACATTACTAATTTTATATTTTTTCCAATATAATATCTATCTTCGCAATAGAATTGATTACATCTAAAAACATCAAAATCATTGGGTAATGAATTTAAGTCTATGTTTTTGAGGCTAGGTCCATTTCCCGCTACAATTAAATTATCGCTGTCTCTTTTAAAATCAATCATAAATTAAATCCTTTTATAATCTATGATATATTATAATATCTAAAATAAAAATAAAAGGTTTAAAATGCAAATTTTAAATAGAATTATAGATACAAATCATCCAGCTCTAATTATTGCGGAAATTGGTATTAATCATGGTGGTAGTTTAGAAGTAGCTAAACAAATGGTAGATGCGGCTCATCGTGCAGGAATTGAAGTTGTAAAACATCAAACCCATATAGTAGAAGATGAGATGAGTAAAGAAGCTAAGAAGGTAATTCCAGGAAACTCAAACGATAGCATATATGATATTATGGCTAGATGTGCCTTAAATGAAGTTGATGAACTAGAGCTTAAAAAATATGTAGAAAGTAAAGGTATGATTTTTATATCAACCCCATTTAGCCGTGCAGCAGCTCTTAGATTAGAGAGTTTTGGAGTAAGTGCATATAAAATAGGTTCTGGCGAGATGAATAATTACCCACTTTTAAAATTAATTGCTAGCTTTCATAAACCGACAATTATATCAACAGGCATGAATGATATAGCTTCTATTAAAAAAGCTGTGAAGATTTTTAAAGATGAGAATACCCCTATTGCATTACTTCATACTACAAATCTTTATCCAACACCACCACAGTTAGTAAGGCTTGGGGCTATGCAAGAGATGATGAGAGAATTCCCTGATTTAGAAATTGGACTTAGCGATCATACTTTAAACAATAACTCATCAATTGCAGCTATTGCTTTAGGGGCAACAATAATTGAAAGACATTTTACCGATCATAAAAATAGAGTTGGAGAAGATATAGTTTGTTCTATGGATGAAAATGAAGCAAGAGAGCTTGTAAATGCTGCAAAAGAACTTCATCAAATGAAAGGTGGCAAAAAAGAAGCAGCTAAAGAAGAAAAAGTTACCATTGATTTTGCGTTTGCAACTTGCGTAAGTATAAAGCCTATTAAAAAAGGAGAAGTGTTTAGCGTAGATAATCTTTGGGTAAAACGCCCTGGAACAGGTGAGATACTAGCTGAGTATTATGAGAGTTTATTGGGTAAAAAAGCAAAATGTGATATAGAAAACGACACTCATATAACTTGGGATATGATAAATGAGTAAAAAAATACTTTTTGTAAGTGGAACTAGAGCTGATTGGGGAAAGATTAAACCACTTATAAAAGAGATTGATAAGTGCTATGACTTTTCTTATATGATTTATGCTTGCGGTATGCATTTACTAGAGCAATTTGGAAGCACTTATAAAGAGATTATTAAAGACGGATTTTCAAATTTATATTTAGCAAAAAAATATGAAACAAATAAAACTGATATTAATTTATCCCATTTTATAAGTGATTTTAGCGAGTTTGTAAGTTCGTATAAACCTGACATGATAGTAATTCACGGGGATAGACCAGAGGCGTTAGGTGGAGCTATTGTTGGGGCATTTAATAATATTTTAGTAGCACATATTGAAGGTGGAGAAAAAAGTGGCACTATAGATGATAGTATAAGACACTCAGTTACTAAACTATCTCATATACATTTTGTCGCAAATGATGAGGCTAAAGCTAGGCTCATTCAATTAGGAGAAGATGAAAATGCTATTTTTATAATAGGTTCGGCTGATATTGATGTAATGCTAAGCGATGATTTACCAACTTTAGAAGATGTTAAAAAATATTATGGTATAGATTTTAAAGATTATGCAATATTTTCATTTCATCCTGTTACAACTGAAGTTAATTCTATGCAATATCAAGTTGAGAATTTAATTCAACTATTAATTAATAGTAATAAAAACTATATTTGTATATATCCGAATAATGATTTGGGTAGTGATATTATTTTAAATGAATTAAAGAAGTTAAAAACTAATTCAAAATTTAAATTATTTCCATCAATTAAATTTGAAAAATTTTTAACACTTTTAAAATATGCTGAATTTATTATAGGAAATAGTTCAGCTGGTATTAGAGAAGCTAGAGTATATGGGACTTATTGTATAAATATAGGTTCAAGGCAAAATTCAAGAGTAAAAGAAAATATAAAATATATAAAAACATTTAAATCAGATGATATGCAATTACTTGATTTTATTAAAACACATAATTTTAATATAAAAAATAAAGATAATTCTTTTAGTAGTGGAAATTGTGCAGGTGAATTTCTTAAAATTTTAAATAATAAAAAGACTTGGAAAATTAATTTGCAAAAAAGGTTCAATGATTTATGAAGGTTTTAGCAATTATTCCGGCAAGAAGTGGTAGTAAAGGTGTAAAAGACAAAAACATTAGATTAGTAAATAAAATTCCTTTAATGGCATATACGATCAGTGCAGCTATTAAATCTGAAATTTTTGATGAAATAATGGTGTCTACTGATAGTATAGAATATGCGAGTATTGCTAAAAAATATGGTGCAAGTGTGCCGTTTTTGCGTAATGAGAAGACAAGTAGCGATACAGCTAAAACTTTAGATTGTGTTTTAGAGGTTTTAGATGAATATAGAAAAATAGGTAAAATATTTAATGTTTTAATAATTTTACAACCAACTTCACCGCTTAGAGATGCCGAAGATATCAGAGGTGCATATGAGACTTTTTTAAAACATAAAAAAAGTGTAGCTAGTGTATGTGAAGGTGATAATGTTGTTTTATTAAGAACTATTAGTGAAGGTATATTGGAAAAAATAGTAGAGCAAAATAGCACAATAAGACGTCAAGATTTTAAGAAAAACTATAAAATTAATGGAGCTATTTATATAAATTATATTAAAGACTTAGATGAGAATACAAGTTTTAATGATAACGAAATAGCTTTTATTATGGAAAAATCTCATTCACTTGATATAGATACTGAGTGGGATTTAAAAATTTTTGAGCATTTGTTGTAAAATATGTTTTGAGCAAATTTTTAGGTATATTCTAAAAGTATTTATATTTTTTAGTTTGTGTGTATTGTAAAACCGAAATAAATATAAGAAATGTAGTTTTTTCATTTTATTTTTATTATATTTTTTTGTGTTGCGTAGTATGTCTGTATATATTTTTACAAATGTTCTATAAAGTCTATAATCAATAAATTGATTATAATTATTTTTTATAAATTTTAAAAGAATTTTAATATCTTTTAGATTCTCATTCATTCTATAGTTTGAATTATCAATTGTTATGCTTGTTTCGTTTTTGTAGTATTTATAAAATGTCGCATTTGTAAAACTAATATATCTTAAATCACTTAATATTATCGCAACTGATAGTATTCCATCATCTAACATACATACTGATTTTATTTGTTGATTTAAAAGCATTGCCCTAGCTTGGAATAAAACGTTTTTTCTAAAAAATTTTGCACAAAGTTGCCAGCTATCTAAATTTGATTTATATGTTTTTGGTTTTAGGATTTGGTTTTTTATAATTTTAAACTTTTTATGATTGTTATATATTGTGCATAGACCACCTATAGCAATATCTATATTTTGAGACATAAGTTTAACCACTTCTTCGCAAGCATTTAATTCTAATTCATCATCAGGATCCAAGAATGTTACAATATCACCAGTAGAATATTTTATTCCCTCTAGTTTTGCGTAGAGTGTTTTTAAATTTGAATGATTTTGTATAATTTTTATTCTATTATCTTTTTTCTGTATGTTTTTTGCGATTTTAATGCTGTTATCCCCCCCCATCATCAATTACCAAAATTTCAATATTTTTATATGTTTGATTTAGGCAACTATTTAGTGCACGAAGTATATATTTTTCTTTATTGTATGTTGCCATAATTATTGATATTTTCATTTTTTCCTTACATTAACGTATATTTGCTACGAAAAGCTTTTCTATTTTGTTTTGAGTAAATAAACAACGTGATAAACCTAACAAAAATTTTAGGCAATTTAATGCTTGTCTTATATTCTATAAAGGTATCTAAAAACTCTTCATATGCAAGCGATCTTCTTGCATAAGTCCACCAAATTTGCCCCCCCCCATAAATTTGAGAGTGGTTTTGTATAAGACCACCTGTTTTTACATTTTGAAAAGGTTTTGTGCCTACATAATGTATTAAGCTTGGTTTGTCACCTATTTTTGATATATAATCCTTGTCAGGGTTTTGAAAGTAATCTATATTTAGACAATTCCATTTTAGGTCAAGTTGTTTTATAAGTGTTTTATTTTCTAGAGCTATTAGGTTAAGCATTATTTCATCGTTTATTGTTTTACATTCTTTGTATTTTTCATTTACATCTAACGCTAGTTTTGACAGGTTCATATTTCTACATTTATCTATATTAAAAATCATTACTCCAGCATTAAACCATGAATTTATTTGAAATGGTGTGATTTTTGATACTCTTTTCATATAACATGAATATTTGTTATCTACGCAAGCAGCAAATAAATAATTATCATCGCATTTTTTATATAACTTGCTTATATCATCTAGCACTACTGTATCAGCATCTAAATATATAATATGTTGAAAATTAGTAAATATATCACTTATAAATAATCTATAATAAGTGCTTAAACTAGAATCGCCACAGTACTCATTACAATCTTTAAGTTTTTCTTTTAAATTATTATCTAATGAAATAAATCTTATTGAAATATTTTCTTTCTCATAAAAAGCTTTTATAGTTCTTTTTTTGATTTCATTTCTACTATCATTTAAAATTAATATGTCGTATTGATTATCGTGATTTAGGTTATCTATAATGCTTTGTAATGATACAATCATTTGATTTAAAAATGTTTCGTTTATTGCAAAACAGATTCCTATTTTATGCTGAAATAAAGGTTTCATTAACAATCCTTTTAAATTGATATTAAAATTTTAAATTATAAATATTATTTATGTGTTATTCAAAAAGCAACAGTTGTTACTTACTAGCAATAATAACACGATTTGATTAAATAAAAGAAGCTTTAAAATTAGATATAAAAGAATAGTTTTTAAGAATTTGAAATATGCTTTCCAATTCTTTTTATATTATTTTAATGTTTTTAGATACTCAATTACAAATTCTTGGCATTTTGTAACTGTTTTTTCATCAAAACTTTATTTTCTAGGTTCCACATTTGATATTATTCTAATCCCTATAAAATGTATATCAAAAGCCTTTGTTACCTGAGCGACTGTTACACTTTTCATTTATTCAGTACTTGAGCCATAAGTTTATATAACCCATT
This sequence comes from Campylobacter sp. RM12651, assembly GCF_022369475.1. NCBI lineage: Bacteria > Pseudomonadati > Campylobacterota > Epsilonproteobacteria > Campylobacterales > Campylobacteraceae > Campylobacter > Campylobacter sp. RM12651. Next base: position 63,367 of record NZ_CP059600.1, read on the forward strand.
CAATCATTTTTTGTTTCTTTTTATATGCATCCGCTGTTGCAATCACACTTTTAATTGTCTTATAATTAGTAGTTTTTGCAAATTCATAAGCTTGTTCTAACAAATTTTCATCACTTGTAAAATAACTTGCTTCTACTTACTTTGCTGTATTGTCTTGTCAAGGCTCTTTATCATAAGTAATAGATTTTTGTGTTGTTGCTGGAACTAATAGGGTAATAGAGATTTCATAGGGATTTTTCCACAAGGATTATAGTATGAACCAACTTTATATATTTTACTAGCTAATACAATATCTCCTACTTTTAAACCTAAATCATGAGCTCCTGCTGTTCCTTGATTTATTATGATAGTAGGTTTATATTTTAATATTCCTATACTAGTTGTAGCTGCAGCATTAGTCATACCAACTAATGTTCTTGATATAACAACATCTTTTCCGTTGATTGTTCCTGAGTAGAATAGATAAGAACCAATTCTTTCTTCTTACTTATTTTCTAAAACATTGATTAAAACATCAGTCTCTTCTGGAAGAGCACCTTGAATAAGAACTTTCGCAAATATAATTTGCGTTAAACAAATTATGAAAAATAATTTTTCATAGCTTCTCCTTGTGTGAAATTTTAAACTTAAGCTCTTAGGCTTAAAAAATCACACAAAGAAAACGAATTGCGAGTATATATTAATAAACTTAAAGTATTCTAAAGAAAAGGTAAAAATATGAAAAATATAAAATCAGCAATTTACACAAATGAATTAAATATAATAAATATTGAAGCAATGATGTCAAAGGGCTTACCTGCCTTTAATATCGTAGGATTAGCAAGCACTAGTATCAAAGAAAGTGTAGATAGGATAAAATCAGCTTTTGCTAATCTTGATGATTTTACAATGCCTTGTAAAAAAATCGTAATAAATTTAAGCCCATCAGATATTCCTAAAAATGGTAGTTATTTTGATTTAGCAATTGCGCTTTTAGTATATTTTTATGAAAAAGATTTAGATAATGATTATTATGTATTCGGAGAGCTTGGGTTAAATGGGGATATTAAAAGCACTTCGGGGCTTTTTTCTATTTTATTATTTTTAGCTAGATTTAAGCCAAATTCTAAGGTTTTAGTGCCTAAAGACTTAGCAAATGAAGTTAGTTTGATTTATAATTTGCAGTGTTATGCTGTCGGGAATTTACTTGAAGCTTTTGAGTTTTTTACTAGCGAAGATAAGGAAAAATTCAGAATAAACTATAATGAAAATATTTTTAATTCTTTAATCAAAATCAATAATAAAAGTTATATAAAAAATACAAATTACCCACTAGATTTTATAGACATTAGGGGTCAAGAACAAGCAAAATTAGCTTGTAAAATAGCAGCTTTAGGAATGCACAATATTATGCTAGAAGGCTCACCTGGAAGTGGTAAAAGTATGTGCGCTAAAAGGCTAGTTTATATAATGCCACCACTTAGCGTTGATGAGATTTTAGAAAATAATGCTTATAGGAGCTTAAATGGTGAGAAGCTTGATTTTTCGTCTATTAGAAGCTTTAGAAGTCCGCATAGAAGCTCAACTATTAGCTCAATTTTAGGTGGTGGGACTAAAAATGCTAGGATAGGCGAAATTGCTTTGGCAAATAATGGGGTTTTGTTTTTTGATGAATTTACTTATTTTAATAAGCAAATTATAGAAAGCCTAAGAGAGCCTTTAGAAGATAATCTAATCAATATTTCAAGGGTTAATTCAAAAATATCTTATAAAACTAAATTCTTATTCATATCAGCCTTAAATCCTTGCCCTTGCGGAAATCTCTTTAAAAAAGAGCAAAATTGCAAATGCCTTGAGCGTGATATTATAAGGTATAAAAGCAAGATTTCAGAGCCGATTTATGATAGAATTGATTTATATGTGGCGGTTGATGAGGTTGATATGAACGCAAAAGCAAGTGTTAGTAGCAAGGATTTAGCTGATGAGATTTTAAAGGCTTTTATCTTTCAAAAAGAGATAAGAAAGCAAGATGAATTTAATGGTAAATTAAGCGATGAAGATATTAAAAAATACTGCATTTTAGAAGATAGTGCAAGAGATATTTTTAACAAAGCTATTAATAATTATCATTTAAGTGCTAGGGCTGCTAATAAGGTTTTAAAGGTTGCTAGGTCTTTGGCTGATTTTGAAGAGAGATTAAAAATAAACGAAAAAGATATAAAAATAGCTTTATCTTTTAGATATAGAGCAAAACATTAGATTTTGATTTTAAATTCTTTAGTTTTAAAGAATTTAAAATTAGTAGTTAAAGTTAAATCAATAATCTAACAATTGATTATCACATACAATACTTTTCATACCTTTTAAAGCAGAGAATAAATTAATTTTTCTTTTTGTTATATAAATTATATTTTTCTAAATCAAGATTTTCTTTAGATATAACTTCGTTAAAATCTCTTTCAAGTTCTTGAATTAATTTTTAGCTTTTTGTATTGCTGATACTAAGTTTTGATAAGAGTAATTTGTTTCATCTTTTTTTATTAATTCACAATAATCGTCCAAAAGATATAACAAGCTTTGAAATTATTTATGATTTCGTGCTTTTTGGCAAATTTTTGTCCCATATTTTTAGTATTTTTAGCTCATTATTTTGCTTAAAAATTTTTGTGATTCTAAAATAATAAATAATTAAATTCCTTAAAAATTGGTTTTAATAATTTTATTTTTAAGCTTTTATTAAGAGTGGGGGGGGGTATTATTATATTTTTAAAATTATTTTAGGAGATATTATGAAAAAATTAGTTTTTTCGTTAATTTGTGTAAATGCTTTTGCAAGCAATTTTGTTGGTTTTGGTTTTTATGGTTCGAATGCTGATACTAAAAATGCTGAAGGTTTTGATATAGAAGATAAAGGAATTTATCACTATGAAATATATGCAAATAAATTTTATAGTGAAGGTGAAAATAATTTCGTTTATGATGCAAAATTAGGATATTCACATTACAAAAGCAATATTAAAGCTATTGAAGAAAATGTAGAAGTTAAGGCTAGTGTAAAGGTAAAAGCATTTAGTTTACAAGCTTTAGCTGGATACGGAATCTTGGTTGGCAATGATGTATCTTTGTCATTTTTAGGTGGTCTAGGTTATGAAAACGCAAAATATACTGCTAGTAACTTTAGTGCAACACTTGGTAATGCTACTACAATAGTAGATTTAAGCTCTAGTGAAAAAGATAATTCAATGTTTTTAAAGGCTGGTGTTGCAGCTAGAAAACAATTTGAGAATAATTTTACAATGAGCAGTGGTGTATATCTTAAATATTTTGCAAAAAAAGTAGATTTTACAAAACGCTTTTCGCCTGAAGTTGATTTAAGACTTGGTTATACTTTTGCAAATAATACTTATGCAGGAGTAAAATTTGGCTATGAAAATACTTTATTCGGTCATGGTGGTAAAGCTGGTTTTGAACTAAGCTATAAATTTTAAAATTTACTCAAGCCTTTAAAGGTTTGAGTAAAAATATTTTAATAATCAATTAGCTCTACATAAACTTGCTCTTTATCATCTGTGTAATAAGTTTTATATTTTATTGTAGTTTCGTTTTCTCCACCATTCACAACTATGCCTTTTATCTTGCCATCTGTTATTTTACTGCTTAATTCATTTGGCATAGTTGGATAAACAAATTTCAAATTAGCATTACAATATCTTACTCTATCATCTTCGTTTTTTAGTGTTACAAAGCTAGAAAAATCCATCTTAACATTAGTGCTTACATATTTTATTATTTGATTCAATAAATCAATTACGGGTTTATAAGCATTTGCTGCGTAGCTTTCAGCAAAATTACCATTATATGAATAATCATAATCTTTAAACTCTCGCACTTTAATTATCGTATTTTCTACTTCATCTTGAAATGCTTTAATAACGCCATATTTAAATATTACTTCAGGAGCATTTTCTCTTATAAGCTCTTCTAGGGCTTCAAGTGCTACTTCATCATTGCATTTTGGTGTATTATCAAAAAAAGAAAAATTAAAAGCACTTAAATATGTGTTTAAAAATAAACTAATTATTATTTTTTTCATTGTTACTCCTATTATCTTCAAATATTTTTGCAATAGCTTGAGAGATATTTTCATTATTTGGGTTATTGTCTAATATAAATAATTTTAAAAACTCAACGCCAAAATGCGATGGGAAAATAAAATAACAATCATTGTGAAAATTATTCTTAGGAAAATAATTTGTCCTTATCCCTATTGATAATTCACCCTTATTTGTCTGTGCTTCACCGACTACTACTTCAAAATATTTATCTTTATAAATTAGTTTGAAAGGATAGTTTTTACTATCAATAAAAGGCTTTTTAATTTGCATTTCTTGCCCTTACTAAGTCTATGATATTATTAACCTTTTCTAAGTTTTTATTTCTTAAAATTGCACCTATTATAAATAAATCAAATAGGCACCAAAAAGCAATGAATTTGTCTAAATCTAAAATACCCGATATCTCTGGATTTATTTCCTTGAGATTAGATGCTATTATTAATAAAATTAATTTCATACAACCTACCGAAAACATATTAATTCTAAACCAAGCTACACCATAACAACCTAATAATAGATTATAAAGCCAAAAGCAAGTAACAGGACTATCAAGCTTGTCTTTTTTTAGTATTTTAGCAACTTCGTTAAGCTCTGTCTCGCTTAAACTTTCTAGTTTTTTTAATAATTCTTCATTACTCATAATAGGTTCTGATGACTTTATATTTTTTATGAGAAATTTTCTAAATCTACCTATTTTTTTAGGCAACTTGTCTTGAATTGAAGAGAATAAAATCGTCGCATTCATTTTTAATCCTTTTAAAATAAAATAAAAACGAGATAATACCCCCCCCCATTCTTAATTTATGCTTAAAACTATTTAAAATGCTTAAAAAAAATTGTAGAATTTGAAATAGGAATTTGAATTTTCCTATTTCGTAAGATTTATATAAATTTTACTTTTTCGTTAAATGAAAATCTCATTTTTTTATGTTTTGGTTGTCCGTTTGCTCTATAGCCAAAAGTTAAAACTAAAGCACAAAACTCATCTTTTGGTAAAAATTCTTCATTAATCGGTGCTTCATCGTATCCTCCGATAATGCAAGAATCAACGCCTAAAGTATGAGCACAATTTACCATATTTGTAGCTGCTATATAACATTGTAAAGCTCCATATTCGTGAGCGTTTCTAGTTTCTAAACGCTTTAGATAAGGCGAATATAATTCATAAACTTTATCAAAATCTTCTCTTCTTTTAAGCGCATTTTGAACTACGCCACCCTTTGGGTCAAAATTATTTTTTGCAGCTACAATTACAGCAAAAGCACAAGTTTCAAATTGTCTTTTAGAATTACAAAATTGTTTTAATTTTTCAATGTTTTCAGGATTTTGTAAAACATAAAAAGTCCAAGGCTCAAGCCCTAATGAGCTAGGGCTTAAAACTCCAGCTTCTAAAATAACATTGATTTTTGCTTGAGAAACTTTTTCGTTATTAAATTCTTTACAAGCAAAACGAGTTTTTAATAAGTGCAAATAATTCATTCTTCGTCCTTTCTAGCTTTTTTTTGAGCTAATATATTTTCTTTATTATCTTCTATTAATAATCTATTTCTTTCTATTAGCTTCATTGCTTCGTTTAATTTATCATCAATTACTGATATTTTTTGTTTTAATAGATTTATTCTTGCGTTGAAATATTGCGTAATTAAAAATGCTATCAGTAAAAATACGATTAGTATAACTAGTAAATACAAGCTTCCCATTTTAATCCTTTATATCAATATAAAATATTGTTTTATTTTCTATATTTTCTATATTTATTACAGAAAAATTAGTATAAATCATATTAGATAATTCTTTAATATTAGTAATATTATTTTGTGCTAATAGCCTTAAAACCCTGCCACGATAGACTTTTGAACTATGAGATAATTGCTTATTATTTTTCATAAAAATAAAAGTTGCGTGTGGAATTTGAATTTGATAATAGTCTTTATAAATATCAGCTCTAAGGTCAATTGCAAATTCTTTTATTATTTCATTTAGATTATTTGTTGTATCTTTTAAATATTCTTTAGCTTGGTTGATTTTGTTTAATTTCACCCCTTGTTTGAGTTTATAAAATGGTATCTCATCATTTGCAAGAATAGGTCCAAAAAGGTTGGAAAATATAATTACATTATCATCAATATATGTTTTTTCTTCATTACTTAAACTATTGTAATCTAATTCTTTATAGCTAACTCCTTGGTATAAAATTATTGCTTTATATAATTTATTAGAGAAATTATTTAATATATTTTGGGTATTTTTAACACCAAAAATTAATTCTAAATTATCAAAATGATTTATATATTCCTTTATATATGATTTTCTAAATTGAGATTTTATTGAGAGATTGTCTAAATTTAAATTAGTAAAAAATATCTTTAATTCATCTATATTACAAGCATTTAAGCTATTTATTTTTTCTTCACTTGGTGAAAACAAAATTTTCATATTGCTCCTTTTTTTAAAAAAATTATAACTTACTCTTGACAAATGAAAAATTTTTACATATAATGCCGTCTTTCATTTTTGATTTATGCTGGTTTAGCTCAGTTGGTAGAGCAGCTGCCTTGTAAGCAGCAGGTCGGGGGTTCAAGTCCCTTAACCAGCTCCATTTTATTTTTAGCAGTGTTTGACCAGAACAAAAAAGGCTTTATTTTTATAAATAAAGGTGAGTTACTCAAGTGGCCAACGAGGGCAGACTGTAAATCTGCTGGCTTTGCCTTCCGTGGTTCGAATCCACGACTCACCACCATTATAGATGCGGGAATAGCTCAGTTGGCTAGAGCATCAGCCTTCCAAGCTGAGGGTCGCGAGTTCGAGTCTCGTTTCCCGCTCCAACTTTTTTGCAAGAACTGGGAGCTGTAATTTTTATCGCTTCACAAGTTTTTCCAAAAATAGTTTAAGTTTTAGTGTATTTGTTGTCTAAAGTTATAATTTTTCTGAGCGCTCGTATGGCTCAGAGGTAGAGCACTCCCTTGGTAAGGGAGAGGTCGTGGGTTCAAGTCCCACTATGAGCTCCATTTATTCAAAAAGGTAATAATTTTAGACTAGTAATTAATTTTATTAATACGGAGGAAGTATTATGGCAAAGGAAAAATTCTCACGTAATAAACCACACGTGAATATCGGAACAATTGGTCACGTTGACCACGGTAAAACTACTTTAACTGCTGCTATTTCAGCTGTTTTATCAAGAAAAGGTCTTGCAGAGCTTAAAGATTATGATAATATTGATAATGCTCCAGAAGAAAAAGAAAGAGGTATTACAATTGCTACTTCTCATATTGAGTATGAGACTGAAAATCGTCACTACGCTCACGTAGACTGCCCAGGCCACGCAGACTATGTTAAAAACATGATTACAGGTGCTGCACAAATGGATGGCGCTATTCTTGTTGTTTCAGCAGCAGACGGCCCAATGCCACAAACTAGAGAGCACATTCTATTATCACGCCAAGTTGGTGTTCCATATATCGTAGTATTTATGAACAAAGCTGATATGGTTGATGATGCTGAATTATTAGAGCTAGTTGAAATGGAAATTAGAGAATTATTAAGTTCATATGATTTCCCAGGCGATGACACTCCAATCGTATCTGGTTCAGCTTTACAGGCTTTAGAAGAAGCAAAAGCTGGTAAAGATGGCGAATGGTCAGCTAAAATTTTAGAGTTAATGGCTCAAGTAGATAGCTATATCCCAACTCCAGTTCGTGATACTGACAAAGATTTCTTAATGCCAATTGAAGACGTATTCTCAATTTCAGGTCGTGGTACAGTTGTAACAGGACGTATTGAAAAAGGTATCGTTAAAGTTGGAGATACTATTGAAATCGTTGGTATTAGAGATACTCAAACAACAACAGTTACTGGTGTTGAAATGTTTAGAAAAGAAATGGAGCAAGGTGAAGCTGGTGATAACGTAGGTGTATTACTACGCGGAACAAAAAAAGAAGATGTTATTCGTGGTATGGTTCTTGCTAAACCAAAAACTATTACTCCACATACAGACTTTGAAGCTGAAGTTTATATCTTAACTAAAGAAGAAGGTGGTAGACATACTCCATTCTTTAATAACTATAGACCACAGTTCTATGTAAGAACAACTGACGTTACAGGTTCTATTCAGTTAGCAGAAGGCACAGAAATGGTTATGCCTGGTGATAACGTAAGAATTACTGTATCATTAATTCAACCAGTTGCACTTGAAGAAGGTACTCGTTTTGCTATCCGTGAAGGTGGTAGAACAGTTGGTTCAGGTGTTGTATCAAAAATTATTAAGTAATTTAAATGAGTAGGTTTTTATACCTACTCTAAAAACTAAAAGGAAATGTTATGAGAATTAAAATTGGTTTAAAATGCGAAGAAACAGGCGATATTAATTATAGTACGTTTAAAAATTCAAAGAATACTACTGAAAAGTTAGAACTTAAAAAGTATTGCCCAAGATTAAGAAAACATACAGTTCATAAAGAAGTTAAGTTAAAAAGCTAATTTTAGGGCAATAGCTCCAACGGTAGAGCGCCGGATTCCAAATCCGATGGTTGGGGGTTCGAATCCCTCTTGCCCTGCCAATTAAAGGTTTTAAAATGGAAAAATTAATAAATTATTTTAAGTTATCAAAAGCTGAGTTAGCAAAAGTATTTTTTCCAACTAAAGGACAAGTAAAAAATGCTTTTATTACGGTAGTTGTTGTAGTTACCGTTATTTCTTTATTTTTAGCTTTTGTTGATTTTATTATGTCTTTTTCATTAAAGAGTATTTTATAAGGGCGCGAGATGAATTTTAAATGGTATGCAATTCAGACTTACGCAGGTAGCGAAATGGCTGTAAAAAGAGCTATTGAGAAATTATGTTATGAAAATGGAATTTCTGATAGATTAAAAGAAGTTTTAGTTCCTACAGAAGATGTTATTGAAACAGGTAAGAATGGAAAACAGAAAATTACAGCAAAATGTTTATATTCTAGCTATGTTTTTGCAAACATTGATTTAGATATAGAGTTATGGCATAAAATTCAAAAATTGCCTAAAGTTGGAAGATTTATTGGAGAATCTAAAAAACCTACTCCTTTAAGTGAGAAGGATGTTAATTTGATTTTAGAAAAAGCTAATAATAAAAAAGCTCCAAGACCTAAAATTTTCTTTGAAAATGGAGAAAGCGTTAGGATTACTGAAGGCTCATTTGCGAATTTTACAGGTATTGTAGAAGAATACGATATGGTTAGGGGTACTTTAAAACTTAATGTTTCAATTTTTGGAAGAAGTACGCCAGTTGAAATACTATATTCACAAGTAGAAAAAATTATTTAATAAATTAAGGAGTCATTATGGCTAAAAAAGTTGTTGGGGAAATTAAATTACAAATAGCTGCAACAAAGGCAAATCCATCACCACCAGTAGGACCTGCTTTAGGACAACAAGGTGTTAATATTATGGAATTTTGTAAGGCTTTCAATGAGCGTACAAAAGATATGGCGGGATATAATATTCCAGTAGTTATAACAGTATATGCTGATAAAAGTTTTACATTTATAACAAAACAACCACCTGCTACAGATTTAATTAAAAAAGCTGCAGGTATTTCAAAAGGAACTGATAATCCTTTAAAAAATAAAGTAGGTAAGCTAACAAAAGCTCAAATACTTGAAATTGTTGATAGAAAAATTGCTGACTTAAATACAAAAGATCGTGAGCAAGCTGCTAAGATTATTGCAGGTTCTGCTAGATCAATGGGTGTTGAAGTAGTAGATTAATAAGAACCTAACCGCCGGGTTAAGGCGGAAGCACTTTAAAAAATGCGGAGAAAAATATGGCAAAAAAAGCAAAAAGAATTCAAGAATTATTAAAAAAAGTTGATTTAACAAAAGAATATTCACTAAATGATGGTATTAAAGTTATTAAAACTTTATCATCAGCTAAATTTGATGAAACCGTTGAAATAGCAATGAAATTAAATGTTGATCCAAGACATGCTGATCAAATGGTAAGAGGTTCAGTAGTATTACCAGAAGGAACTGGCAAAAAGGTTCGTGTAGCTGTAATTGCAAAAGATATTAAAGCTGATGAAGCAAAAGCAGCAGGAGCTGATATTGTTGGTGATGATGATTTAGTAGAAGAAATTCAAAAAGGTAATATTAATTTTGATGTATTAATAGCAACTCCAAATTTAATGGGGCTAGTTGGTAAAGTTGGCCGTATTTTAGGACCTAAGGGTTTAATGCCAAATCCTAAAACAGGAACAGTTACTATGGATGTAGCTCAAGCTGTTAAAAATGCTAAATCAGGACAAGTTAATTTTCGTGTAGATAAACAAGGAAATATTCATGCTGGTTTAGGTAAAGTTAGTTTTTCTGAAGAAAAATTATTAAATAACGTTAGTGCTTTTGTAAAAGCAATTAATAAACACAAACCTGCAACTGCAAAAGGTAGATATATTAAGAGTGCAACTCTATCTTTAACAATGAGTCCAGGTTTAAAACTTGAAACTCAAGAATTATTAGATTTAAAATAATTTTTTCTATGAATAGCTATTTTTTAAACTTTTTATGTTAAAAATATAGCTATTCTTTTTCAAATTTTTATTTTAGTTTTTTTGCGTAAAGAATTTAAATAAAAATTTGATTTGTGACAGCCGAGGTTTATTACTTAATTGACTTTTGTCTCTCTGCTTAAATCATAAATCGGAAAGGAGAAACGATGACAAGAAACCAAAAAGAAGAACTAATAGCTAGACTTTCTGATGAATTTACAACAAACAATGCTGTTGTTGTTTGTAATTATAAAGGTATTATTACTAAGCAATTAGAAGTATTACGTGATTCTGCAAGAGTTGCTAATGTTAAAGTAGAAGTTATTAAAAATACTTTAGCTAGTATTGCTTTAGAAAAATCAGGCAAAAATGGTTTAACACTTAAAGATACAAATATTTATCTTTGGGGAGAAGACGCGTTAGCAGTTACAAAAGTAGCAGCTAAATTTGCTGAAAAAAATAATGCGTTTGAAGTTAAGTTTGGTCACATAGATGGTGAAGTTGCAGATGCTAATAAAATTACTGCATTATCTAAAATGCCATCTCGTGAAGAGTTACTTGCTATGTTATTGCAAGTTTGGAATGCGCCGATTCAAAATTTCACAATCGGTTTAAATGCACTTAAAGAAAAAAAAGAACAAGAATAATTTTATAAAGGATAAAAAATGGCAATTACAAAACAAGATGTATTAGAATATATCTCAAATCTAAGTGTTTTAGAACTATCTGAATTAGTTAAAGAATTTGAAGAAAAATTTGGTGTTAGTGCAGCTCCTGTAATGGTTGCTGGTGCTGTAGGTGGTGCTGCAGCTGCTGCTGAAGAAGAAAAAACAGAATTTAACGTTGTGTTAGTAGATTCAGGTGCTAACAAAATTAATGTTATTAAAGTAGTACGTGCATTAACAGGATTAGGCTTAAAAGAAGCTAAAGATGCTGTTGAAGGTACTCCATCAACATTAAAAGAAGGTGTTAGCAAAGCAGATGCTGAAGAAGCTAAAAAACAACTTGAAGAAGCTGGCGCTAAGGTTGAACTTAAATAATTTATTTAGCCCTATTTTTAGGGCTATTTTTGTATTGTGTTGTTTTTACAACAAAACTATTCTTTCAAAACTTACCAAGAGGTACATATATGTTAAATAGCTTACATTCAGGAAACAGATTAAGGGTGGATTTTTCAAACGTTCCACAGCAAATTGAGATTCCAAATCTATTACAATTACAGCAAAAAAGCTTTGATTATTTTTTAAATATTGGTAATGAAGACAGGGAAAGTGGTATAGAAAAAGTTTTTAAATCTTTTTTTCCTGTTAGTGATTCTCAAAATAGATTAAGTTTAGATTACGTATCTTGTGAATTTGTAAAGCCTAAATACACAGTAAGAGAGTGTATGGAAAGAGGTCTTACGTATGCAGCTAACTTGCGTGCAAAAATTCGCTTGACGTTATATGATAGAGATGAAAAAACTGGTGAAAAAATTGGAATTAAAGATATAAAAGAACAAGATATTACTATTCGTGATATACCTTTAATGACAGATAGAGTTTCTTTCGTTATCAATGGGGTTGAAAGAGTAGTTGTAAATCAGCTTCATAGAAGTCCAGGTGTTATTTTTAAAGAAAGCGAAGAAGGTAATAAATTACTTTATTCTAGCCAAATTATACCTGATAGAGGAGCTTGGATTTATTTTGAATTTGATTCAAAAAATATTTTATATGCAAGAATTAATAAAAGAAGAAAATTCCAAGCAACACTTTTATTAAGAGTATTAGGATATAGCAAAGAAGATATTATTCAATTATTTTATCCAATTCAAACAATAACACTAAAAAAACATAAATTCTATACAAAATTTGATATTAATGCTATAGGCGATAGAGTTGAATTTGATTTAATTAATGAAAAAGGTGAAGTTGTTCACGAAGCAGGTAAGAAATTAACTAAAAGAAAAATTAAAGAACTTGAAGAATCAGGTTTAAAATTAATAGAATATCCTGTTGATATTTTAGCTAATCGTCAATTAGCAGAGCCTGTATATGATAAAAATACTGGGGAATTATTATTTGATACTCTTACAATGCTTGATGAAGATAAGCTAATTGCTTTAGTTCATAATGGTAGTGATTTTAAAATAGCTAATGATGTTGGTTCAGGAATTGATGATTCAATGTTAAAAACTCTTCAAAATGATTTAGATATGTTTAAATCATTTAAGCGTTCAGAAAATTATGAAAATGAAGAAGAATTTGCAATAGCTAAAATATTTAGAGTATTAAGACCAGGTGATCCTGTTGTTTTAGAAGCAGCAAAAACTTATATTTTAGATATGTTATTTAACCCTGAAAGATACGATATAACAAGAGTTGGTCGTATGAAAATGAACCATAAATTAGGACTTGATGTTCCTGAATATGTAACCGTTTTAACTAGAGAAGATATAGTAAAAACTATTCAATATCTTTACAGAATTAAATCAGGTCGTGGATATTTAGATGATAGAGACCATTTAGGAAATAGAAGAATTAGAGCTATTGGTGAGTTATTAACTAATGAATTACACATAGGTTTTGCGAAAATTCAAAAAGGCATTAAAGATAAATTAAGCTCAATTACTACTCCTATTGAAGAATTAATGCCAAGTGATTTAGTGAATTCAAAAATGATTACTTCTACACTACTTGATTTCTTTACGGGTGGTCAATTATCACAATTTATGGATCAAACAAATCCACTTAGTGAAGTTACACATAAAAGAAGATTATCGGCTTTAGGTGAGGGTGGTTTAGTAAAAGAAAGAGCAAGTTTTGAAGCTCGTGATGTTCACACAACTCATTATGGAAGAATTTGTCCTGTTGAAACTCCAGAAGGCCAAAATATCGGTCTTATTAACTCGCTTTCAACTTATGCAAAAGTTAATGATTTAGGTTTTGTTGAAGCTCCTTATAGAAAAGTTGTAGATGGTAAAATAAGCGATGAAATCGTGTATTTAACAGCTACTCAAGAAGAAGGAATTTGTATTGCACCAGCTTCTACTAAAGTAGATGAAAATGGAAATATTGTTGATGATTTAATTGAAGCTAGAATAGATGGAGAAACGATACTAGCAAAACGCGAAGATGTAGGACTTATTGACCTTACTTCAGGGGCTATCGTTGGGCTTGCAGCTTCGTTAATTCCTTTCCTAGAACACAATGACGCAAACCGTGCACTAATGGGTTCAAACATGCAACGTCAAGCAGTTCCATTGCTTACTGCTACTGCTCCAATAGTTGGAACAGGTATGGAAAGAGTAGTAGCAAGAGATGCGTGGGAAGCAATCAAAGCTAAGCGTTCAGGTAAAGTAGAAAAAGTTGATAGCAATAATATATTTATATTAGGCGAAGATGATAATGGTTTATATATAGACCATTACAAACTAGAAAAAAACTTAAGAACAAACCAAAATACAACATTTTCTCAAAAACCAATTGTAAGAAAAGGCGATATAGTAAAAGTAGGACAAGTAATTGCAGATGGCCCTTCTATGGATCAAGGAGAGCTTGCTATTGGTAAAAATGCTTTAATTGCATTTATGCCTTGGAATGGTTACAACTACGAAGATGCTATTGTAATGAGCGAAAAAATGATTCGTGAAGACGCATTTACTAGTGTTCATGTTTATGAAAAAGAAATAGAAGCTCGTGAATTAAAAGATGGCGTTGAAGAAATTACTCGTGATATTCCGAATGTAAAAGATGAAGATATAGCACATTTAGATGAAAGCGGTATTGTAAGAATCGGAACGCATGTAAAACCTGGTATGATTTTAGTAGGTAAAGTTTCTCCTAAAGGTGAAGTAAAACCAACTCCTGAAGAGAGATTATTAAGAGCGATTTTCGGAGAAAAAGCAGGTCATGTAGTTAATAAATCTTTATACGCAGGTGCTAGTGTTGAAGGCGTTGTAATTGATGTAAAAGTATTTACAAAAAAAGGTCATGAAAAAGATGCTCGTGCAAAAGCAGCTCAAGACGCTGAACGCTTAGTTTTAGAAAAAGACTATCATGATAGATTATTAATGATGGATAGAGAAGAAAATCTAAAGATTGCTAAATTATTAAAAGAAACTCCTTTAGAAAAAGCTGAAACTATAGGCGGAACATCTTATAAAAAAGGTGAAATCGTAAAAGAAGATGATTTATCTAATTTAAATCGTTTTGCTATTGGAAGTATTATTAAAGCTTATCCTAAAGATGTGCAAGCTTATTATGAGAATTTAAAAAATCATTTCCAAAATGAGAAAAAAGCTTTAAAACAAGAGCATGATGAAAAATTAGAAATATTAGAAAAAGATGATATTTTACAAAATGGTATAGTAAAACTTGTAAAAGTTTATATAGCAACTAAGCGTAAGTTAAAAGTTGGGGATAAAATGGCAGGTCGTCACGGAAATAAAGGTATAGTTTCTTGCATAGTTCCTGAAGTTGATATGCCTTATTTACCTGATGGAAGACCTGTTGATATTGTTTTAAATCCACTAGGTGTTCCAAGCCGTATGAATATAGGTCAAATTCTAGAAAGCCATTTAGGTTTAGTAGGACTTAGACTAGGAGAACAAATTCAAGAAATATTTGATGCAAAAAGAGCTGATTTTATTAAAGAATTACGCCAAAAAATGATTGATATTTGCGATATTTCAAGATTAATGGACGCTAAAGTTTATCTTAAAGATATGAGTGATGATGAGTTTATTCGCCACGCAAGAGATTGGAGTAAGGGCGTTAAATTTGGAGCTCCTGTATTTGAAGGTGTAACTGCAGAAGAATTTAAAAAGCTATTTGAAATGGCTAGAATAGATATGGATGGCAAAAGTGAGCTATACGATGGTCGCACAGGCGAAAAGATGAAAGAGCGTGTAAATGTGGGCGTTATGTATATGCTTAAACTTCACCACTTAGTAGATGAGAAAGTTCACGCAAGAAGTACAGGTCCATATAGCCTTGTTACACAACAACCTGTTGGTGGTAAAGCATTATTCGGAGGTCAAAGATTTGGAGAGATGGAAGTTTGGGCATTAGAAGCTTATGGTGCAGCACATACCTTAAGAGAAATGCTAACTATTAAATCTGATGATATTGATGGAAGATTTGCAGCGTATAAAGCACTTGCAAAAGGAGAAAATGTAACTTCAGCAGGAATTCCTGAGACATTTTTTGTTCTTACAAACGAGCTAAAATCTTTAGCTTTAGATGTTGAGATTTATAAAGAGGATAATGATGATGAATAAGAAATATAAAAAAATCCAACTTAACGAAGAAGAAAAACCAAGTCAATTTGATGCCATAGGGTTTAAAATAGCTAGCCCTGAGGCTATTCGTTCATGGTCATTTGGTGAAGTAAAAAAACCAGAAACTATAAACTATCGCACACTTAAGCCTGAAAGAGACGGCTTATTTTGTGCTAAGATTTTTGGGCCAATTAGAGATTATGAGTGCCTTTGCGGAAAATATAAAAAAATGCGTTTTAAAGGCGTTAAATGTGAAAAATGTGGAGTTGAAGTAACTACAAGTAAAGTTCGCCGCACTAGAATGGGTCATATTGAATTAGTTACTCCAGTGGCTCATACTTGGTATTCAAATGCAATACCTGCAAGAATTTCAACACTTTTAGATATTTCTACAAAAGATTTAAGCCGTGTTTTATACTATGAAGCATATATTGTAGAAGCTGTTGGAGATGCGCATACTGCAACTTATGATGATAATAAAAAAGTTACAAAATATAGCGTAATCAGCGAAGAACAATTCCAAGCTTTAAATGAAAGATATGAAGATACTGGCTTTAAAGCTAGAATGGGTGGAGAAGTAATTCATGATTTATTAGCTGAACTTGATTTAGTAGATATGGTAAGAGAATTAAAAGAAGCTTGCGAGCTAGCTCCAAAATCAAAAAAACCTGCAATTATTAAAAAATTAAAAATTGTAGAAAGCTTTTTAGCAAGTTCTCAAAGTGGAGAAGGAAATCGCCCTGAATGGATGATGATTACATGCTTACCTGTTTTACCACCTGATTTACGCCCATTAGTGTCTTTAGATGGTGGAAAATTTGCTGTTTCTGATGTGAATGATTTATATCGTCGTGTAATTAACAGAAACTCTCGTTTAAAAAGATTAATTGAACTTGATGCGCCTGAAATTATTATTAGAAACGAAAAAAGAATGCTTCAAGAAGCTGTTGATTCATTGTTTGATAACGCTAGAAAACAAACAGGAGCAGCTAAAGGTGCAAACAAAAGAACTCTAAAATCACTTACTGAAATCATCAAGGGTAAGCAAGGACGCTTTAGACAAAACCTACTTGGAAAGCGTGTTGACTTTTCAGGTCGTAGCGTAATTGTTGTTGGTCCAAAACTTAGAATGGATCAATGTGGCTTACCTAAACAAATGGCTTTAGAATTATTTAAACCACATTTATTAGCTAAACTTGAAGAAAAAGGTTATGCAACTACGGTTAAACAAGCTCATAAAATGATAGGCGAAAAGACTAACGAAGTATGGGAATGTTTAGAAGAAGTAGTAAAAGATCATCCTGTAATGCTAAACCGTGCACCAACTCTACACAAGCTTTCAATTCAAGCTTTCCATCCAGTGCTAGTTGAAGGTAAAGCTATTCAGTTACACCCTTTAGTTTGTGCTGCATTTAACGCTGACTTTGACGGCGACCAAATGGCTGTGCATGTTCCACTTAGCCAAGAAGCAATAGCAGAATGTAAGATATTAATGCTAAGCTCAATGAATATTTTATTACCTGCAAGTGGTAAGGCTATAACAGTTCCATCACAAGATATGGTTTTAGGTATTTATTATCTATCGCTTGAAAAAACAGATGCAAAAGGTGCTAATAAGATTTGCACTGGTGTTGATGAAGTATTAATGGCTATGCAAACAGGCTCACTTGATATTCATGCTACAATCAAATCAGTTGTAAATGGTAAGAGTATTAAAACTACTGCGGGTCGTTTAATTATCAAATCAATTTTACCTGATTTTGTTCCTGAAGAATTATGGAATAAGGTTTTAAAGAAAAAGGATATCGGAGCATTAGTTGATTATGTTTATAAAAATGGTGGCTTAGAAATTAGTGCAAGTTTCCTTGATAATCTTAAGAATTTAGGTTTTGAATACGCTACAAAAGCTGGTATTTCAATTTCTATTGCTGATATTATTGTTCCTGATGAAAAGAGTGATAATATAGAAAATGCAAAAGCAAAAGTAAGAGAAATCCAAAACTCATTTAACCAAGGTCTAATCACTGCTAGTGAGCGTTACAATAAAATTATTGATATTTGGAAAAATACTAATAATGAATTATCAAAAAATATGATTAATCTAATGAAAAACGATAAAGCAGGATTTAACTCAATTTATATGATGGCTGATTCAGGTGCTAGGGGTTCAACGGCTCAAATTTCACAGCTAGCAGCTATGCGTGGTCTTATGGCTAAACCTGATGGTTCTATTATTGAAACACCAATTACTTCAAACTTTAGAGAAGGGCTAAATGTTCTTGAATACTTTATCTCAACTCACGGAGCTAGAAAAGGTCTTGCCGATACAGCGCTTAAGACCGCAAGTGCAGGACACTTAACAAGAAAGCTAATTGATGTTGCTCAAAATGTGAAAATTACTATGAATGATTGTGGAACTCACGAAGGTATAGAAGTTAGTGAAATTACTGCTGATGGTGTTGTAGTTGAAAACTTACACGATAGAATTATAGGTAGGGTTTTAGCTGATGATGTTATTGATCCAATTAGCAATGAAGTATTATTTAATGAAGGCACATTAATTGATGAAGTAAAAGCAAAAAGTATTGTTCAAAGCAATATCAAATCAGTTACAATTAGAACTCCAATTACTTGTAAAGCTAAAAAAGGAATTTGTGCTAAGTGCTACGGAATTAGCCTTGCTGAAAGTAAGTTAGTTAAAACTGGTGAAGCTGTTGGTATTATTTCAGCTCAATCAATCGGTGAGCCAGGAACTCAGCTAACACTTAGAACTTTCCACAGCGGGGGAACTGCTACAACTGATATGCAAGATAGACAAGTAGAAGTTAAAAAAGAAGGTTTCATAAGATTTTATAATGTTCAAACTTATAAAAATAATGAAGGCAAACAAATTATCGCAAATCGTAGAAATGCAAATATCCTTTTAGTTGAGCCTAAGATTAAAGCTCCATTTGATGGAAGTATTTCATATATTAATGCGCACGATGATATAACTATAGTTGTAAAATCAGGTAAAAAAGAGCAAAAATATATTTTAAGAAAACACGATGTTGCAAAAATCAACGAATTAGCTGGTGTTAGCGGGAACTTATTAGGAAAGCTTTATTTACCTTATAAAGAAGGTGATAAAGTTGTTGAAAATGAAAGTATAGTTGAAGTTATTAAAGAAGACTATAACATTCCAAGACGTATTCCTTACGCATCAGAATTATTAATAGAAGATGGAGCACCAGTAGCTCAAGATATTAGAGCAAATGCGGTTGGTAAATTAAACTATTATATTCAAAAAAGTGATGGTTTAGAAAAAATTGAGCTTAAAAAAGGTCATATAGTTAATGAAAAAGGTTTATTTGTAATTATTTCAGATGGAAATGATAGAGAAGCTATTCGCCATTATGTTCCAAGAAAATCTAAAATAGAATTTGGAAGTAATGAAATAATTAAAAACGCTAATGATTTAATAGTTACAGATGCAAGTAATGAAAGCCATATAATAGCTCAATGGGACCCATATAATAACCCTATAATAGCTGAGAGTGATGGTGTTGTAAGCTTTGTAGATATTGAACCAGGCTTTAGTGTTGAAGAGCAAACTGATGAATTAACAGGAAATAGTTCTTTAGTAGTTAATGAATATTTACCTGCTAGTATGAAACCTGCTATTGTGATTACAAAAGATGATGGAAGCACAATCAGATATCAACTAGAATCAAAAACCGTTATTTATGTAAATAATAATGAAAAGGTAAAAGTAGCTCAAATTCTAGCTAAAACTCCAAAGGCGGCAACTAAGTCTAAGGATATTACGGGTGGTCTTCCAAGAGTTACTGAATTATTTGAAGTAAGAAAGGTTAAAAACCCTGCTACATTAGCTGAGATTGATGGAATTGTAAGACTAGGTCAAGCTAGCCGTATGCGTCAAGTTATTACTATAGAAGGTGCTGATGGCAATTTAGTTGAGCATACAATTGACCGCCATAGCCAAATCCAAGTAAGAGATGGTGAGATGGTTCATGCAGGTGAGCGTTTAACTGATGGAACAATTACAAGTAATGATATTTTAAGAATATTAGGCGAGAAAGCATTGCACCATTATTTAATTAGCGAAATTCAGCAAGTTTATAGCGGACAAGGCGTTGCAATTAGTGATAAACATATAGAAATTATTATTTCACAAATGTTAAGACAAGTAACCATTATAGATAGTGGAGATACTAAGTTTATAGTAGGCGATGTAGTAAGTAAGCGTAGATTTGCTGAAGAAAACGAAGCTGTTATGAAATTTGGTGGAAGTCCAGCTATTGCAGAACCACGCTTAACGGGTGTTACTCGTGCGTCAGTTAGCAGTGATAGTATTATCTCGGCTGCTTCGTTCCAAGAAACTACTAAGGTATTAACTGAAGCTAGTGTAACTGGTAAAGTAGATTATTTAGAAGACTTAAAAGAAAACGTTGTTTTAGGTAGAATGATACCTGTTGGAACGGGACTTTATTCAAGAGCAAAATTACAAATTCATAAAAACGACTAATTATAAGGGGATATAATCCCCTTATTTATTATTAATATCACAATACATTTATAATTTTTAACTACATTTTTTAGCTTTCAAATCTTGTTTTAAATTCTTTAAAATTAGTAGAATTTAAATAAATGCTTTAGATATTTTTTATTGATATTTTTCATATTATATATTTTAATTTAAAGGTATTTAAAAAATACAATGATTTTAAAATATAAAAATAGTATTATTTTAAAATATTATAAAAAGTGGGGTAAAAATGGCTTTTGAAAATGTAGTAATCACAAAAGAACTTGATGAAAAATATAAATTATCTAAAATCTTTAACATTTACAATAGAAGGTATAAAACTATTCCAGAAAGAAAAAAGTTTTTATTTGATAGTGATAAAGAGTGTTTTTTGCTTGAATGCTATCATTATGAAGACCCAGAGTTTGATCATGCTTATCTTAGCAAGGCTGTGTATATTATGTGGTATCAAAATACCTTTATAGAGCTTGTGATAGATTATAATTTGCACGAGATGATTGGAAACGAGATGTATGATTATATCTATGAGATTTTAGACATAAAAGTGCTTGATTCTACTATTAAAGATAACAAAGAAGGCTTTAATGTAATAGGGTATGATTATATATGTAGAGTTTTAGACATTAAAGATAAATCACCACTTAGCAAAGATGAAATCTTTAGCGTAGTAAAAGATGCTTTGTTAGCTTGTAAAGGCTACGGAGGAAAAGTATATATTTTAGATGAGATAACTAAACAAAAGTTAGAACAAACAAAACTATCATTAGATGAGGCAAACGAGATTTTGGATATTGCTGATGATACAGGATATTTTGATTATATAGCAAAGCATTTAGATTTAAGATATCTTGGAATTTTTAATAAATACACCGTTTTTTGCGAAGGGGTAAATGATATAAAAGATACAAGAAGTATTGATAAAACTATTGCTTTAAAGTTTTTGGATATTGATACAAATACAAGCTTGAAAAACGCTTTTATAAGGGTTTTTGATATAGACGAGCAAAGCTTATTAAAAACCTTAAAAAGCGATATGTTTAAGTGTGTTGATATTTATAATATATTTAGCTCTCGCTTAAACAAAGAATTACATGATACAAAAGAATATAAAGCTTATGTGGAATTTGAAATTATGTATAAGACTCTTTTAAAGCGTTTTGCACGAGAGACATCAGGTGCGGTGCGTGTGATAGTAAGCGATAATCCTAGTCATAGTTTTGTTCATGCTACTTGTAAAGAGATTATGAAAAATGAAAATATAACTATGATAAATGATATACCAAAGAAGTTTTATCATGATTGTGCATGGTATTATGAGGATTTGCTTGATGCTTTTAGACGCGAGAAGGAATTTTTCAAAGAACATGTAAAAGAAACAGAACTACTTCTAAAACAATTGTCAATATATAAAAAATACGGCGTGCGCGATTTTAATATTTTTAGATTTTTTTATAAATACTATGATAAAGCTTTTAGATTTTTTAACAAATACTACAATCCTTTTATGAAAGTTGTTATATTTGGTTTGCAGTTAGCTTGTGTTTATTTTGTTATTAGATTAGTTATTGTTTTGCTTAAGATTTTTGGTTTGATTTAGTGTAATAAAGAATGTATTATTACTAAATTAACTTTATTTTAAAGGTAAGATATGAATGAGTTTTTAATATATCTAACATATTTTTTAGATAATTTACATGATTTAGCTAGTGGAATTATTAGTATTTTAATTCCTATACCATATGCAAGTTTTATTACTTACCCTATTGTTTTTACTCTTACTTTATTTATAGGTTTAAAGCTCTATCCTAGATTTATAATAGCTTTATATATTTTATTTTTATATTTGGTTATAAGAATTGGGCTTATTGATAGAGATGCCGGTGGGTGGTTTGTAGTTTTACAACTATTGCTACCAATTATATTTTCACTATTAATTTGGTGGTTTTATAAGTTAATAATGAAACAAAATCAAAAATTTATTAAAGTTATCTTTTATTTTTTCTCATTTTTAATGATTGCTTTTCACGGAATATTATTCATAAGTCATTTTAATTTACAGCAAAGTCCAAAGCACGAAGTAACAGAACTTAAAAAACCAAATACCTTATTATTAAGCACAATTAAAAAGCAAAACTATACGATAGATGGTAAGTTTTTTAAAAGTGTAAATTTAATAGTTGATAAAGAAGTGCAATTATATGAAAATTATAAAAAATATGAAAAAATTTTTGAAGAAGAAGCTTCAGAATTACCAACTAGACTTAGCAAAGATAAACTAATAAATTATGATATTTATGGTTATTATAAACCTTGTAGTTATGCAATAACAAATTTAAATAATTTGAGTTTAGAACTTAGCCCTAATCTTAATAGAATTTATGATTCTTTTACTAGGTTATTTATTGATAACTATTATCTTAGTTTAGGTAATTATTATAGAAGAGGTAGTTGCTCTAATGATGTTTATACAAATTATTTAAATAAATTAAAAGAAGAATTAAAATGAGTTGTAGTTTAGAATACTCATTTTTATTTTTAATATAATTATTTGAATTAATTTTTCATAATTAAATATATTAAATAAAATATTTTGATATTAATTATAAGTTAAAAATAAAATTAATAAAGTTTTATAAATATTAGTTTGATAATATTTTTTACTATTTTTAACCAATAACTACAAAATATTATTTTTCATATTGATATTTTTTTTATTTTTTATATAATAATAATCTAATTTTAACTCAAGGAGAAACAATGAAAATTAAAATTTCACTACTTACATCGGTGTTGTTGGGGGGGGTATTAACATTTAGTGCTTGCTCTTTTTCTACAGGAGGACAAGGCGATTTAGATTCAAAACTTAGCAATCTATACAATATTCAAGCAAACAAAGATAGCGTTTGCAAATACAACGAAGTTACAAAAGACCCTATATATAACGGAAGTGCAGAAGGTATTAAATTATTATATTGTGGTGATTATACAAATTCTTATACATCTTTTAATGCAGCTGTAAATGGCTTTAATGATTCTGGTATACTTGATTACAAAGGTTTATTTTATGAATTACCGATTTTAAGAACTTATCAAGGAATAGACCAATTATTATCAACAAGTGTTTTATTTGATAAAGAAGCAGTAGAAGGTAGTAATAATTCTATTTTTGAATCAGCTAATAGATTGTTTAGATTAGCTGGTGATGAACAAGAAAAAATTGAAGAAAAATATAAAAAAGAAATCGTAAAAGCAGCAAAAGATATGGGCGGCGAAGATGGTTTTTTATTTAAAATTATTCAAAATTTAGCAAATAGTGCTATTAAGGACAATACAAGTGAATTAATGGGTATGAATTGCAAAAACGATAAAAAATCAGAAGATATTTTTATAGATGATGATTGCAAAATTCTTCAAGCAGAGCAAGGATTTATTAATACTTATGTTGAATTTATGGAATTTGTAGGTGGAATTTTAGAAGGTGGCGAAGAAGTTGATGAAGTTAGAAATAAATTATTAAAAATCAAAGAGAAAAATGTTGATAATAAAGTATTAGCAAGTGTTTTTGATAAAATTTATGGTGATAACAAATCTGATACAAATAATGTATTTGTAGTATATGAAAACGGGGAATCAAAAGGTTTAGAAGATTATGAAATCAGTTTTCCTATTCCAGCTGACTTAAACCATTTAAAAGATAATGCTGTTAAATTAGCAGTTACTTATGCAGCTTTAAATATTAATACAAAATTAGATGATGATATTATCAAAGCTATTGGTGGGCTTACCGATGCTCGTGGGGTATTTCCAAAATTAACTGATAGCAAATCATCTTATGAGTATTTAGAAGTAAGCAACAATAAAAATAAAGAAAATACAAAACAATTAGCCGATATGGATAAAATAATTACTAAAGATTACAATAGTAATTTAACTGTTACAATGATAAAAGCTATTTTTGATGCAGCTGTTAAAACTTCTTTAAATGCTAGTGCAGCTAATAAAAGTCCATTATTAGGATTTGCAGCAAATAAAGCCACTGAAGCTGTTAATCATAGTGATTTAAGACGCGTTGTGGGACTTCCAAAAGATTATCAATTAACAATACTTGATAATACAGGAGATATTAAAATCACAGATAATAAAGGAAATGAAATATTTTCAAAATCTAATTTAGATAAAGATAAAAACTACTTAATTTATGTTAAATCTCCAAAAATAGGCACAAATTATATAAAAGTAATTGAAGGTAAAAAAGTAACACAAGTAAATGTAGGGGAGAATTAATAATGAAAAAATATTCAATTTTATTAGCTGGATTATTATTTAGTGCTTGTGTAAGTAATCAAAATTCTCCTGCAAATACAAATAATACTATAGGAGCATTAGATAAATGCCCTAATGTAACTTATGCAAATGCTAAAGACTTAAAATATTTAGGTTGTGAGTTAGTAAAGAGTAAAAAAGGTAATCGTGAAGTTGTGAATTTAAAACTAACAAGTCAAACTAAAAGCCAAAAGGCTTATAAGGTAAAAATTACTTGGGAAGATACAAATGGTATGACAACAGATGCGTTTAGCGAAAGATTAACTACTGATTATTTAGAAGTATCAAATCATGATACAAAAAATTTATTATATTTAGCTCCAACCGATGATTCTGTAAATTATAAAGTATTGATTACCGGAATTAGTGAAATACCTAAAGGTGCTTTATATGATAGTAAGCATTCAAAAATTGGCTCAAATGATTTTTCTTTAACAACCGATAAACTTGTAAAACAAATGTATTACGCAAAAGTTAGAAGTGATAAGTTTTTAAATTGCGGAGATTACCCGTGCAATTTAATGGTAGAAAGAATTAAAAACAATACAAGACAAAACTTTAGCCCTAAAATTATAAAAGAAGAATTAGTAAATGCTATCAATGATTATCAATTAGCAAATTATATTGATAGTGTATCGGGTGATGGTAGCACGAGTAATTCTTATGCGATAGCTAAATCTCTTGAAGGAAATGAAGATTTTGACCAAGATAAAATTGTTCAATCAGGACATTTAGTAGGTCCTACTCATTCTTTAAGGGGTGTTATCACTCAACAAACTAATTTAGAAACAGGTGAAGTTGCGTATTATCTAGATGTATCTATTAATAGATTAGCAACAGGCGTGGTAGAGTGGAAAGGCAGAGAAATCATTAATAAGAAATTTTAAGGGGTAAAAATGTTAAAGAAAACACTTTTGAGTTTTATAGCTACATTATTAATGAGTCAAATAACATTTGCAAGTGAAAGTCCAATAAAAGTTTGTGAAGGTGAAAAAGGTAAGTTTGATAAATATATAGCTTGTATAAAAAATGAATTACAAAACAAAGATGAGATTTTATTTGTAGGGGCAAAAATTGTCTCTTTAGCACAAAATAAGAGTGGGGCAAATTTTTATAGTTATGTAGATACAGCTTTTCAAAAGGCTATGCTAGAAATTAAAAGCAAAGCAATAGCTGAGAATGGTTTAAGGCATATAAGTAGCGCTATTTTGGCTATAACTGATAAAACAGAAGATGCACAAAAGCTAAAAAGTGAGCTTGAAAATGAAGCGAAAGCTGAATTAAAAGCTATGAAAAGAGAACAAAGCTATGAAGAAATTGTGGATGGTGTTTTAAATAGAATAAAAACTATAATAGACCCCAATTTAGATATACAAGATTACTCACAAGCTCAAAAAGAACAAGCAAAAGCAATAGCAAAAAGTGCAATATTTTCAGATACATTTGCTTCTAATATAAGTCAAAGTGGTTCGGGTATAGCACAAGGTTTGGTAACTTATATGAGCGTAATTGATACAGATAAAGATGGTAATTCAAGACTTGGGGTGATTGCTTATGTATCTGATAGGTCAATTCAGCTTTATAATAGTCTTACTAAGGGTATTGAAATTCCAGAACCAGAAAATAAAGCAATTTGCAAAAAAGTAACAGATATTATAAAAGCTATGAGCGATGAAGAAAGATTAGGCAGGGTAGGAACAATGTTTTATTGGGATGAGAATTGTAGACCCGCATTATTATCATTTTCTTTAAAATCATACAAGCAAAAACCTGCTTTAAAATATCAATTACAAGAAACAAATACAGAAAAATCAGAAATGGTAGCTCAAGATAATTTAGCACAATTTTTAGGTTCTTATGTAGATTTACAAAAAAATTACACTGCCGAAATGAAAACTATTCAAAATGCTATGTTTACCGTAATTGAAGGCGCTATTAATGATGGAGTATATGAAGAAGGTAGTGTTGAAAATACTATATCAAGTTCTTTTTCTAAAATAGTAAAAACTCATAGTAAAGTAAATACTAAAGGAATGAAGACAATAGAACAATGGTATCAAGATTTAGGCGATGTTGGAGTTGTTGGTTCTATGGTTTCTTATTCTTTAAGTAATATTAAACAAATTGATAAAAAGAATGAACAAATTAGTGCAGTAAAAACTGGTCAAAAAACTGCAACAAGCAAAGATGTAAAACCTGTTAAAGTGCAAAAATCAATGCTAATTTATAGCAATCAAGTAACAGATGATTTTTAGGGGCTTGTATGAAAAAGTTATTAATTATGATCTTAGGCTTAGTAATAAGCCTAAATGCTGCTATTGTTACTAAAACTAGCGTAAAAACTGCTACTGGTGAAGGATATGGTCTAACGTATGAACAAGCAGTTGATAATGCTCTTGCAGAAGCCATTGGGAAATTAAATGGTGCTTATATAAAAAGCACTCATCAAAATAAAGTTCAAGCAAGTAATAATAACGGCGATATAAATTATCAAGAAACTTATAATAAAAAGATATCTCGTGCAACACAAGGTAGATTTAATTCATTTGATGTAATTAGCAAAATGCAGACTGCTGATGGTTATAAGGTAGTAGTTCAGATTAAAAAAATTAGCTCTAGCAAATACTATAAAATCCCAGGTCAAAATACAAATAAGCATAATTTGATTGTAGTTCCTAGAATTAGTGAATTAAATATGATGAATATTGGTTATGAAGAGTTGGTGTTTTTAAATATATTAAAAACAGCCATACAAAATGAGATTTATAAGGCTAGAAAATTTAATTTATTAGATAGAGATAATCAAAACATAACCGAAAATGAAGCAAGATTTATTAAAAATAATGCTAGTAAAGATGAAGCATTAAGATTAGGCCATACTTTAGGGGCTGATTATGTATTTTTGTTTGATGTAGCATCATTTAAATATATTCCTGGTAAGCATTCAAGCTATACAAATAGCATAGGCAAATCAAACCTTAGTGCAACTATAAATTATCAAGTTATTTTAATGGCTACTCAAGAGATAAAATATTCAAATACAAGCACAATACAATATGAATTTAAAGAGTTAAATAATGTAGAAATTGATAATTTTATAAATAAAATTGCAAAAGAGTTGGTTGAGAATTTTCATTCAGGTATTTATCCGCCAGTGGTAGAAAATATTAGCAATAATCTTGCTATTTTTACTCAAAAAATACCCATTGGAACTACCTTAGATTGTTTTGCAAAAGGCAAGGTAATTATTGATAGCAGAACAAAGGAGAAGAGTTATACAGAAGATTTTTCAGGAGTTGTAGAGATTATTAGAAACAACGAAAAACAAAGTTATGCAAATATATCAAGCGGTAATATAAAAAAAGGAGATATTTGTAGAAT
Source organism: Campylobacter sp. RM12651 (assembly GCF_022369475.1). Classification (NCBI taxonomy): domain Bacteria; kingdom Pseudomonadati; phylum Campylobacterota; class Epsilonproteobacteria; order Campylobacterales; family Campylobacteraceae; genus Campylobacter; species Campylobacter sp. RM12651. Next base: position 91,490 of record NZ_CP059600.1, read on the forward strand.
TAAAAAAGAAGAGAAAATTAAGAAAAAAGTCTCAAACGGATATGGTTTGTAGCAAGAAATGGCGCTTTGCCATTTCTTAAAATATTTATAAATTTTTATGTAAAATAATAGAACATAGCTTTAAAAGTTGAATTGCTAAAAGAATTTAAATTAGTGATAAAATCACAAGTATTATCTGATATAAAATAAAACATTTTGTTACAAGGAAATTAAAGTGGAAATTATCAATAAAAAGTGTGATATTTGTTCTTGTAAAATCTCAAAATTAACTTATAAAAAAGATTTAGGATTTATTAGTCTAAAATGTCCTAATTGCAATGCTTTTTATATTTTAAAAAGCAAGATTAATGGCTTTTCTTTTAGCAATGCTTTGAGTGTTATTTTTGGTTTTATTAGCGCTATTATTACAATAATTTTTGCCACTTCAAATAAGAATTTAGCTAATGAAAATTTTGTATTTTTTATCTTTATATTATTTGCGATTTTTTTAATATCTATTGCTATTTTTTCTATTATTGAGCGTTATTTGAATATATTTATATTTTCTAAGTTTTTCTTGGTTGAAGATTTGAGTAAAATCAAAGCTAAAAGTAAAACAATAATAGACTATATTTTAAGCAAATTTAAATTCTTATAAATCATCACAAGCTTTAATTTATCAATGTTTGTTTAAAGTTTTCTTTTAAAGATTTAATAATAGTAATAACTACGAAATAATACAATAGACAAACTTTTTTATACCTGTCATCTAACTGAAAATATTTAATTTAATTTTAAAATATTAGTAGTTCTTAAAACTATATTTTGATATTACAAAATAAATATAATATTTTTATTTGATTGTATGATTTATGCCTTTTTTTAGTAAAGTTAGTAATAATTTTTGGCTTTGTTTAATACTTGCAAAGTTGCTTAAATTTGTCCTTTGTTTTTACTAATTTTTCTTATTTTTATATTATGAAAATTTATTTTCTTAAGTATATTTCATCGGTATCAATTTCAACTAAATAAATCATCAAATTTATAATTTAGTTCTAGTAATCTCATAACATATTTAAAACCTTTTTAGCGGCTTTTACACCTTCATGCCATAATTTATGTCTTTTTAATACATATTTAGCATCAATTTTTCCACCAAACATAGCACCTAAAAGTGCTCTATTAGTCTTAAAAACAAAAGCAAATAAATGTATAAATATCCAAAAAATCATTAAAAACATTCCAATATTATGTAGTAATGCTACTAAAAATATAGAGTTTTCACTAATTGAAATTTCTGCTAAATTTTTATAAGTTTTAATAAGCCCTGTAATAATTAAAACAGCCATAATAATTACAAGTCCTAAATACGCAAGGCGTTGTTCTGGTAGGTATTTTTCGCAAGGTTCTTCTTCTTTGTTAAAAATTATTGCATAGATTAATTTTATGCTTTTTTTAATATCACCTTTTTTTGGAAGCATTGAAAAATCTTTGCGTAAAATATAATATGTAATATGCAAAAATACAAAAAATATCAAGCTAATACTAAAAATATAATGAATCATCAAACTAATATAATAATCCACACTCCAAGACATTAAAGGTAATTTATAAATCATATATCTTTTTGCGACAGGCATTTGTAAAATACCACTAAAAATCAACGCAAAAACACTAATCATTATTCCTAAATGAGTTATTTGATTAAATATACTTTGTCTTTTAATTTTCATTTTTTTCCTTAGTAAAACACCTGCTAAAACACCTGCAATCGGGCTTAATAAAACACTTTTAATAATTTTGTCATTACTGGTTATTTTGTTATTTATATCTACTTTCATATGTGCTATTCCTTGAGTGTTGTTTGCGTGTTTTGTGCTTATTGCTTCTTGAATTTTTTCAAATGAAATCGGCGATACATAAAAAGTTGCAGTTCCGCCGTTTTGTTTATCTCCGTAAATATATGTGCCATCATCTTTGGCTAAATCTTTATATTCTTGTGCCTTTTTTAGGGCTAGTAATTTTATTTTTTCCTTATTTGCATATATCATTGCGTTTTTAGGACAAGCACTCACACAAGCAGGAATACTAATATCAGCACATAAATCGCATTTATACATAACTCCACCACCTGCTAATTTAGGTGCTATTTTAAGATAAACTCCAACCCCTGCTTGTCGTTGTGGTATGTGCCAAGGGCAAACATCTTTACATTTTGCTCCACCAAAACAAACATTAGGGTTAATCTTAACTGCTGAATTATCTTTGCTAATTGCTCCAAAAGGACATATTTTAAGACAAGTTGGGTCATCACAATGCATACAATGTCTTGGGATATTTATGTTTTTATTATCTATGTTTAATTTTTCAACATAGATGAAATTATAAGGATTTAGCCTATTAATCTCATCTTTTTTGTCTTGATAATCTTCATAAAATTTTTGTGGATAATAATTTGGTATTTTGCTAATTGGTTTAGGAAAAACATCTTTATTTTTTAATTTACAAGCACTTACGCATAAAGGTGTTGCTAAATTAGCACAGCCATCGCAAAGGCTTAAATCAATTAGTTTTGCCATTTTTTCTTGATTGGTATTTGCAAAAACCTTGCTTACACTAGCAATTCCTGCGATTTTTAAAAAATTTCTTCTATCTAAACTCATAATATTCCTTTTTTTGATAAAGTATAAGAGTTTTTAAAAATTATGTATGTGATAAAGTTACAATGAAAAAGATTGAAGATTTTTTAAATTCTATATTTACAAATAATGAGCTAATTAAAAAATGTTTAGAAAAAGGTCTTTTTAAGACTTATAAAAAAGGTGATGATTTATGGGATTGTCAAGGGCTTATATTTATAATTGATGGAAGTATTAAGATATTTATTGATAATGGCATTAGAAAGATTGATATTTTTAATTTATCAAATGATGAATATTGCTTATTATCAGCTTCTTGCGTGCTAAATAATATTAGTTTTGATGTTAATATTGAGTTTGTAAAAAACACTAATGTTTGGGTAATTCCTAGCAAAGATTTAGAAGAATTAAGCGAAAAATATTTAGAATTTAAACAGCTAAAATTAGACATTATTTCTAAAAGACTTAGCGAAATTATGCAATTTTTAGAAGATTTTGCTTTTATGCCGCTTTCAAATCGTGTTTTAAAATATATAAAAGATAATGCAAGCAATAATGAATTAAAAATCACTCACGAAGAATTAGCAAGAGTAGTAGGTAGCTCAAGAGAAAGTATTTCAAGGGTTTTAAAAGAGTTGAAAAATGATAATAAAATCGTGTTAAAACGAGGTGCTATTATTGTTTGTACTTAAAGAATTTAAAACAGGAGTTTAAAATAAATCTTAGATATTGCTAGATTTAAAATCTAAATTTCAAATTTAAATTCTTTAAAATTAAATGATTTTTCTAATTGCAATACTAAAAATAAAGCTATTTAAAATAATTTGAAATAGGATTTTGGTTTTTTTATAATTATTTATATTATAAACTTTACCTATAAATCCTAATAACCATAAACTCCACTAAACCCTTATTTCCCAAGTATTTTAAACAATCTATTACCACTAGTCCATTTCAAATAACTCAAAAACTTTTTCATATTTTTTCATTTTTTTCAATTTTTTTAAAAAATATTTTCATATTTAAGAATACTTTAAGTTTTGCTGTATATAATTCAGGCTTTCGTTTGCATAACTTCAGTTATCAAACTTGTTATTTTAAATAGTTTTATTGTTAATTTTAAATATATCAATTATTTCAACGTCAATCTTTGATATCTAAACAAGTGATCAAGAGCCATTTAAAACTTTCTTATATATAAGTTTTAAATCATTCACTTCATTATTTTATTTATTTTTTAATTTTTCATAGATTAAAAAATAATCATTTAAATTATGGAGAGTTTGATCCTGGCTCAGAGTGAACGCTGGCGGCGTGCCTAACACATGCAAGTCGAACGATGAAGTCTAGCTTGCTAGACGGATTAGTGGCGCACGGGTGAGTAATGTATAGCTAACTTGCCCCTTACAAGAGGACAACACTTAGAAATGAGTGCTAATACTCTATACTCCGCTCTAACATAAGTTAGGGTGGGAAAGTTTTTCGGTAAGGGATAGGGCTATATTGTATCAGCTAGTTGGTAAGGTAATGGCTTACCAAGGCTATGACGCATATCTGGTCTTAGAGGATGATCAGACACACTGGAACTGAGACACGGTCCAGACTCCTACGGGAGGCAGCAGTGGGGAATATTGCTCAATGGGGGAAACCCTGAAGCAGCAACGCCGCGTGGAGGATGACACTTTTCGGAGCGTAAACTCCTTTTTTACAAGAAGAATACTGACTGTATTGTAAGAATAAGCACCGGCTAACTCCGTGCCAGCAGCCGCGGTAATACGGAGGGTGCAAGCGTTACTCGGAATCACTGGGCGTAAAGGGCGCGTAGGCGGAGTAGTAAGTTGGATGTGAAATCTAATGGCTTAACCATTAAACTGCATTCAAAACTGCTATTCTAGAGTAAGGGAGAGGCAGATGGAATTAGTAGTGTAGGGGTAAAATCCGTAGATATTACTAAGAATGCCAATTGCGAAAGCGATCTGCTAGAACTTAACTGACGCTAAGGCGCGAAAGCGTGGGGAGCAAACAGGATTAGATACCCTGGTAGTCCACGCCCTAAACGATGTATGCTAGTTGTTGGAATGCTAGTCATTTCAGTAATGCACCTAACGGATTAAGCATACCGCCTGGGGAGTACGGTCGCAAGATTAAAACTCAAAGGAATAGACGGGGACCCGCACAAGCGGTGGAGCATGTGGTTTAATTCGAAGATACGCGAAGAACCTTACCTGGGCTTGATATCCTAAGAACCTTGTAGAGATACGAGGGTGCTAGCTTGCTAGAACTTAGAGACAGGTGCTGCACGGCTGTCGTCAGCTCGTGTCGTGAGATGTTGGGTTAAGTCCCGCAACGAGCGCAACCCACGTATTTAGTTGCTAACAGTTCGGCTGAGCACTCTAAATAGACTGCCTTCGCAAGGAGGAGGAAGGTGTGGACGACGTCAAGTCATCATGGCCCTTATGCCCAGGGCTACACACGTGCTACAATGGCATATACAATGAGAAGCAATACCGCGAGGTGGAGCAAATCTATAAAATATGTCTTAGTTCGGATTGTTCTCTGCAACTCGAGAGCATGAAGCCGGAATCGCTAGTAATCGTAAATCAGCTATGTTACGGTGAATACGTTCCCGGGTCTTGTACTCACCGCCCGTCACACCATGGGAGTTGATTGTGCTTTAAGTCGGAATACTAAACTAGTTACCGCCCACAGCAAAATCAGCGACTGGGGTGAAGTCGTAACAAGGTAACCGTAGGAGAACCTGCGGTTGGATCACCTCCTTTCTAGAGTACATACTCTTTAACTCACACTAAAGAGTAATAATAAATATTTCAAGAGCTCTTGAGAGCTTGTTTGGATATCAAAGGTTGAAATGAGTATTGATATGGGGAATTAGCTCAGCTGGGAGAGCGCCTGCCTTGCACGCAGGAGGTCAGCGGTTCGATCCCGCTATTCTCCACCATATAAAACTTAAACAGAGCATTTAAGCTAAATGTTCTTTCTAGGTTTTATTTAATTTAATTCTATGTTATATATAGTTTCTAACCTAGTGTTATTTTATTTATCAATGTTAAGAGTCACAAGCAAGTAATATAAAACAATTTCATAAGCTTGTTAAAGGTAGTTATACTTAATCTCTTTCTTATTACATATATTAAGTATATATAAGAAAAAGTTTTTAAGCATCACAGCTTAGACGCTTTCCGTCTTGAAGATTAAGATTAATAATTACATAAAAACTTTAGCAAGGAAGTAATGCGTTTTAGTAATACTAAAAACAATAACAATAATGCATGCAAATATATTTCAATTAATACTATTAATTGTAAAAATATTAATAACATTATTAACAAAGGTAAGCTAATAAGAGCAAATGGTGGATGCCTTGGCAGACAAAGGCGATGAAGGACGTACTAGACTGCGATAAGCTACGAGGAGCCGTCAAGGGGCATTAATTCGTAGATTTCCGAATGGGGCAACCCAATACATAGAGATATGTATTACCATATATGGAGCGAACGTTGGGAATTGAAACATCTTAGTACCAACAGGAAAAGAAATCAATAGAGATTACGCTAGTAGCGGCGAGCGAAAGCGTAAGAGGGCAAACCACTAGTTTACTAGTGGGGTTGTAGGACTGCAACAAAGACTAAGCAAAGATAGTAGAACAAGTTGGAAAGCTTGAGCGTAGAGGGTGATACTCCCGTACATAAAATCTTTACTTTACTTAGCAGTATCCTGAGTAGGGCGAGACACGTGAAATCTTGTCTGAAGCTGGGTCGACCACGATCCAACCCTAAATACTAATGTCTGACCGATAGTGTACAAGTACCGTGAGGGAAAGGTGAAAAGAACTGAGGTGATCAGAGTGAAATAGAACCTGAAACCATTTGCTTACAATCATTCAGAGCCCTATGTAGCAATACAGGGTGATGGACTGCCTTTTGCATAATGAGCCTGCGAGTTGTGGTGTCTGGCAAGGTTAAGCTAACGTGAAGCCGTAGCGAAAGCGAGTCTTAATAGGGCGATAAGTCAGATGCTGCAGACCCGAAACGAAGTGATCTATCCATGAGCAGGTTGAAGCTAGTGTAAGAACTAGTGGAGGACCCAACCGACGGCCATTGAAACGGCTCCGGATGACTTGTGGATAGGGGTGAAAGGCCAATCAAACTTCGTGATAGCTGGTTCTCTCCGAAATATATTTAGGTATAGCGTTGTGTAGTAGCTATAAGGGGTAGAGCACTGAATGGGCTAGGGCATACACCAATGTACCAAACCCTATCAAACTCCGAATACTTATAGTGTAATCACAGCAGTCAGGCGGCGAGTGATAAAATCCGTCGTCGAGAGGGGAACAACCCAGACTACCAGCTAAGGTCCCTAAATCTTATTTGAGTGGAAAACGATGTGAAGTTACTTTAACAACCAGGAGGTTGGCTTAGAAGCAGCCATCCTTTAAAGAAAGCGTAATAGCTCACTGGTCTAGTGATTTTGCGCGGAAAATATAACGGGGCTAAAATAAGTACCGAAGCTGTAGACCCAAGCCTAGCTTGGGTGGTAGGAGAGCGTTCTATAGGCGTTGAAGATGTACCGGTAAGGAGCGTTGGAGCGTATAGAAGTGAGCATGCAGGCATGAGTAGCGATAATTAATGTGAGAATCATTAACGCCGTAAACCCAAGGTTTCCTACGCGATGCTCGTCATCGTAGGGTTAGTCGGGTCCTAAGCAAAGTCCGAAAGGGGTATGCGATGGAAAATTGGTTAATATTCCAATACCAACATTATTGTGCGATGGAAGGACGCTTAGGGCTAAGCAAGCTAGCGGATGGAAGTGCTAGTCTAAGGTAGTAGGTTGTTATACAGGCAAATCCGTATAACATTAGACCGAGAACTGAAAGGCTTTCTGAAGTCTTCGGATGGAAGGAAGAATTGCTGATGCCGTCGAGCCAAGAAAAGTTTCTAAGTTTAGATAATGTTGCCCGTACCGTAAACCGACACAGGTGGGTGGGATGAGTATTCTAAGGCGCGTGGAAGAACTCTCTTTAAGGAACTCTGCAAAATAGCACCGTATCTTCGGTATAAGGTGTGGTTAGCCTTGTATTAGGATTTACTCCGAAGGCAAGGAAACTTACAACAAAGAGTCCCTCCCGACTGTTTACCAAAAACACAGCACTCTGCTAACACGTAAGTGGATGTATAGGGTGTGACGCCTGCCCGGTGCTCGAAGGTTAATTGATGGGGTCAGCAGCAATGCGAAGCTCTTGATCGAAGCCCGAGTAAACGGCGGCCGTAACTATAACGGTCCTAAGGTAGCGAAATTCCTTGTCGGTTAAATACCGACCTGCATGAATGGCGTAACGAGATGGGAGCTGTCTCAAAGAGGGATCCAGTGAAATTGTAGTGGAGGTGAAAATTCCTCCTACCCGCGGCAAGACGGAAAGACCCCGTGGACCTTTACTACAGCTTGACACTGCTACTTGGATAAGAATGTGCAGGATAGGTGGGAGGCTTTGAGTTATAGACGCCAGTTTATAATGAGCCATCGTTGAGATACCACTCTTTCTTATTCGGGTAGCTAACTAGCGTGAGTTATCCTCACGTAGGACAATGTCTGGTGGGTAGTTTGACTGGGGCGGTCGCCTCCCAAAAAATAACGGAGGCTTACAAAGGTTGGTTCAAAACGGTTGGAAATCGTTTGTAGAGTATAAAGGCATAAACCAGCTTAACTGCAAGACAAACACGTCAAGCAGAGACGAAAGTCGGTCTTAGTGATCCGGTGGTTCTGTGTGGAAGGGCCATCGCTCAAAGGATAAAAGGTACCCCGGGGATAACAGGCTGATCTCCCCCAAGAGCTCACATCGACGGGGAGGTTTGGCACCTCGATGTCGGCTCATCGCATCCTGGGGCTGGAGCAGGTCCCAAGGGTATGGCTGTTCGCCATTTAAAGCGGTACGCGAGCTGGGTTCAGAACGTCGTGAGACAGTTCGGTCCCTATCTGCCGTGGGCGTAAGAAGATTGAAGAGATTTGACCCTAGTACGAGAGGACCGGGTTGAACGAACCACTGGTGTAGCTGTTGTTCTGCCAAGAGCATCGCAGCGTAGCTAAGTTCGGATGTGATAAGAGCTGAAAGCATCTAAGCTCGAAGCCAACTCTAAGATGAATCTTCTCTTAAGGTCGCAGCAAGACTAGCTGCTTGATAGGTTGGGTGTGTAAGTGGTGAAAGCCATTTAGCTGACCAATACTAATAGACCGTCCGCTTACTTTAAATAAGCATTACTTCCTTGCTAAGGTTTATTACTTTAGTAAGTTTAAGAGTTTAAATTACTTGCTTTTAACATTGTTATTTAAGTTTATTAAATACTAATAGATTTAAATAACAATGTCCGTGATTATACAAATGTGGTAACGCCTTGTCCCATCCCGAACCAAGAAGCTAAGCACATTGTGGGTGATGATACTACGCCTTACTGGCATGGGGAAAGTAGCTCGTTGCGGACTTGTTAAAATCTTTTTTAACTCCTTTCTTTTTAATAATAATTGATTTTTATATACATATTTTTAGATTTAATTTTTTTATTATATTTTTTTAATTGTAGAAACGGGATAGGGCTAAAAGGTAAGTTTTTATTGTTGCTTTCTTTTTTAGCTTTGTTTGGGTTTTTAAAACCTTTACTTTAAATAATTTGCTTAATTATATTTTTTAGTATGAGATTATAAAAATAGATATTTTAAATGATACTTATACAATATAGCTCTTACTTTTTATATAGGTTTTTTTTATTTGCTTTAAGTAGTTTTAGTATATGCTAGAAGTATTTATAAGTTATATGTTTAAAGTATTTATATGAGTATGCTTATTTAATTTAAGTAGCTTTATATGTTTAAAGAATTATGTATTTAATAAGCTTAGGTGATTAATTGTTTTTTTAGGTAGTTAAAGTTAAATCAATATTAGAATAATATTTAGACGTAAGCCATAATCTCATATGAAAACATCATTAAGGTAATATGAGTGGTTGAAAAATAATATTGGTAGTGAAGGATTGTAATTAAATATTATTTTTTCTAATTTTAATTAAGTAATGTTATTGGTAGCAAATTTCTTATTTATGCTATCAAATCTTTATCTTTAATAAGCAATATTAGTAGTGAATGGGGTGTTTATAAAATTAGGTTTATTTAAATAGAGTTTATGTAAAACAAAGTTTTTAAAAAACGAAATGTCTGTAAAACGAAGTTTCTGTAAAAGAAGTTTTTAAAACTAGGTTTATGTATAGCAAGGTTTATATCAAATAAAATTTCTGTAAAACGAAGTATTTAAAAATTAAGCTTATATAAAATTTGGATTTAAATTCTGTTGCAGTAATTAGGGCTTAGATTGTTTTTAGAAGATAAGTAATTAATGCTAAAGTATTTTTATGCTAAGTTTAATTAGTGATTTAAAGTAATAAAAATTAAACTTAATTAAATACTTTAGAGTAAGTTAATACTAAGCTTATTAAGTAATTAAATTAATTAGATTGATTATATAAAAGTATTTATTACGCATATAAAACATAATTAGGATATGAGTTTTTAGTGTTGGGGGGGGGGTAGTGTTTTTGCAAGTGTTTTTTACTCTGCTAAATCAAGTATTTGTTTTATAGCTCACTTGATTAAGAATTTTAAATTATTTAGCTAAATTTAAAGAAAACAATAAAAACATAAAGCTATTAATTACTCCTATCGTAATAGCAATATATTTAATTATTAGGTAATTTTGTTTTTAATCAAATAGATTAAAAGTATAAATATTAGCTTTTAAAATAAAGCTTATATTCTTTAAAACAATTTATTTTTATAAGATTTTGCTATGTATTGATTAAACATTTCATCATTTTTTTCACTCTCAAGCTTTTCTTCAATACTAGGCTCTATGCTATTAAATCCATCAATACAATTTTTATAAGTAAAATCCATAATATCTTTCATTTCATTTGTTTCATAATATTTAATTAATTTTTCTTTAAACTCGTTAATTAATCCGACTGGAATATTTACCAAACCAGCTCCATTGCTAATCAAGACCTTGTTAGCACATAGAATTGCCGTTCGTTTGTTGCCATCGCTAAATATTTGTTTTCTCATTAGATATAACATTAATGTTATTGCTCTTTGTGTAGTGTTTGTGATTTTTTGTATTTCGTTTAATTCTTCTATAATTTCTTCTTTATATGGCATTTTAGGTTTGTAAGTTGTTCCACCAATAGCTACATCAAATTGCCTTATGTAGCCTGATTGATAGATTAAATTTGCACCTATAGTCTTGTTCATTTTACAAATATAAGCAAAATCAACTTCAGGATAACTTATAGTATCAAAAAGAACATACCAAGCATATTTAAGGTTGTTAATAGCTACAATATCATCTACCTTTAGATTGCCCACGCTTGCACCGTTATAAATGGCTTCTACTTGTGGAAAAGTTACATTAATTCCCTCAAGTCTCGCACTTTTATAGATATTATCTACGATATTTCTTTTTGCTAAACATATGTTGTATTCTAAACTCATATGAAATTTATTTTTCATATTTATTAATCCCTTTTTTAATTTATATAATTTTATTTTAATACATTCATCTTTTTATTTTTATAACCTAGAAATTTATTATAGTCAATACAATAATATGTAATACAAATAGTTAAAGTAAGATAAAATATTTTTTTATTTGCAGTAATTAGTATTATATTTTGTTTTTAGTTTAAGCTTTTAAAATCAATATTTTTATTAATAATATTTTAAATATTTTTTATATGGACAGAATTTTGACAACTCATATGCTATAATGCGAAAAATTACAAGAAAGGAGAATAAATGAAAGCTATATTTTCTCTTATGGGGGGGGGATTTTACAAAAACTAAAATCACTTAACTTCATTAATTTTATTCAAAACTTCTCATTTACATTCAAAGGAACTTAGCAATGTTAGATAATTTTCCATGCACTGCATGTGGCTTATGCTGCAAAAGTATTAACGGAGTAAAAGAACTAGAAGAATTTAATTTAAATGGTGTTTGTATGCACCTAGCAGATGATAATACATGCAGGATTTATGAAAATCGTCCTATGGTTTGTAGGGTTGATGAATATTACGAAAGGTTTCTTAAAAAGTATATGAGTAAGGCTAAATATTACAACGAGAATATAAAAGTCTGCAATGCTTTACAAGATAAATTTAAAGTAGATAAAAAATATAAAATTAATTTAATTAAGGAGATTTAAAATGCCAATTCCTTTTATTTTAGGTGGTATAGCAGTAGCAGCAGGTGCTTTTGGAGCAAAAAAAGCTTATGATGGACATTGCGATAAAAAAGAAGCTGAGAATATAAATTCTAAAGCGCAAGGTATTTTTGATGATGCTAAAAGTAAATTAGAAAAATCAAGAGACCAAGCAAATAAAGCTTTAGAAAATTTAGGTTTAGCAAAAATACATATTCACGAGCATTCTTTTAGTGAATTTATTGATATATATTCACAGATTAAAAACATTGAAGAGAGTGATTTCTCACAAGATGATTTGAGTTTTGACATTAAAGAATTTATTGCATTTACTAAAGAAAGTGTTATTAGTTTTGCAGAGCTTGCAGGTGGTGGTATAGCATCACTTGGAGCTGGTGCATTAGCTGGTATCGGAGCTTATGGAAGTGTTGGACTTCTTGCAAGTGCATCAACTGGAACAGCAATTTCAACCCTAGGTGGTGCAGCAGCAACTAATGCAACTCTAGCTTGGCTTGGTGGTGGAAGTTTAGCTGCAGGTGGATTTGGTATGGCAGGTGGAATGGCTGTGCTTGGCGGCATCGTTGCAGCTCCTGTTTTAGCACTAGGTGGATTTTTATACTCAAAAGCAGGTGAAAAAGCACTAGATGATGCTAGAAGCAATCTTACAAAAGCAAATGTAGCAAAAGAAGAAATGGATACAGCAAGAATAGCAACTAATTCAATATCAACTATCGTTAATGAAGCTATTAGAGAAATAGAAAAACTTGATGTTTTACTTGTAAAAGACTTAGCTAAGTTTAGAGCAATGGTTGAAGGCAATCATGATTATTCTACATATTCAAATGGCGAAAAATCGTTTATGAAATACATTGTAAATATTGTAAAAGTAATGAGTGGAATTTGTAAAGTGAATGTGTTGAGTAAAGATGGCAAGATTGCAAGTGAGTTTAAAGCTGCTATTTTAAGTTCTCAAGAGTTCGCAGCAAGCATTATGAATAAATAAATTTTTAGGTGGCTTTTGCCACCTTTTTTAAAGGAGTTAAAATGACGCAAAATTTATTTTTTGATGAGCTAATAGAAGAGTTAGGCACTCAAAGTCTTGCTAGATTTGGACTAAATATTTTTAATGTTGATTCTTATGGTGCTTATATGGAAAGTTCAAAGCTTACTACAAGTATGCAAAAAGCAGTAAAACAACATGGAAGCAATCCAAATGGTTTTGGACAGATGTTTGAAGCTTATGAAGTAGGTAAGCAAAATATTAAAAATGCTTATAATAAAAATGATACTAGAGCTTATACAACAGATGAGCTTAAAGAGATAAAACAAGTATATGAAAATAAAGATTTTAATACAAATAATGATTTAAAAAAATCAATGGTTACTTCTAATTTTAGCGATGAAGAAATCAAAAGAATAGCAACTAATCCAAAACTTGATGAATACGCTAAGACAAATCATACTTTAGTAGATGTAGTAGGGGTTGATAAAAATGGCAATGTAGTTAAAGAAGAGCAATTAAAGGCTGTTAGTGATAGTATTTTTTCTAAAACTTATGATAAGTATTTTGAAGCTGGAGTTAAAGTTAGGGTAGATAGCGATACTTATGAAAGAGCAGAGAATGAAATTAAGCAAATAAGACAAAATCTAGATAATGCACCAGAAGATAAAAAAGCAATAATTCAAAAGCAATTAGATGAAAAAGAAACGAAATTTAAACAACTTGAAAAGGGTAGTGATAGAGCTAAATCAGGCTACATAAAAGGCGAAATTCAAGAAAACGGACAAAAAATCAACACTGATGGAAAAATCGCTTTAAAAAATGTATATATAGAACAAGCAAAACAAGCAGGTATAAATATAGCTCAAACAGGTTTAAGCGATGCAGGGACAGTTGTTTTAAGCACTTTTGCAAGTGGAGTTGTATGGGAATTAAGAGATGAGTATTTGCACAATAACCACGAAGATTTTTTAATAAGACTACAAAGGCTTTTAAAACAAGTTTTTGTAAAAGGAAGTGAGAGTTTTGGTAGGGGTGCTAGTTTTGGATTAATTGATACTATTGTAGGACTTGCTGCTCAGTGTTTAAAAAATATTGGTGGTAATCTAAGGGCTATGTGGACAAGCCTTAGAAATAGTGCCAAATCAATATTTAATGCTATTTGGCAATTTATAAAAGGTGAGATTAAAAGCTTCTCACAACTTATTAGAACAATTTTAAAGAGCTTGTTTTCGGCTATCATGGTTGCATTTGGTTTTGCACTTGAAAGGGAACTTAGCGTTTATGTAGGTAATGTTTTAGCTACTGGGATTTCTATTTTGGTTTGTTCGGTTGGAGTTGTCGTATTTTCTCAAAGTTTGGATTTAGCTATTAATGGCTTTTTAGCAATTTGCGCAAGTGCAAAAATGGCTAAAGCAAGAAGAGAAGAAATAGAAGCTTTATATCAAGAAATAATGCCAAAAATGATAGAAAATAGACTTCATTTAGAAAGCTTTACAAATGAATACATAAGCAATCTAAAAGATATTAGTGAGCTAAGTTTTGCTGAGATTAGCAGTGCTATGGCTAATAATGATTACGCAAAAGCTGATGAAGCTTTGATAAAACTTGCAGATGCTTATGGAGTGAATGATTTGTTTAAAACTCAGAAAGAATTTGATGATTTTATGTTAAGCGATGAGCCGCTTAGGCTTTAATTTAAAGGAGATTTTATGAAAAAATACAAACCAACTACAAAAGAAGAATTACTTGAGCTAGTAAGAGATGAGAGTATTTATCTAGGCGATATTGATACGAGCCTTATAACCGATATGAGTGAGCTTTTTTATAATAGTTTAAGAGCTGATTTTAGTGGTATAAATGAGTGGGATACTAGCAATGTAGATGATATGTGCTTTATGTTTTATTATTGTAAGAATTTCAATCAACCTTTAAATTTTAATACTAGAAATGTTAAGAGTATGAGTTGTATGTTTTGTGGTTGTGAAAACTTTAACCAACCTTTAAATTTTAATACTAGAAATGTTGAGGGTATGAACTCTATGTTTGAGGGTTGCGAAAAATTAAATCAAGTTTTTGATTTTGATATAAGTAATGTTGATGCTTTAGAAAGCATATTTAAAGGTTGTTATGAAATGAATTCAAGCTTTTTTGAAAAGTTTGAGATAAATGAGTTATTTGAATATTTTTATGATTGTGAACCTGCTATGAAGCTTGTTATACAATATTTTAAAAACAATATAGTAATAAATCATAAATTGAAGCCTACAAGTAAAGAAAAACTAAAAAGATTTGTTTATTCTAATGTTTTAGATTTGAGTGAAGTTGATACGAGTTTGATTACTGATATGAGTGGGCTTTTTGAAGATAGCTTTAGAAAGGATTTTTCTGGGATAAATACTTGGGATACCAGCAATGTAACTGATATGAGCTCAATGTTTAGCGGTTGTGATAATTTCAACTCTCCTTTATGGTTTGATACTAAAAATGTAACAAATATGAGTGATATGTTTAATGGATGTGAGAATTTCAATCAATACCTTAGCTTTAATACTAGTAATGTAACAAATATGAATAGTATGTTTCTTCATTGTAGTAGTTTTGATAAAACACTTAAATTTGATACCAAAAATGTAACTGATATGAGCTCAATGTTTGGCTGTTGTGATAATTTTAACGCTCCTTTATGGTTTGATACTAAAAATGTAAAAAAAATGAGCTGTATGTTTTATGATTGTAGCAATTTTAATCAACCCTTGAGTTTTGATACAAGAAATGTGATTAATATGAGCAGTATGTTTAAAGATTGTAAAAACTTTAATCAAAAACTTGATTTTGATACTAGTAAAGTATTAAGTATGAAAAATATGTTTGAAGGTTGCGAGAGTTTGGAGCAATTACCTGAGTTTTACAAGTAATTTTATAAATAAAACTAAGAATAAGCCTAAGAATTTGAAAATAGGAATTTCATTTGAAATTCCTATTTTAAATTCTTTTTTTATATGGACACAATCACGACTTTGCTTTTGCTAAGATAAGTAAAATTTAAAAGGAGTTTAGATGTGGCTTTTAGGACTTTTGTTTATCTTAGCTTTACTTTTATTTTTTGGCTTAGGTGTTTTTAGGCTTTTGCTTTTGATTTTTATAGGGCTTATTATACTTGCAATTATTGGCAAGATTATTGAATTAATATTTAAGGATTAGAGATGAAAAAATACAAACCAACTACAAAAGAAGAATTACTTGAGCTAGTAAGAGATGAGAGTATTTATTTAGGCGATATTGATACGAGCTTGATTACTGATATGAGTGAACTTTTTGCTTGGAGTAATAGAAAAGACTTCAGTGGTATAAATGAGTGGGATACCAGCAATGTAACTGATATGAGAGGTATGTTTAATGATTGCAGGAACTTCAATCAAGCTTTAACATTTGATACTTCTAATGTAACTAATATGAATAATATGTTTAGTGGTTGCGAAAATTTTAATCAAAGCTTAGATTTTAATACCTTAAAAGTAAAAGATATGAGCTCTATGTTTTTTAAGTGCGAAAGCTTTAATCAATCTGTAAGCTTTAACACTAAAAAAGTAATCAATTTTGAGCAAATGTTTTATGGTTGTAAAAACTTCAAACAAAAAGTAAATTTTGATATGAGTAGTGCTATTTATACTGAGTGTATGTTTGATGATGAGTATATACACGAGCTACCTTGCGTAAATCACTCATCATTTAGAAAGCTTATCCTAGCTATAAAAAGGCTTTGTGTAGGTGATTTAGAATGTATTGCAGTTTTGTACCCAAAACAAGCTTTAGGATTTTTTAAGATAGTAATGGGAATTTATAATCGCTTTAACTCTACACGCTTATTTTTCAAAAATATAAAAAGAAAAAACTCAAATAATCAAAAGCAATACAAGCCAAAAAACAAAAAACAACTAGAAAAGATATTATATGATGATAGTGTTTATTTAGGAGACATTAATACAAGTCTTATTACAGATATGAGCTATCTTTTTCTAGGTATTTTTAGGGATGATTTTAGTGGTATAGAAAAGTGGGATACAAGCAATGTAGTTAATATGGATAGTGTGTTTTATAATTGTATGTTTTTTAACAAAAAGTTAGAGTGGAATACAAGTAAAGTAACTAATATGAATAATATGTTTGAAGGTTGCATAAACTTTAATCAAGCAATTGAGTTTGATATGACAAATGTAAAGCATATGAATAATATGTTTAAAGATTGTATCAATTTGCATCCTAAAAATCTAAAAAGTTTCAGTAAAGATGAGATTATTGAAAACTTTTATTATTTAGCAAAACTTCCAAAGTTTATTGCTAAAAATAAGTGGGTAGATATGAAAAATGGCAAATTTAAACCAAAAAACAAAGCTGAGTTAAGGGCATTAGTTTATACTGATGATATTAAACTAGATAAGATTGATACAAGTTTAATCACAGATATGAGTTATTTATTTACTATATTTGATAGTAAAAGGACAAATTTTAGCGGAATAAATACTTGGGATACAAGTAAGGTAACTAATATGAACAATATGTTTGCAGGTTGTAAGAGTTTGGAGCAATTACCTGAGTTTTATAAGAAATTTTGCGAAGAAAACGAATAAGTCTAAGAATTTCAAATGGGAGTTTCAAATGAAATTCCTTTTTTAAATTCCAAAAATTTCGCTGCATTTTAAAGAATAATTATAAAGTTATAAATCAAAATTTATATTTTAAATTTATTAAAATCTTTTTATATAGACATAATCAGGACTTTACTTTTGCTAAGATATACGAAATTAAAAAGGAGTTTATATGTGGATTTTAGGACTTTTATTTATCTTGGCTTTACTTTTATTTTTTGGCTTAGGTGTTTTTAGACTTTTACT
The DNA here is from genome assembly GCF_022369475.1 of Campylobacter sp. RM12651. Classification (NCBI taxonomy): domain Bacteria; kingdom Pseudomonadati; phylum Campylobacterota; class Epsilonproteobacteria; order Campylobacterales; family Campylobacteraceae; genus Campylobacter; species Campylobacter sp. RM12651. The sequence goes on from NZ_CP059600.1 coordinate 109,262, forward strand.
TGTAGTTTTTATATTCTTAATTTTTTTAGCAATTATTGCAAAGGTTGTAGAGTTATTATTTAAGGATTAAATTTTTAGCAATTAATTTATAATAAAAGAGCTAAAATATTTTGATTTAAATCGCCAAAAATTAGCGATTTAAATTCTTAAAAATTATGCTCAATCTCCATCAAATCACATCTATCATTATCACAAGTATCAGCGTGATTAGGATTTAGTATATGTCCATTTCCTCGTCTAAAATCACCACCACCAGTGCAATCAAATTGATTTAAATATTCTTCAAATATATTATCCCTATTACCAGCTAAACCAATTAAGCTAATGGCTTGTATGTTGTATCTATTATTAGCAGATAGGTTTCTTAACAAAGTATGCTCATCTTGTGTAGGCGCTATAAAGCTTGTAAAATCTTCTTCGCTTATGTTTTGAGCATTTGTTGGGATTACTACTGCTCCGTTGTTTGTAATGATGATAGGAACTGCGTGTGCTATGCCGTTATCTAAACTCATTAATGCAATATATAAAGAACCAGCAGGAGAATTTAAAATACCCCTTAATTGAGCTCTTAAATTATCTTGAGTTGTGATAGTGCTAAGGCTCCATTCTTGTCTTGGCAAAATACTGCTAGTTAAAGCCCAAATCGCCCTAATACCCCTTGAATACAGTCCTTCACCTAAAGCCAATTGTTGTCCCCATAACTCAAGTGCTTCACCCATTAAATTATACATCGCAGGGTTTCTTCTAGCAAATGTAGTAAATGGAGATACATTGTCCATATAATCAAATAAATATCCAGTAGAACTATAATTTAATATAGGACTATGTGGATATACTTGAGTTAGTAAAGAAACTATTTCATAAGTATGTAGCATACAAATTCCGCAAATCCCACTAGCATCAGTGCTGCTATCAGTAGTCCTTGCAATGCTTAATAATCGTGCTTTCCAATTTGCTTGTAAAGGGTCAAAATTAGCTAAGCTATTTGATATAACTTCTCGTTTTGTTCTTCTTTCTGCACCACAATGGCTAGAGAAAAGCCCTAAATTTCTTGCGTTAAAATTCCGTAATTCATAGACGCTAAAGTCAAATGATAATTTACCATCTAATAAAACGCTAGGAGATAAATGGGTTTTATAATAATTTATATCACTTATAAATAATTTTCCTAATTCACTGCCCCTTGAAACATCTAAAATATTTTTATTAATATCTAATATATAAGAATTTTCAAATAAATTTAAATTCCAATAAAATCTATTTTCAAATCCGTAAAAATTACATTTAGAAAACTTTAAAAAACTAGCGTCTTGATTGCTAAGATTAGTTTCAAGGCACTCAAAAGTCCCACTGCTAGGGTTAAAAAGAGCTATTTTACCGCTTGTAATATCGTAATAAAAATTAAATGGTGTTTTTGAAGCTCCATTTTTTGTAATATAAAATAGTTCTAATTTATTATTTGATTTTGAACGAAAATATATAGAAGTTTTAAGAGCGTAATTAATAGGCGGTGGAACTGCTTGTAGCCACTGCTTCATTTCGCTATTATCTATGGTTATCTTATTGGCGTTTTTGTTTTTTGTAGCTAGTAAATTATATTCGCTTTCTTTTACTTCTACATCAATGTAAGCTGGTAAGCTAAAGGTATCTGTTATGTTAAACCATTGAGATTTATCGTTTAAAACACAAGGCTTTAATTCAAAGAAATCTTGTTTAGTTTGTCCGCTTTTAAACCTATCGCTAAGACTTGCACATAGCCAATTGTCTTTATATTTAAAAGCAAGTCTTTTGTATAAATCATATCTCGTATCTACTGCTTGTTTGCAATCTAGCATACCGATTATAACCCTATCATGCACTTGTCTTGGAGCTAGACAAAAAGTTTTATTATCGTGAGCTTTTATGATTAAATGCTTATCTTGTATTGTGTTGGCTGGAGTTTGCGGGACGCTATTTGCAAATATTGTAGAAAGGTAAAATAATATTAATATAAGTTTTTTCATAATTTCCCCCTTAAGATTTGTGATTATATTAATTTATAATAATATTTATTCTAAATTTCAAATATTTTTTAATAGTTGTGAAAATTAAGGAGCAAAAATGAGTGATAATAATGCTAAAAAAAGATATTTTGCTATCAAAAATAGCATAGAATTTAAAAAACAAGAAGAATTAAATTCTAACTATGAAGATATCTTAAAATCTTATGAAAAAGAGCTTGACGAAGCGATTTTGAAAGTTGTTAATAAGTATAAATTTAGTGAAATTTTAAGCAGTAAAATGCCAAATTATCACAAAATAACAAAATCTATAATCTACAAAGCAGAAAGCGAAAATGAAAAAAAGGGCAGATTATATGAATTAAAAATTAAAAAGTATTACGAAGAGCAAGGCTACAAGGTCTTTCCACACGGCTTTATAAATGGTAAAAACGATGGCGGGATAGATTTGGTTTGTTATAAAGAAAATGAGTGTGTATTAATTCAGTGCAAAAATCACAAAAGCCAAATAGGTCAAGATTTGTTAAGGAAATTTTTAGGTGATTGTGCTGTTTTTGTTAATGAGAATGAAAAAATGCTTAAAAATAAAACTATTAAAAAAGTTTTTATAAGTTCAAGTGAGCCAAGAGCAAGTGCTGAATATTATTTAAATAATTATAAGGATTTAATAGAGTATTTAAATATTGAAGAATAGTATGAAAATTACAAAATAGTTTTATTTGTTATTTTGTGAATTGTAATTTTAGTAAAATCAATAAAAGTAGCTATTTTATATATGGTTGTTTTGGTATTTATCAAGGAAATTTATACACTACTAATAAAAATCGGCGAATATATAAATTAAAAAAATTGTGCTTAGCAATAAATAATGTAAATATATTGTTTGATACGAATAATATGTTTTAGAGTATAAATAAAATCCAAGTAAGCTAAATTTACTAGATTATAAATATTTATTTTCAAATGAAATTCTTATAAAATACACGAAATATTTTTTTGTATTTTAGTGTTTTAAATTGGCTAAGTTTAATAAAAATTATATTCTAACTATAATATTATTTACATTAGGTTTTATCAAATAAAAGATAGGATAATATGTAAAATATTTCAAAATAAGGATAAGAATGAGAAGATTTATAACGGATATTATTTTTATAATCTTATCAATTACTTTTATGATTTATTTGTTTATGGTGTATTTTGCCGATTTTGATAGTTTAAGTTATGGGCTTTTATATATTTTTATTATAAGTTTGCATATTACATTTATTATTCTTTATTTATGTTTTATATTATCAGAAGAGAATTTAAAAGTTTATGATAATTTTATATCAGAAGATAATCAAGCAAATATAGAAACCATTGTAAATCATTTTAATCAAAACAAAACTAACTACTCTATAGCATTGCTAGGTAAGTGGGGATGTGGCAAGACATATTTATGGGAGCATTTTATAAGACCAAAAATTGCCATAAAATACGAACTAATCACAGCCAATCTAGCAAAATCAATAGCTATTGTTTGTGGTTTGTTTTTACTTGCGTGTTTAAATGATGATTTGATAAAGTTAATTAGAACTTATTTTTGCGTTAGTTATTTTGACTTTTTTAAGCCTATATTTTTATTTCCGATACTTTTAGGGCTTTTTATTTATATTAGGATTTTTAGTAGTTATAAAAACTCTATTATTTACATAAGTTTATACGGCAAGAATGATTTCAAATCAGCCATAGATGAGATTTATCAAAAATCACAAGATAGCAAAGACTATCTAATAAGGCTTTTAAATGGATTAAGTTCCAAAATCACAGGAATTGAAAATCTATTTTACAAGCTTGATGAAGATGGTTTTGAAGATAAAATCATCTGTATTGATGACATAGAAAGACGCCCAAAAAGTATGGGGTTAGAAGATGTCTTTGGCTTGGTATCTCATTTAAAAGAGATTAAAAAATGCCATGTTTTAGCGATTTTTGGTGTGGGAGTTGATAAAAATTTTGAAAATAATATTAATAATTTTATAAATCATAATTGTTTTGAAAAAACTTTCAATTTAAAACTTAATATGAATAGCAATTACTATTTAATTGTTAAATTAATAAATAAAAGTAGTATTAAATTAAGCCATAAAGGCATTGAAGAGCTTATAAAATTTATATGTAGTTTGGAAGAATACATAAAATGCGGAGAAATTCATCAAATAAATATTAGGTGCTTTATGAAAATATTTTGCAATATTGAAGCAAAATTGAGAAAATTAAATTTATTAGAATTAGATAAAGATTTTTTAGAATTTTACTATGCTGATATTTTTGAACGCATTTATAATCTTGCTGATTTAAATCTCAATACTGGATATTTTGGACATGTTTTTTGGCATAGGTGCAGGCAAATTATTGTAAATAGCCGTTATTCAAATTTAGATTATTCATACAATGACCTTATAAATTGCTATAAAACATATAAACATTTAAATATTATGGATGAATTTTATGCTGCATTTATTGGAGATAGTCTTACTGATTTTTTAGGGAAAGAAATTTCTGGGCTTCAAGTATTATTTTTACTAAGATTAGCCTATAAAAATAAATGTAATAATAAAAAAGAATTCGAAGAACTATATGAAGATATATTTAATTATATTATCTTAAAAAAATCAGAAACGCCGGAATTAATAAACGTAATTAGATTATTGGAAAAATATGATTTTGCTAATGATATAGATTGTAATGAAGAAATAAAATTAAGAATGAAAAGTTTTGCTGCTATTTACGATAGAAATTATTTTAACAATATAGGGCTTAGAATTTTATATGATTTTATATTAAGTAATCAAACGCAAGGCTTTGAAACCATAAATAACTCTTATTTTAAAGTCTCGTTAGAATTGCTTTTGGCTTTATTATTAGACCTTGATACGCAAAATGATGAAGATAATAAAGTTATAAATAAGCTTAAAGAGATTTTAGGGATAAGTAGTATTGAATAATTTGATAGATTTACAGCTTGATACGATATACTTTATCTTTTTTATAATTATGATTTTGTGTATTTATTCAATGCAAAAGACATTTAGAAAAAATACGATTTAAAGGGCATAAGATGAAACAAATAAATGAAAATCCTATTTCAAATTCTATAAAAATACACGAAACAAATTCCTAGTAAAAAATCAAGCTAATAATAATACAAATTAATAAAATAAAATTAAAAATATGTAAAGCTTCAAAAATATTAAAGAAATGATTGTAAAAACTTTAAGTAAAGCCCTAATTTTAGGGCTTTAGACTTAATTAAATATTTTAAATAGTATAAATATAAAAAATGCAGCAGGGGTTGCTTTAAATAGTATAAATGCCATGTTTTTGCTGATATTATTTTTTAACTCATTTTCTGATACATTTTTTCTTGTATTAGCCATCAAATCAAAAGCTACACAATATTTTCCAGCTTTATTTAAATTCTTTTCTGTATTTTCTAGTGATGTTATTAAATCCATTTTATTCTCCTACATGTTTTAAGGTAATATATGGTGATAATTGATAAATATCAAAAATAACTTCGCCGTATTTATTCACCAAAGTTTTTAGATTATGTTCCATTGATGCTAAATCTTTATATGTATTATTTTCTTTAGTAATCGTGCTTTCATAATAACGCCATGATATTATGAAATATACGACGAAAATTATAGTTCCTGTAATTAGACTTGAATTACACGCAAATATCAATGAGATAATAAGAATAATTGTTAAATTGATTGGATAATTTTTACTTTCTTGGTGTATTGTTTTTAGCTCTTGATTAGATTTGTAAACATATCTTAAAAATTCTATACATTCGTAGAAATTTATACAATTTTGCTTTAATCTTTCATAATCAATTTCTACTCCGTTTGCGTGATTTTCTCTACCTATTAATGCCACAGTACCTTTTAGTTTAAATACATTATTGACCGTAATTGTTGAACTTGTATTTGTTGTAGATATTGATGAAGATAAATTATTAGTTATTATGTTGCGATTATAACTTGTATGAGTTTGTGCTGTCTCACTAGCATTCATACTCTTAGTATGTTGAGATCTTACTATATTGATGATAGCATTAAAACCCATAAGACTAACCATTTTCTTAAGGGATTGTTCGGCATCTTCATAGCTAATGTTTGAACTCGTTGATATTTCTAGTTCACTTGCGAATATTACTTGATATCCCCCACCTATAATATCTCCACTATTTATGAGTCTTACGCCTAGCGCCAAATCAAATTTTGGATTTTGTGCTTTTAGCTCTTCAATAGTGCTAACACTATTCATTTGTGACTCCTTTGCTTTGGAATGTTTAAATGAGTATATTAATATTTTTAAATTAAATATGTTTTAATTTAGCTTATTTAAGTTAAAAACATATTTAATAATTTAACTTACCTAAGAACAAGACATTAAAACATTAAAAAGAACCAAATAAATATTTAAAATTAACTTTTAGTTTATAATTTCACTAACTTATCCTAGACAAAAGTTGCAAAAAGTAAAATTTAACCTTAAATTTTTAAGGATATTTACAAAGCTATAATTTTAATAAATCTATAACATGCAAATTAAAAATAAGCTGAATTAACTTCAAAAAATAATCCTATTTGTTTATTAATAATTTTGTCCCTTAGTTAAGTAAATTTGACATAAGCTAAAAAATTTGCTATTTTTCTTTTAAATTTATTTTCCTTAGCTAAGGGACGAAAGGAGATTTATTGAAACAAGTTTTACTAGAAGACATTGCAGATTTAAACATGGGTTTAGTTCTAGCAAGAAGAAAGTCCCAAGAAAAAACACCGTTTTCATATAGATTATTAAGCCTAAAAGCATTTGATGAAGATTATATAAAAGATGAATTTATAGATGAATTTTACGCTACACAAAGTCTAGAAAATCATTATTTGGTAAGAGAAAATGATATTGTTATAAGATTAAGGCTCCCGCTAACAGCACATGTAATAAACCAAAATGAATTTTTGATTTCATCACACATGTTAAAAATCACTTTAAAGGATACAAAAGCCTTCAACCCATATTTTGTAGCTGAAATAATCAACCACTCAAGACTAGAAAACCTAGCAGAAGGTCAAGCATTAAGGCTCTTAAATGTAAAAGATATAAAAAGCATAACAATTCCATATATTGAGATAGATAGGCAAAATAAATTTGCCAATATTTTTAAAACTATCAACGAACGCAAACAAACTCTAAACGAGCTAATTACAAAAGAAGAAACCCTAAAAACAATAATTTTAAAGGAGATTTTAAATGGTTAAAGAGATTATGGATAAAGTTGATTATGTATTTAATCAAAACAAACACAATATGAAAAAAGAAAATTCTATTGAATATATTTGTAGTGATGCAATACTAATTTTACATGGTATAAAAGAAGAGAAAGTACCTTTTGAAGATATTAAAAATGTGATTTCAAACAATCTTATATCCTTTTCTACATTAGCTTTATATGATATTAGGCTTGACAAGGATGTGGATTTGGTTTCACTTATGGATATAAAAAATATATATTACAATGGTTGTAGTTTTACAAAAACTACAGACATAACAATTTCTAGTCAATTAGAAAGAATTATTATTCAAAATTCAAATTTTCAAAAACTAAAAATCAAAGATGATAAAGAAAATAAAAAATCAATAAATTTATATATATACAATACAACTTGTTATGATTTTTATCTAAATAAATGCCTTGTAAATGAGTTTAGTTTAAGTGAATTTGAAGTGGCGAATAAGGCTAAGATTTCATCACATTTTAGTGGCAAAATCAGTCTAAATGATACAACATTTAATAAATACATTTCTTTTGAAGGTTCTAGTTTTGATGAAGTTTTTGAAACTACTGATTTATATTTTGATGATTATAAAAAAGTGGTTTTTGAATTTGAAAAAATCACAAGCTTTAGTAAAGAGGACATCAGCAATTATATAAATAATTATGGAAAAACAGATGAAGAAAAGCTAAATCTAGCTAGTAAATTACAAAATACATTTAGAAAATTTAAAGATATTGCATTAGCACATAATAACAAAATCTACGCTAAAGAATGTGAAAAGTTAGAGCTTTTTGTTTATGAAATATATTTAAGAGCAGAACGGGATATGAAAAGCAAAGAGTTGAGAAAAATTGTAGATGATAAAAAACAATCCAAGCAAAAAACTACAAATAAATCAATTTCTATGTGGAAAGCAACTTTAGAGCATTTAATGCTTAAATTTTATGAAATTACAAGCGAACATCATACAAATTTTGCAATGATTATATATTTTACCCTAGCCATTATTTTTTCACTATATCTTGAATTGTTTATTATTAAAATATTCATCTTTTTTAATATAGACTATTTTAATCATGTTTTAGATGATTATTTTACTGGTTACAGGCTAGGAATATTCTATATTGTATTGATAATATTTGCTTTGATTACAAGCAATTCTAGAAAACCTATGTTTAGATTGATATGTATTTTTGCTATGATTTTAAGTATTGCCTACTTGTTTTTTAACAATTATTTTATATTTATATATTTTATAATTTTGATTATAGTTTTAAGTGTATTTTATGTTAGAAGTAGAACTATTTATCATTGGGTTAGTATATTCACAGCTATTTGTTTTATATGTTTTCCGATTTTTTCAAAAAATATCACAACTCCACCAAGTATTTATTATCTAGACAATACCTTAAGCAAATACGCCCAAGAAGATATTAGAGAGGCTTTAAAAATAGCAAGTGTAGAAAATCAAGAAAAACTTCAAAAAACTAAAAAAGATTCAGAGTCAAAACAAGAGCCAAAAGAAGAATCAAAACCAAGCCAAAACGAAGTTAGCTCAAACATCAGCATAAACCAAGCGCAAGAGCTTTACGATTTGTATTTTGGCACAAATATAGTCAATCTATCAGCCAAAAACGCACAAAATATCCAAGACATAAAGCAATTCATAAAAGACAACAAGCTTTTAATGTATTACACAAGCGTAAAATCAAGTAATGAAACTTACAACGATATAATCAAAGCTATTTGGATAGATTTACAGCTTGATACGATATACTTTATCTTTTTTATAATTATGATTTTGTGTATTTATTCAATGCAAAAGACATTTAGAAAAAATACGATTTAAAGGACATAAGATGAAACAAACAAACGAAATTACGGATTTAAATTCTACAAAAATACACGAAATAAATTCCGAGCAAAAAGCCGAGCAAGCAAGCATAAATCAAGTAGTCGAGCAGACCACAAACAACATAGCGACCAAGCAACAAAAAGCCGAAAAAGAGCCAACCACCGAGCAAAACCCAAGCACCGACACCACCCAAAAAGACCCACAAGAGCCCAAAACCACCACCGCCCAGATAAACGCCAAACTCTGGGACGCGTGCAACACCTTCCGTGGGCTAATGGACGGCAGTGATTACAAAGACTACATTCTCACCATGCTATTTATCAAATACCTAAGCGACACCTACACCGAAAAGACTACCTTGCTAAAAGCCAAAAGCTGTGGCATCGACTCAGTCTACAAAGCCCTACTAAATCAACTAGATTTTAAACTTGAAGAGCATTCAACATTTGCCTACCTACAAGAGCACAAAAACGCCACCAACCTAGGCGAGCTAATCAACACCGCCCTAAGCAGCCTAGAAACGCTAAACAAAGAAAAGCTAGAAGGCATATTCACCCACATAGATTTCAACAACCCTTCCAAGCTAGGCGACACTCAGCAAAGAAACACCACCCTAAAACAGCTCATAAACGACTTTTCAAGCCTTGATTTACGCCCAAGCTGCCTAGAAAACAAAGACATCATAGGCGACGCATACGAGTATCTAATCGCAAAATTCGCAAGCGATTCAGGCAAAAAGGGCGGCGAGTTTTACACCCCTAGCATGGTGAGCGTCCTACTTGTCGAGCTAGTCGGCATCAAAGACGGCGAAGAGATATACGACCCTACTTGTGGCTCAGGCTCACTTTTGCTAAAAGCAAGCCAAAAAGGCACAAACAACTTCATCTACGGACAAGAAAAAAACGCCCAAACCTACGCCCTATGCGTTATGAATATGTTCTTACACAATATCCCAAATCCCAAGATAAAGTGGGGCGACACACTCACAAACCCACTTCACCTAGATGCTAATGGCGATTTAAGACGCTTTAGCAAAATAGTCGCAAACCCACCTTTTAGCCTTGATAAATGGGGCTACGATGAGCTAAAGGAAGATAGATTTTCAAGGTTTAACTACGGTATGCCACCTAAAAGCAAGGGCGATTATGCCTTTTTACTCCACATGATAAAGTCTTTAAAAAACGGCGGAACCTTAGGCGTAGTAATGCCTCACGGAGTGCTATTTCGTGGCTCAAGCGAGGGCAAAATAAGGGCAAGTCTTATAAAACAAGGCTACCTAAAAGCCATCATCGGACTTCCAAGCAACCTTTTTTATGGCACGAGCATACCGGCTTGTATAATGATTTTTAGCAAGGAGCAAAACGAAAAAATGATTTTCATAGACGCAAGTTCTTGCTATGAAAAAGGCAAAAACCAAAACACACTTAAAGACATTGACAAAATCCTAAAAGCCTATCACGGAAATACCGATATAAACGGCTTTTGCAAGGTTGTAAGCCTTGATGAGATAGAGCAAAACGACTTTAACCTAAACATACCAAGATATGTAAGCGAGACACAGGAGCTTGAGAGTATAGACTACGCCAAGCTAAAGCAAAGCATAGACAATCTAAACGCCAAACTAAAAGAGCAAAGCACAAAGCTAGATGAGTATCTAAAGGAGTTAGGACTATGATTACACAAGCATATTTAGAATTTGTAGAAAAATTACAAAAAGTAAACAGCAATTATGAGCTTTTAGAGTTATATAAATATTATCTAAATAAATACGATGATTTTAAAAGATATTCATTTATAGTTGGCACAAACGATAAAACAGGTGCCGTAGATAATCCATTAATAAGAAAGTATAGGCACGAGCCAAACCAAGATACGCTTTATTCTATAAAAAATAGTTCAGGTAATGAACCTTTATACACTGTTGATATGTTAAATTCGTATAAATATTTTATAGTTTTAAGAAGTGATTTTAAGGAGCAGTTTAGGGTATCTATAAATATGACATTAGATGTTAATATAGTTTCTTTTATTGCAAAATTTATTGAAAATAATGAAATTGGTGAAAATGTTTTTAGAAATAAAGATGATTTATTGTTTTTTGAGCCTTTTATTCAAGATATTTTGCAAAATAGGGTAGCTGATATTGATATTTTTCATTATATCACGGAGACATTATCAAAACAATATGATAATACTAATTTTAAAATGGATAAATTATATTCAAATATAGAAAGCATATGTAAGTTTAAAAGTTTAGATTTAGAGCATTTTAACCAAACAAGTATTTTAAAATATGATGTAAAGCATTTCAAAGATATGTGTGGATTTTTTAGAAACAACCTAAATAATTTTGAGATAAATACTGAATTTAATTACATATATTTTTATTTCATTTTGGCGATAATTTCTAAAAACAGTAAAGATTTTGATATAAAAAAATCAATTAAACATATATTTGATTATATGCAAGAAAATGGAACCAATTTTTCTGAATTATTAGAATTTATTTTAGATTATTTTGAACATCAAACAAGTAGGTTTGTTAATATTGATTTAAAATCAAATAATTTAGATTGTAAAAAAATTATTCATAAGGTTAAAAATATGTGTTGGGATATAGCTTATTATTATTCTATGAGAAAAATTTTTGGGCTGACTTCATACATTATGGAAGATTTTATCTTTCCAACATACGCAACAAAAGATAAAAGATTTGCACAAAATTATATTACTTTATTTAACAATAGAGCCATTGTGTATAAAGATAATAAATTTATAGGTATTGTAAGACAAGAGAGTGAACTTACAAAAAGGCTTAAAGATTATATAGGTAATCCTACTAAAGACTTTCAAAGAGAAAAGATTTCAGATTCGCAAGAATATAAGGATAAATCTGAAAAATTAGCACAGCAAGCAGATAATTGGCTTATAAATTTTTTACAAAATAGGAATTAAAATGAATGATTTGCAAACAATTTTATACCATATAAAAGATAGTGATTTTCAAATCAGCGTAGTGATAAAAGATGAAACAATATGGGCTACTCAAAAAGCCATAGCAGAGTTGTTTGGAGTAAATCCACCTGCTATTAGTAAGCATTTTAAAAACATCTTTGAAAGCAATGAGCTAGATGAAAAAGTGGTTATTTCCAAAATGGAAACAACCACAAAACACGGAGCCATAAGCGACAAAACCCAAACAAAGCTAACCAACTTTTACAATCTCGATGCGATTATTAGCGTTGGTTATAGAATAAATTCTATAAAAGCCACTCAATTTAGGATTTGGACTAACAATGTTTTAAAATCATACATCATAAAAGGCTTTGCGATAAACGAAGAGCAATTAAAACAATCAAACCAAATATTTGGCAAAGATTATTTCAAAGAACTATTAGACACCATACGCTCAATTAGAGCTAGTGAGCGTCGTATTTGGCAGCAGATTACTGATATTTTTGCAGAATGTAGTATTGATTATGATAAAAACGCAGAAATCACAAAATACTTTTACGCCTTAGTGCAAAACAAATTCCACTATGCTATCACAGGACAAACAGCAGCAGAGATTATCTATAACAAAGCAGATAGTACCAAAGAGTATATGGGACTAAGCACTTGGAAAAACGCTCCAAATGGTAGAATTTTAAAGCTAGATACCAAAGTAGCCAAAAACTACCTAAGCGAAAAAGAGATAAAACAATTAGAAAGAGCAGTTAGTGGGTATTTTGACTATATTGAAGATTTAGTAGAAAGGGAAAATACTTTTACTATGGAAGATTTTGTAGCTAGTATAGATGAGTTTTTAAACTTTAGAAAATACAAGATTTTAAAAGACAATGGCAAAATCTCTCATCAAACAGCCATACAAAAAGCACAAACCGAATACGATATATTTAACAAAACTCAAAAAATCCAATCAGATTTTGACAAAAGCATAGCAAAACTTACAAGGAAAAAATCATGAGTATGCCAAAGGGCTGGGAAGAAGTAAGGCTGGGGGATATAGCTACTTTTTCAAAAGGTAAAGGTATATCTAAAAAAGATATAAGTGAAAATGGTATTCCTTGCATAAGATACGGCGAGTTATATACAACTTACAATGAGATTATTGATAATGTTTATTCAAAGACAAACCTTGATGAAAAAGATTTAGTTTTGAGCGAGAAAAACGACATTATAATTCCTGCATCAGGTGAGACTGCCATAGATATTTCAAAGGCTTCTTGCGTAATGCTTGATGGAATTGCGTTAGGTGGGGATTTAAATATTATTAAGACAAAACAAAATGGAGCTTTTTTATCATATTATTTAAATTCGGTGGCAAAGTTGGATATTGCAAGATTAGCTCAAGGTATTTCGGTGATGCATTTGTATGGTAGTCAATTAGCAACTTTAACAATAAAACTCCCACCACTAAAAGAACAAGTTAAAATCGCTGAGATTTTAAGTAGTTGTGATGAGCATATAAAAAATCTAAAGAATTTGAAATCGGAATTAGAAAAAGAAAAACTCCACCTAATGAACGAGCTACTAAGTGGCAAAACCCGTTTTGCCAACTTCACCACCCCTTGGCAAGAAGTAACTCTTAATGATTTAGGTGCAACCTACAATGGGCTTTCAGGTAAAAAAGCAAAAGATTTTGAAGATGGTAATTCAAACTATATTACATATAAAAATATTTTTGATAATAGGGTTGTAAAAACAAGCATTTTTGAAAAAGTCAAAATCAATGATGATGAAAAACAAAATTTAGTAAAAAAGGGAGATATATTCTTTACCACTTCATCGGAAACTCCACATGAAGTAGGAACTTCATCTGTTATTTTAGAAGAATGTGAAAATTTATATTTAAATAGTTTTTGCTTTGGTTTTAGACCTAACGAAAGTATAAATTCTGAATACGCTAGTTTTTATTTTAGGAGTTCTATTTTTAGGGAAAAATTAACGAAATTAGCACAAGGTAGCACGAGATACAACCTATCTAAAACTGAATTTTTAAAAATAAAAATACAACTCCCAAGCCTAGAAGAGCAGAAGAAGATAGGGGAAGTCTTAAGTGCGTGTGATGAGCGTTTGGAGTGTCTAAATGAGCTAATAACAACCCAAACCACCCTCAAATCCCACCTCCTCACCGAACTCCTAACTGGAAACATTAGGGTGTAAAATGACTGAAATTTTAGAAATAAAAAAAGATATATTAGAATTATTAAAAACAGATAATTCTAATTTAAATGTGGTGGTTAATTTTATCGAACAAGGTTTCTACTCTGTTAATATTTTTTCAAAGAAAGAAAATCGTTTTAAGATTCAAAGTATTAATATGGCTAAAAGGATTAATGGTATTGAAAAAATAAAGCGGATACATTTTAACAATATAGTATTTGACAAATCATTTGAAAATTTATTCAGTATGATTAATATATTTTCTTGCAATAATTATATTTCCACCCAAGAATCAAATACAATGATAAAAAATAATAATATGAGCTTTTATTTTAATCGATGTAAATTTGAAATGAAAGAAATATTTTTAAGTTACATAGCTTCTAGCGGTTTATGTTTTTATGAATGTATTTTTGATGAAGATGTTGTGTTGAGTTATTGTGTCTTAGCTTCACTTTATTTTGAGTCTTGTAATATCAAAAAAAATATATCAATAATTGATACAAAATTGTCAACATTACCCCTTTTTAAGGATTTAATAAATAAAGATATTTCTATATTTTTTATAAATGTAGAATTTCAAAATGGATTTGAAATGTTTTCAAGTCACATAAAAGATGTAAAAGAATTGTGTTTTAAATCAATTGTGTTTAAAAAAAGTGTATTGCTTCATGATGCTTCTAACCCTTTAAATAGTTCGGTTTACGAAAGCAAGCTATATATGAGTGATATTGTCTTTGAAGAACCCATGTGGTTCATGAAAACACAATTTAAAAATGGCTTTGAATTCAGCAATGTTACATTTAAAAAAGAAGTTATTTTTACCGAAGATTTTATAAACGCAAATTACAATAAAAATGCGATTTTTAATAATTTAACTTTTTATAAAAAAATCAATTTTAAAAACTTTTTAAACTCTGATATTCAAGAAATAGAAATAAATAATTGTAATTTTAAAGATAAATTTGAATTCCCAAAGCAAAAAGAATACAAACAAAAAATAAAGATTATTGATACAACTTTTGATGATAGGGTGGATTTTGTAGAAAATGCTTTTTGTAATAATTTGGTGATTAAAAATTGTGTTTTTAGTAAAGATTTATCTTTTAAACAAACGAAATTTATTAAAAGTTTTGATTTTATAGAAAATAAGGTTAAAGATAATATTGATTTTAGTGATGTTATCTTTGAAATTTCGCCAAATTTTCAATCAAGCGTATTTGAAAAACTAGTGATTTTATACAAAACCAAGTTTAAAGAAATACCGAATTTTTATTCAGCTAGTTTTAGTTCTAGTGCTGTTTTAGATATGCCTTTGGTTGATATAAAGGATTATTCATTTAACCATTTAAAAAATGAAAGAAAAAATAAAAATGATTTGATAGATATAAAAGGTGTTAGAGAATGCCTAAATATCTTTAAAAACGCTCTTTTAAAGACAAATAATATCCTAGAAGCTAGTAAATATAAAGTTTTAGAGCTTTACGCAAAAGAACTTGAACTTGATTATAAACTAGAGCATAAAAAAGAGTTAGAAGAAAAAATCACTATCAAAGAAAGATTTGACAGATGGTTTTTGAAATTAAACAGAACCACAAGCGACCATCACACTGATTTTTTAAAGATATTTTTATTTACCCTAAGTGTCATCGGCGGGTATTTTATGATAAATTTTGGCTTGTCTTTTGATGAAAAAATCATAAGTAGTATTTGTAACCTTGTAGATTTGGGTTTAGCTATGTATGGCATTAGCGTTGTGATTTTCTTGCTTTGTTTGGGTTATGAGTTTTTATTTGTTTTAAAAGGTTTTAGCAAGGATAAAGGTTGGCTAATTTTTATATTTTTAGCCATTTGCGTGGCTTGGTTTTGTTTGGCTTATAGCTTTAATGTTTCAGAATTTAGTGTGTTTTTACCGATGATTTTTATAGGGATTTTGGCAATGATTTTTATATTATTAGCCAACAATATCAAATATACCTTTATAAGCTTTGCAACGGCAGGGTTCATCGGCATTTTATGTAACCCTAGCATAATAACCCCATTTTTAGGGGCGTTTTCAGAAGATGCGAGAAATCATTATCTATATAAAGCCATAGATGAGTTAGACAGCCAAAAGGCACTAGATTTATCAAAGCAGATTTTAGCCAAAGAGCCAACAAGTAAGTTAAACGCCAAAAAGACATTAAAAGACTATAAAGACGAGCTAAAATCATCAGATTTACTAGACAAAGCCCCCGAGCTAAAACGAGCCATAGCGATAGATTGCGGGGTCTCAAGGCTTAATATAGCTTATTATTTAGTTTTCGCGTTTTGTATATTTGCCTTGCAAAAAACAATGCGTAAAAACTCCATAATCCCAAGCTAAAACCAAATTTCGTTTGTTTGCTTAAACTTGCCAAACAAACGAAATTCCGAATTTAAATTCCAAATACGAAAATAAATTCCAAAACCAAACAAGTGACATTTGGGGCTTTGTGGAATTTGTTTGGTGTATTTTTGGAAATTTATAAGCCCTAAACATACGAAATTTATTTCAATAAAAAGGAATTTAAAATAGGAATTTCGTTTGTTTTGGATTAGATTGATACAATATGGTTATTTTATAAATACATAATAAAGGTTATTGTATGGATTGGCAGCAGTATTTTCCAACTTATAAATTTAATAATAAAGAAAATAGAGATATCGCATTAGAAGAATATAAATTTTGTTGTAAAACATTAGAAAGTGAAGAAAAATTATTTGATAGTTTTCTTAGGTATATTACTTTAGTTTGTAGCGGGATTGTTTCTTTGTTAGCTTTTTTAAAATTAGATTTTATAAAGTTTAATATAGAAAAAGATTTGGTTTTTATAGTTGGTTTTATTTTCTTTTTAAGTAGTATTTTTTTTATTATTACTACTTTAAATTTTGCTACTAAACAAAAAAATATTGTATTTGCTAAAAGAAAAATTATAATCTTAAGAAGAATGCTTGGAATGAATTATGGTTCTCAGGAGTTTTTGTTTAAAAAGGGCATGTTAGAAGGTGCTAATATGCCTTTTAGTATTAAGTTAAGATATAGTTACTTGTATTTTATAATACCGTGTTTGTATGCTAGTATGTCGTTTTTTATGTTGCATTGGATAGGGGTTAATTTATGCTATTCTGTTTTAGTATTTTTGACTTTATATACAATATTAAATGTTATATATATTTTTTCAATTCTTGATATTAATGAAACTAAAAAGTTTGTTGTTTTGAAAGCTATTGCATTTATTTTAGATATTAAATTGGTTGATAATTTTGAACATGTTTTATATCGTGCAAAATTAGCTCAGTTTGAGTTTCATAGGCTAAAGATTGATTTAAAATATATAAAAGATATATTAATAGCTATTGAAGATAAAAATTTTAGGTCTCACAAGGGTATAGATATTAAGGCTATATCAAGAGCTATGCTAAGTCAATTAAAAAAATACCTTTGATAAAGCATATTAAATATATAAATAAATTCCCATATTCAGGTGGTTCTACGATTACACAGCAATTATTTAGAACTCTTTTTATAGAAAATATTGCAGATAAAAAAATTAGAAGAAAAATTGTAGAAATTTTATTTAGTAGGTTTTGGTTGAATGAAATTTTAAAAAAAGACGAACAGCTTGAAATATATTTAGCAGCAGTAAGATTTGATAAAAATATTTTTGGGGCTATTAAGGCATATAATTATTTTTTTGATAATAATAAAATTAATTTTAATAAAGCAAAGAGTTTTATTTTAATTGAAAGAGTTTCGGTAACAAGTGGGTGTTTATTGCCAAAAGTAATAGATTTGATAGATAATTTGCTAAAGAATAATATTTTAACAAAAGAAGATTGTGAGCAAATATTGTGTTTATATAAACAAAATGTTGAGAAAGGTAAGATACAAAAATGCTATAAAAATATAGATAATATGGAAAGATTAAATGTATGGTTTGATAGCTTAAATGATTGAAATTTTAAATTTGTTAGTATTTTTTTATTTAAAAAAACAAACAAACGAAATTCCTATTTTAAATTCCACAAAAATACACGAAATAAATTCCCACCATGCAAGGGCTTTTGCATTTAGCCTAAATTAATGCAAGTTGTTTAAAATGTATTTAAAATTTCAAAGGCGTGGCGATGGATTTTAGTATAGAAAGCAATGTAAAAGCGTATTTTATAGAGACTTTAAAGGATTTAGGCTGGCAGTATCTAAGCGAAAAAGAATGCAACGAGCTTAGGCAAAACGACTTTAACGAGCCTTTGCTTTTAGCTAAGCTTAAGGAGTTTTTAAGGACAAATTATCAGCTAAATGATGATGAACTCATCATAATGATAAACAAGCTAAAAGCCCCAATTACCAGCCTAATTACAGCCAACGAAATCATCACAAAGCTTATTTTACTTGGCGAAGGCTTAGAGCAAAAAGGCAAACCTTCAAGGCATATAAACTACATAGATTATGAAAATCCGTCTAAAAACTCATTCATAATCACAGAAGAATTTAGCCTTGCAAACGCCAAAAGCGAGCAAAAGAAAAGCACTAGGATTGATTTGGTGCTGTTTGTAAATGGTATCCCGCTTGTTAGCATTGAGCTTAAAAACTCGTGCGTTGGAGCAAACGAAGCGATAAACCAACTCCTAAACCACCAGCACCCAGATAGGATTGAGAACTTTTATAAGTTCATTCAGCTTTGCGTTGCAAGTTGTGGCACTATCACTAAATACGGAACAACGCTAACGCCTAGCAAATTTTACAATGTCTTTAAGGATAAAAGCAGCGATGATAGCGTAAAAGTGCTGTGTAACAATATCTTAAAGCCTAGAAATTTACTTGAGTTTATAAGTGATTTTATATTTTTTAGCAAGTCTAAAGACAAAACAAGCAAAATCGCAAGCCGTTATCAACAATACTTTGGCATAAAAGAAGTGATAAAAGCTATCAAAGATAAGCACGGCGGTCTAGTATGGCACACTCAAGGCAGTGGCAAAAGCTACACAATGCTAATGCTAGTAAATATCTTAGCTAGGCTAAATAGCACCGCCCAAAAAATCATCATCACAGACAGAATAGAACTAGATGAGCAAATCTCAGCGACCATAAACGGCACGGCAAATCTTGACACCTTGCACCACGCCAAAAACACAAGCCATTTAAACGAGCTTTTAAACGATGATGGAGTGGGGCTTATCACGACTACGATTTTTAAATTTAGCGATTTAAAAGACATAAAAAACAGAACAAGATTTATCCTAATAGATGAAGCCCATAGAAGCCAAAACGGCGAACTTCATATGCAAATGCTTGATAACTTAGGCGAAAATGCCTACATCATAGCATTTACAGGAACACCGCTTTTATCTAAAGAAAAATCAAGCATAGCAAAATACGGCGGACTTTTGCATACTTATAATATCGGCGAAGCAGTAGAAGATGGAGCTACCTTGCCACTTTTGTATGAAAACAAAATGATAGAGCTTGGTCTTAGCGATAAAGATGAGCTAGAAAAAAGATTTGATGAGCTAACACTTGGGCTTGGTAACGAGCAAAAAGAGCAAATCAAGCAAAAATGCTCAAAGATTAAAAAGCTTCACACATCAATTTCAAGGCTTGAATACATCGCACTTGATATAAACGAAGACTTCAAACAAAGCCTTAAAAATACGCCATTTAACGCAATGCTTGCAACTAATTCTAAGTTTGAGGCGATGAAATATTATAAAGTTTTTAAAGAGCTTGGGGATTTGGAAGTTAGGGTCGTGATATCAGTAAATGCAGGAGAAGAAAACGAAGGCGAGCAAGAAAAATGGGTAAGCGATGAGTATGCAAAGCTAAATCACGCAGAGTATGAAGAGCAGTGCAAGAGTGATTTTAAGGATAGGAAAGTGGATTTGCTAATCGTGGTAGATAAGCTACTTACGGGCTTTGACGCTCCTTGTGCTAAAAAACTTTATATAGATAAAAACCTAAAAGAACACAACCTACTTCAAGCCATAGCAAGGGTAAATAGGCTAAAAGAGGGCAAAGATGAGGGGATAATTGTAGACTATCGAGGGCTTCTTAGTGAGCTTGATACCACGCTTAGTAGATACGACGCGCTTAGCGGGTATGATGAGAGTGATTTGGTGGGGGCAGTTTTTAAAATAGATGGCTCTTTGAATGATATGTGGGAGAGCTTAGCTGTGCTTGATGAGATGTTTGCAGGGCTTGATGATGAAGTAGAAAAGCTAAAGATTTTAAAGGATTTATCATTTAGGGATAGGTTTTGCAAGGTTTTAGCAAGGTTTAGCAACCTTGTGGGGGTGGTGCTAAATACTCGTAAGCTAAGGGCAAGTGTAAGCGAAGATAAAAGGGAGAAAATCAAGGAAAGCCTTAAAAAATACTTAAGCTTAAGAAGCTCGGCACAGGTCTTTTATGCTGAGGATTTTAGCCTAAAAGAATACGAGCAAAGTATGCAAAAGCTACTAGATGAGCATTTAAAAGTAGGGCAAATTTATACGCTAAATGAACCGCTTGATATATTAAGCGATGATTTTTCAAGGGTGGCTAGTGATTTTAGCGATGAGGTGAAGGCTCATGGAAAGTTAAATGCACTAGAAAAAGAAGTGAAAAAATACGAAGTGATAAATCCTGAAATTTTTGTAAGATTTAGTGCGAGAATAGAAGAGATTTTGGAAGATTATAGGGCAAAAAGGCTTAGCGAGAGTGAGTTTTACAAGCTTAGCTGTGATTTGGCTAAGGATTTTAAAAAGGATTTGGCTGATGACCCACTTGAGCGTAATCTTGCTAGGGATTTTGATAAGGATGATGTGGGGCAAATCATTGCCTTGTTTGATAGTGAGTTTGGCAAGTTTTCTAATGTGCCCGAATTTGATGAAAGTATCAAAAACAAAATTGCAACCGAACTCATAGTAAAAATGCTGCCATTTTTAACAAAAATCAACAAATTAAACGACATAGAAAACTACATAAACTCCCTAATCAAAATCTACCTAGGCAAACGCGGTGGGTAGCTAGTGGATTTAGGCTATGGTTTTTGAGATATAAATTTCGCTTGTTTGAATGGGTATTAATTGGTGCTGTATTTATGCTAAAAAACTCCAAATAAACGAAATTTATAAATTCCAAATAAACGAAATTCCTATTTTAAATTCTTGATTTTTTGAGTTATTTTTATAGGTAAATCTATAAAGATATAAAATATAAAACCTAAATATTTTTATACAAACATTCAAAATCAAAATATTAATTAGAATCTATTTTATTATCTGCTTTGAAAATATATTTTTTTTATTCAAATAATATACAACTGTTAAAATAACACAAAAAAAAGAAAAATAGCATAGGAATTATGGAATTACAAAAATAACTGATTAAATAATATTATTAAAGTGAAAAAAAGATAAGTTTAAAAAATAATTTTTAATGTAAAAATAAATTAGTAAATACTATAATATAATAATAAAACAAATTTATAATTTGAATTATTTATTTTATGTTATAATTTGTTAAAATGTTTATTTTAATAATTAAGGATAAAAAATGAAAGAGTTATTTATAAAGTATTTTGATGAAAATTTGACAGAAGAAGGGACAAAAAAGACTTATAATAATAGAGTTAATTATATTTTATCAAAAAGCAATTTAGATTTTAATTATAGTCAATTTTGTGATAAATATAGCATTATATTAGAACAATATATACAATGTTACAATAATAAGAAATTAGATTTGAAAGGAAATACAAAATCTGTATTAAATTATCTTGTAGCAATAGTTGATATTTCTTGTATGTATTTAAATGACAATAAAAAATATATTTTAGATGCTTTTTTAAACAACTCTATTAGTTCTAATGAAAAGAAAATATTTTTTAATTACATAGAAGAAAAAAGAGAATATTATAGTAGCGAATATAGAACAGTTGCAAATAAAAATTTAATTAAACCAAGAAAAGAAAGAACAGACAGTATGAGTAATGTTAATAAGACAAAAACATCATCTTTAGAGCTTGTTGAAATCTTTAAAGATTTAAATACAAAAATGGCAGTTATGAAAGAAATAAAGTTAAGCGACTCTTTTGGGGATAGGTTGATGGAAAGTAAGTATATTGAAGCGATTATTGAAATGTGTAATGAGATTAAAAAGATAGCCGATAATAAATTAAAAAATATAAAGTAACTTTTATTTTTTAGTAGATAATAAAAAGGATAATTATATGCAATATTCGGCGATTTATGATTATTTAAATAAGATAAAGGATGAAAAAAATGGCTTATGCACCATAGATTTGCCGACTGGATATGGCAAGACTTATCAGAGTTTAAAATTTATCGCTGATTATGTAGGAAGTGGTGGAAAAAGAAAGATATTTTTTTTAACTTCAAATAAAAATAATGTAAATGAATCATACAAGGATTACACAGAAAAGCTAAAAGGTAAAAATGCTATAAAATTAGAAACAAATTTAGAATATTTTAAATCGTATATTTTGCAAAATGGTATAAAGAAAAAAGACTTTAATACCAAAGATAAAAATCAAGAAAAAAATATAGATGCTATAAATAAAACAATCAAAGATATAAGCGTAATAAAAGATAAAAACGCTTATGATGGTCCTTTAAGTGAGCTAGAAAGCAACTTTAGATATAACATTTCTAATTATTGTGAAAAAGAAAAAATTAATTCCATAGATAAGCTAAAAAAACGCTTTCCGCTCATTGGGCAGATGTATAAAGGTTTAGATATTACCACATATCAAGTTTGTTTTTGCACTATTTCTAAATTTGTTTCAAAATTTAATTTTTTTTATGAGCCTAGCTGTGAGCTTATATTTCACAAGTTTAGTAAAGATGCTATTATAATCATAGATGAGTTTGACGCTACAAAAGATAGCATTGAAAACATTATTATCTCGCATTCTTTACAGACAAAATTTGATTATAAAGAATTCATTAAAAATCTTCACAATGGCTTACTAAACAAAGAGCAATATCCAGCAAGTATAAAATATGCTTTAAGTGAGCATGATAAATCAAATCCCGCATTTACATTTGATAAATTTACAAAATGGGTGGATAAAAACACTGAAAAATTTAAAGTAAAATCATGTTTTGATTATAAAGACGATATAAAAAACGACTATCTTTTTAGAGATTATTCTCGCTTTCATTCTATGATAAACTCGGACAAAAATTACACAATCAAATATGACGAACAGCAAAATAAATACATCATAAATCTAACCAACGATAAAGATGAAAAAAGTGAAATATTCATCCCGTCAATGCTAAAAAATATCCATAAAATAATCACAAGTTTAACGCAACTTGTTTTAGAAATGAGTGGTCATTATGCTAAATATTTAAAAGATAATCATACAGAAGAAATCCCAAAAAATAACATATATTCAAGCATCTTAAAAAGATTTGAGTTGGGGGATAGTAAAAGCTTTTTATCATATATCATACAGGGGACGCATTTTTCTAAATTAAGTAAAGATGAGATTATAAGAATTCCTAGTTTTTATGAAGATGGATTTGAGTTTGTTAGCTTAAGAAAAACTGCAGCAGATAATGATAATTTGATTTTTGAGCTTACAGGGGTTAATTCTAGCCCCGAACAATATATCCAAACAATGGCAAAAAAATCTTTAGTAATAGGGCTTAGTGCCACAGCAAATATACCTAGTGTTTTATGTAATTATGATATGGATTATCTTAAAAATGAGCTAAAAGATAGGTTTTTAAATCTTTCTGATGAGTTTTTGGACAAAAAACAGCAAGAGCTAGATGAATTAAATAAAAGTTTTGATGGTAGTGAAATTAATGTTTTTTTACTTGACAATAACAATACAAATTCTTTAGAAAACAAATTAAACAATGATGAGCTTATGCAATTTATTAACAATAAGCTAAAATTTATTGATACACAGTTTGCTAGTGATAAAGAAAAAGCAGATAATAAAATTAAATATTATAAAAATATCTATAAAAACATTTTCGAATGCATGTATAGCTTTATTTCAAATGATAATATTCGTTCGTTTTTATACCTAGGAATGGCAGGCGTTGGGGATGATAAGATTTTAAAAGAAAGTCCTATAAGAGAAGTTTTTAAAACTTTGGTTAAATTTGTTAATAAAGATATTAATGATTATTATTTAATAGTGCTTGATGCAAGCAATTTTAAAGCGAAAAAAGATGAATATTTAGAGCTTTTAAAAGATAAGAAAAACAATGTTTTTATAATGTCAGCTTATGCTACAGCAGGGGTTGGGCATAATTTGCAGTTTAAAGAGTATAAAGAAGATGAAGACGATGAAGAAGTTTATAAAGATGATTTTAAAGATATAGAATCAGCATATTTTGGAGATATTACTCAGCTTTTTATTCACGATAATTCTGATGTAAATGATGAAGAATTGCTTAAAAATATTATAAAAATAAAAAGGCTTGAAAATACAGCTGAAATTAGCTCAAAGGAAGCATATAAACATATAAAATATAGTTTTGAAATGTTTTTAGGTTCAAAAAATTCTTCTAAAAAAGGTAGTCTTCAAGATACATTTAGTGCTAGACTTTTTAGGACTAGAGTTTTACTCCAAGCTATAGGTAGGCTAAATAGGACTGATAATAAAGCTAAGCAAATAGATATTTTTATAGATAAAAATTTAGCCAAAAAGTGTGATTGTAACTGGTATTTAAGCTCAAATAATCAAAATCCACTAGCTACTAAAATAATGCAAGAGTTAAAAAAATATGAAAAACCAACCAAGGATTTAAACTCTAATATAATCAACAAAAAGTTAAAAAATTCAGCTGTTCTTGTGGATAAATTTTTTAATACCTATAATGTTTGGACCAAAAGAAAACAAATGCAATATAAACATCTAAGACATTTACTTTTAAAATACCCAAGTCTTAGCAAAGATGATATAAAACATATTAATAGTAATTCAGAGTATTTAAAAGATATTATGAGTTTATATATACCAAATAATGAGAAAAATTCTTATGGAGTAGAAAAACACGAATATACAGATAAAAAAGACACAGTTGGTATAAACTCAACCATATTAAAAGAACTTTTTAAATATGATGGATTTAAGGAGTATTTTTTTAAAAAATACAGTGATGATTTTAGCAAGGAATTTATTTTACCTATTGGGTTTTTTGATACATATAAGGGTTTTTTAGGAGAAGTTTTTGCTGAGTTTGTGCTAAACAATGAGCTTGAGCAAAAATTACAAGAGATTGAAAAAATTGAAGATTTTGAAAAGTTTGATTTTATAATACAAGATGGAGTTTATCTAGATGTTAAAAGCTGGCAGGGGAATTTTATAGAAGCTGAGTATAACAAAATACGAAATAAAGTAAAAGATAAAAAAGATTTTATAAATGCTAAAAAAGTTGTGGTTTTAAATATTTTAGGTGATGAAATATGTAATTATTATGGAGATATTTTAGCTATATCACCACTTGTAAAAAAAGAAAACAATAAGCTAGTAACTAATAAAGAAACCATTAAAAAAATCATAAGCTGGATTAATAATGAATGAGATTTTTATAAATAAATTGGATATTAAATTAAACTTAGAAAATATTAAAAATGATTTTATAATCTTAAAAATAAACGCCGAAAAAAACCTAAAAAATAACATTAATAGCATAGATGAGTATTTGCAAAAATATAAAAATATAAGCTCATTTTATACTAAAGAATATGGCTATGTAATGTTTTTAAAAAATGAAAAAATCACCCTTAATGAATACTCATCAAAAGTTAGCGAGATTAATGAATATGTGCTTGTTAATTTGCTTTTTGCTAGTTTAAACAACTATGTAAGTGATTTTTTAAGGTTTAGCAATACTTCAGGTAGGATTTTTTTAAACCTTAAAAAAGTGGCTAACGAGCTAGTGGGTTTAGAGCTTAAAATCTCGCAAAATTATGATTTTTCTTTAAATGTTGTGAGTTTTTCAAAATATCAAGATTTGCAAAAATATTATCCAGAAAATAAACTTTTATTAAATGCTTATAATTTTAAAAATGATACTTTGGTTAGAGATTTTAAGAAAAATAAAAATTCATATATGCAAAAAAAGTTAAATCCAAATACTAAAAATACTATTAAATTTATGGCTTTTGATGGTTTGAGTAATTTTCAAAAATCAAAGGTTGGGGTTTTGTATGATGTTTTGGTTTTAGCAAAACAAAAGTTATCAAAATATTTAGATTTTGATATTATAAAAATAGAAAATATTAAAAGATTTGATATTAAAAACAATAATTTTTTAATTAATTTACATGAAAGTTTACAAGATGGTTGCGAGATTTTAAATTTTACAGATAATGATAAGCTAAAAATAAAGCTTGAAAGCTATCTAAATAACATACAAATAAATTCAAAAAGTAGCAAAAACGCAATAGCTATCATTAAAAGTAAAAGTGAGTATGAAGAAGGCGAAGATATTTACAATACAATCAAAACTCACCAAAATATTCAGCATGTTTGCAAAAGTGATATTGCTAAACCTGATAAATTACTTTATGAGCTAGTGATTAAGAAAAATATAGATAGTTTAAACCTTGATTTTAGGACAAATTTAAGGGCTAATTTTTATAAAAAATATGATGATTTGATAATAAAGCTTAGTTTAAATGATGATAAATTATCTTTTAGCGAAGAGTTCTTCCCTATAGATATGGCTTTATGTAATAGTGATTGCGAAGGCTTAATTGATATAAATGGCAAGATTTTT
Source organism: Campylobacter sp. RM12651 (assembly GCF_022369475.1). Lineage (NCBI taxonomy): Bacteria > Pseudomonadati > Campylobacterota > Epsilonproteobacteria > Campylobacterales > Campylobacteraceae > Campylobacter > Campylobacter sp. RM12651. The sequence goes on from NZ_CP059600.1 coordinate 136,384, forward strand.
GGCATTTTTAAGACACCTTATTTTACACTGGGAGATTTTTATAAGATTTTCAATGCTTTAAATGGTGTTAAGAATGAGTTTGATACGCAAGAAATTTTTGCGAAATTACATAACATAAAAGATAGTAAAAATGCTAAAGATATAGATGAATTTATCACTATTCACACAGGTAGTAAAATCATAAAAAATAAAGATTTTGATATTAAAAAATCATTTGTAAAAAAACTTAATGAAATGCTTGATTTTACTATAAATCCAAGGCTTCAGCAGCTTCATCATCAAGATAGTATGTTTTTAGCTAATACAAATTTAAATTATTTTATATATGAAAATAATTTATATTATTTTGTGGGTAAGTTAACTGATGTGTTTGATAAAAACTCAAGGCAAGGATTAAAACCAAGTATAGTAAATGCAAGTCCTATAAGAGTGGTAAAATGCTTAAATGATGATGCTTTAATAGAACCTGAAATTTATTTAAAACTTTTATCGGTTAATTTTGTGAGATTAAACGAGCTTAGTGTGTTACCATTTTTATTTAAATATATAAATGAATATAGCTTAAGACTTAAATGCGAAGATAATGTAAAGCTAAAAGAACCTAATTTCTAGAATTTATTTTATGTACTTTTATGCTAAATAAACGAAATTCCTATTTTAAATTCTTTTGCTAAAATCACGCAAATAAAGATAAAGCAAAGGCAAGATATGGGGAAAACGATTACTTATTATTTGATAGATGATGCGGATGGTAGGATAAAGTGCACTTATTCAAACTGGACGGGAGTGGTTTTAAAACTTCCACGCCAACTCATAAAAGATAGCGACGATAGAGCAGAGCTAAATCATAGTGGCGTTTATATGCTAGTAGGCAAGGATAATCTCATCTATGTAGGTCAAGCAATTTATAAAAATGACGGAAGTAGAGTTTTAAAAAGACTCAAATAGCATTTAGACGATAGTAAAAAAGACTTTTTTAGTGTTGCATTAGTTATCACCACAACAGATAATTCACTAGGCGTTATTTAGATTAGCTATCTTGAAAACACTCTTTATAATACTTAAAAACAGCTGGTATTTGCACCATAACAAACAGCTTAGAGACACAACTATCAAAAACATAAGTTAAGAAAAACAAATGCAAAGTTTTTAAATATAGCCAAACTTATGTGTAAAACTTTTGGGTATTTTGTATTTTCTAAACCAAAGGATACAGTGATGATTTGTGATGATATGCTGTATTTTAAAAATATTATGTGTAAAAGGGTGGAAAATGGCTTTTTAGTTTTAAAAGGTAACGAAGTAGCTAGAAAATATTATGATTATGTTTCATCAAGTGTAAAAAAAGTCATAGAAAATGCCAAAGTAGATGATAATGGAATTTTGCTTGAAGATATGTTTTTTGCTAGTGCTTCATCGGCGGGGAGTTTTATTACAGGAAATAGCGTAAATGGACTTATCTCTTGGAAAAACAAAAGCGGAATAAACCTAAAAGAGCTTATTTGATAAAAGAATTTGAAATAAGAATTTCGTTTGTTTAAGTCCTGAAAGTTAGCCTAAATAAATGAAATTATGGTGTATTTTTGAAAAAATACTGGATAAAAATGGCTTATGAGTTAAAAATCACTAAAAAGCGGGTGAAAAATATTATTATAAAAGTTCGTGAGATTGGGCTTGTTGAAGTAGTATCGCCTTATTTTATAAGTAGAGCAAAAATTGATGAGATTTTAAGACTTAAAAAAGATTGGATAGAACAAAGATTAAACGAGCTTAAAACTACTAAAAAAGCAGAGCTTTTGAGTGGTAATTTTGTATTGTTTTTAGGACGAAAATATATTTTAGAATTTGATTTAGGAATTTCAAAAAATGTAGAAATTCACAATGATAAAATTATTTTAAAATGTCTTGAAAATGATGAAAATAAAGAAAAATTACTTAATGATTTTTATAAAATTCAATCAAAAGAAATCTTTAGCGAAATTTTAAAAAGATTTTGTGTGATTGTTGGTAAAGATATAAAAGCTTTGAAAGTGCGAAAAATGAAAACTCGTTGGGGTTCTTGCAATACGAAAAAATCTTATATAAATTTAAATACCGAATTAATTAAAAAAGATATATTAGCAATAGAAGCAGTGATTATGCACGAATTAACACACCTTTATCACGCTAATCACTCAAAGGCTTTTTATGCCACGCTTTTAGGATTTATGCCTGATTATTACGAGCGAATAAAATTACTAAAATAGAAAAAGAAATTTAAAAATATTTACATTAAGCTTTAATTTTATTTAACCCATTAAATATTTTAATATTTATTTTAGAGTTTTTTAATAAAATTAAAATTCTAATATCAATTCAAAGGAATAAAATGAAAAAACTTTCACTAGGTTTAATTTTAGTTAGTATTTTAAATAGTACTGTTTTAGCTTATGAAAATAGATATTCTATTGAACAAGAATATGCAATTATTAATTCTTGTATTGGAGTCTTACTTTTTACAGCTAATAAGCAAGAGTGTATATGTGCTTTGAAGTTGACACAAAAAAAATACCCTTATTATGAAAATAGTAAAGGTTTTAATAAAACATTTGATAAAAATTTAAATTATTGTGAGAAGTAATTTTGATTTCTATACTTTAGTCTAGAATTAACAAAATCATCTCCAAGAACTTGTCTTTCGAATTCAAATCTATCTTGGGGGCTTAAATAATTATAGTATTTTTGCAATTTTTCTATAGTATCACGTCTTGGATTGTTACTATCTCTGTCTAACAATTTTTTAAATGAGTCATAAAAATTTTTTATATCTTCATTAGATGTTAAATTTTCTACTTGCTCTGCTAATTCTTTAGCAACTTTAGCAAGAGTTGTATTGTTGATGATAATATAATTTTTTATTTTTTCCTTAAGTTCTTCTGCTATTTCTTTGTTTGTTTTCATTTTTTTGTCCCCAAATGTCCCTGGTTATTATTATATCATTTTGTAAGTTTTGCAAAACTAAAATAATTTTTAAGGAGAACGCGATGAATAAAAACGCGATGGATAAAGAAGCAGCAGCAAGAATTCAATCAAGCGAGGCTAAGAGAAATGGTGGTATTGTAAGCAAAGATAGTTTTGCGGCAAGAGCTCAAAGAGCAGCTAATAAAAATAGCAATAAAAAAAGAGAATAAAATGGCAATGTCTCAAGAAGAATTAGATTTATGGTCAGATATTAATAATCCAAATAACGATGCTTGTATGGATGATTGGGCTGATGCACATAATCCAAATAATGAAGATTATTTAGGTGATGATTAATATATTTAGCTAGCCTATAGGCTAGCTTTGTAATAATTGAATATAATTAGATTGTTATTTTCAAATTCTAGTTATTTTTTTGTAGTGCTTTCTTCTTTTTTATTCTCTTTAGATTTTTCTAAATCTTGTTCATTTTGTTCTTTGCTTTCGTTGTTTGTTTTATTGCTACTATTTTCTGTATTAGCAATATTTTGCTTTTTACCATTTCTTATTATGTGAATGTCTTTTTTGATAAGTTCAACCTTTATGGTTTTTTTACAATTTTTTTCTAATGTTTTACCCATTTCCATATTTTCACTACATAATTCCACATAAGCAATATCTCCTAAAGTTGATAATACTTTCACATCTTTTAGCTCAATATGTTCGCCTTTATAATGATATTTGTTATTTTTGTCATAAAAACCATCAAACATATCTTTTATAAAACTATTTTTATTAACCATTATTGTAGCGTTATAGTTTCCTATTCCAGAAAGAGATAAAGTATTTATTTCAGAAAAAGTAAAAATAGCTACTGATATAAACAATATGATTATTCTTATGCTATTTATATTTTTTTTATTTCCTTTCCATAATATTCCAAAATACGATAAAAGCATGGTTGTAGATAAAACAATTAATATAGGTATAAGTTGTTTTTTATAGAAAAAATAAAATATTAAAGAACTTAATAAACATACTAATAATATTTGAAATATCAAAGGCATACAAACAATCAATTTTATTGTTTTATTCTTTTCTTTTATATTTTTAATTTGCCATACTAATTCAGTTGAAATATATAAAATAAATATTAAAAATATAGACCAAACTAAGTTAGAAAAACCAAAAGTCAAAAATTGCTCAAATGTAAGTTCTAGTGGGTATTGTAATTTAAAAACATATACTATACCATAATTAAAAGCAGAACCGGCAATTATTAAAAATAATAAAATTTGCCCTAAAGCAATAGATATTTGTCCATATTTTTTAATATTTTTATATATCCATCTTGTTGTTATTCTGTTAGTTTGGAAAAAATCTTCATCATTTTGTTCTTTGTTTATAGGCGTTGCAAGTTTTTCTTGTATCCATTTGTAGATTTTTTTCAAAAATAGAAAAATACTTTTAAATATTTCTATAGTTTTGTTTTTGTATTTTTTTATACTCATTTTCAACCTTTAAATATTTTTTTATATTGTAGCAGATTAATATATTGTGAATTTTATTTGGTTATTGTTTGTGAAGTAAATGCAATAATACTTTTTACAAAAAAGTAAGAAAATGTATTTTGTAATTTTAGAATCGTTAGTCAAAAGTCAAATCTTATATAAATTTGTAGTTTTATATTTTGATAATTTTTATAAATCCTTGTGTTGTCTTTTTAATTTAAAATTATTAGATACAAATCTAGTTTTTGGGATTATTTAGTTTATAGTAAGAATTGATGAGGTTTTGAAGTTTAAAAGAATTTGTATAGAAGATTGGCTAAAATATAAAAGAGCTTTTAATGGTGATTTAGTGTAATTTATGAAAAGTATCTTAGAATTTGATTTAAATTCGTTAAAAAGCACAAATTGTAGTTAAAAAATAATCTTAAGTGTAGTCAATAAAATAAGGCTATTTGATAATTGTTATAAAAAAATATTTCTAATAAATTTAGCTAGATTTTTATAACAATGAAATGATTAAAACCTTTAATAATAAAAGATAAATATTCAATAGCTACAACACAACATAGATTTATTAATGCTTACTTATTAATTATGTTCTAAAAATGAAAATATATTTGTGGGCTAGTAGTAAGAAGTTATTTTTTAATAATTGTTTTAGTAAAAAATCTGTATTAAAATACTTGTATGGATACCATTTATCAATACTATAACATATAAAATTTGGCTTTAAAAGCCAAATTTTAGTTTTGATTTTTGCTGTGGTAATAATATAAATATATTAATCCAATAGGAGCAATAACAATAGACAATCCCCAACACAAAAGCATTATCCAAATTTTAATAAACCAATATATTAAAAATAATTTGCCTTGAAAGAAAAATACATTATTTCCCATAATAAAATTCACAATACTTTCATAAACAAACCTTGAATATGGATAAAGTAAAGCATTAATAATACCAACAAAAATAGGAGCAACTATATTACCGACTAAGTTAGCGAATAACATAAAAAATAAAACAGATATTACAATGCCAAAAAATAAATGTCTAAAATAATAACTAGGATTAAGTCCTTTAAATGCTTTATTAAAAAAATCTTTCATAATTTCTTACCTTAATAATGGATTATTGCTTTTTGTTTTAGCTTTTAGTTTTTTAATTACTATGCCTTTTTTGTTGATACAAAAAACATTAGAATCATTTATATTTGGGCTAAAAGAACTAATCTTAACGAAATCATAATGCCACATTTCACATTCATTAGAAGAACTAATTCTGCTAGGTGCTCCGAATTTCTCTTCCAAATCACTTTTGCTAGATTTATTAATCACAATGCTATCAAGCTCATCTTGGGTAATCTTAGTGCCTTCAGTATAGGTTGTGAAATTATCAATAGCCGCACAAGAGCTAAAAGCTAATGCAACTAAAGAAAATAAAAACAATTTTTTCATTTTTTCTCCTTAAATAAATTTAAAAGCAAATTTATCATAAATAAATTAATTTATCCTATAGGGTATAGATTTTAAATTTTTATATCGTTTAAATTATTAGATTTTACCTATAGGATAATGTATGAAAAACACTGAAGAAATAGAAGAATTTTATAAATTAGTATCAAGTAATGTTAAAAAATTTAGAACCGAAAAAAACATAAGCCAACTAGATTTAGCCCTAAGTATAGGCATAAAATCAATAGCCTTTTATTCAAATTGCGAAAACAACAAAAACGGCAAACATTTTAATCTAGAGCATATTTATAATATTAGCAAGGTTTTAGGCGTTGATATTTGCGAGTTATTAATGGGGGGGGTATACAAAATGAATTGCATAAAAGAAGCTTTGATTAATGTAGCTAATTTTGATTTAAGAGCTACTATGAGTAGGCGTTCGTATGCCTTTATGGTTTTTATTTTTCCGATTTTAGCTTTTGGCTTGTTTTATTGTTTGATAGAGTTTTCAAGATTTGTGCGTTTAGTTTTAGCTAATAATGTAGATTTTACTTTTATTAAAAATGATTTTATGAGTTATTCTCAAATTGTTTTTCAGGGTTTATATGCTAATTTTTATCTTGCTATTGATTTTATACTAATTCTTAGCACTTTACAAAGGCTTAATTCAATCACAAAAAATAAAATAATCAAAACTATGATTGTAATAATAGCGTTTTATCTTATTGATTATTATTTAGTATGCTTTCATTGGCTTAGGGTTTATTTAGAAGATAATTTTATGCTTTCATTTGGTTATAAAGCCATTGGTTTTATTATTTTTTTCATACTTGCACTGATTTTATCAATGATAAAAGAAAGGCATTTTAATGAGATTACTCCAAAACGCTCTTTAGCTTATTTTTTAACTTTAGATTTTAGCTCAATTGCTAGTAAGACTAATTTGATAATACCTTTTAGTTTTTATCTTGGTATTACTATTGTTTTAACTATTTTTATCGTTGGAATAGTGTTTATAATGGCATTAACTGAACTTAGCATAATAATAATGCCTATTATTTATATTGATATATTTTATTTATTAAATCACTATAAATCAAACATTAGAGCAATTACAAAAATAATCACTCTAATATCTTTTATAGCTTTTTATATTCAAATTATTTGCTTTGATAGAAGCGGTATTTTTTATGAATATATGAATAGATTATTTTTATTTTCATTTATTTTAGTCTATATTCTAGCAATGCGAAAAATCAAGAATTTGAAATAGGAATTTCAAATTCTTATAATTCTACGCCGATGGCTTGATTAATCGAGCTTAAGCCGTCGTTTTCTATTAATTTTGTAAGCTCATCATTTATATTTCTAGCAATTCTAGGTCCAACGAAAATCATAGATGAAAGCACTTGAACTAAACTAGCACCCCATTTTATACGCTCATAAGCTTGAGCTGCGTCAAATATCCCGCCACTACTAATAATTATGCCTTTTTTATGCACGCTTGGTGCGATTGCTTTTAGCATATTTAAAGACTTTTCGGCTAATACTTTACCACTTAGACCACCTGCCTTGGTTAAATCAGGCTTTTTGCTAAGCGAATAATCTTGCGTAGTATTGCTTAAAATCACTCCGCAAGCATTAGCATTTAAAGCTGTTAGACTTAATTCAGTAGCCAAGCCAAAGTCCATATCAGGAGCAAATTTTATAAATTTTGGCACATCATTAATAGCATTTAGTCTAGTAAAAATTTCTTCAATAAATTTAGCATTTTGTAAATCTCTTAGATTTGGAGTATTAGGCGAACTTATATTAATTACAAAAGCGTCTGCATAAGGCTTTAGCTCACGAACTAAAATCTCATAATCATTTATCGCTTCTTCATTAGGTGTAACCTTATTTTTACCTATATTTATAAAAATCGGAGGTAGTTTTGAGAAATTCTCACGCATTAAATTTGCTTTTGCAACTTCTACGCCGTCATTATTAAACCCCATTGCATTGCGAATGCTAAGCTCATCTACTAATCTTTCAATTCTTGGGCGAGGATTACCTGGCTGAGCCTTAGGAGTGATTGCTCCGACTTCAATGAAACCAAAGCCAAGATTTGCTAAAGGAGCTACTACTTCAGCATTTTTATCAAATCCTGCTGCAAGTCCAATAGGATTAGAAAATTTCATATTTATTAATTCATTTTCTAAATTCTTATAAGTTTTTTTATAATCAACTACTTTTAAAAATCTTTGAGTTTTAAGAGCTTTGATTACTAAATGGTGCATATCTTCAGGGTCAAACTTAAATATAACTTTTTTTGCTAATTCATACATTTACTTACCTTTATAATGTTTTTGAAAAGGTCTTTTCACCTTTATTTTTCATATAAGCATCAAATCCCATACAAATATTACGGATTAATAATGTGCCTGTTTCATTTACTTTTATTTCATCATCACTAATTTGTAAAAATTCAGCATAAGTTTTTAAATACTCTTTTGCATCGTTAAAATAATCCCAAAATACTATTTTAAATTCTTTTTCAATTTCTTTAATATTAAGACTAAAATTAGCCATTAAGCTCATTATTACAGCTTTTCTAATTAAATCATCATTATTAAGTTTAATTCCCCTATGAAATGGTAATTTGCCATTATCAATAGCTGCTTCATAAAGGTTTAAATCTTTATAATTTTGTGCGTAATAATTAAGTCCTTCTCCAATACTAGTAAGCCCAACGCCAACCAAAATAGCTCCACCTTTTGTAGTATATCCTTGAAAATTCCTATGAAGTGTGCCATTTTCTAAAGCCTTAAATAATTCATCATTTGGTTTAGCAAAATGATCCATTCCTATCATTTTATAGCCATTTTCGCCTAAAAATTTCGCAGTATGTTTTAGAATTTCTAACTTAGTTTTAGCTTCAGGAATAGTGCTTTCATCAAATTTTCTCATATTCTTTTTAATCCAAGGCACATGAGCGTAATTAAATACAGCAAGTCTATCAGGATTTATTTTTAAAATTGTCTCAAGCGTTTTGCTAAATGAGTTTAAATCCTGATAAGGAAGTCCGTAAATTAAATCAGTATTTATACTTTTTACCCCATTTGCTCTTGCTAGTTTTACTGCATTTTCTGTAATTTCGTAAGGTTGAATTCTATGAATTTCTTTTTGCACTTTAGGGTCAAAATCTTGCACACCAAAGCTAATTCTATTTATGCCGTATTTTGCAAATACGCTCATTTGTTCAACATTTAAAAATCTAGGGTCAATCTCACAAGAAAGCTCACTATCAGGTAAAAACTCAAATATTTCATTAATTTTTTTAAGCAAGATTTCAAGTTGAGCTGCACTAAAAAATGTAGGCGTTCCACCGCCAAAGTGCATTTGAATAGCTTTTTTTGTCTTAAGATGAGTTTTTAAAATATCAAGCTCTCTTAAAATATAATCTAAATACCTTTCTTTTTTATCTTCATTAGCTGTATAAATTACATTACAGCCACAAAAATAACAAGCCGAACGACAAAACGGCAAGTGAAAATAAAGCGATAAAGGCTTATTCTCGTTACTTTCTAAATCTTTTATAAAATCATCATATTTATAATCTTCGCCAAACTCAATAGCTGTTGGATATGAAGTATATCTTGGGCCACTTGTTTGATATTTTGCTAATACACTAAAATCCATTTTTATCCCCTTAACATTTCGGCTAATTCTTTAGCGTGATAAGTGATTATTAGTTTTGCACCCGCTCTTTTAAAACTAATCATAGTTTCCATTAAGATTTTTGGATAATCTACAAGCCCAGCTATTCCAGCGTTTTTAAGCATTGAATACTCCCCGCTTACATTATAAACGCATAGTGGAAGTAGTGAGTTTTGGCTAATTTCTTTAACTACATCTAAATATGCTAAAGCAGGTTTTACCATCAATATATCAGCACCTTGTTTTTCATCTTCTAAGCTTTCATTCAAAGCTTCTTTTCCGTTTGCATAATCCATTTGATAAGCTTTTCTATCGCCTTTTTTAGGAGCTGAATTAGCCACATCACGGAAAGGTCCATAGTATGCACTTGCGAATTTGGTTGAATAAGCCATAATTGGTAATGTATCAAAGCCATTTTCATCTAAAGTAGTTCTTAAAGTTTTTATTATTCCGTCCATCATTCCGCTAGGTGCAATCATATCAACTCCAGCTCTAGCCATTACTAAAGCTTGTTTGCTAGAATTTAAAAGCGTAATTTCATTATTTAAATACCCATCTTCATCTAATACTCCGCAATGTCCGTGGTCTGTGTATTCACAAAAGCATAAATCAGCAATTAAATATAAGCTATCACCAAAACGCTCTTTAATAGCTCTAATAGCACGAGCTATAAGCCCATTATCGCTCATTGCATCACTTCCGCAGCTATCTTTTGCACTTTCATCTAATACGCCAAATAATAAAATACTCTTAATTCCAAGCTTTAAACAATTTTCACATTCTGCTAGTAATTCATCAAATCCTAATTGATAAACTCCTGGCATTGATTTAATCTCAATTTTTGCATTTTTTTTATCTACTACAAATAAAGGGTAAATCAAATCGTTTAAGCTAAGTTGGTTTTCCTTTACTAAATCCCTAATTATAGGGCTTTTTCTAAGTCGTCTAAATTTACGCACACTAAACTCCTTTTTTTGTATAATTAAGGCTAATTAAATCAAAAAAGAGTTAAACAATGTTAGTTGAAATTTCAAAACAAGCAAATTTACCTACAAGATTTGGAAATTTTATTATCCAATCTTTTAAAGAAAACGAAAAAGAGCATTTAGTAATTATGAAAGGCGAAATTAGTGATGAGATTAATGTTCGCATACATTCTGAATGCCTTACAGGTGATGCTTTAGGTTCGCTTAAATGCGATTGTAGAGACCAATTAAAAGCATCTTTAAGATATATTGAAGCAAATGGCGGAATGGTTATTTATCTTCGTCAAGAAGGTCGTGGAATAGGTCTATTTAATAAAGTAAATGCTTATAATTTACAAGATAATGGATTTGATACACTTGAAGCGAATTTAAAACTAGGCTTTAAAGATGATGAAAGAGATTATAAAATAGTTGATTTTATACTTGAATATTACAAAATTAAAAGCGTAAGATTGCTTACAAATAATCCTTTAAAATTAAAAGCTATTAGTAAAGATGTAAAACGCATACCATTAATAATGCAAAGCAATGAATACAATAAACAATATCTAAAAGTTAAATCTTGCAAAATGGGGCATATGCTAAATGAATAATGAATTTTTAGCTTTTATAAATTCATATGAAGATGAATTAAAAAAATACAATAAAGTTCATAATATTACAAGATTAAAAGATATAAAAGCAGCAGCACTTGATAGTATTGAAATACTTAATTTCGTAGAATTTAAATCAGGAATTAATATAGCAGATATTGGCTCAGGTGCTGGTTTTCCTGCTATATTTTTAGCTTTTTTAAAAAGAGATTGTAATTTTTATTTGTATGAGCCAAGTTATAAAAAATCAGCATTTTTATCGCTAATTAAAGCTAAGTTTAATTTAGATAATGTGTTTATTAAACCTATAAAAGTTGAATGTGAAAAAGACTTAAAATGCGATTTGATAACTTCAAGAGCTTTTGCAAAAACAGAACTAATTGTTACTTTATGTAATGATATAACCAATAATAATACGAAATTTATTTTATACAAAGGCTCATTCGTAAAAGATGAGCTAGATTGCTTAAATGAATATAAATTACACGAGAGAAATAATAGAATTTTTTTAGAATTTTATAAAAAAGATTTCAAAATTATTACAAATTAAGCTTAGTTTATTTTTTTTAAGATTATAATTAGCAGATTATTTTAATTTCTATTTAAGGAGCAGTTATGGCAAATCCATCGCAAAATCTTGGCTATGATTATACCGTAGCTAAGTGGTTTATGTTCGCATGTATTTTGTTTGGCATAATCGGTATGGGAATTGGAACTTTAATCGCGTTTCAATTAGCATTTCCTGAGCTAAATAATATTGCAGGTGAATATTCTACATTTGGCCGCCTAAGACCACTTCATACAAACGGAGTTGTTTATGGCTTTATGCTTTCAGGTATTTGGGCTACTTGGTATTATGTAGGTCAAAGAGTTTTAAAAGTTTCATTAAGAGAATCAAAATTCTTAATGTTCATAGGTAAAGCTCATTTTATAATCTTTATGATTACTATATTATTAGCTGTTGTAAGTCTTTTTGCTGGTGTTACAACTTCAAAAGAATACGCAGAACTTGAATGGCCTTTTGATATAGCAGTTGTTGTTATTTGGGTTTTATGGGGTATGGGAATTTTTGGACTTATTGGAATTCGCCGTGAAAAAAGTCTTTATATTTCTATTTGGTATTACATTGCGACATTTTTAGGTGTAGCAATGCTTTATTTATTTAATAATATGGAAGTTCCTACAAAATTAGTTACAGGAATGGGTTCTTGGCTTCATTCAGTATCTATGTATGCAGGAAGTAATGATGCTTTAATTCAATGGTGGTGGGGACATAATGCGGTTGCTTTTGTTTTCACGGTTGCAATTATTGCTGAAATATATTATTTCTTACCAAAAGAAAGTGGTCAGCCAGTATTTTCTTATAAATTATCACTATTTTCATTCTGGTCTTTAATGTTTATATATTTATGGGCAGGCGGACACCATTTGATTTATTCAACCGTTCCTGATTGGATGCAAACAATGGGTTCAATTTTCTCTGTTGTATTAATATTACCAAGTTGGGGTAGTGCAATCAATATCTTACTTACAATGAAAGGTGAATGGCACCAAGTAAAAGAAAGCCCATTAATTAAGTTTATGATTTTTGCTTCAACATTTTATATGTTCAGCACACTTGAGGGCTCAATTCAATCAGTTAAATCAATCAATGCTCTAGCACACTTTACAGACTGGATTCCAGGACACGTGCATGATGGAACACTTGGTTGGGTAGGATTTATGACTATGGCTGCAATTTATCATATGACTCCAAGAGTATTTAAAAAAGAGATTTATAGTAAAAAAATTATGGAATACCAATTTACTATCCAAACTTTAGGAATTGTATTATTCTTTAGCTCAATGTGGATTGCTGGAATTACTCAAGGTATGATGTGGAGAGCTTATGATGATTATGGAACTCTAACTTATTCATTTATTGATACTGTTATAGCACTACATCCTTATTTTATAATAAGAGCTATTGGTGGTTTATTATATTTAATAGGATTTTTTATGTTTGCTTATAATATTTATAAGTCAGTTACTTCAAGCAGAAGCGTTGAAGTTGAACCAAAATCAGCAAGTCCAATGCAAGCGTAAGGAGGTAAAAAATGTTTAGTTGGTTAGAAAAAAATCCTTTCTTTTTTGCGGTATTTGTATTTGTTGTTATTGCTTATGCTGGTGTTGTAGAAATTCTACCTGCATTTAGTCCTAACGCTAGACCAATTGAGAGCAAAAAGCCTTATACAGCTTTAGAACTTGCAGGTCGTCATGTTTATATTAAAGAAAGTTGTAATGCTTGCCATTCGCAATTAATTCGTCCATTTAAAGCAGAAACAGATAGATATGGTGCTTATTCAAAAGCAGGTGAATATGCTTATGATAGACCATTTTTATGGGGTTCAAAAAGAACAGGTCCTGATTTAATGAGAGTTGGTAATTATAGAACTACTGATTGGCATGAAAATCATATGAAAAAACCTGTTTCTGTAGTGCCTAGTTCAATTATGCCTGAATATCCACATTTATTTAAAAAGAATTCAGATTTAGATACAGCTTATGCTGAAGCTTTAACTGTTAAAAAAGTTTTCAATGTTCCTTATGATGAAGAAGGTTATCCAAAATTAGGAACTTACGAAGACGCTCGTAAAATGATGGTAGAACAAGCTACACCTATTGTTGATGCAATGAGCGATGAAGAAGTAAAACAAGCGTTTGAACCTTGCCGTGCAAATGCACTTGATAGTAAATGCGAAATTAAAGAAATAGTTGCATTGATTGCGTATTTAAATAGCTTAAAGTAAGGAAGAATTATGAGTTTGGTTGAACTTGTGCAATATCAAGGACATGCTTATTTTTTCCTTGTGGCGTTTTTGACCTTTGTGCTTTATGCTTATATTATTCATTTATATAAAGCACAAAGAGAAGGTAAAAAAGATTATGAAAAATATGCAAATCTTGCATTAGATGATGATATTAATTCATCTTTATTAGAAAATAGGAGAAAGTGATGAAATGGTTAAATCTTTCTGATAATGTAAATTTACTTTCTATAATTGGTGCAGTTGTTATTGTTGCTACCGTGTTGATAGTAAGTTTAAATGTATTTAAACAGATGAGAATTAAAAGAAAAGATGCTGAAACAAGCGAGCACGAATGGGATGGAATAAGTGAATATAAAAACCCATTACCAGTAGGTTGGGCTGTTATGTTTATCGTTTTAATAGTGTTTGCTTTATGGTATTTTTTAATAGGTTTTCCACTAAACAAATATTCATCAATAGGTGAATATAATGAAGAAGTAGCAAGTCATAATGCAAAATATAAAGAAAAATATGTAGCATTTGATGATGAATCTAAATTAAATATGGGTAGAAATGTATTTTTATTACATTGTGCTCCTTGTCATGGTGCTGAAGCAACTGGAATTAATGGTAAGGCTCAAGACTTAACTAAATGGAGTAGCGTTGCTGGAATTTTAGATATTTTAGAAAACGGCTCAACAGGTTTAGGATACGGAGAAATGCCAGCTGGTTTAGTTGAAGGAGATGACGCAAAAGCAGTTGCAACTTATGTAGCAAATGGAATGCAAGGCGAAGTTGGTAAAGATGTATTTGAAACAACTTGTGCAGCTTGTCACGGAGAAAATGGAGAAGGCACTGAAGGTGTAGCACCTGCATTAAATATCTATACTAAACCTGATTTTATTAAAATGGTTTTAGCTAGCGGTAAGATAGCAAGTGCTGATGCAAGCGTAAAAGTAATAGGAGCAATGCCAAGCTTTAAATCAATGCTAAGCGATGAGCAAGTAGATGCAGTTGCTCGTTATGTAAGCACATTATCAAAGGAGTAAAAAATGGATAATCATAATAGAAATGTGTTTGGATTACACGGAATTACAGGTATGTTAATAGCTACCGTTTTATTATTATCAATCCTAGTTGGGCTTACTATTTGGGGAATAAATGTTCAACAAAAAGAAATCAGAAATCCTTATAAACTAGAAAAAATTGAAGATGCTAAAATGCACGAAAATAGAAGTTTAGAAGATTTTAGAAAGGACGCAAAATGAGCAAGTTATTAGAAACAATTATAGTTTTAGGAATGGTTGTGTTAGCAATAGTTACAGCTTGGTCAGTTTTAACTCCTAATCATTTAGGTATAGGATGAAAAAGCTAATAATTATAATGCTTTTAGCTCTTGTGAATTTATTTTCACAAGAGCCTTTAAGTAATGAAGTATTAAATGAAATAAATATTTTAAGTAATGATTTAGAGCAAAAAACAGGTATTAAAACAAGTGTTTTGATATCAAATGAAATTCCTTTTAAAGATTTAAAACAAAGTATTAAAACTGATAAAAATTATGCAATTATAGTAATTAGCCTTAAAGATAAAAAGTTAGATGTTATAAGTGATTTAGGATTAGATTTTAGAAGTGTTACCGAATATTATTATTTAAAATATGGATTTTTCCCAAAACAAGGTGCAATATTGCCAATACTTACTCAACCTAAAGGAAAAGATTTAGTAAATGCAGCGATTTTAAATGGGTTTGCTGAATTGTGTGATGTAATTGCAAGTAGTAAAGGTGTAGAACTTGAGTATTCTTACGGGGATTTAAATGATAATATTATAAATACAATTAGAACTATTTTTTATATTTTTACTATTGTTTTTATAGTAGTTTTAATTAGAAGAAAGGTAAAGAAAAAATGATAAAAGAAGGAAGACATTGGCCTTATTTGATTGTTGGTTCAATTATTTTTATGATGATTGCTTGTATTTACACCGTTTATTTATCTTTTGATTATCCAGTAGATGAAGATGAAAGTTATTTTTTAAAATACCAAGATGTTGAGAATAATTACGCAAAAATCAAAGAAAACGAAAAATTATTTTTAGATAATTTTGCTTTTAGGGTTTTAGGCGATAAAACAAGATTAGATGTTACTAAACGCCCAGCGGTATTTGTAGATAATGAAGTGATATTACAGGTTAAAGAAAAGTCTAATTTAAAAGCAAGCAATATAAGCGTAAAGGCAAAATTAACAAGACCACACACAAAATATGAAGATAAAGAAATCATAGTAAATTATGATGATAATTTAAAAGAATTTAAAGCTGATTTAGGAGATATTTCTAATGGACGCTGGACTTTATTGATTGATTTTAAAATCAACGAACTTTCAAAATTTTATAAACTTGAACTTTGCAAAAATCAATGTAAAAAAGCTTAATATTAAAGCTTTTTTACGCTATAACTACTCATAATAATCTTTTAAAAGGAAAATAAATGTATAAAAAGGATTTGATTGTATTTTCTAATTTAAGGCAAATTAAAAACTACTTAGCAAGTATTAAAAATGAAGGATTTTTTCCAACTACAATTAGTATTAATGAGTTTTTGCAAGATTTCGCAATAAATGATAAAAGAAGAGCGACTGAAGTAGAGCAAATCATTGCTATGAGTAGGGCTTGTAATAAAACTAAAGATTATAAAAAGCTTAATTTTTCAAATGATTTTTTAAGTTTTTTAAAAAATAAAGAATATTTATTCTCATTTTTTAGCGAATTAAATAGCCAAAAAGTAAGTATAGATGATTTAAGAAATAATGATTTATATAGTTTTTTTGATGAGTATTTAGATATTTTAGAAGAGTGTTTAAAGCATTATAAAAACGAATTAGATAATCAAAATTTATATGATGATATAACTATTAAAGATTTAAAAGCTAATTGGTTTTTGCTTAGTCAATATAAATCAATTAGCTTTTATCTAAACGGCTTTTTAAAGCAATACGAATTAGAATTCTTTGAGAGTATTTCGGATAAAATAGATGTAAAAATCATCACAAATGTAAGCGATTACAATATAAATCTTTTAAAAAAATCATTTAAAATAGATTTTGAGCCAAATCATACTTATACTCTAAGTTTTAATAATTCTTGGCAAATCCTAGAGCAAACTAAGCTAAATTATAACAATACCTTAAAAATTGCTTCGTTTAAAAGTTCAATTTATCAATACATTTACGCACTTAGTCTAATATCAAAATATTACGAAAATGATAAACAAATAGCTCTTATTATGCCTGATGAAAGCATTGCAACTAGTTTAAAAGCTCTTGATATTCATAATTATTTAAATATTGCAAGTGGGCTAAACTCAAACGAAATAGCACAAAAACTAAATGCGATTTTAGGTGATGATGAGTTGGCTTTAGTGCAAAAAAGATTATTAAATACAAGCGAACTTGATTTCAGTGATTTTAATAAATTAAAAGAGCAACTATTAAGCCTTAGCAAAAACGCTGAAATTAAAGAAATCCTAAAAAACCGCCTAAATGATATAAAGATTTTAAATAATGAGTTTAAACTAACAAACGAGCAAATCATAAAACTACTTGACGCTAGTAATATTAAAATCTCTCACACAAACGGCGGAAATGTTGATGCTTTAGGTATGCTTGAAAGTCGTGGAATGAAATATGATTTAGTAATTGTTCTTGATTTTAATGATGATTTAGTGCCAAAGCGAAGTGTTAGTGAAATGTTTTTAAATAATGCTGTTCGCACAAAGGCTGGGCTAATTAGCTATGCTGATAGAGAAAATTTACAAAGGCATTATTATAAAGAGCTTTTTAATGCCAAAGAAGTTTTTGTTTTATACCTTGAAAACGAAGAAAAATCACCTGCTAGAATGCTAAAAGATTTTAGTTGCCAAAGACAAATCGTAGATGAAAAAGGGCTTATGGAGTCGTTTTTAAATGCACTCAATGGCAAAATAAAAGCAAATGAAAATATATTTGAGCCTGATTTAGAACTTATAAAAAATCATAATTTTTTTGCAAAACCGCTTAGTTTTTCAAGATTATCGTGCTATTTAAACTCACCTTATGAGTATTATTTAAAATACATTTTAGAATTAAGTGAACCTAGCAATTCAAACGAAAAAGCAGCAGTTGGGACTATGGTTCATGAGTTTTTACAAAACGCTGATTTTAAGAATTTAAAACAAGAATTTGAAAAAGAGCTAAAAGACAAATTAAGCCCAATTGATTATGCTTTAATATACGATAATTTAGATGAAATCGCATATTATATTAACAACAATCAGCCAAGTGCAAATTGCGAAGAAAAGCTTTCGGGTAAAATTGCAAATATTGATGCTTACGGGATAGCTGATAGGATAAGTGATGAGCTAATAATTGATTATAAGACTACAAACAAGCCAAATTCTA
The DNA here is from genome assembly GCF_022369475.1 of Campylobacter sp. RM12651. Classification (NCBI taxonomy): domain Bacteria; kingdom Pseudomonadati; phylum Campylobacterota; class Epsilonproteobacteria; order Campylobacterales; family Campylobacteraceae; genus Campylobacter; species Campylobacter sp. RM12651. The sequence goes on from NZ_CP059600.1 coordinate 154,795, forward strand.
CTAAAAATCACGAAAAACAATTAGCCTTTTACGCAATGCTTTTAGATAAGCCTACGATACAAACAGCTTTAATTTATTTAAAAAGCACTCGTGGGGCGGTGTTTGAATGTAAAAATTTTAATAAATTATCTCAAGAGATTGAAAGCGACATTGCAACTCTTAAAGATGGTTTCGTCTTAGAAAAAAGTGAAAATGCTTATGGCTATTATCATTTAATAATCAATAAAAAGGATAGAGTATGAAACATATCGCATTAGCAGCAAGTGCTGGAAGTGGCAAGACTTTTACTCTAAGTGTTAGATATATTGCTTTAGTTTTAAGTGGGGCGAGTATTAATGATATAGTAGCTCTTACATTTACAAAAAAAGCCGTAAATGAGATGAAAGAGAGAATTACAAAGGTATTTTTAGAGCTTGAAAATAGAGCTGCCGAGCTTCAATTTTTGCAAGATTTATTAGGTTTAAGTGCCGAGCAAATAATAAATACAAGAAATAAATTCTTAAAAAACTTTAAAGAAGATGAGCTTAGGATTTATACTTTTGATAGCTTTTTTTCTAAGATTTTAAGGCTTTTTGCAACACACGAAGGCTTAAGCGTAGATGCGGAACTCATTGATTATTTAGATATTAAAGAAGAGTTTTTAAAGTCTTTAGATACAAATGAAGCCATAAAATTAGTAAGAGATTTAAAAGATTTTAATATGAGCTTAGGAGATTTTTTAAACTGGCTTGAGAGTTTGTATTTAAATTATACAGGCGAAAAAATCATAAATGATACGACTTTTATAAATCCTTTTGATGAGTTTTTAAGGCTTAAAGATAATTTTACTGGAGCAAATAAAAAAGTTGATGAATGGCTTGGCAAAATTACGGATTTAAATTCTTTACTTTCTAGCTCATTTTTAGACGCTAGCAAATCAAATATACAAAAAGCCCTAGATTTGCCAACTTTTGCAGCAGCTTATGAAGAATTACTCTCAATCGTTGCTAAATATTATGGTTTTTTAGAGAGCAATCAATTAAAATTATGCTTTAACTATTTAGATAAATTTAGCGAAGTTGCGAAAAATTATCATAAAGAGCAAAACATTTTAAGCTTTAGTGATGTGGCGATTTATGTTCATAAAATATTGCAAAATAAGGATTTAAAAGACCTTTTTTATTTTAGACTTAATTCAAATCTAAGCCATCTTTTAATAGATGAGTTTCAAGACACTTCAGTTATTCAATACGAAATCATTAAGCCAATAGTTGAAGAAATAGTGGCTGGAATTGGCATAGATGATAAGCAAAAAAGCTTTTTTTATGTAGGAGATAAAAAGCAATCAATTTATTCATTTAGGGGTGCTAAACAAGAAGTATTTGATTTATTTCACAAAAACAAAACCTATAATATAAGCTTGCAAAATCTTGATACTAATTATCGTAGTAAAAAAGCCATAGTAGAGTTTGTAAATAATAATTTTAAAAATCTTTATGATGATTATTACGAGCAATTAGTTGCAAGTAAAGAAAATGGAGTTGTAAGCAAAATAATCACCGAAGATTATTTAAACGATGTTTATAAAAAGATTGCAAGTTTGTTAAAAAACGGAGCAAAATTAGATGATATTTGCATACTTACAAGAGATAATGCAAATGCAAATGAAATAGCTAATTTTTTAAATGAATTTGGTTTGAAAACTAATGTAAATAATAACTCTTTATTAGTTTCAAAAATGAGCGTTAGGGTTTTAATAGAATTTGCAAAATACTCTATTTTAGGAGATGAGATTTATGGCTTTTTTGTAAAGTCTGTGCTAGGCAAGGATTATTCAAGGCTTAAAATTGATATTACAAAAAGTGCTTATGAGATTTATAATGAGATAATCACTCATCTTGATTTATGCAAAGATGAGTATGTTTTAGAGTTTTTAGATGATATTAGTTCTAAAGATTTTTTAGATACCATATATAATCTTAGCAATAAACTTGCATCAAACAATGAAGCAAAAGGCATAAATATCATGACAATTCATAAGAGCAAGGGCTTACAATTTGAGCATTTAATCTGCGTTCATTTAAGTAAAACCCCTCCACACGATACAGGGCTTAAAATTGAATATGATTTTTCTAGTCACAAATGGTATGGCTTTAAAAAAGATGCTAGTGCTATTAGAAATCTTAGATGTTTTTATGATAAAGATTATGCAAAAAAGCTTGAAATTTATGAGAATACGAAAAAAACTGATGAGATAAATACTTATTATGTAGCTTATACAAGAGCGATTAGCTCTCTTTGTATTATTTTAAATGATGGAGCTGGGCTTAGCGGGATTAATTATGCTGAAATTACAAATGAGAGTTTAGATGATGATTTGCTTAATTTTAGATATAAAGAAAATGAAGCAAGTGCTATAAGTATTAGCTATGAGTTTAATCCTTGCGTGCCACTTCAAAATGTCAAGGCTAAAGAGTTTAGCACTGATGCGATTATGCTTGGAAACGCATTTCACTATTTTTGTGAATTGAGTGATTTTAATGATGAGAGTTTAAATGAATGTTTAAGACTTGCATATAATAAGTTTAATCAAGTGGATTTTGATAAATTAAAAAAACTTTGCGAAGATTTGCTTAAATGTGTGGAGTTTAAAGAATTAATCAAAAATCATAATTTGATTAAAGAATATAACTTTTTATATGAAAATAAAGTAAATAGAATAGATTTATTAGCTATTAGCGATGATTGCGTTAAGATAATTGATTATAAAAGCTCGTTTTTTAATAAATCTTATGAAAAACAGCTAAAAACCTATGAAAACTTTATAAAAACTAGATTTTCTAATCACAAAATTAGCTCTTATGTAGTATTTTACGAAAACGAAGAATTTAAATTAAAAAGAATTTAAATTCTTTAAAACTAAATTGATTTTGTGGTGAAAATCTTAATTCATAATCTAAATACGAATTAAGATTTATTATTTTTCAAAACATATAATTTCTAAAATATTTTAGAAAGTCATTAGGTAATGAATACGCTTATATTTGGAATTGTTTTTGGATTTTTATTAGCAAGATATAGATTTTGCTTTTTTTCTGGTTTTAGAAATCTTTTTTATTTTAAAGATTTTTCATTTGTTAGTGCTTTAAGTTTTTGTATATTTTTACAATCTCTTGGCTTATTCACATTAGAATATTTTAAACTAATTACCATACCCGAGTTTAAATTCTCAATACTTGCTACTATTATAGGTAGCTTTGCATTTGGCGTTGGAATGGCGTTTAGCAAGGCTTGTGTTAGTGGTAGTTTTACTAGAGTTATTAATAATAGTTCTTATTTAATAACGGCTTTTTCTTTTGCTTTTAGTATGGCTTTATTTAATGGAATATTTAAAAAATATATAGATATTTTTACAAAAAATGAGCTTACTAATATTCATACTTTTTTAAATATTTCGCCTTTTATTTTAGTGATTTTACTTGGAATTTTAAGTATATATTTAATCTATAAAGCCAAAAAAATCAGCATTCTAGCAATAGTTTTAGCAATTTTAAGTCTTTTAATGTGGAAAATGATTGGTTTTAGTTTTACTTTATCAGTTCCTAGTAAAAATATGATTTTATATCTAGTAACCAATCAATATAGGTATTTAGATTCTGGAGTTTATTTTTTATTTGGTTGTATTTTAGGTGGGATTGTTGCTAATTTAAAATCATTTTCGCTTCAAGGTGTATCGCTAAAACAAGGATATTTTAGTGTAATTGGAGGCTTTTTGATGGCTTTTGGAGCTTCTCTTGCAAGTGGTTGCAATGTGGCAAATATTTTAATAGCTAGTGCTTATTTTAGCTTTCAAGCTTTTATATTTTTACCTTTTATGCTTTTTGGATTTTTGATTATTTTAAGGAGAGTATCGTGAAAAAATTAATTTTATTGTTTGCACTTATTTTTAGTGCTTGTTTTAATGCTGATAATGTTAAATTATTAAATACTGATGAGTTTAAAGCTAGATTAAATAGTGATTATTTGATAATTGATACAAGAATTGATAGTTATTATAATGGTTTTAGCGAAGATGGGGCAAAAAACGGCGGTCATATTAAAGGGGCTTTAAATATTAGTGCTTTATCAATGGATTTTGTTGAAAATAAAAAATTTGAAGAATATTTCAAAGGCAAAGGCATTACAAAGGATAAAAAGCTCGTATTTTATGGCTCTAATTTAGATGAGATAAAAAAAGTTAGCTCGGAGTTTTTAGCTCGTGGTTATAAAGGCGAGATTTATGCTGATTTTATAGATTATGCAAATAATAATGATTTAGTAAAACTTAAAAATTATCAACTAGCAGTCTATCCTAAATGGCTAAATGATTTAATGCAAGGTAAAAAAGTTGAGAGTTTTGATGGTAAAGACTTTATGGTTTTTGAGGTTAGTTGGGGAGAAAATAGTGATGAATACAGCGAGCATATAAAAGGTGCTTATCATTTTAATACTGATTTAATAGAGAATGCTCCTGTTTGGAATTTAAGTGATGCAAAAACTTTAGAAAATAATCTTTTAAACTTAGGAATAACAAGCGAAAAAACTATAATTTTATATTCTAAAAATCAAATGGCAGCTTTAAGAGTATTTTTTGCATTAAAATACGCTGGGGTTAAAGATGTTAGATTTTTAAATGGTGGGCTATATTCTTGGCAAGAAGCAGGATTTAGTATAGAAAAAACTCCAAATATACCTAATAAAGAAAGTGATTTTAAAGCGATAATTCCTGCAAATGCTAATATAAATATATCAATGCCAGATGATATTAAAAATTATAAAGGGGATTTAAAGCTAGTAAGTATTAGGGCTTGGGATGAGTTTATAGGCAAAATTAGTGGTTATGATTATATACCAAAAAGTGGTGAGCCAAAAGGAGCTATTTGGGGATTTGCAGGGACAAATTCATCTAATGTGGCTGATTATTACGACCCTGATGGAACGCTTAGAAATCCTTATGAAATATATGAATTATGGCAAAGTCAAGGCATTAATAAAAATGATAATTTAGCTTTTTATTGTGGCACAGGCTGGAGAGCTAGTGTTGCTTGGTTTATTGCTTTACTTGATGGTTGGGAAAATATTTATGTATATGATGGTGGCTGGAATGCTTGGCAAATGGATGAGAGCTTAGAAGTGCAAAAGAATTTAGATTTAGTTAAACCTGATTCAAAAAACGATTATGGAGCAGTGTTTAAAGAAGGTGCTAGTTGTAAAAGCTAATCAAAAGCTATTCTTAAAGAATAGCTTTAATCATCATAAAATGATTATAAAGAGTATATGCAACACTAAATAAAATTATTGTAATTGTTAAAATGAGAGTTTTGCTAAGTGTAGGCTCAAAAAAGCTCTCGCTTAAATTAATTTGTATTTTTTGATTAAGCGATGAGCTTTTAAAATTTTTATAGTTTTTAATTATCTAAATTGCCTTCTTTCAAATTTTGCTTTAGGTTCTGCTTTTGTATCTATAGGTAAAATATTAGCAAAGCATCCAATGTCAACAAAAACAAGTATCCCAAAAACCCAACCATTTATTGAATCATAAAATGTATATAATATATAAGTTAATACGCAAAAAGCAATAAACCAGCCAGGCGAAAATGTTCTCTCGTGCTCGTAAGTAATTTCAGCTTGACAGCCCCTACATACTTTTACACCAAATCTTAATTCCTCATCACAAAAAGGACATATCATCGTTTTTGTATCTTTTGACATAATTGTCTCCTATTTTGATTTATTTGTTAAATAAAAAAAAAAAAAACAACGCATTGTAAATATTTTCAGCCTTTCGTAATACCTTAAATTACTTAATCGTATTGCTATTAGTTTTAAAAAACTTGTTTGTTTAGATTGATTAGAGCTTAGAAGTGCAAAAGAATTTAGATTTAGTTAAACCTGATTCAAAAAACGATTATGGAGCAGTGTTTAAAGAAGGTGCTAGTTGTAAAAGCTAGACTAAGTAAGCCTAACACCAAGAGTTTGAAATTAGTTAAATTAAGTTTTTATAAGTGTTAGGCCAAATTAATCTAGTGCTAGGCTTAATGCCTAGCTATTTTTAGAATGTATATTTTGCTTCAAATCTGATTAGTTTTTCATCTTTTTTACAATCTTCTATACCTTCATAATTTTTTGTTTTACCATAAGCATAGAATGCTGAGAAGTTTAATTTGTCGCTGTATTTGTAAGATAGTTGTGGCTTAACTTCAAATAATTTTTCTTTATCAGTTTTATCGCCATTTTTGATTTTATTTGTTCCGTTAATAATATCAACACCAAATCTTACATCTTCAAATGTATAGCCAATTGTTCCGAATACGAAATCTTTCTTACCTACTGCTCCTGTTTGGTAATCTTTCATAGCGTATTCGCCATAATTAATCAATTTGCCACTATCTTCTATAGTATTAATTGTAGCTTTATCCTTTTTACCATAACCAGCATAACCTATATTAAAATCTAAGCCGAATGCTTCAAAACCAGCTTCAATAGCATAAAAATTACCATTAGCTACTTCGTCGCCTGTAGCTTGTTTTAATAAATCTTTTCTATCTTTTTTAAGATTATTACCTGCGTATTGAGCGTGAATATTGTATGCGAAATCATCTTTATCACCTAAATTAACATTGAAATCTACCGCATATAATGTGCCCCAACTAGCCATATTTGCTACCCATAACTCTGCTGCTACTGGGTCAAAATTAGCAATTGCTGCTATACCATATATATTTTTACCACTTACGCTTTTTATACTATCATCATCATTTTTTGTAGCAATAACGCCTAAATCACTATCTTTATTGTAATTATCAAAAGCATAAGCTGCTAAAGTTACATTCTCAATGCTATTATTTACGATTTTTAATCCTGTTCCTAATAAATCATCAGTCCAAATTGAGCCAATTTCCATTCTACCGAACATAAATGAGGTATCGTAATTCGTGTAAGTTAAATAAGCATCTCTTATATTAAAAGTTTTGCTTGTATTTATATTATTTTCAACTTTATCTCTTAAAGCTTCATTAGATGGTGTTAAACCTGGTTGGTTTAAAGCAAATGAAGCATCTTGGTTTGAATACTGAAATAATGCAGTAGCTTTAAAATTATCAGCTATATCTGAAGTGAATTTTAATTGAGCTTTATATCCGTGTAATTGGATTGTATCTTTTGTAGATTTGTCTTTTAATGAATTTTTTTCGCTAATTCCTTCATATCTATATCTTAACATACCTGATAAATCTACATTTTGAATAGCTTCATCTAAAGCAACAGCATTTGCAACTGACATTGAACCTGCAGTAATTACTGCAATTAAACTAAGTTTTACTAGTTTCATTTTTACATCCTTTTTTTAAAAATTGCAATGCTATTCTACCCCCCCCATCTTTAAAATAAACTTAAATGGAATAATTTTTTTAGAATTTAAAAAAGTCAAATTTTATTTTTAATTTATCTTAAAATTATCTTAATTTAAGATATTATTAAGATTAAAAACATATAATCAGCTTTTTAAAAAATTTTGGCAAAGGTAAAATCATGACAAAAATAACAAAGCCAAACGAAGTTAAAAGAGATTGGATAATTGTAGATGCTGAAGGTAAGCGTTTCGGTCGTCTTTTAACAGAAGTTGCGACAATATTAAAAGGCAAACATAAGCCTTGTTATACACCAAATGTTGATTGCGGAGATTATGTTGTAATTATCAACGCATCTAAAGCAGAATTTACTGGAACAAACAAAGCTGATGATAAATTATATCACAGACATTCAGGCTATTTTGGAAGCACTAAGAGTGAAAAATTCGGTGATTTATTAGCAAATAATCCAGCAAAATTATATAAATTAGCAGTTCGTGGAATGTTGCCTAAAACTACTTTAGGTCGTGCAATGCTTAAGAAATTAAAAGTTTATGCAGGTAGCGAACACCCACATACAGCTCAGGTAAAAGGAAAGTAAAATGGCAAAAGTTTATGCAACAGGTAAAAGAAAAACTGCAATAGCTAAAGTTTGGGCTAAGGCTGGAAGTGGTAAAATTATAGTGAATGGCGTTGATTTAAATACTTGGTTAGGCGGACACGAAGCTATTAAATTAAAGGTAGTTCAACCTTTATTAGTAACTAAGCAAGAAGGTTTAATGGACATTACAGCTAGCACATTAGGTGGTGGTTATAATGCTCAAGCTGAAGCTTTAAGACACGGAATTTCTCGTGCTTTAGCTGCTATGAGTGCTGATTTTAGAGCGCTACTTAAACCACAAGGTTTATTAACTCGTGATAGTCGTGTGGTTGAGCGTAAAAAATACGGCCGCAGAAAAGCAAGAAGAAAACCACAATTTAGTAAACGTTAATTCGATTTTGAAATTAGGAGTATTCATGAAAAAGATGAGTTTAGTTTTAAGTGCAGCTGCAATGATAGCTGTTAGTGTAAATGCAAGTGATATTAATTTTGAAGGCTTAGAAATAAGCCCAATCGCTACATACAATGTTCCAGAAGGAAATCTTGACCTTATGAATAAATTTGGTTATGGATTAAGAATTGGTTATATGTATGGTGCAGTAGGAACAGAAATTGGTTATGAGCACCAAAAAGGTGAATATAAAAGTATAGATAATGCAGGTCATACTCCAGTGGGTATTGATAGAGGTTATTTAAACTTAGTATTCCCAGTTAAAGTTGGTGATACTAACTTTGATTTCTATGGATTATTAGGTGTTGGTTATGAAAACTTCAGCGAAAATCTATATGACAATAAAAACGGAATGTTTGGTCATTATGGTATTGGTTTAAAATACAAAATTTACAAAAGCTTTGGTTTAAGAGCAGAAGTTCGTGACCAAATTAAATTCCGCCACGCTGATCACCATGTAATTAGCACTTTAGGTGTAATTTTTAACTTTGATGGTAAAAAAGAAGAAGTTGTTCCAGCTCCACAACCAGTTGTAGAAGTTAAACCTGAGCCAGTAGTTGTTAAACCTGAGCCAAAACCACAACCAAAACCAAAAGCATGTTATGATTTAGAATTAGTTAAAGTTAATTTTGGATTTGATAAGAGCAATGTAACTGCTAACTATATTCCTGAAATTGAGCGTTTAGCTAAATTAATTAAAGAAGAGCCTGCATATTTTGCAAATATCACAGGATATACAGATTCAATCGGTACATCTGCTTATAACAAAAAATTATCAGAAAAAAGAGCTAAAGCAGTAAAAGCTGAACTTGTAAAAGCTGGTGTTAGCGAAGACAGAATTAATCCAAGTTGGGCTGGCGACCAAAATGCAATCGGCGATAACAAAACAAAAGAAGGCCGTGCAGCAAACCGCAGAGTTGAATTAAAAATCATCTGCCAATAATTTTATAAATTATTTTTAGGTTTCACAGATTATGTGAAACCTTTTCTTTTTTTCTTCTAAATTATTACAATTTTAATAGTATTATTCGCTTCATTTTATTTTTTAGGTTTATTATGAAGTTGAGTATAAAAGATATTATTTTTATGAATTTGATTGGGATTTTTTCTTTAAGACAAATTCCTTATGTCGCACAATACGGAGCTAGTTCTATTATTTTATGGCTTTTTGTAGCATTTGGATTTTTTATTCCTTTAGCTTTGATATGTGGAGAACTTGGTTCTAGATTTTCTAAGGGTGGTGGTATATTTTTATGGATTAATAAAGCTTTTGGAGTAAAAGTAGCTTATTTTTGTTTGATTTGTTATCTTCTATCTTGTTTAGCTTTTTTCCCAATGATGTTGTATTTCGCAGCAAATTCTTTAGCTTATATATTTAATTTACAAGCAAAATCTTATTTTATCGCAATATTTTCTATATTGAGTTTTTTTATTTTGACATATATAAATTATAGGGGTTTTGAATATACCAAATTAATAAATAAAGTATTTGTTTATTTTGGAATTTTATTTCCTACATTGCTTTTAATAGTTGTAGCTTTAATGTTTTATTTGACTAATCACAAAATCACAACTCCTTATAATTCAGGGTATTTAATTACACTTGATTTAAATACTTTAGTGTTTTCAAGCACTATGATGTTTGCATTTGCAGGGCTTGAGCTTAGCACAATGATAGGTGCTAAAATTGATAACGCTCAAAAAAATTATCCAAAAGCTATATTTTTCAGTGCATTTATAATAGTAGGTATTTATATTTTAGGCACTTTTTGTGTTAATGTGATATATCCTGCAAAAGATACTGATATATTAGATGGTATTATGCAAGCAATTACTTATGCTGAAAATAATTTAGGTTTTAAAGGTCTTAGTCAATTAATGGCTTTTAGTTTATTTGTAGGCACTTTAGGGCAGATTAATTCTTGGTTGGTAGCGCCAATATATATGCTAGCTAATGCTTCAAAAGAAGGAATAATTAAATTTTATGAAGCAAAACCACATCCAAAATATAATACCCCTTATAAGGCTTTATTTTTTCAAGCATTTTTAGTTAGTATTATTTGTATATTTTGTGTATTTTTTAATAAATCTCAAGATATTTATTGGCTACTTAGTTCTCTTACTACGGTTAGTTATTTTTTACCTTATATTGCAATGTTTTTAGCGTATTTTAAATTAAAAAATTATTGTGAAAATGAATTAGAATTTAAAATACAAAATCAAATTCTTAGTTATTTTTTAGCAATATTAGGTCTTAGTAGCGTAGTATTTGCTTTAATATTAAGTTTTATTACTCCAAACGAAGAAGAGCAAAGTGAATTAATATATTTTTTACAAATTATGAGTTCTCCTATACTAGCATTAATAATTGCTATTTTTAGTTTTAATAAAACTCGTAATAAATAAAGCTTATTTAATATTTATCAAAATATTATTGTTTTGATAAGTATTTTTTTGTTTTTTTATAGGTTTTTCTCCGCTGATGCTAATTTGTATATATTCATCTGGAGTTGGCTCTTTTATTTTTATAGGTTCAGTTTGGGGAATTTCTTCTTGTAATTCTTCTTCATCCTCAAACAATATATCTAAAGCCTTTTTTAATTTTCTTAATTTTTTTTCATCTAATTCACTTAGTTTTTTTTGCAAATCATAATTTATATCATCGTTTTGATATAAATTTTTAGGTATAGTTGGGTCTTTCCAATCTGGATTTTCACTAAAAGGAATTTTATCTCCAGGAAAATCTAAAGTGTATGCAAATAAATTTAAACTTAAAATAAAAACAGCTAATTTTCTCATATTTTTTCCTAATTAAATTTTTCATATTATAAAAAGTTATGAAATATATTATATTTTTTTTCAAAAAAAGATAATAATTTATAATAAGTGTTACTTTTATACACATTTTTTAAAGTTTTAAATACAATTTAAATACATTTTATGAATTATTCTGCTAAAGTAATCTTAATTTTTTAATTTTTTTTAAGGAGAAATGATGAAAAGAGCAATTTCTATTATTATTTTGATTGCTATTCCATTTTTATTCGCTACTATTTTGCCCGTGCCAAGTGGCTTAAGCGAAGCTGCGTGGGTAATGTTTGGTATTTATCTTTCAGCAGTTTTAGGTCTTGTATTTAAGCCTATACCAAATTCTATGGTATTAATTACTGCAGTAGCAGGAACTGCACTATTTATGGGACCTTATTTAGGTGGTGCAAAAGAAGCTACAAAACAAGCTTTAAGCGGTTATGCAAGTTCAACTACTTGGATTATAGTTTCTGCATTTGCTTTAAGTATTGCATTTACAAAAACAGGTCTTGGTAAAAGATGGGCTTATTTTTTAATAGGTAAATTTGGTAAAACTACTTTAAGACTTAGCTATGTTACTGCATTTTTGGATTTAGTAGTATCACCTGCAACTCCATCAAATACTGCAAGAGCAGGTGGAATTGTCTTTCCAATTGTAAATTCAATCGCACAATCTTTATCAAAAGATAAAGTTGAAACAGAAAATAGAGTAGGTGCATTTTTAGCGTGTAATTCTTATATGAGTACAAAAATGACTTCATTTATTTTCGCAACCGCAATGGCTGGAAATATGCTAGTGATTGGTTATGCAAATGATATTTTAGGAACTCACTTAAATTGGGGAAATTGGGCTGTTGCTATGATAATTCCTGGTATTGTGTGTTTATGTATAATTCCACTAGTTGTTTATATTTTTGTTCGCCCTGATATAAAAAAGATTGATAATGTAGTAATTTCAAAACAAGGCTTAGAAGAATTAGGAGAGATGAAAAGAAGTGAGAAAATGCTTGTTTTAATCTTTGTTCTAGCATTGCTTGGTTGGTCTGTTCCGTCTTTAGCTAGTTCTTTATTTGGATTAAAGATTGATATAGATGCTACTGCAGTAGCTGTTGGTGCTATGAGTTTATCAGTATTACTTGGCGTTTTAAAATTTGAAGATATAGCAGGTTCTAAAGAGTGTATAGGGACATTATTTTGGTTTGGTGGTATTATGTCACTATCAGGTATGATGAATAAATTGGGCTTTTTTAAATGGCTTGGAACATTTATTCAAGGTAATATGAATTTAGATTTAGACCCATTGATAGTATTAATAATTATTGGTTTTATTAGTATTATCGTAAGATATTTATATGCTAGTGCAACCGTTTTCATTACAACTCTTTTACCGGTTTTATTTTTAATAGGCAAAAGTGCAGGAGTTGATCCATATTTATTAGCATTTTTATTAATTACTACAAATTCTTATGGCGGAGCATTAACTCATTTTGGTGGTCCTGCTGCTTCAGTTATTTTTGGAGCTGGATATAACACCGTAAAAGAATGGTGGATTACTGGATTTGTAGTGGCTATGGTATCTTTTATTTTATGCCTTGCAATAGGTCTTCCTTATTGGGAAATGTTAGGAATGAATTAATTTTTTTTTCTTGTTTTGATAGGAATATCAAAACAAGAATTTCATAATCAAATATTAAGTAAAATATATTTAAAATATCACACTTTTATTTTTTTATAAGCAAATTTTATTATTATATGCAATTTTAGCCCAAGTGGTGAAACTGGTAGACGCGCTAGACTCAAAATCTAGTAGGAGCAATCCTGTGTCGGTTCGAGTCCGACCTTGGGCACCATAAATAAAAAAGGAATATAAAAATGCCAAAAGACGCAAACGGAAACGAATTACAAGCAGGAGATAATGTTAGCGTTATTAAAGATTTGAAAGTAAAAGGCAGTTCTTTAACTATTAAAAGAGGAACTAATGTAAAAAACATAAAGCTTACTTCAAATGATGATGAAATAGAAGCAAAAGTTGATAAACACGGAGTTATAGTTTTAAAAACTTGTTTTTTAAAAAAGGCTTAACATTTATGAAAAAATTTTTAACATTTTTACCTATTGCTTTATTAGCAAATCCATTTGATGACTTAGTAAATGCGTATAATCAAGAAGATTATAAAACTTCTTATGATATAGCTAGTTCTATTTGTAAGCAAACTTGCTCTGATATTAATTTAAATCTAATTATGGGTAAAAGTGCTTTTAGATTAGGTTTATACGATGAAGCTTTAGCTGCTTATGATAGGGTTTTGGTATTAGATGATACTAATACAGAAGCGAGATTACAAAGTGCTATTATTTATCAAAAAAACGGGAATTTAGCTTTACTTAAATTAGAACTAGAGAATTTAAAAGATGATGAACGCTTAAATGATGATGAGAAAGCTTTAGTTGCTAGTATGTTAAAAAATGTTAAATATCAACAAAAAGCCAATAATGAAATAAATATACCTTATGCGAGTATTGGTTTTGGATATGGATATGATAGCAATCCAAAAAAGCAGAATTTAAAAGATAGTTATTTACCAGTGCCACAATTAGGCATTAATTTTCCAATACCAGGTGCTAAGCACCAACCAGCTAGTAGTATTTTAGCTAATCTTAATGCTGGCTATAAAAAACAAGTTAATAATGTATATGATTATGATATAAATATTAATTTTTATAATAAGTATTATATAAAACCAATTGAAGAAGATTTTCAGAATTTAAGTGTATTTACAGCTTCAATTAATAATGGTTTTGAGATATCAAGACAATTTAAATTAAATATTTTAATGTCTTATGATTATATTATTTTAAAACAAAAAAGATATTTAAACACCTTTACTGCAGATATTTCAGGTGATTATTATACTGAAAGTGGGCTAGCTTTTGGTCTAGGCTATACAATTAATCACAATAATTATTTGATAGAAGATAATAAAGAGAATGATTCAAATCATCATAGTATTTATGCTATGAGTAAGATTATTTCTCAAAGAAGTATGTCTTATCTAAAAATTGCTTATGATATAGAAAAAACTAGCAGAATTAAAGAAAGTTCAAATAATTATAAAGAATATTCAGCTACTGCCGGAATTATTTATATGTTAAATAAACAAGTAATATTAAAAGCAAGTTTAGGTTATGCTAAAAGTAAATATGATGAAAAAATCTTCTTAAATACGAGAAACGATATAACCTATAGGGTAAATTTTGGTGCTGAATACAATATGGATCATCATAATTTCTTCTCACTTGATTTAGGATATAATAGGGTAAAATCAAGTATTGAATACAATTCTTACGATAATCTTTACACTAATTTAATGTATAAATATAAATTTTAAGCTAACAACCTTTTAAAATATGCTATAATTTGGCATCATTTTGAAAGGATACGCTATGAAAAAAATATTATTGTTATTAAGTGTAATAACTCTAACCTATGCAAGCGTAGGTAAAATATCAGCCATTAGAGGTGATGCAGTAGTTATCTCAAAAGGTAATGAAATAAAAGCTTTATTAAATCAAGAACTTGATGAAAGCGATATTATAAAAACGGGAAACAATGCAAGATTACAAATAATCTTTAATGACAACACCGTTACTACTCTAGGTAAAAACACAAGCTTAGAAATAAAACAATTCTTATTAGATGGAAAAAACTCTAAAGTAAATCTTGAAGTAAGTGAAGGAAGCTTTAAGGTAATTACAGGAGAAATCTCAAAACTAGCAAGAAAGAATTTCTCTTTAAAAGCTCATACAGCAACAATTGGTATTAGAGGAACAGTGTTTGTAGGAGAAGTTGGACTTAATATAAATAAATTAGCTTGCTTACAAGGTGCAATAGATGTTAGATTAGGTAATAAAACTTCTTTAATTGATTCAGGAAAACAAATAAGCTTTTCAAATACTAAGGTAATTAAAGTTGAACCTTTAAAAGTAAATGATTTTTCTTTAACCAAAGCAAATATTAATGAAGATAATAAACCAGAAAAAATACAAGAAAAACAAGAAGATAAACAAAGCACTACAAATACTAATAAAGTAACAAGTATTACTTTAAGTAGTGATATTAAAGCTGAAAACACTAATTCAAATTCTAAAAATACTTTACAAACTAGTGAGCAAATGAATATTGCAAGCGATATTAAAGAAGAAGTAACTGAAATCATTGCAAAAAATGATAATTCTTTAAATACAGATAATGTGCCAGAAATTGCTCCAAATAAACCTAGTGATGATTTAGTTATTCCAAGTAATCCAAATACGACACCAGATACTCCAAGTAATCCTGATAATAATACAAGCACACCAGAAAATAAGCCAAATGATAATAATGTGGCAATACCTGATGTGCCAGTGATTAAAGATGAAAAAGAATGGACTAAATTAGAACCTTCTATACCTAATAAATACTTTGCTAATAACAATGTAAATAGTTATTATTACTATTCAGAAGATTTAAATTCTAAAAGTGCAGCAAGTCTTAATTTAGGAACTATGACACTTGATTTATATGGTAGAAAATTAGAAAACGATAAGAGTGTTAAATCTTTTGATTATTATACTTTAGATGGTAAAAAGAATACTCTTACTAGCAATAGCTACAATGTTTCTGATTTAGGAACTAAAGAAATCAAAACTCAAAATTATAACTTGCAAAATACTAGTCTTAATACGCCTAATGCTGAAAAGAATTTAGAATATTCATCAGATTATGCTAGTTTTAGTGCAAATAAAAATGAATTAAAAGCTCAATTAATTGGTATTAATTATGATTTAAGCAAATCAGATTTATCTCATTTTACAACTTTAAAAGATGATTGGAATAGTTTTAAAAGTGATATAGAAAAAAATAATCAAACAGCTATTAATTATTACTCAAATACAAATTCTGCCGCTGAACTTGATTTATCAAGAGGACTTTTAACTTATTATTCAAAAGAGCAAACTAAAAAAGATGGTAGGGATAGTGCTTATAATTTAAGATATTTTGTTATGAACCATAATTATTTGCAAATGCGTGAATATGATATAGAAGATTTAGAATACAACGGCTATACAATGAATTTTAAAGATTCTTCTGTTGTAGATTCAACTTCGGATCATTATAGAACTACTGCTTATGTCAATAAAGAACAAATTGAATACACTGCAAAAAATGGTAGTTTGGATTTAAATATTTTAAGTATTAAAGAAAATTTAAAAGGCACCAATTCTTCAAATTATAGAAAGCAATTAGCTGATTGGGATAATGAGAAAACTAAATTTTTTACAGAATTTTATACAAACCCAGCTCAAGAATTTTATTATGCTGATACGAAAAATAATTATGTTAAGTTAAAGCCAAGTGATTCGTATTTTGCTAGTTATAGTAAGATTAATGATACTTCTGATGTTTTATTTGAATTACAGAATAGTAAATTACTAGGAGTGTATAATAAAAACAATGTAATAACTAGAATAAATCCTCAAGTAAATTCAACTATGGATATTGATAATTCTCAATATAAATTAAAAATTGATAGCAATGAACTTGATAAGACTTCTATTAAATTAGAAACGGAAGCAAGTAAGGCTAAATTACAAATAGAAAGCAAAATAGCAAATGAGGATTTAAAGATAAAAACAGA
Source organism: Campylobacter sp. RM12651 (assembly GCF_022369475.1). Taxonomy (NCBI): domain Bacteria; kingdom Pseudomonadati; phylum Campylobacterota; class Epsilonproteobacteria; order Campylobacterales; family Campylobacteraceae; genus Campylobacter; species Campylobacter sp. RM12651. The sequence continues at coordinate 171,700 of NZ_CP059600.1, forward strand.
TGAATTAAAAAAATCTTTAAATATTTCAGATATAAATAAAAAGATTAATGAGATTAAAAATAAGTAAGGAATATATATGAGAAAACTTGTAATTTTATTAAGTGTAATAACTCTAACCTATGCAAGCGTAGGTAAAATATCAGCCATTAGAGGTGATGCAGTAGTTATCTCAAAAGGTAATGAAATAAAAGCTTTATTAAATCAAGAACTTGATGAAAGCGATATTATAAAAACGGGAAACAATGCAAGATTACAAATAATCTTTAATGACAACACCGTTACTACTCTAGGTAAAAACACAAGCTTAGAAATAAAACAATTCTTATTAGATGGAAAAAACTCTAAAGTAAATCTTGAAGTAAGTGAAGGAAGCTTTAAGGTAATTACAGGAGAAATCTCAAAACTAGCAAGAAAGAATTTCTCTTTAAAAGCTCATACAGCAACAATTGGTATTAGAGGAACAGTGTTTGTAGGAGAAGTTGGACTTAATATAAATAAATTAGCTTGCTTACAAGGTGCAATAGATGTTAGATTAGGTAATAAAACTTCTTTAATTGATTCAGGAAAACAAATAAGCTTTTCAAATACTAAGGTAATTAAAGTTGAACCTTTAAAAGTAAATGATTTTTCTTTAACCAAAGCAAATATTAACGAAGATAATAAACCAGAAAAAATACAAGAAAAACAAGAAGATAAACAAAGCACTACAAATAATAACAATAAAGTAACAAGTATTACTTTAAGTAGTGATATTAAAGCTGAAAACACTAATTCAAATTCTAAAAATACTTTACAAACTAGTGAGCAAATTGAAATTAAAGAAGAAATTAATAATAAAGTAGTGGCTTTATTAGAAAAAGAAGATGATGAAAATTCTGATAATAATAAAGAAGATGAAGAAAATAATGATAATGACACAAATAAACCAGATATGCCAATAGTTCCTAGTGAGCCTGTTTATAATAAATATTTTTCAAATGCAGACAATAAAAACTATTATTATTCATCAAATACTAGCCTAAGAAGTGGCGATGTTAGACAAGACGCTGCAGAGCTTAATGTAAAAAAAGGTAGTTTAAATATCCTTAGTAATACTAAAAGCGGTAATAATATTACAGATTTTAAAAAAATTAGCGTTACAAATAATCAGCTAAACATATTAAAAACTACAAATGATGCTAATAGTGTTGAAGATTTTTCATATAGTTTAACAGATACTACAATTAGTGGTTTAGATGGATATAGCGATTTAAAATTTAGTGCTAATGATGGAAAAGTAAGTTATACTGCTAATAAAGAAAAATTAGAAGCAAATATTTTAGATGATAGTTTTTCTATGTTAAAAGACACAAGCACAAATTCTAATTATAATGCTATAGATAAAGAGTGGGGTAATTTTACAAATACATTATTTGAAAAAAACAAGGATTATTTCAATGTATCAGATTTAAATAAGGTATTTTATTATGGTTCAAATAAAGCTGCAATGCAGTTAAATCTTAAAAATTCATCTATTGCTTATTATTATGCAGATGCAAAGGAAGCTAAAAAACTTTATGCTGATTTTAAATATGCAAATAAAATATATTACGAAAACGCAACGAGTTCAGGAAGTTCTTATGATAAGCAAACTTATGATGTATATAACAAAACCATATCACCTATTAACGGCTCATCTACTTATAATATACAAGCAAATGCTTCTAATGGCATTAAAAATCAAGATTTTGCTTTAAAAGCAGATAAAAATAAAGCAGAAATTAATTTTGGAAGTGTAATTTCTAGTTTGATGGATACTCAATTAGACCCGCAAAATAGATTTCAATACTTTTCTAATGAATTTGATAAATATAAAGATACTTATAAAAGTAAATATTTAGGTGCTGATGAAGATAAGGAATATTTTTATGCAGGTAGTGGAAGCTCAATTAAATTAAATCCCGCTAAGCAAGAAGTAGATAGTTATGTAGTATATGATGGTGGGTATGGAAATATTTATAGGATAACTTTTGATAAAAATATCGGAGATGCTACCTATGTTAAAAGAACTAATGGAGTGGTTCAAGATGTTAAACATTCTCAAAAATTTAATATAAATAGTATTAGAGATGTAAATTCAGGTTATACACTAACAGTAGGCGATAGCAATAATGATTATAATTTTGAAGTGAAGGCTGATAAAGTTGGAGCTATATTAAAAGGTAATGTTGTTATAAATGGAGCTAATCATAACGTAGATTCTGATATTTTACAATATGTAAATACTTCTGCAGCACATAAATTAGTTAAAGATACTTACGATAAAGCAGTTCAAGGAAAATAATAATTTTTAGGGGAGTTAGATTTGACCTAATTCTCCTAATAAACTTCTTAATTTATCATTTCTATATTTTATTTCTTCACTACATTTCCTAGCAATATCTATGCAGATATTTAAAAAATTAGTAGTTTCATCATTTTCAAAATCTATTTTTTTGACATTAGTTAGTTTGTCTTGATTAATACAACTAAAAATATATGTAATCACTTTTAGACTAGGTGTTAATAGCAAATATCTTTTATTGTGATATATAATATATTGTTCGTTACATTGTGTTGTTAATAGCGTGATTATTTCTTGTTTTATTTGCTCGTAAGGAGTATTTGGGAAATCTTTTGCTACCTTTTTGATAAATTTTTCATCATTAATTCTATCTTCTTCACTCTGCAAAAACACACTATCATTATCAAGTAATGTTTCAAGTTCTTTTAATATTTCAATAGCTCTAATGTAATTTTTCATTTTACCACCTACTTTATTTATTACATTTATATTACATTAAAAAGAAAAATAAAGGTAAATTTTTTAGGTTATTTAATTAGTTTTTTTAATTAAAATAATTTTAATAATTAAGCATTTAGCCTAAATATTAGTATTTTTTATCTTTTATAGTCATAAATATATAAAATAATATATTGAAAATTTAAGTATAAATATTAAATATTTATACTTAAAAGGTCTTTTATATGTCAAAAGTTAAAAAAGAATTTGAAATAATATCTTTAATATTATTTAATTTAATTTGCCTATTATCTAGGCTTTTTGTATGTTTTAGCAGTATTGTATTTAACTCGTTTAGATATTCATTTTTTAATTTTATGATTTCTTTTTTATTTATCAATAGTTCTTCAAATTCAAAAAAACTACAATCAGTAAGCAATCTTTGATAAATTTCATTTTCACTAGGCAAATAAAGCTTAAATTGTTTGCTATCTAGCTCATAAAATTCACGACTTGCATTAATTTTTTCATAAAAAAATGATAGGCTTAATTTAGCTGCGTTTTCGTAATTATTTAATGCTTTTATATTTATTTTTTCAAAAAGCTTATTTAATTTAAGCTCATAATTATTTAAAGCCTTTTCATAATCATTTATAATAAGCTCATCTAATGCTTTATAAAAATCATCTGCTATTGCGTAAAAATCAGCATTTACAAGGTCATTGTAGTTTTTATCTAATTCTTTTGTTTTAGCAATATTTAAAGCATTTTTAAATTCTTTTAAAGGCTTGTGAAAATTATCTAAAAGGTTTAAAAATTGCTCGTTTATTTCTTTTCTAATTTTTAAAAATTGCTTATTAATCGTATCTTTGTTGTAAAAAATACTTAAAAATGTATCATCAGGATTTAAAGTTTTGTATGAATATTCGTTTTTATTAAAGCAATTTTTATGAAATACCCCATCATTTTGGGTATAAAAATAAGCATTTTTTACCTTAAAATTAGTCATAAATTCATTAGCAATCGTCCTTGCTATACTCTTTAAAGCATTTAAAATCTCATCATTAAAGCCACTATAATCAAATTCATTTTTTGCAAGTATTTCTAAATAATTTTTAATTTTACACTCTAATTCTTCAAGGCTTAGTTTAATTTCACTAATAATTCCTAAAAGCTCATTATTTAATGTTTTTAAAGACGCTTTTATATTATCTTCTTTAATGCTTGTTTTATTTAGATTTTTTAAAAAATCATAAAAGGCCAAAATATTTGAATCAGGATTATTTTCACTTGCTTGTTTGCAAGAAATTAGCTCAATTTTTTCAAAATACTTAGCAAAAACTTCATTTAAATAATTCTTTAACCTTAATTGCTCGGCTTCGTTTAATTTATCTTTTTGATTAATTAGACAAATCTTTTTTATATTTGGTTTTAATTCTTTAATAGCCTTTTCTTCACTAGCTTTACCAGCACTTTCAGCTAAACTTAGCCAAATTAAAGCATCAAAAGAATTAAATAAATTTTTAGAAAATTCTTCATCGGTAGTATTTGCATTTAGTCCTGGAGTATCAATTAGTGTAATATCTTTTAAAAGCTCGTTATTTGTAAAAATATTAATACTTTTAAGCCCATTTAGTTCTTCGTTTTGGTCATTTACAATATTGTTTGTAAGTTCGCTTAAGCCGTTTTCAAATTCTGCTAAAACTAAATCATTTAAACCATAATTAATATAAGTAGCAACAACGCTAACAGGTCTTGCCCCTGTAGCTAAAATATCTTTTTTAAAAAGCAGATTTAAAAGTGAGCTTTTACCTGAACTAAATTGTCCTATCACACCAACTTGTAATGGTAGATTATAATGCTTACATAAATTATCAATATTATTAATTAGTTTATTGCTAAGCATTAAATTAGGATTTTTTAGAGTGTTTTTTAAGGTTTTTAAATCCCCTAAAAAGCCTTTTTCATAACTTATATTATATTTTTCATTATATTCTTTTAAGACACTTTTTATCATTTTAAATTCTCTTTTATTTCTAATAATTTTTCTATTTTTTGTGTATTTAAGCTCAATAGATTTTCATCGTTAAATTCATTTATATTGATTTTTTCAATATGATAAATACTAAAAAATTCATTTTTCAAAAACTCATTAGCTAATTGTTTTTGCTCGCTAAAATTAAAAAAATTAAGATTTATATTTAAATAAATCGCATTTAATTTATTATTGATTGCATTTTCACTTTTATCACTTAGCAAATCAAGTTTATTTATGATTTTTTCAAATTCTTCAAATATTTCTTGTAATTTATTTTTATCAAAAATAATTTCATAATCTTTAGTAATATTTAGCTTTGCTTTAATTTCATTAAAATCATTTAAGAATTTATTACTCATACTTGAGTTAAGCCCATTTAATAAATCTTTAAAACCTTGAAAAATTACATTTCTTACCTTTTCGTTTGAGTAATTTTTGTCATAATTTAATTCATCAAAAATCCTAGCAGCTTGATTTTTTGCTAAAAAGCTTAATTCGTGTGCTTGGATTTTGTAGTCTTTATTTAAGTATTCATTTAGCGATATTTCAAGTTCTTGTTTTAAGGCTAGTTTTTTGGCATTTTCGTTTTGTAGATTTTCTATATTTTTCATATATTCGTTTTTATCTAGCTTTAAAGAATTGTTTATATTAGTTAAAAGCGTAATTTCTAAATCAATTAGATTTTTAAATTTTTCGCTAATGCTATTTATAAATTCTTGTGAGCTAGTAGAATTAAAGCAAACATCGTTTAAATAGGCTTTTAAAGCATTTATTTCGCCTTTTGAATTGTCTTTTTTAAATTCACTAGCACTTACGCAAAATAGCTCATAATTAGGTGTAATATCTAGGTTTTTAAGCTCATTGTTAAAGCGATTTTTGACATATTCTTTTAATTTAATTTGCTCATCAATACTTATTAAATCACTTTTTGTAAGCACTAAAACTAGCTTTGAATTAGGATTATTTTTAGCAAAACTTGTTAAAAATTCTAAATCTTTAATGCTAAGTGCTTGAGTGCAAGTCATAAGGTATAAAACACAATTAGCAGTTTTTAAAAACTCTAAGCTTCTTTGTTCTCTACTAATTACTACATCATCAAGACCAGGAGTATCTATTATATTTATTTTGTTTTTTAAATACTCGTTGTTTAGATGGATTTCAATATCTTTTACAAAAATACTTATGCTAGAATTTGCACTTGTATAATCGTATAATTCGTTTATTTTTACTTCAACGCTTTTATGCTCAACAAAATCAATATTAAAGATTTTATTTAATTCTTCATTCAAACTAGCTTGAGTTTTTAAGGCATTAAATTCTGCTTCATTATAAAAATTTACTTTTATTTTTTCATTTTCATCATAGCTAATTACACTAAGATTTGCTGTTTCAGGTGCATTTGATACACCTAAAAAATCTTGATTTAATAAAGCATTTATTAGGCTACTTTTTCCTGCGTTAAATATCCCGCTAAAAGCTATTTTATAATCTTTGCTAATTAATTGAGTATAAAACTCATCAAGCTTATCTTTAAGCTCATTGCTTAGAATTTGTTGTAAATTTTTATAAATATTTTCAAGTTTATCTTGGCTTTTTTTAAAATTATTATTAAATTCTTTTGATGAATTTATTTTTGTATTTTGAAGATAAGTGAAGATATTTTCTTTTATTTTTAATAATTTTAATTTTTCAAGATAAAAGATTATTTCAAGTGGATTTAAAAGATTATTGTGAATAGAATTTAAAACAGCAATTTGCTTCATTTTAAGCTCAAAAAAACTATCAGTATTTAGGTATTGTTTGTATGTTTTTAGATTTAATAATTCTTTATAATTTAATTCATTAGCACATAAAATTAATGCGGCAAGTTCGGGATTAAAAATATTTTCTTCATAGTTAAAATCAAGATTTCCTAATTCATCATTCCATAAATTTTTTAATAATTCTTGCAATTTAATTCCTTTTTGAAAAGATTTAAAAATCTTAGCTATTAAGACTTAAAGAAGTGTTACAAATAGTAATTAGGAGAAAAATTATCTAGTTTTTGTGTAAAAACTACTCAAATACCTATAAATATTTTAATTATATTTATCAATTAATTATATTTTTATTATATTTTTTGTGTTAGTATCTCGCCGAATTTTTAATAAAAAAAGGAAAAAAATGAGTTTTAAAAATAAAATTTATTTAACATTAATTGTGTTATTAGTCGTTGGATACTCGGCTCTAACCTACATTAGTTATAGCACTAGTAGCAAAACTATATCTGCTAATATTGAACGCTATTTAGATGATATTGTAGATAAGAATTTAAATTACATTCAAAATTTCATTAGCATAACAGAGCAAAGCATTAAAGAGACTGCTAAAACTTTATCTAAGTTTGATTCAAATTCTAAAGAAGCTTTTGTGCCTTACTTAGAAAATGAAACTAGGGTTTTAAATTCTCCTATGGTATTTTTAGCATTTGAAGATGGCTCTATGTATGATGGCACAGGTTGGAAAGCACCTTTTGATGCAACTCAAAGAGGTTGGTATAAACAAGCAAAACAATTAAATAAAACTTTTGTAACTGATGTTTATGAAGACGCTCAAACTAAAAAATTAGTTATGTCAGTAGTTTCTCCAACATACGATAAAAACTCTAATTTTAAAGGTGCTTTAGGTGCTGATGTTACTTTAGATAAAGTTTCTGATTTTTCTAAAAATGCTGGAATTGAAGGTGGGGCTTTATATGTTTTAGATAATTATGGAATGATTATTGGTTATCCTGACCAACAATTAATAGGTAAAAAATTAGTAGAAGTATTTCCTAATTTAAAACCAATGCTTGATGAAATGTATTCAAAAAATAGTGGAAAATTAGAATTTGAATTAAATGGAGTAAAGCAAATTATGGATTTTAGCACTATTCCTGAAACTGGCTGGAAAGTTGCTGCTGCGATAAATAAAGAAATAGCATTTAAAGATGTTAGCAATCAGTTTAAAACGCTAATAATCGCAAGTGTTTTAGCTATTGTGGTTACTATTGGTATTGTTATATTGGTTTTAGTTTATTTGTTTAGACCATTTGATAGACTAGGCTTAATGATGAAAGATTTAGCAGTAGGGGAAGGTGATTTAACAAAAAGAGTTGCGATTAATGGTAATGATGAAATAGCTCAAATAGGAAAGCATGTAAATACTTTTATACAAAAAATCCAAACTTTAATAGCTAATTCAAAATCAACTTCAACAGAAAATGCAAGTGTAGCTCAAGAATTAAGCTCAACTTCACTAGCAGTAGGTAAGCAAGTAGAAGAAGAAACTACAATAATAGGTTGTGCTACTAAAGCAGGAGAAGCTATATTAAAAGATATAGATGTTACCGTTGAACACGCTGAAGAGAGTTCAAAACAACTTGAAACAGCTAGTGATAATTTAGATATTATTAAAAATCAAATATTAAAACTTGTTTCAGTGCTAGAAAATCAATCTTTACAAACTACTGAATTATCAAATAAATTAAATCAAACTAGCCAACACACAGAAGAAGTTAAAAATATCTTAAATGTTATAAACGATATAGCAGACCAAACTAATTTATTAGCATTAAATGCAGCTATTGAAGCAGCTCGTGCGGGTGAGCATGGTCGTGGATTTGCTGTGGTTGCTGATGAGGTTAGAAAATTAGCTGAAAGAACGCAAAAAAGCCTTGCAGAAATAAATACAACAATAGGTGTGGTAGTTCAATCAGTAAATGATGCGTGTGGAGAAATGGAAAAGAACGCTCAAGATATTTCAAATATTTCAAAATCTAGTGTTCAATTAGAAGAAGTGGTTAATGAAAACTCTTTAATCGTTCAAACAAGCATTAGTGCTAATAAAAATAGCGTAAATGAATATAAAGATATAGCTAAGACTATTCGTAGTGTTATAACTCAAATTGAGCAAATTAACAAAATCGCTAATTCAAATGCTAGAAGCGTAGAAGAAGTAGCAGGAGCAAGTGAGCATTTATCTAAGATGACTATTAAACTTGATGAAGAATTGGGTAAATTTAAAATCTAATTTAAACCAGCTAAATGCTGGTTTAATCTTTTAGTGGAATTTAAATCTAAGATTATTTGTAAAAGTTTTTTAATATTGTTAGTTTGATAGGATTTCTTTTAATTTTCTGAAGTCTTTTAATTCATTTTCTAGTTTATAAACTTTTTTTAGCAAATTCATAGCAGCTATGGTTCTTGTGCTTATTCTATTTGTAGCAATTGCAATTCTTAAACTCCCTTCACTCATTCCAATTTTTTCTGCTAATTCTTTGTAGGTTAGATTGTTTTCTTTACAAAATGTTTTTATTTCTTCTACTTTCATATCATATCCTTAATACAAATATATTTTTTATATAATATCATTTAAATGATTAAGCAAAATATATATTTTTTAAATTTTTGTATTTTTTATGATGATAAAAGTAATGAATATATTTTAAGTGTAAGCATAGTTAAGCTTTTTATTAAATGAAGCAAGTAAGAGATAGGAATGAAAAATAATAATTCACAAATTATATTTAGAAGAATAGATATAAAGAATTATCAAAAGCTATTAAAGAAACAAATAAAGCTAAAAAATTAGTTTTAAAATGAGATAAATAATAGGAATTTGAAATTCCTATTATTTTTTACAATCCCAAACGCTCATAAATCTTATCAATATTTTTAAGATGATAATCAACTAAAAAAGCATTTTCAATCTCTTCGGTGCTTAAGATTTCGCAAATTTCTTTGCTATTTTTTAATAATTCTTTAAACTGAAGCTTTTCGCTCCAAGCCTTTTTAGTTAGTCCTTGCACTAAATCATACGCCATTTCACGACTTAAACCCTTTTGAATAAGGGCTAAAAGCACTTGTTGAGAAAAGATTAATCCATAAGATTTATCTAAATTACTTTTCATATTTTCAGGATAAATCATAAGATTTTTTACAATAGAACTAAATCTTTTTAGCATATAATCAAGCAAAATCGTTACATCAGGAAGCATAATTCGCTCTGCACTTGAGTGGCTAATATCACGCTCGTGCCATAGATTTATGTTTTCGTAAGCAGTTATTAAATACCCCCTAATCACACGGCTAAGACCACAAATATTCTCACTTCCTATTGGATTTTTCTTATGTGGCATTGCAGAGCTACCTTTTTGATTTTCACTAAAATATTCAAGCATTTCTACGCATTCAGTTTTTGCAAGGTGCCTTATCTCTGTAGCAAATCGCTCAAGTGCACTTGCAATCAACGCACACACGCTTATATAATTTGCGTGCAAATCTCTAGGTAAAACTTGAGTGCTGATATTTGCTACATTTAATCCAAGCTCTTTACAAATATCAAGCTCTACTTCTAGTGGAACATTTGCATAAGTGCCTACTGCACCGCTAATTTTTCCTACTCTAATCTCTTCACTAGCGTTTATAAAACGCTCATAATTTCTTTTGATTTCTTCGTAAAAATAAGCAAACTTTAGCCCAGTAGTAGTAAGCTCTGCATGAACTCCGTGAGTTCTTCCTATTTGTGGAGTATATTTATAAAGATTTGCTTTTTCTTTTAAAATATCTAAAAGATTTTCTAAATTAGCTTTTATTATTTCATTTGCTTTTTTTAGTTGAATTGCTTGTGCAGTATCTACTACATCAGTGCTTGTTAGTCCATAATGAACCCATTTTCTCTCATCGCCTAAATTAAGTGATAATGCTCTTGTAAAGGCTATTACATCGTGTTTGGTTTGCTCTTCTATTTCTTTTATTTTTGCTATATCAAACTTAGCATTTTTATATAGTTTTTCTAAATCTTCATTAGGAATTACACCTATTTTATTAAACGCCTTGCAAGTTGCAAGTTCAACTTCTAGCCAAGCATTAAATTTAGCTTCTTCACTCCAAATACTTGACATTTCAGGGTTTGAATATCTTGCAATCATTTTTTACCTCCAAATAATCCTTTAATAAGATTTTCAGCAGGTTTTAATGTTTCATTTATTTTTTCACCATTATTTTTGCCTGTTATTTTATCTAATACTTTTACAGCATTTTCTATAGTGTTTTTTGCATCAGGAATGAATTTAACATCATCATTTACACCTGAAAATGTTCCTTTAATTTCATTATTATTAAATGCTACAAGAGCAGGTGCATTGATACTTTTTGTAAGAGTATTATATGTTCCATTATTTACTTCAATTTTTGCAATTGTTGCACTAATTTTTGCATTATAATCAATTAGATTTTTATTAATATTTACTAATACATCGCCTTTATCAAAAATAACTTGGGTAATATCAGTATTTAAAATCGTATTAATTAATTTTATAGTTTTGTGATATTTTAAATGTCCTTTTCCAAGATTTGCAACTAATTTTCCATTAGCATTTTTTAAATCATAATCTAAATTCCCATTGATATTTGCCTTATAAATATCAATTAAATCAAAAGATTTTGCAAGATTATCTAAAGCTACGCTAGTTAAATTAGCGTTAAATTTATCCCCATTTAGCTTAGCAGCTAATGAACCGCCAAAGAATTCTTTTGAGTTTAAAGTAAGATTTAATATCTTATCAAAAGTTAAATTCCCATCAACTTTTACATTTCCGCTCATATTTTTATTAAGTAAAGCGTTAAAATTAGCTAGATTTGCACTCGCATCATAATTTGCGTTTGCTACGCCTTTTTTGTAATTACCATTTGCGTTAAAACTATCTACTAAATCAGTATTTAATTTAGCGTCAAAACTGATATTATCAGCACCATTTAGCTTAACATCAGCGTTTGCTAATACTTTTGAATTAATCTCTAAATCATATTCTTTTTTGAAATAACTTGGGATTGTTTTTCCGTTTATATTAAGATTTGCCGAGCCTATTAGGTTTTTTAAATCGCTTAATTTTGCGTTTATATTAATATTTGCATCTAACATTTTATCTTGATTTAGCAAGCCTAATAAAGCTAGAGATTTTAGACCTTCAATATTAGCTACTAAATCATTTCTACCCATTTTTATATCTGATTTTGCACCTAATAATAAACCATTTACATTCGCATTTTCTAAACCATTTTTATCTAAATTAGCACTAGCTTTAAGATTTATTATCTCATCGCCACTAAGTTTTAAAAGTCCTGCGTTAGCTCTTAAATCAGTATTAATTGCAGTTTTGCTATTAGATAAATCGTGAGTGATTTTTAAATCTTTTGCATTTATATTTTTACCACTAACTATAGAATTTATATTTGCTAATTTATTTTTAAAATCAATTTGCGAAGTGATTTTTAAATCAGAATTTAAATTAGGATTTATGAAAGCTAATTCAGTAAGGCTTGTAACTAATTGCCCTTGAACTTCTAATTTATTAAGATTTATAGGTTTAAAATCACTTGTAATATTTAAAATATTTGATTTTACATTGATATTTGGAGTAATTTCATTAGCTTTATAAGTATTTTTAGAATCAATTATAACCTTACCAAATCTTGAAATGTCAATTCCAAATTCTTTTGTGATACTTGGTTTTAGCTTAAGTTCTGAATAAATATTAATTAAAGCTTTTGCATCAAGTTTGTCTTTATCAAATTCATCAACATTTGCATTTAGGTTGATAAATCCACTTGCATAATCAACATTTGCGATTTTGCTTAATTTTTCTATATCTAAATTATTAGCATTAAGATTTAGTTTAGTTGGAAAATAATCTTTTATATTTGCATCAAGTGTAAGTGGGCTAGTAAAAATAACACCTTTTCCATCTATGTTAAAATTATTAAAACTACCATTTATATTGCCTTTAATGTTTAAAGGGTCGGTGATTTTTAGGGTTTCTAGGTTTTTTCCATTTAATTCATAATTTATATTAAGATTGCGAGATAATAGTGAAAAATCCCCATTAACTGCTGCTTCAAGCATTCCATTAACTAAAACTTTTAAATTAATAGTTGAAAATCTCAATTCAAATTCTTCAATTTTAACTGCTATATTTGAATTTTCATTGATTTTTTTCTCTGCTATATTTTTTACGAAATTATTTCCAAAACTTGTAAATAACACACAATAAGCCCCTATAACAATTATTAAAATCAAAGCAAGGAGCGAATAAATAACTTTTTTCATAATACAACCTTTCGTTTTCTTCATAAATAAACTTGAGCTATTTTCACTAAAGTTTCTTTAGTTATTTTTTATCATTTAGTGATTTGATTAACTTATTTTAATTATAATTTAGCACTCAAAGAATTAGAGTGATAAACCACAAGAAAGGAAGAAAAAATGAATTTTACTCCACTAAATAAGCGTGTATTAATCAAATGCGCAAATGAAACAAAAACAACAGCTTCAGGAATTATTATACCTGACAATGCTAAAGAAAAACCACAACAAGGCGAAGTTGTAGCAGTTGCTAAAGAAATTAGCGATATTAAAATCGGCGATAAAGTAGTATTTGGTAAATACGCAGGTAGCGAATTAAAAATTGATAATGAAACATATTTAATTTTAAGTTTTGAAGATATTTTAGGAATTTTATAAGGAGATTTAGATGGCAAAAGAAATTTTTTATTCAGATGAAGCTAGAAATAAATTATATGAAGGCGTTAAAAAATTAAGTGACGCTGTAAAAGTTACTATGGGGCCTCGTGGCAGAAATGTATTAATTCAAAAAAGTTTTGGTGCTCCAACTATTACAAAAGATGGTGTTAGCGTTGCAAAAGAAGTTGAATTAAAAGACACTTTAGAAAATATGGGTGCTAGTTTAGTAAGAGAAGTTGCAAGTAAAACTGCTGATCAAGCAGGAGATGGAACTACAACTGCAACCGTTTTAGCTCACGCAATTTTTAAAGAAGGTTTAAGAAATATAACAGCTGGTGCAAATCCAATTGAAGTTAAGCGTGGTATGGATAAAGCTTGCGAAGCAATTATAGCTGAACTAAAAGCTTTAGCAAAACCAGTTGCAGGAAATAGAAAGCAAATCGCACAAGTTGCTACAATTTCAGCAAATAGCGATGAAAAAATCGGACAATTAATCGCAGATGCAATGGAAAAAGTAGGCAAAGATGGCGTTATCACAGTTGAAGAAGCAAAATCAATCAATGATGAATTAAGCGTTGTTGAAGGTATGCAATTTGATAGAGGCTATCTAAGCCCATATTTTATCACAAATGCTGATAAAATGAATTGTGAATTAAGCAATCCATTAATTTTACTTTATGATAAAAAAATCACAAATCTAAAAGATATTTTACCTGTGCTTGAAACTGCACAAAAAAATGGTCGCCCACTTTTAATCATTGCTGAAGATATTGAAGGCGAAGCATTAGCAACTTTAGTTGTAAATAAATTAAGAGGAATTTTAAATATAGCTGCAGTTAAAGCTCCTGGATTTGGTGATAGAAGAAAAGCAATGCTTGAAGATATTGCAATCTTAACAGGTGGAACGGTAATTTGCGAAGAAATGGGAAGAACACTTGAAAGTGCAAACGCAGCTGATTTAGGAAGTGCTAGTTCAATCGTAATTGATAAAGATAATACTACAATAGTAAATGGTGCAGGTAGCAAAGACGCAATTAATGCAAGAATTAATCAAATCAAAGCTCAAATTGCTGAAACTACAAGCGATTATGATAGAGAAAAATTACAAGAGCGTTTAGCAAAATTAAGTGGTGGTGTTGCTGTTATTAAAGTTGGTGCTGCAACTGAAACTGAAATGAAAGAGAAAAAAGACAGAGTTGATGACGCACTAAGTGCAACTAAAGCTGCTGTTGAAGAAGGTATAGTAATTGGTGGTGGTGCTGCACTAATTCACGCTACAAATAGAATTAATCTAAATCTTGAAGGCGATGAGTTAATCGGTGCAAATATCGTTCGCCGTGCAATCAAAGCTCCAATTCGCCAAATTGCAGAAAATGCAGGATTTGATGCAGGAGTTATCGTAAATACAATTGAAACTTGCAAAGATGAAAACAAAGGATTTGACGCTGCAAGTGGCGAATATGTAGATATGTATGAAGCAGGAATAATTGACCCTGTTAAAGTTGAGCGTGTAGCATTACAAAATGCCGTAAGCGTTGCTTCAATGCTACTTACAACAGAAGCTACAATAAGCGATATTAAAGAAGATAAACCTGAAATGCCAATGGGTGGCGGTATGGGTGGTATGGGCGGAATGCCTGGTATGATGTAATACCACTTTTAAAAGCTCCAATTTTGGAGCTTTTTATTATTTAAATTCCTAAATTATTTTATTAACTTCATTTTATAAATCTAATTTAATCATATCTTTAAAAAACTATTTATTAAAAGAAATTTTAAGCTTATATTAAGAACCCCCCCCATATAATAAAAGTTTAATTTATTTTAGAAGAACTTTTATGAAAAAGACAATTTTAAGTATTGTTGGTGTTGGTTTGATGTTTGGTGCTTGTGCTAGTAATTCTTTAGAGCTTGATACAAAATTAAATAATAGTATTTTTATTGAACCAGTTGCTAAAAGCAAAAAAAATATATTTGTATTTGCAAAAAAAACACTAGTGATTGTAATGTAAATATTGAATCAAAACTAATTGAAGGATTAAAAAATAAAGGCTATACAATATTAAATGAACCCACTAATGCTACTTTTATTGTAAGCACTAATATTGTTGAATGCTCTAAAAAAAGCGAAGAAGAATTAAAGCAAGATGCTTTAAAATCAATTAATCCAGCATTTGCTGCTTTTGCTAATAATAAAAGTTTTGCAAGTTCTATTATAAATAATATTACCGGCGAAGAATATACAATAGAATTAAAAGCTGATGTTAATATTAAGCAAAGAAGTGCAAATAAGGTCATCAATCAAAACAATAATTATGATATAAAAAATTCAAATTCATCTTTAAAATTACAAAACAATTCAAAATCTCAAAATTACGAAAGTGATTTCATTGAAAACTCAACAATAATTAATGCAAAAGCAAAACAAAGAAATATTAAGCTTGAAGAAGTATTACCTATACTTGAGAATGAAATGGCGAAGAAGATATATAATTTATTCTAATTTTTAAGGAATTTAAATCCTTTTTAAATTCCTTAATTAATCAAAACAATAATTATGATATAAAAAATTCAAATTCATCTTTAAAATTACAAAACAATTCAAAATCTCAAAATTACGAAAGTGATTTCATTGAAAACTCAACAATAATTAATGCAAAAGCAAAACAAAGAAATATTAAGCTTGAAGAAGTATTACCTATACTTGAGAATGAAATGGCGAAGAAGATATATAATTTATTCTAATTTTTAAGGAATTTAAATCCTTTTTAAATTCCTTAATTCAGGTAAAACCTTATTTTTCTTGGTTTTCATTATTTTTTTTAATAAAAATTGTTGCTATGCAAACTAGCACAGCAAATAAAGAAAAAGCTTGTTCTAACACTTGCATTTGATATCCTTTCATATTGCAGGATATCAAAAGCAAAAAGTATTCCTAATCTTGTATTTTAAAATCATTAGGGTGGTCTAGTGCGTAGCGGAATTTTTCCATATCTATTTGTTTATTCCATATAGCAACTATTAAGCAAGCAACAGAGTTACCGCATAAGTTTCCACACGCTCTCATCTCACTCATAAACTTATCAACTCCTAATAAAACGGTGATTGTTGCAACAGGGATTAAATTATCTCCTAATGAGCTAAGAGTTCCTGCTAAAACGATAAAGCCGCTTCCTGTTACTCCAACAGCACCTTTACTAGTAACCATTAATATAAGTAAAATTGTAATTTCTTGCCATAAGCTAATATCTATATTAAATGCTTGTGCTAAAAATATTACACTCATAGCTAGATAAATATTTGTGCAATCTAAGTTAAAGCTATATCCAGTAGGTAAAACTAAACCAACACAGCTTTTATCAATTCCTGCTTTTTCTAATTTTTTCATAAGTGGTAATAATGCACTTTCACTTGAGCTTGTTGTAAATACGATTAATAATTCTTTAGCTATAAATCTAATGAATTTAAATATATTTACTTTAGCTACATAACAAATTATTCCTAAAACTCCAAATATAAATACACAACAAGCAGCAAGCATAACGAATAATAAATATCCCATATTTACAAGTGAGCTTAAGCCAAATTTTGATATTAGATAAGCCATAGCACCAAATGTAGCAAGTGGGCTAAAATACATAATTAAAGTAAGAATTTTAAATACAAATGATTGGAACACTTCTAAAGCTTTTTTGATATATTCTCTATCTTGCTCTTTTAAAGTTATTACAATAAATGCTGTAAATAATGCTATAAATAAAACTTGCAATGTTTTTCCATCTGTAAATGGGCTTACTAAATCTTGTGGAATTGCTCCTTTTAAAACTCCCCAAAAACTACTTTCGCTACCTTGAGAAGCTTTTACATATTTATCAACACTTGACGCATCTAAAGCATTGATATCAAGATTCATACCAACTCCAGGTTGTAAAATTCTAGCCATAAATATACCTACGATTAGAGCAAGTGTGCTTACTACTTCAAAGTAAATTACAGCCTTAACACCAATTCCGCCGATTTTTTTAATATCTCCTAGTCCAACTATTCCTAGAATAATCATTACAAAAATGATAGGTCCAATTAAAAGCTTTAATGCTTTAATAAACATATCAATAAACACTTTAGACCAAATAGCTAGATTTTCTATTCCAAGTGCTTCTATTTTAATAGGAGGCATGGCTCCAACAACAATTCCTAGGATTAATCCTACAATAACCCAAAAAATAAGGCTTTTAAAATACCTGCTCATTTTTTTTCCTTTTTTAGATAATATTCACTCATAATAACCAAAAAAATATTTTTTTGATAATTTTTAATGATAAATTAGATAAAAAATGTTACGAATTTACACAAAGGATAAAATATGAATATAAATATCAATGCAAAAGATATAGATTTTGACAAACATTTAATAGTAGATATTAGAACTCAAGAAGAAATAGATGAATTTAGTTTAGAAGATACTTTACTTTATCCTATAGATTTTAATTCAGCTGATGAAGAAATTATCAAAAAAGACTTTGATGAGATTATTAAAAATAATTCTAAAACATTAGTAATTATGTGTAGAAGTGGAGCAAGAAGTGCGTTTTTATGTGAGTTTTTAAATCAAAAAGAAAAAATCGCTCTTAATTTATCAGGTGGTATTATTGCAATGTGTCAAAATTACCCAGATAAAGTAAAAAATTAATTAAAATCATTACAATATGTAACATATTTGACTATTTATAATAATTATTATTAAAATAGTCAAATAATTAAAATTTTTAAAAAATTCTTATTTTAAATTCTTTTTATCAAAATCAAACAAAGTCCGATACGATAAATGTTTTAAATATTTTAAAATTATTATTAATTACTTTAAAGTTTCAGTTTGATTTTGGCTTAACTTAGTAGCAACTTTTCTTTAACTTTTAAAAATAAAATGAAAATATTCATTATAAAAAGGACAATCAAAATGATACTTAAAAGAAATGGATTAAAAGAAGTTTTTAAACCTTATAAGATAGAAAATGCTATCAAAAAAGCTTATGCAAGTTGTAATAAAGAAGCTTCAAATTCTTTAATATCTTTAGTTATTAAAGAGTGTGAAAACAAAGACTTAGTAAGCGTTGAAGAAATACAAGATAAAATTGAAAAAACACTATTTAATGAAAAAGAATTTGAAGTATTGAAAAGCTTTATGCTTTATAGACACACTAGAAAACTTCGTCGTGAAAAAGACTTAGAATATGGCACTTATATTAACTGCTCAAATACAATAAGCGAATATATAAACAAAAGCGATTGGAGAATTAATGCTAATTCAAACACAGGCTATTCTCACGCAGGACTTATAAATAATACTGCAGGAAAAGTCATTGCAAATTATTGGCTAGATAATGTCTATAGTGATGAAATGGGCTTAGCACATAGGAATGCTGATTTTCATATACACGATTTAGATTGTCTTAGTGGATATTGTGCGGGTTGGAGTTTAAGAGTATTATTAAATGAAGGATTTAATGGGGTAAGAAGTAGGGTTGAAAGCAAAGCCCCTAGGCATTTTAAAGAAGCTTTAGGGCAAATGGCTAATTTTTTGGGTATTTTACAAAGCGAATGGGCTGGAGCTCAAGCGTTTTCAAGTTTTGATACTTATCTTGCTCCTTATGTTTTTAAAGATAAATTGAGTGATTTAGAGATTAAAAAGGCTTTAATAAGTTTTGTTTATAACCTAAATGTCCCTGCTCGTTGGGGACAAAGTCCATTTACTAATATTACTTTAGACATAGTTTGTCCTCAAGATTTAAAAAATCAATTTCCAACCACTAATGATATTCATTTTTTTAAGGGCATAAAAGATGATGAGTTAGAACAAAAGGCAAAAATGCGTGGCAAAAACTCACTAGAAGAGCTAACTTATGGTGATTTTGAAGAAGAAATGCAAAGAATTGTTAGGATATTTTATGAAGTTTTAAGCGAAGGCGATAAAAACCATCAGCCCTTTACCTTTCCAATACCTACTATAAATCTTACTGAAGAATTTGATTGGAATAGCGAAGTAGCCGATGCGATTTTTGAAAATACAGCAAAAATGGGCTCATCATATTTTCAAAATTTCTTAGGTTCACAATATAAATTAGATGAGTTTGGCAATAAAGTAGAAGATGAAAATGCTTATAAACCAAATGCGGTTCGCTCTATGTGTTGTAGGCTTCAGCTTGATTTAAGAGAATTGTTAAAGCGTGGCGGTGGGCTTTTTGGAAGTGCTGAAATGACAGGAAGTATTGGCGTAGTTACTATTAATCTAGCTCGTTTGGGGTATTTGTATAAAGCAGATGAAAAGGGTCTTTATAAACGCTTAGATGAGCTATTAATTTTAGCCCGTGATAGTCTTGAATTAAAAAGAGCTTTCATTCAAAAAATGTATGATAGGGGGCTTTATCCTTATACTAAAAGGTATTTGCCAAGTTTTAATAATCATTTTTCAACTATAGGGATAAATGGGGCTAATGAAATGCTTAGGAATTTTAGCAATGATGCTTATGATATAAGTTCAGAAATAGGAAAAGATTTTTGCATTAAATTAGTAAATTATATTAGAGAAAAAATTAAGCAATTTCAAGAAGAAACAGGTAATTTATATAATCTTGAAGCCACTCCAGCAGAAGGGACGACCTATCGTTTTGCTAAAGAAGATAAAAAAAGATTTAAAGATATTATCCAAGCAGGAAATGGCGATGAGATTTATTATACAAATAGCACACAACTACCTGTAAATTACACTGATGATCCATTTTTTGCACTCAATATGCAAGATGATTTGCAGTGTGCTTATACGGGTGGAACCGTTCTTCATCTTTATATGAAAGAAAGATTAGAAAACAAAGAAATTTGTAAAAGATTGGTTCAAAAAATAGCGAATAATTATCGTTTGCCATATTTTACGATAACGCCTGTTTTTAGCGTATGTCCAATACATGGATATATTGCAGGAGAGCATGAGTATTGCCCTAAATGTGATGAATTGTTAAAGGAGAAAGAATGAAAAATAACGAAAAAAGAACAAAATGTATGGTTTATACTAGAGTAATGGGTTATCACAGACCCGTAGAAAGCTTTAATCTAGGCAAAAAAGGCGAACATAAAGAAAGGAAAATGTTTGTTATCAAATGATTTATGATATTACCCCTTTTAGTGTGATTGATTATCCTAATTATATCTCTTGCATAGTGTGGATTGCAGGTTGTAATTTAAGGTGTAAATATTGCTATAACGAGCATATTATAAATGGTTTTTCTAATGTAAGTAAAAATCAATTAAAAAGCTTTTTAGAAAGTAGGGTATGTTTAGTTGATGGGGTTGTTTTTAGTGGTGGAGAATGTACTAATTCTGCTAATTTATTAGATTATATAAAATTAGCAAAAAGCTTAGGCTATTTAATCAAAATTGATAGTAATGGCTCAAATCCTAAGGTAATTAAAAATATTTTAGAAAATGATTTAGCAAATTATTTTGCTATTGATTTTAAAGCCCCTAAAGAGAAACTAAAAGCTCTTACGGGGCTTGATTATTTTGATGAGTTTGATAAGACTTTAGATATTTTGCTAGATTTTAAAGCAGAATTTGAAATAAGAACTACTTGGCATTTTGACTTACTTAGCGTTGATGAAGTGCTTAAGATGAATGAGTATTTAAGAAAAAAGGGTTATAAAAATAAATATTATTTACAAAAATTTTTAGAAGTGCCAAATATTGCTAATCTAAAGCAAAGCATTAAAACGATTGATTTTAATAGACTTAATGATGATTTTATGTTAAGGAATTTTAATTAAATAAAATTTAGGAATTAAATTCCTAAATCAAAGTGCGTAGCTGCTTTCAAATAATCTTCTATACCAAGGAAGTCTTGGTTTTATATATTTAATATCGTTTAAATCACTATCTTTAATCTTTTTATCATAGATTTCTTCGCTTATATCATGTCCCATTCTTCTATATAAATTCCTAATATCAGTATCTAGCATAATTTGAGTAAGATTTAATTTAGTCTTAATACTATTTACTAAAGGCGTATATTTTGAATTTTTATAAGTAGATAAGAAAATATCAGCATCTTTAATTGAGTCTAAAAGCAAATATTGATTTCTATTAGGCAATGAAAAAGCATAAAAATTATTTCTAATTTTAAGATAATTTAGCCATTCGTAATTTTGGCTATTACCATATAGCTTTATATATTCATCTATGTAATAATTTGCTAACAAATATTCGTGTTCATTTGCGTGTGCTTGTGATAGAATTAACATAGCACTTGCTAAAAGTGGGCTATTTATATGCTCGCTATACAAAGATATATAATCACTATCTGCCTTTTCTAAATCATTCTTTTTTACACTTTCAATGATTTTTTCTAACCAAGCACTATCGCTTAAATTATAATCATCAAACATATCTTTTTTATTGCTAGCACAAGCGCTAAAAAATATCGTTAAAATTAGTAAAAAAATATTAAGTTTTTTCATTTATTTTCCTTTAAAAAGGCGATTATAAGTTCTAATGTTAAATATTTATTATATACTTAGGATATTTTTTTTAAAGGAGAAATAATGATATTTGAAGTTAAGTTTCCTATATTAGGTTTTGAAGATACTACAAAAGTAGAGTTAGAAAAAATGTATGATTGTTTCGCGAGATTAAAGAGTGTTGATGGTAGAGGTTTTACATTTACTATGCTAAATCCTTATGCTATTTGTAAAGAATACGAATTTGATATGCCACTTTCTTACAAAGCTTTACTTGAAGTTACAGCTAGTTCAAATATTGAAATTTATAATATTTTGATTTTAAATAAAAGCGTTGAAGAATCTACTATAAATATGTTAGCTCCGGTGATTTTAAACCACGATAATAACACTATGGCACAAATTATTTTAGACCCAACTCAATATCCATTCTATCATCCAACAGAAAAGATTAAAAATTTCTTACAACAAAATATGAATGAACTAAAGCAATGAATGAAAATATTTATATCCTTGGCAATGGCAAAATGGCGAAAGCTATTGCTAAAGGATTAGAAAATTCAAATTTTAATGTGGTTTTTGTAGTAAGAAATAAATTAAATGTAGGTGTTAAAAATTGTATTTCTTATGAAGAATTTGATATTACTAATAAGATTTGTATTTTATGCTTTAAGCCATATAATTTAGATGAAGTTAGTAAAAAATTTTTAGGTAAAACTGCAAAAATTATCATTAGTCCTTTAGCAGGAATTAGTATTGATAGTTTAAAAGTAATTGCATCTGAATATTATTTAAAAATTATGCCAAATATTGCTGCTGAATACAATAAATCTTGCACTACTTATGTAGGAGATAAAACTCATAAATATTTTGATTTAGCTTTAAATATTATTAAAGGTTTTGGGGTAGCAATAGAATGTGAGAATGAAAATGAGCTTAATTTAGCTATGGCCATTAATGGTTGTGCCCCTGCGTTTTTAGCGTTAGTTGCTGAAGCTTTAGCTAATGGTGGAGTTAGTATAGGGCTTAAAAACGATAAATCTTATGAGTTGGTAAAATCATTATTTGCTAGTTTTGAGAGTTTAATTGCTAATAATCATCCAGCATTAATTAAAGAAGGTGTAT
Source organism: Campylobacter sp. RM12651 (assembly GCF_022369475.1). NCBI lineage: Bacteria > Pseudomonadati > Campylobacterota > Epsilonproteobacteria > Campylobacterales > Campylobacteraceae > Campylobacter > Campylobacter sp. RM12651. The sequence continues at coordinate 194,669 of NZ_CP059600.1, forward strand.
GCTCTCCAGCTGGAGTTAGTATAAAAGGTGTTAATGTTTTAGAAGATGAAGCTGTTAGAAGTGCTTTTATAAAAGCTATAAAAGCTAGTGCAAATAAAAATTAATTTACACACCTAAAAAAGGTGTGTAAAGCTTATTCAATATCAGGTGATTTTGTAATTCTATTTCTTATATCTCTTCTTACTATTTCCATTCCCCATAGCCATACAATATGTCCAAATATTTCTGATAAATGTTCATCAAATGGAATTTGTGATAAAGGTGGAACTTGTGCTATTAAAGGCATTACAATTACATGCGCGAATAAATATACGAAGAATCCAAATACAGCACCTTGCCACATTTTAATACGAGGCCAAATTTCTGCAATCATACAATACATAACACCAAATACAATTGAAAATCCAACATGAACAATGAAAATTGATAAAGGCATATCCATACCTGAAAACATATAAGTAAAATCAGTAGGCATACCAATTTGTTCTAAAAATATTTTAGGTGGAGTTGTTCTTTCTAATGCATCAAGAGGCCAAACAAAATTAGGATTTCTTGGTGGAAATGGCACTTCCCAGCCCCATTTAACAATAGCACCGAATATTCCAGCTAGAATTCCAATCCAAAAAGATAAAGCCAAACGCCTATCGCTAGGTTTTGTAAAAGTCATAAAATCTCCTTAAAAATAAATTAAAACTGAATTATACTAACTAATATTAATAATTAAATAAAATATATTATCTTTTAATAATATTTATTAATTAATTACCTAAATTATTAATTTTATTTGAATAAATTAATATTGTTTTTCATACTATTAATTTAAACAAATATATATTTTTTATATATTATTTTATAAAATTTTAAAAGTATTATTTTAAATTATTTATAAATAATATATAGATAATTATTTTAAGTATATGTTATAAATTAGAAAAGTATAGTGATAGTATTTATAAAATAATGATAAGGTTTGTAGTATTAAATTTATAATATATGCTTTTTATTGGTAATAAAGGCTTTTTTATTTCAAGTGTTGCAATTACTCTTATATTTATTTAAACTTATGGTATAAAGCTTTAATTTATATGCTAATAATTACAATATTATTTTCTCTATCTTGGTTACATTTAATAATCATAGTCTTATCCGTGAATATTTAAGATTATTGATAATTGCAAGTTTAGTTAATTGGAAATGACATATTTAAACATTTTAGAATTAAAATACATAAATTATACTGCATTAGCATTTGCAATTTTAGTATACAAATCAATATATTAAGCTTAAAATTAGTGCTTAAAAATACGATTTAATATATAAGAATTAATATTTAAAATATTAAGAGAATTTTTTAATAGTAGTTAATAAAGAGAATGCAAAATCACTTATACATTTAGTTAAATTATTAGATTGGTTATAGTTTGTTCTCACATAAATATAGCAGAAACGCTTTCTTTGTGCCTTTTATATTTTATGCTTTATCACTCGCTATTTATTTATGATTATTTCTTAGTAATTTTTTAAATATTTTAAGTCTTATTATATGTTTTTATAAGTAAAGATAAAAATATATAATAATTATAAAAAATACTTTAGAAGCTTAAATATATTTTCAAATAAATATTAAGTGGTGTCCCCAACAGGATTTGAACCTGTGGCCTTAGAATTAGGAATTCTACGCTCTATCCAGCTGAGCTATGAGGACTAAAAGATTTGATTATTATTTTTTGAAGAACTAGGGATTAAAATCCCTAGTTTAGATATTACATATTTCTTTTTTTGATGATTTCTTCAGAAACATTTCTTGGAACTTCACTATAGTGGTCAAATTCCATTGAATATGTAGCACGACCTTGTGTTTGGCTTCTTAAGTCAGTTGAATATCCAAACATTTCAGCAAGTGGGCAGAATGCTGCGATGATTTTATTTCCACCACGCTCATCCATACTATTTACTTGACCACGGCGTTTATTTAAATCTCCAATTACATCACCCATATAATCTTCAGGTGTTTCAACTTCAACTTTCATAATAGGTTCAAGTATTACAGCACCAGCTTTTCTAGCACCTTCTTTAAAGCCCATTGAAGCAGCTAATTTAAATGCCATTTCGCTTGAATCAACTTCGTGATAACTTCCATCAAATAGTGTAACTTTTACGTCTTCTACAGGATATCCAGCTAAAACACCATTTTGTAATGCTTCTTGAATACCTTTATCAACTGCAGGAATATATTCTTTTGGAACAACCCCACCTTTAATATCATTAACGAATTCGTATCCTTTACCTGGCTCAAGTGGCTCAAGGCGTAAGAATACATGTCCATATTGACCACGACCACCAGATTGTTTTGCATATTTGTATTCTTGCTCAACGCTTTGGCGGATTGTTTCACGATAAGCAACTTGTGGCTTACCTACTTCAGCATCAACTTTAAATTCTCTAAGCATTCTATCTACGATAATTTCAAGGTGTAATTCACCCATACCTGAAATAATAGTTTGTCCGCTTTCTTCATCAGTTGAAACTCTAAAGCTTGGGTCTTCTTGTGCAAGTTTATTAAGTGCGATACCCATTTTTTCTTGGTCAGCTTTAGTTTTTGGTTCAACTGCAACACTAATAACAGGATCAGGGAAATCCATTTTTTCTAAAATTACTTTATCTTTTTCACTTGCTAAAGTATCACCTGTTAGTGTATCTTTTAGGCCTACGATAGCACCAATTTCTCCAGCATAAAGTTCTTTAATTTCCTCACGCTTGTTTGAGTGCATTTTTAATAAACGACCAATTCTTTCTTTTTTATCTTTTGTTGCATTGTAAGCATAACTACCACTTTCAAGTTTTCCACGATAAACACGAACGAAAGTAAGCTGTCCAACGAATGGGTCAGTCATAATTTTGAATGCTAATCCTGCAAATTCGCCATCATCAGTTGATTTAACACTTGTTTCTGTGCCGTCTTCATATTGACCACGAATATCTGCAACTTCATCAGGAGCTGGTAAGTATTTTACAACAGCATCTAGTAGTGGTTGAACACCTTTGTTTTTGAATGCAGTTCCGCAGCACATAGGAATAATTGATAAATCAAGGCAACCTTTTTTGATACCTTTGTAGATTTCATCGTTTGTTAATTCTTCTCCACCTAGGTATTTATCCATTAGTTCTTCACTAGTTTCAGCAACTGCTTCTACTAATTTTGTTCTATATTCTTCAGCTTTTTCTTTTAAGTCAGCTGGAATTTCAATTTCTGTATAATCTGTTGGTTTTTTATCATCATCCCAAACATAAGCAACCATTTTTACTAAATCAACTACACCACGGAATGTGTCTTCAGCACCAATTGGAATTTGAATTGGAACTGGATTAGCTTTTAAACGATTTTTAATTTGTGCTTCAACATTATAAAAATTTGCTCCAACTCTATCCATTTTATTTACGAATACTATTCTTGGAACATGATATTTATTTGCTTGTCTCCATACGGTTTCACTTTGTGGTTGAACTCCACCAACAGAGCAAAATACTGATACAGCACCATCTAAAACCCTCATTGAACGCTCAACTTCAATAGTAAAGTCAACGTGGCCTGGGGTGTCAATTAGGTTGATTTGGTGGTCTTTCCAAAAGCAAGTTGTAGCAGCTGAAGTAATTGTAATACCACGCTCTTTTTCTTGCTCCATCCAGTCCATTGTAGCTGTACCTTCGTGAGTTTCACCAATTTTATGACTCATACCAGTAAAGAATAAAATTCTTTCTGATGTTGTAGTTTTTCCTGCGTCAATGTGCGCAGCAATACCAATATTTCTAACACGAGATAAAGGAGTTTGTCTTGCCATTTTAACTCCTTTTTACCATCTATAATGTGCAAATGCTTTGTTCGCTTCTGCCATTTTGTAAGTATCTTCTTTTTTCTTGAATGCTGCACCTTTGCTATTTGCTGCATCCATTAACTCACCTGCTAATTTTTCAATCATTGTTCTTTCGCTTCTTTTTCTAGCGTTTAGAATAATCCAGCGAATTGCTAGCGCTTGTTGGCGAACAGGGCGAACTTCAACAGGAACTTGATAAGTTGCACCACCAACACGGCGTGCTTTAATTTCTAAAACAGGTTTTACATTTTCAATAGCATCATTAAATATATCTATACCTTTAACTTCGCTATTTTTAGACGATATTAAATCAATCGCACCATATAAAATTTCAGTAGCAACAGATTTTTTACCATCATACATTAATGAATTAATAAATTTTGTAATTACTTTACTACCATAAATAGGATCAGCTAGAACTTCTCTAACTTGTGCTCTTCTTCTTCTCATTTTTTCCTCTTCAACTTTAAATTATAATTTACTCAAATTATGCCGCATATCTAAGCTGCAAATCTGTGAAACTCGTTTTTATTTTTTGCCTTTTGTAGGAGCTGCTGCTTGACCTGGCTTTGGTCTTTTTGTTCCATATTTTGATCTTGAAACTGTTCTCTTTGCAACACCTGCAGTATCTAAAGCACCACGAACGATGTGATACTTAACACCTGGTAAGTCTTTAACCCTTCCGCCACGCACTAAAACGATGCTGTGTTCTTGTAGGTTGTGTCCTTCACCACCAATATAACTAATAACTTCAAATCCTGTTGTTAATCTAACTTTTGCAACTTTTCTTAACGCTGAGTTAGGTTTTTTAGGAGTTGTAGTATAAACTCTTGTACAAACGCCACGTCTTTGTGGGCAATCTTTTAACGCTGGTGATTTTGATTTAACAATCACTTTTTTGCGTTCTTTTCTAACCAATTGATTTATGGTAGGCACGTTTCATCCTTTCAAAAAATTTATTAAAAAGTCGTGATTATATAATATTTTTCTTAAAAAAGTTTTAATACTTTTAACCTTAATTGAGAACAAGAAATAATTAAGTTTTTTTCACTATCATTTACGAATTATTTTTTAGTAAATCCAAAAAAATTTTGAAAGGAATTAAAATGTCTAGTTCAGATGTGGATATTCAGTATTTCGGCATTTTAGCAATGTTAGTTATTGCTACAGGCTTATTTTTTGGACTAGTTTTTTTAGCAAAAACAATAGGAAATTCTTTAGCTAGAAAAAATAGAAAAAAATTAGGCTTAGGACCTTATGAGTGCGGACCTTTACCGCAAAAACAAGCAGTTAAAATAAATTCACAATTTTTTATTTTTGCTTTAATTTTTATCTTGTTTGATATAGAAGTTGTTTTTATGTATCCTTGGGCTTTAATGTATAAGCAATTAGGACTTTTTGCATTGATTGAAATGGTTTGTTTTTTTGTTTTACTTTTAGTTGGTTTTATCTATGCGTATAAAAAAGGAGCGTTACAATGGCAGAGCATCAATTAAACACAAATGGAATGCCAATAGCTTTAACTTCGGTAGATAAGTTAGTTGGTTGGGGTCAAAGTAACTCTTTATGGGCATTTTCTTATGGTCTTGCTTGTTGTGCTATTGAGATGATGGCTGGTGGTGGTTCAAGGTATGATTTTGATAGATTTGGAACTATTTTTAGAGCAAGTCCAAGACATAGCGATGTAATGCTTGTAGCTGGAACTCTTAGTAAAAAACATGCAGAATTTACAAGAAGATTATACGATATGATGCCTGATCCAAAGTGGGTTATATCTGTTGGTAGTTGTGCAAACACTGGTGGTATGTTTAATACTTATTCAACGGTTCAAGGTGTTGATAGGATAGTTCCTGTTGATATTTATGTTCCTGGTTGTGCTCCACGCCCTGAAAGTTTTCAATTTGCTTTAATGATACTTCAAAAGAAAATTAGAAAAGAAAAAATATCTAAAAAAATAGCAGCAAAAAGGTTGGTGTAATGAGAGAATATAAAGACAAGATTAATGCGCAAAAGCAAGACTACTACAAAGATAGATTTTATCACGCACCACAAACTACTAAAATTGATATAAAAGGTAGTGAATTTGAATATTTATTTGATGAGTTTAATAATAATTTTTCTGTTTTAAATTCTTTTATTGAGCTTGATATTGCAGTTTTTATAATCAATAAAGAAGATAATTTAAAGGCTTTAAGAAAGGCTAAAGATTTAGGTTTTACAACTTTTACTGAATTGATTTGTTCTGATTATTTGGCTAAAGATAATTCTTATGAAGTTCAATATCTTTTATTAAATATGAATAAAAAACAAAGGCTTAGAATAGTTACAACCTGTAAGGCAGATGAAGCTATCGAGAGTGGAGTTTGTGTATTTAAGGGTTTAAATTGGTCTGAAAGAGAAGCTTATGATATGTTGGGTGTAAATTTTATTAATCACCCTAACTTAAAAAGACTATTAATGCCTGATGATTGGTTTGATTATCCACTTAAAAAATCTTATCCTTTAGAAGGAGATGAATTTGCCAAATGGTATGAAATAGATAGAATTTTTGGTAAGGAATATCGTGAAGTTGTAGGGCCTGAAAATCGTGATTCAGGAAGAGTTGATTGTAATGATACAAATAATTTTTCTAGAATTTATCACGAAGTTCCAAAAGGAGCTGAGCCTATTAGTATTGCTTATAAACAAGAATATCAAGAAGATGAAGGCGTAATGTTTGTTAAGAAAGTTAAGCGTGCTGATTCAAAATTCATAGAAGGAAGAAGATAATGCAAATACCATCAAAGTTAAAACCTTATTATGAAAATGTAGCCTTTAGTAAAGAAGATGGCAGAATGATTATAAATCTTGGTCCTCAGCACCCAAGCTCACACGGAAACTTAAGATTAGTGTTAGAGCTTGATGGGGAAAAAGTAGTTAAATGCACTCCAATGATTGGTTATATGCATCGTGGTATGGAAAAAATGGCTGAAAATATGATTTATCAAGAATTTATTCCAACTACTGATAGAATGGATTATGTAGCAGCAAGTGCAAATAACTATGCTTATGTAGCAGCTGTTGAGAAGCTTTGTGGTTTAGAAATTCCTAGAAGAGCTCAAATCATTAGAATGATGTTATTAGAATTAAATAGACTTGCTAGTCATTTATTATGGCTTGCAACTCACGCACTTGATATTGGAGCAATGACTGTATTTTTATATTGCTTTAGAGAGCGTGAATATGTTATGGATTTAATAGAAAAATATTGTGGTGCAAGACTTACACATTCATCTATGAGAATAGGTGGTGCAATGCTTGATTTACCAGCTAATTTCACTCAAGAATTATTAGCATTTTGTGATAAATTCCTAAACGATGTAAAAGATTATGAAACATTACTTGATGATAATAGAATTTGGCGTCTTAGAACAGAAGGCGTTGGGGTTGTTACAAAAGAACAAGCATTAAGCTGGGGTTGTAGCGGCGTAATGCTTCGTGGAAGTGGAATTGAATGGGATATTAGAAAAGAAGAGCCATATTTACTTTATAATGAAGTTCAATTTGGTGTTCCTTTTGCAAACCAAGGAGATACTTACGCAAGATATAAATGCTATATGCAAGAGTTTCGTGAGAGTGTAAAAATACTTAGACAATTAGTGCCTATGTATAGAGAGAGTTCTCCTGAATTAATTTGCAACAATAAAGAATTTGTAAGTGCAAGTAAAGAACAAATTATGACTCAAAATTATTCTTTAATGCAGCATTTCGTATTAGTTACTCAAGGTCTTCGCCCACCTGTTGGAGATGTATATGTGCCAACAGAAAGTCCTAAAGGAGAGCTTGGATATTTTATTAAAAGTGATGGTTCAACTAGACCTTATCGTCTTAAAGCTAGAACTCCTAGTTTTTGGCATTGTTCGTTTTATGAAGAGCTTTTGGTTGGAACTTATGTGGCTGATGTTGTGGCTATTATGGGTTCAACAAATATTGTTTTAGGGGAGATTGATAGATGAGAAGAATTGACCTTAGAAAAAGTAAAGATTTATTTGCTGATTTAAAAACTCATATTGATAATGCTAAAGCTAATGAAGTTTTGGTTGTTTTATTTGAAATCGGAGATTTTTCTAATATTGATAAATCTTATGAATTTGTAGCTAATAATAATTGTAAGATGATGAACTCACTTAAATTTAATCAAAGTGATTGGACTATAGTTATTAAAAAGGAAGCAAAATGAAAATATTAAGCTTCTTAAATTATGCAAGTAAAGAAGTCTTAAGTCATTTTAGCCAAGATGAAATAGTAAATATCGGTAGTTTTTACGATGAGAGATTAAAACAAAAATTTTATAAATGCGAACTAGGAACCGAAAGCTATGTTTTAGCATTGTTTTGCACTATGCTTGATTTAAGCGAATTTGATATAGGCGAACTTAGTGCTGAGAGTTGTTTTGGAGAAGAAGAAGCTAGTGAGATTTTAGAATTTTTAAAGAGTGCTGATTTAATTTTATTAGATAGTAATTTGCTTTATCATAAAGACAAAAATATATATTATTTTGCAAGTAAATTGGCTAAACATTTTGATTTAAAACTTATGTTTGATTATGAATTAAAAGATGTTGAGTTGGTTGAATTAGATGATAATAATGGGCTTATTTTATATGAATGTTTAGATAATGATGATTTTATAGTAAGTCCAGCTTTTGCAAATCTTGCAAGAATTAAAGAATTTGATTTAGTAGAAATTAAAACAAAAACTAAAATATTAAAAAAGAAAGTAAAAATTGATAATAGTTTAAAAGGATTATTTGCATTAAGTAAAAAAGATAATGCTTATGCGTTTAGTCCTTGTGTGGTTAAAGGAGTAAGCAATGAAAATTAACATTAATGGTAAAGAATGCTTAGCTAATGATGGCGATTATGTTTTACAAGTTGCTCGTGCTAATGATATTTTCATACCTGCAATTTGCTATTTAAATGATTGCAGCCCAACTTTAGCTTGTAGAATGTGTATGGTTGAAATTGATGGCAAACGCTCATACGCTTGTAATACTAAAGTAAAAGATGGAATGCAGGTATTAAGCAATACTAAAGAATTATGGGACGAAAGAAATGCTATTATGCAAACTTATTGCATAAATCACCCATTACAATGTGGAGTTTGTGATAAAAGTGGAGAATGTGAATTACAGAATTTTACGCATAAAGCACAAGTAGATACTCAAAATCATTGGATAAAAGAAATAGATAGAAGACATCAAGATTGGGGTGCTTTACAATATGACCCAAGTCTTTGTATAGTTTGTGAAAGATGTATTACCGTATGTAAGGACAAAATCGGAGATAGTGAGTTAAAAACTATAGCTCGTGGTGGAGATGCGCCTGATAAAGATTTTAAAGATACTATGAGTAAAGATGCTTATGCAGTTTGGACAAAATTTCAAAAATCACTAATAGCTCCACAAAATGGAACAACTTTAGATTGTCAAGAATGTGCTGAGTGTGTTAGTGTTTGTCCGACTGGTGCAATTATTAATAAGAATTTTCAATATCGCTCAAATGCTTGGGAACTTACTCGCATACCTGCTAGTAATCCACATAGTAGTGATTGTGAGCTTATGTATTATGATGTTAAACAAAGAAGTATTAAAGATAATACTAAGATGGTTTATAGAGTTTCAAATGATTTTCATTTTACTACTTTAAATAAGGCTGCAAGATTTGCTTATGATATAGCAAGTGATTGTAAAGGTAAAGATGAAGTAGAGTTTAATCGCTTAGTATCGTTGTTTAAAGATAATAAAATTAAAAATGTGAAATTTAATAGCTATATAACAAATGAAGAAGCATATATTTTAGAATTACTTAGACAAAAATATGGCTTTAATTTAGTAAATAATGAAGCTTTATGTTTTCAAGATTTCTTAAAGACTTTTTGCGCTCATTCAGGTAGTTTTTATAATGCAAGTAGTGATGATGTTAAAAAATCTGATTTTATCGTAATTGCAGGAAGTTTTTTAAGACACGATAATCCTACTTTATCTTATAAAGTAAATAATGCAATTGTTATGAATAAGGGTGCTGGGCTTTATTTTCATCCTATTAAAGATACAAAATTTTCAAAAATTGCTAAGAATTTCGTAAGTGTAAATTGTGATTATGGTAAAGAAGCTCAAGTTTTAGAATTTATTTTACAATATTTTGCAAAAGACTTGCCGCAGAATTTAGCATATATCAAAGACGCTTTTTATGAAGAACAAATTGAAGTAGAAGTTAAAAGTAAAGATGCTGAAGGCAATGAGATTAAAGAGAAAAAGCAAGAAACAATCAAAAAATCAAGCCTAGCTAAAGAATTAGGATTTGATGAAGATAAATTAAAAGATTTATTACTTAAAAAAGCTAATTTTACTTTAATTATCGGAAATGATTATTTTTACCATGAAAATGCAAAATATTTAGCGTATTTACTTGCAAATATTCAAAAATTAACTGATTTTAAAGTTATGTTAATCCCACCACGCACTAATACTTTAGGTGTAAGTTTATTGTGTAAATTAAGTAAAGCTAGTGATGGTTTTACTCTAGGATATAATGAGCGTGGAGATTTCTCATTTTCAAATGATGAGCATAATAATCTTGCTAGTTCAAATCTACTTGAGCAAGAAGGAACATTTGTAAATTATGATAAAAGGCTTGTTCCTACGAATGCTGCACTTAAATTTAAAGGATATTATTTAAATGATTTAGCAAATGCTCTTGGATTAGATGCACTTTATACGATTGAATATACAGAGCAATTACCTAAAGATAAAGGCTTTTTAAATATTGCTTTTGATGATTTGACAAATCATTATGATAATGCAGGAAATAATCATCGTGGGTATTTAATTGATACTTGTGAGTTTGTAAAGAATTTAAAACAAGATAATCAAATTCCACAAAATATAAAATCAACTTGCGAATGTAAAAAAGATGATATTGTAATACTTGCAAACCCAATTGGAAATCTATCAAAATATACTAATAAATCAAGCTTTTTTAACGAATGTGCTTCACTTTACGCAAGTAAAGATTATCTAGCTAAACATAATTTAAAAGAAAATTCTATGGTTAAGATTTATGATGATAAAGATGAAATTATTATAAAAGTAGTTTTAGATAAGAATATTGAAAATGGTGCTTATTTACCTACTTTTGATGATAAGATTAATCCTTATAAATTCTTTAAAACAAGACGCTACTATGCGTTAAATATAAAGGAAATTAGCTATGAGTGAGACTATGTTTTTTATAATCGTTACGCTGATTAAATGTCTTTTAGTAATTGCAATTTTTGCTTCATTAGCTGGATTTGCAACTTATTTAGAAAGAAAGGTTTTAGGTTATGTTCATAGAAGACTTGGGCCTGATATGGTAGGACCTGCTGGTGTTTTACAAATTGTTCCTGATATGATTAAATTATTTACAAAAGAAGATTTAATCCCATATATGACAAATAGTAAAGTATTTAAAGTAGCTCCTTTAGTATCAGCAATTTGTGCTTTTATGGCTTTTGCTGCTGTGCCGATTTTTCCTGAATTTACATTATTTGGGCATACGATAAAACCAATTATTGCTGATGTAAATATAGCAGTTTTATACATTGCTGGATGCTCATCACTTTGTGCTTATGCTATATTTTTAGGTGGTATGTCAAGTTCTAGTAAATATCCTTTAATAGGTGGTGCTAGGGGGCTTGTTACTATCATATCTTATGAAGGCGTTAGTGGTCTTTGCTTATTAGCTGTTGTTTTATTAACTGGTTCTATGAGCTTAGTTGATATTAACGCTTATCAAGAAGGTGGAATTTTATCTTGGTTAGTATTTAAACAACCAATTGCATTTGTTTTATTTACAATAGCAATTTTTATTGAAACAAACAGAACTCCTTTATGTCTAGCAGAAAACGACCCTGAATTGGTTGCAGGTTATGGCACTGAATATAGTGGTCTTCGCTGGGGAATGTTTTTTATAGGTGAATACGCTAGTATGATTTTAGGCTCAATTTTGATTACTTTATTATTTTTAGGTGGATATAACGATTTTTATTTCATACCAGGCGCTATTGCTATGATTTTAAAAATATGCTTTGTATTTTCTTGGTATTTTTGGGCTAGGGGGACTTTCCCACATTTAAGGGCTGATCAAGTTATGAGAATGAGCTATTTGATATTATTACCTGTTGCGGGTGCGAATTTAATCATAACTGCGTTATTGGCTTTATAAGGAGAATATATGAAAAAATATTATGTAGTAGATGAAAAAAGAAAATTAATTCTTACTCCTTATGAAAAATTTATAAGAAGTGTTAAAAGATGTTTAAATACTGATTTAATCAGCGGTTTAGCATTTATAATTAATGAAACCTTAAAAAGGGGTAATTCAGCAACTATTAAATATCCAATGGAAAAAATCAAATTAGATAATCGTTATCGTGCTGTGCATAGATTGCAAAGATTTATTGAAAGCGAAAATGAACGCTGTATTGGTTGTGGGTTGTGTGAAAAAATTTGTATTTCAAATTGTATTAGAATGGAGACAAAATTAGGCGATGATGGTAGAAAATTAGTAAGTAATTATTCTATTAATCTTGGTCGTTGTATTTATTGTGGATTTTGTGCTGAAGTCTGTCCTGAACTTGCTATCGTGCATGGTGTTGAATATGAAAACGCAGCAGAGCAAAGGTCATATTTTGCACATAAAAAAGATATATTAACTCCAATTGATAATCTAATTAATCAAGTTGAATTTGAAGGTGCTGGAAGTTTAAGAGCTGATGCTGATGATTTTGTAAAGGTTACACCAAATTATTATGATGTAATGAAGGCAAGAGAAAGTGAAGCTTCAATTTCAAATTCTAGCGATACAAAAGAAGATAAAACAAATAAAGAGGCAAAAGATGTTTGAGTTAATTATATTTTATATTTTCGCTGCTTTAGTTGCGGGATTTTTTATAATTGCGGTAAGTTCTAAAAATATTTTATATTCTCTTAGCTCTCTTGCTTGCGGAATGGTATTTTTAAGCGCTCATTATTTTTTATTAGGAGCAGAGTTTTTGGGTGCTGCTCAAATTATAGTATATAGTGGTGCTGTTTTAGGGCTTTATAGTTTTGCTATGATGTTTTTTGATTTAAGCAAAGAATTAAAAGAAAAGCTAAAACATAAAAAAACTTTTTTTAGTTTAAGTATTTTAGCGAGTGTTCTTATGATAATTATGACTTTAGGATTTAAGTTAAATTTATCTCAATCAAGTTTATTGGTTAGTGAAGAGCTTGAAAATACTCGTAGTTTAGGGATTATTTTATTTACAAAATACCTTTTAGCTTTTGAGATAGTTGCAGTGGTTTTACTAATGGTAATAATAGCAGCTATCGTGCTAGTAGCAAAGAAGATAAAGGAAGAACAATGAATTATTTATTATTATCAATTGTATTGTTTTTGATTGGTTTAGTAGGAGTATTAAAAAGACAGAATTTAATAATGTTTTTTATATCTACTGAAATAATGTTAAATGCTGCAAATTTAGCTTTTGTAGCAATTTCAAAAATGCACAATGCTTTAGATGGGCAAGTTTTTGCTATTTTTATTATGGCAATAGCAGCTTGCGAAGTAGCTATTGGGCTTAGCTTTTGTGTGATTAAATATAGACGCGATAAAAGTCTAGATTTTGGAGAGTGCAAATGAGTTTATTATGTGTTTTATTTTTACCATTATTAAGTGCAATTTTTGCAGGAATTTATTCTTTTTCTCCAAAAAATAAAGTAATAGGTTATTTTTGTTCTTATTTAATGCTTTTAGCTTGTATTTTTGCTTTTATATCTTTATATTATTTAGCAGATAAGAATTTGTATATTAGTTTGGGTCATTGGATAGGAATTTTAAATGTTAATTTCGGCTTTTTAATAGATTCTGTTAGCCTTACTATGATGTGCGTTGTAACATTAGTTGCTACTTGTGTGCATTTTTATAGTATTTATTATATGGAACACGATGAAGGCTTTAATAAATTCTTTGCATTTTTAGGCTTGTTCGTATTTTGTATGTTAATTTTAGTAATGAGTGATAATTTTTTATTATTATTTGTTGGATGGGAAGGCGTTGGTCTATGCTCTTGGTTATTAATCGGCTTTTGGTATCAAAATGAAAAATTCTCATTAGCAGCAAATGAAGCTTTTATTATGAATAGAATAAGCGATTTTGCAATGCTTTTAGGAATATTTTTAATATATTTTAATTTCGGCACTTTAAGTTATAAAGAAGTATTTGCTATATTAAGCTTTCACGAAATGTTAAATCCTAATTTATTAACTTTAATTGCTGCTTTATTATTTGTTGGTGCTATGGGTAAATCAGCTCAATTTCCATTCCATACTTGGCTAGCAAATGCGATGGCAGGTCCAACACCAGTTTCAGCATTAATCCACGCTGCTACGATGGTAACTGCTGGTGTTTATTTGGTAATTCGCTCTCACGATTTATTTTCGCAAGTTCCAAATGTAAGTTATTTTATAGCTTGTTTAGGTGCTTTTGTAGCTTTATTTGCTGCTTCAATGGCAATTGCTGCAAAAGATTTAAAAAGAATTGTGGCATTTTCTACACTTTCTCAACTTGGATATATGTTCGTAGCTTGTGGTTTAGGAGCTTATAAAATAGCATTATTTCATTTAGTAACTCACGCATTTTTTAAAGCATTATTATTCTTAGGTGCTGGAAATATTATGCACGCAATGCACGATGAATTAAACATTTACAAAATGGGTAAATTGTATAAACCTATGAAAGTTACAGCAGTTTTAATGATAATTGCAAGTTTAGCTTTAAGTGGTATTTATCCATTCGCAGGATTTTTCTCAAAAGATAAGATTTTAGATTTTGCATTTGTAACAGAGCATTTTGGCTTATATTCTGTTTTATTATTTACAGCGTTTTTAACAGCGTTTTATAGTTTTAGACTATTAATGATGGTATTTTTTGCTCCAAAAAATCACACAATCCATCCACACGAAGCAAAACCTATAGCATTAATTGCAATGCTACCTTTAGCAATATTAGCAATTATTGCAGGTTTTTGGGATAGTAAATTCTTTGAATTTATTAGAATTCCTATGCAAGAATTACACCATAATTATGTATTAATTGCTATTTCTTTAGTGGTTGCTATAGTAGGAATTGTTTTAGCTATAGTAGTTTATAAAAATGGTGCAAAAGAAACTTGCAATTGTAAATATAAAAAGCTTTTAGAAAATGAATATTACATACCTAAATTATATGAGATTATTTTCATACAACCTTATAAATGTTTAGCTAAAGTATTAACAGGATTTGAAGAAGGTCTATATTCATTTATTTTTGAATGTCCTAAAAAGCTTTTAAGTCTTGTTTCTTGTGAGAACAAAAACAATAACTTAACTCTTCACATTGTGTTTATTTGTGCATTTTGTGTGTTTTTACTTTTAACAATGGTGGTGATATATGCTTAGTTTATTGATATTTTTACCTTTAATTTTTGGGGTTAGTGCATATTTTATAAATGATAAGGCTTCTAAAATTAGTGGAATTTTATTTTCTTTTATAATTTTATGCCTTAATTATTATGTGATAATTGATGAAATTCATACATTTAATTATACTTTAATAAAAGCTTTTAATTTTGGGATTAATTTAAAAGCTGATGAGATAGCATTTACTTTAGCTTTTGTGGCAAATCTTATGCTATTTTTGTCAATGTGCTTTTTTTCTAAACAAACAAAAGACTTTTTAATAAGTGCTATGATTTTAAGTGCTTGTATGAATGGTTTATTTTTAGCAAATGATGCTTTATTATTTTATATTTTTTGGGAAGTTTCATTATTTCCACTTTTATATTTAATGGTTAAAAACAATGAAGCAAAACTAGCTAGGTCATTTTTTGTATTTGCATTTTTAGGCTCAATTTTTATGCTACTTGCTATGATTTATCTAGCTTATAATGCAAGAGTTAATGATGCGATTTTAAATTTTGACATTAGTTATTTCTCAACTACAAATTTAAGTCCTATTGAAAATACTTTATTATTTATAGGATTTTTCCTAGCATTTGCTATAAAAGCTCCTATTTTTCCATTTCATAGTTGGGCTATTAAAACTTATTCAAAAGCACCTAATTTTGTTTCTGTAATGCTTGCAAGTTTTAAAATGGCGCCTTTTGGAATGATTAAGTTTTGCCTTCCTTTATTTGCTGTTAGTATTAATGAATTTAGTGGGATAATTTATACATTATGTATAATTTCAGCAATTTATGCAGCACTTCTAGCAAGCAATGCGAAAAATTATAAAGAATTAAGTGCAATGAGTTCAATATCACACTTAGGAATTATTTGTTTAGGTATTTTTTCTATGCATCCAATTGCTTTAAGTGGAGCTGTTGTTTATATGGTAGCTCATGCTATTGTAAGTGGGGCAATGTTTTTTTACGCTGAAATTTTAAAAGATAATTACAAAACTTATAATCTAAGTGAGTTAAAGGGCTTAGCTAAACATATGCCTTATTTGACATTTATTTTTGGAGTTTTATTATTTTCATCAATTTCTTTACCACTTACTATAAGCTTTGCAGGTGAGTTTTTGGTTCTTTATGGAGTATTTGCAGCTAGTAAGATGGCTGGAGTTTTTGCTACTTTAGTTGTGATACTTGGAGCTGTTTATATGCTCAATATGTTTAGAAATAGCTTTTTAAGTAAAGAAAATGAAGCTAAAGACATAAAGGTTAGTTTATCTAAGATAATAATTTTATCTTTCATAGCTTTGATTATAATTGTATTTGGAGTAAATCCTAATATAATTTTAGATTATATCAACTTTGCGGTATAAGGAGATAGAATGCAACTTGATTTAAATGTATTACTTATTTTACCTGAACTTGCTTTGATAGTTTTTGCTTGTTTTATATTGGTTGCTAATTTATTTTATAAATTTGATTTAAGAGCTTTAAAAGGGCTTAGTATTGTGGCTTTAATAATTGCTATTATTTGCCAATTTAATTGCCCTTATGATGAGAGTTTTTTTGATTTATTTATATTTGATAATTTAGCAAAATATTCAAGTATATTAATCAATCTATCAGCTATTTATTTTCTACTTGCTAATAAAAGAGCTGATGAAGGTGAGTTTTTTGCATTATTTTTAATGATGATAGCTTGTTTAAATTTTATGGTAAGCACTAATAATTTAATAGTAGCTTTTATAACTCTTGAAGGCTCTTCTTTAGCACTTTATAGCTTAATAGCGTTTAAGAAAAAAGCAATTGAAGGTGCTATTAAATACTTTAATTACGGAATGCTAGGCTCAGCATTTTTTGCTATGGGTTCTGCAATGTATTATTTTGATAGTGCAAGTTTAGAACTAAACTCATTAGCTACAATTAGCACGGCTAGTATTTTAGCCTTTGTTATGATAGGAATTACAATATTATTTAAATTATCAGTAGCACCGCTTCATATGTGGCTTAAAGATGTGTATTTAAAGGCTGATTCAAGTTTAGCTGGATTTATTTCAATAGTTCCAAAAATAGCTATGATGGTATTTGCATATAGATTTATGATTTCATTTGAAAATTTCTTCAATGTAAGTGAGATTATTTTAATTATTGCTTGTGCTTCTATGCTTTTTGCTAGTGTTATGTCATTAAAGCAAGATAATGCAAAATCAATGTTAGTATATAGCTCTGTTTCACATTCATCGTTTGCTTATTCAACCCTTGCATTTTTTCATTTATCAAGTCAAATGTTTTTATATTATTTTTTAACATTTGCATTTGTAAATATCGCATTATTTATGTTTTTAGGTGCGTTTAAAGACACAAATTATGAGAATTTAAAAGGGGTGTTTAAGAAATATCCTTTATTAGGAATTTGTATTGTTGTGTTATTGTTAAATCTTGCAGCATTGCCACCATTTGGCGTATTTTTTGCTAAGGTTGGTGTAATTAATATAGCTTTAAATGTTAATATTTATGCAGCAATTTGTATGGCACTTAGCTCAATTATTATGCTATTTGCTTATTTAAGATTTATAAAAGCAATTTTTGCAGATAAAGAAATAGGATTTTTATATTTTAATAACGCTCAAAAAATAGTTTTAATTTTAGCAGTTATTGCTTCTTTTGTTGCAAGCGTTGGATTAGATTATATTAAATAATGAAAAAAATATTATTTCTTTGCTTTTGCGTTTATTTATATTCTTTTGAACTATATATAAACTCTGGCAAGGAAATAAATAAAAATATATCAGTTTTACATATTAAAAACAATACTGATATAACTTGTGATAAATTACAAGATGAGAATTTAAAACTTTATTTTAAATGTAGTGTGAAGGGTAAATCAAGGTTATTATCAAATCAAGATTTAACTTTATTCAAATTAGAATTTAAAAATTCAAAAGATACTTTAGATATATATATTTACCCTAAAACAAATGTTAGTATTGTTGATAGCGAGCAAAAATTATATGATACTAATGTGGTTTTTGCATCTAGCAAAAAAGTTTCTAAAAATTTTACTTTTATATTTTTTCCATATACTCAAGGAGTGTTAAGTCCTAATGGACTTGATTTTGATGTGATTTTTCCTGATTTGCAAACTCCTTTTATAGAAGGGCTTGATTTAGACCAAAATCCTGTAAATATTAGCGATAATAGTGATATTAATTCTTATTTGAGTATTAAAAAATATTACGATAATAAGCAATATAAAGAGCTATTAGATTTATGCAATATGTCTTTAGAAAAATATAAAAATAGTATTTTTATAAGCGAGTTTTATTTGTATAGAATTAGAGCTATGTTTAATTTGCTAAATGAAAATACCACTTTAAGCGAAGAAATTATTTCAAGTGCAAAAGATTATGTAAGGGTTTTTCCAAGTGATGAGAATTACACTGAAATATTGCAAATGATGGTAAAAACTTATTTAAAATTAGAACAAAGAAGTGATGCTGAATATTTTATAGATATTTTAAATAACGAGCATCCAAATTCTTATTACACAAAATTGGCAAGTTTAAACTATGCTGATTTTTTACTATCTCACGGCAAAAGAGATGCTGCTACTATTATTTATAATAATATTTTATTTAGTTCAGATGATGCGATTTTGGCTAGTAAAGCTGCAATATCTTTAGCAAAAATCAATATTAGTCATAATAAAGCAAAGGAAGCTAAGGAATTTGTATTAAAAGTCTTTAATGCAAATGAGCAATATTTATTAGAAGATAAGGATAAAACCTTAGGTTTAGCTGATGATTTTTTCAAGGAAAAAATGTATGATATTAGTGCTCCTATTTATGAGTTTTTATTTAAAAATTCAAATAAATTAGACCCTTATTATGAAAGAGTGTTAAAAAATTTAGGTGTTTCTTTAGCTAAAAATAATGATTATAAAAAGGCTGATGAATATTTAAATGAATATAAAAAGCTATTTCCAAATGGCGAATATATGAATATCATTGATGAAACTATTGATAGTTTATATTTTGAAAAAGATGAACAAGATAGCTTTAAATTGCACGAATATTATAATTTTTTAATGGCTAAATATGATAATAATATATCAAAAAGAGCTCTTTATGAAGAAGTTAAATTATTGTATAAAGAAAAAGATTATGAAAAGATTTTAAAACTAGAAAAGAAAATAAAAGATAGTGAAAATGAAGAGCTAATTTCTTTATATGATAGTAGCTTGATTAATTTATTAAATATTGCATTAGATGATGATGATTGCGATGAAGTTTTAGGATACATAAAAAATAATAATTTTATAAGTGATGAAAAAGTCATTAATAAAATGAAATATTTAGAGTGCTTAGAGAGAAAAAAAGAAAATAAATTAGCTTTAGATTTTGCAATTAAGTTTGAAAATGAAGATTTGGTGTTTTATAAAATCAAACAAGCAAAACTTTTATATTTAAATAAGCAGTATAAAGATGTGGAAAATATAATCAAATCTATTTTAAATAAACGATTTAATATTAAAAAACCAGAATATTTTGAGATATATTATTATTTATCATTATCATTAATTAAGCAAAACAAATACAATGATGCTATTTTTTCATTAAAACAGCTTGAAAAATACGGTAATGGATTAAGATTAGTTGAGGTTTATGACGAATTTTTGAATTACTTTAAAAACAATAATCTTGATATTTCAGCTATTACTTATGGTAAAAAAGC
Organism: Campylobacter sp. RM12651; assembly: GCF_022369475.1. Lineage (NCBI taxonomy): Bacteria > Pseudomonadati > Campylobacterota > Epsilonproteobacteria > Campylobacterales > Campylobacteraceae > Campylobacter > Campylobacter sp. RM12651. The sequence goes on from NZ_CP059600.1 coordinate 214,771, forward strand.
AATTAATATACAAAATTATTTAGGTATTAATTTATATAGTCCTAAGATAGAGTTAATTACTTTAAATGCTTTAATTAATAAAAATAATATAAAAGAAGCTAAAGAAATATTTATAGATTTATATAAATTAAAATTAAGCGAAGAAGAATACAGCAATGCAAAATATTTAGAAGCTAGTATGCTAATTAAAAATAAAGAATTTGAAAAAGCAAAAGAAACTTTAAAAGAATGCAAAAGTGGTGATTGGAAAAATTTATGTGATGAAAAATTACAACTTTTGGAATAATTTAAGCTAAATCTAATTTTTAAAATATATAATATGCGTTTTACTTATTGGACAGATGGGTGAGTGGCTGAAACCACACCCCTGCTAAGGGTGCAGCTCTTAATCGGGGCTCGAGGGTTCAAATCCCTCTCTGTCCGCCACTTTATTTCAAAAACTTATTTTATGCGCTCGTAGCTCAGCTGGATAGAGCATTTGATTGCGGTTCAAAAGGTCAGGGATTCGAATTCCTTCGGGCGCACCATTCATACTCATTGTTAATATATAGTTTTATAATTTGTTTTTTTAATACTTTAAAAGGAGTTATAATGAGAAAATTACTTTCTTCATTGGTAGTTGTTGGTGCGATTAGCACTTCTTTATTTGCAGGTGCAAATACTCAAACAGGTTGCGGACTTGGAACTATAATTATTAAAAACCCTGATTCAGCAATTATGTATGCTTTACAAGCTACTACAAACGGAACTTCAGGTAATCAAACTTTTGGTATTACTACAGGAACACTAAATTGCCAAGAAACAAGATTAGTTCATAATGAAAAAGCAATTAATTTCGTAAATGCAAATCTTGACGCCTTATCAAATGAAGCTGCTTTAGGAATGGGCGAGCATTTAGATACTTTAGCTGAACTTTTAGAAGTAAAAGATGCTGATTTATTTAAAGCTAATTTAAGAGCAAATTACTTAGCTATTTATAATTCAAGCGATGTTGTAGGTGCTCAAGTTTTAGATAGAGCTTCTGCTTTATAATTGAAAAAGTTTTTATTTTTATTGTGCTTTTGTATTTTTGCAAAGGCACAAGATAATGAATTATTAAATCTTGATTTTTCTAAATTAAGTATTTCTAAAGATGAGTTTTTAGAAATTATTCAACAAGCTAATCAAAAACAAGTTTTTAACACAATAGAATGGAAAAATCTCCTTCACTTTACAAACAACAAAAGCGAGATAATTAATAAAGAATTTTTTTATTCAAATCAAAGGAATTTAAAATCAGAATTTGAGCTTAATTTATATATGTATTTTTTAAAAAAAGAAATATATTTAGGCAAAAAAGAAGAGTTAAATCAAAAAGATTCTGCTATAACTTTTAGCAACGATAATGATAATTTGCACTTTATTTGCAAGTTTCCTTTAAGGGCAAAATACATAGAAAAATCTCTAAAACTTACTAAAAATCAGGATTTAAATTGTTCTGATTTGAATAATTTCTTAGAATATATTAGCCCTAAATCAATTAGCATAGTTTTTCCAGCTGCTTATTTAAATTCCCCAGCTTCAATGTTTGGGCATACATTTTTGCTAATTAATTCTAATTACAATTCAAGGCTTTTATCTTACGCTATTAATTATGCTGCCGATGTTGATGAAAAAGATGAAAATGGCTTAAAGTTTGCCTTTAAAGGTTTGTTTGGCGGATACATTGGCAAGTATTCTTTAAAGCCTTATTATGATATGTTAAAAACATACAAAGATAGCGAAAATAGAGACCTTTACGAGTATGATTTAAAATTAAATGAAGAAGAAGTAAATAGACTGATTTTGCATTTATGGGAGATTAAGGATAGTAGTTCGGTTTATTTGTTTTTTGATAAAAATTGTTCTTATAATATTTTGTGGTTACTTGAGAATGCAAATCCTGATATTAAATTAAGAAATAAATTTATTTATAGCGTAATCCCAAGCAATACTATACAAAAAATCAACGACATTAATCTAATTAGTGATTATCACTATAGAGCATCAAAGTTAAATACCATTTTAAATCAAGCAAAAGATTTGAGTTTTGATGAGATAAATCTAGCAAAAAATATAGCTTTAGGTAAAATTGAGCCAAATTATGATTATTCTATTTTAGCCTTAGCGAACGAGCTTAGTCAGTATTATGCTAGTAAAAATGAGCTTAGTGTAGATGAATACAAAAAAATAACTCATAAAATATCTAGTAATTTATCTCAAAGCAAAATAGCAAAGCTTCCTTTAAAAACTCCAAAGGAAAGCATAATTAAGGCTAATTATCCTAGCAAAATATCATTTGCTTATGATACAAAAAAGAAAGCTTTATTATCAATTAGACCAGCCTTGCACGATATTTATGAAGATGATTTGGGTTTTGATAAAGGTATAGGGATAGAATTTTTAAGCACTACTATTAATTATGATAAAAAGCCTAAATTAGATGAGTTTGTCCTGCTAAGACTTGCAAGTTTAAGTGATTTTAACTATATAAATCATAAGCCAAGTTTTTTGTTTAAATTAGCTTATGATGATGTATTAGATGATAAATTAGCAAATATGGAGCTTTTAGGTGGGATTAGTTTTGTTAATGAGTATTTTTTATTATCATTTTTAAGTGGTTTTAGAGTTTATAAAGATGGTTTGAGCTTTAATAATCAAATAATTACAAGCCTATCTTATAAAGCAAATAAGCTTAGTTTAAGTTATCATAAGAATTTTTATAAGCACGGCTTATTAGAAGATATTTTAAGTATCAAAACTCATTTTAAGATTTATAAAAACACTGCGATTTTTGCTGAATTTCAAAAATATTTTCACAAAAACGAAACATTTAAAATAGGTATAAATTATTATTTTTGATATTTTTTTGGATTTGGAATTTAATTTGATTTTTTTTTAAATTCTAAGTATTCGGGTTAGCAATTGTTTTTAAAAATTTATAAAAAAGATATAAATAAATATAAAATATTTTTAGTTTTTTATATTAATAAAATTATTTAATTTTTATTATAATTACTTAAAATCTATATAAGGAAAATTTATGATAAATCAACCTATAGTTACTATTTTTGCTGGTGTAAATGGTGCAGGAAAAACCACTTTATATTTTTTAACACTAGAAAAAGGAATAAATTTAGGCTATCGTATAAATGTAGATGAAATAGCTCAAAGTATTGGAGACTATAGAGATAGACAAACTCAAGTTCGTGCCTCAAGAATAGCTATAAAAATGCGTAAGGTTTACATAGATGATAAACTTAATTTCAATCAAGAAACTACACTTTGTGGAAAATCTATATTAAATCTATTTGATGAATTAAAAGAGAATAATTACAAAATAAATTTACGCTTTGTAGGGCTTGATAGCCCACAAACAGCAAAAGAGCGTGTAAAAATACGAGTTAGTAAAGGTGGACATGATATAGAACCACATTTAATAGATAAAAGATATTACGAAAGTATGCAAAATCTTTTAAAAATTATGCCGTTGTGTGATGAGATTTTGGTTTATGATAACACTAAAAATTATGAATTAATTGCAAAAATAACAAATGGAAAAGTAGATATACAAAAAAATATTGAATGGTTCAATGATTTAATTTCAGAAAAAATAAAACTTCAAAATTATTAATTTATGAATATTAGTTATGATTTTAAAAACCACAAAGGACAAAGATGAAAAAACTCACATTATTTTTATTTAGTTTATTTTTATGGGGGGGGGTATTTATTAAATAACAAAGATATAAATTTTACTTATTTAACCAAACCAACCAACCACAAAACCCAAACAATCCAAGAATTAAAAAGCATTTCTATACCAATGAAACAAGGTGTATTATCAGCACATTCTTCAAGCACAATATCTCTTAATAATGATTATTTGCTTAGCGTATTTTTTGCAGGTTCTAAAGAAGGTGCAAAAGATGTAGCAATTTATGCGAGTATTTATCAAGGCACAAATTATTTAGAGCCTTTTGCATTAATTACTAGAGAAAAGCTTATGAAAGATAGCAAAGAATATATTAAAAAAATCGGAAATCCAACCTTAGTCAAAACAGATAATAAAATCCATTTATTTGTTGTAGGAGTTAGTTTTGGCGGCTGGGCAAATAGCAAAATATATCATTATATTAGCAGTATTGATACTATTGATTTTAAATTCCAAAAAGTCCTTCATTTAAGCCCTTTTGCAAATATTAGTAATCTTGTAAGAGCTAATGCTATTTATATTAATTTAGGTAAAGAATTTGGCTTTTTACTCCCAATTTATCACGAATTAGCCAATAAATATCCTTTAGCTTTAGTATTTAATAATTCAGGCGAACTTTTAAAAATCAAAAAACTCACTAATGCTAAAGATTTATTTCAGCCAAGTGTCGTTGCTATTAATGATAAACTAGCTTTATTTGCTTTTAGGTCTAGCAAAAGTGCTAATTATGATTTTTATACTATGACTTGTGATAATCTTTTAAACTGCAATGATTTAACAAAAACAAATCTAAAAAATTATGATAATTCTATTAATTTATTCAAAGTAAATAATGATATTTTCTTGCTTTTTAATAGCGATAAAGATGGTTCAAGAAATACTTTAAGCCTTGCTATTATGAAAGATTATAATGATTTTCATAGGATTTTAGATATTGATAAAGGTAAAGAAATGAGCTACGCAAGTGTATTTATTAGCGATAATAAAGCTCATATTACATACACACATAATCGTGATTTTATTCAATACAAACAATTTTTATTTAACAAAAAGGATTAAAAATGCACTTTATTTATACTTTACTTTATTTATCAATTTTTGCAAGTATTTTTCAAAAACTTACAATTAAGAAGAAAATTTTTATATATTTAGCGATAATTTTTTTGACAAATATATCTATATTTAATGGTTTGAGTTTGAATGATTATACTTATAGTATATTTTCTAATCTTAGTATTTTTAGTGTTTTAATTTTGCTATTAATAATTTTTAATCAAGGCAAATTGCTTGATTTTAGGGCTTATGTTTATATTTTTGTTATCAATCTTTTATTTTTTCTATCATTTTTAAATATTATTGCTTTTGATATTTATTATGAAAATGGTTTTTTAAATTATTTAATAATTTTTGTAATTTTTATAATTTCGTATTTGCTAAATCAAATTCTATCAATTTTATTTTTGCTATCTTTAGCAATATCTTTTATCTTAGGCATTGATAATATAAATGATTGTTTTTTTGATATTTTTATTTTGATATTTTCATTTTTTCAAGTAATTTTAAAAGCAATTAAAAAGAATTTAAATAAGTCTAGTTAACTAGACTTATTTGACCTTTACAGGATATAAGCTTGGGTATTCATAGATTTTCCACTCGCCATTTTCGTTGTGTAAAATCACATCTTTACTGAATTTATGTTGCTGGATTTTGTAGTTTGTATCTACTTGAACTATTGCTATTTCGCTACTTTTGTTCTTTTTAGTAAAGTTCATTTCTATAGTATCATCATTACCTTTATAATCATAATCTATAAAAATCATATCCTTACCTTTATCTTGAAACTTCTTAAAATAATCCACATTATTTTTACTAGCAAGTAATTTAGCAGCATCACTCATTTTCCCAGCTTCACATAAAAGCACAAAGTCTTTAACCACAGCTTCAGGCTCTTTAGCTTCATTGCCGCAAGCACTAAGAATTAGTGCTGCAGCAATTAAACTTGATGCCGTAAAACTTAAAATCATATTAGCATCTTTATTTTTCATACTCTTATCCTATCAACATATCAGCAAAGGCATAAATTATTAAGAACAGAAAAATTAGTCCAGTAAATAACATTAAAAATCCAACAACTCTTGCAAAATAAAAATACTTAGCAAAAGAATTGCTTTCGTTTTTAAGTTCGTCTAATTTTCCACTAGCTTTAAGCCTTGCATACCATTCAGGTCTATCGTGCTTTAACTCTTCTTCGGTTAGTTCTCCACTAAAGATAACCATATCCATAGGGAACCTATCAGCTCTAAAGTGAGTATTGAAAAAATGCACCGCAAAAATAAATCCTGTAGCTAAAAGTGCTTCATCAGAATGCACAAGCGTTGCAAGATTTAGCATAAAGCCAGGTAAAATCTTCGTAAATTCAACCGGAAACCATAATACTAAACCACTAAAGCCAATGATAAACATACCCCAAAATACTGCTATATAATCAAATTTTTCCCAGTAAGTAAATCTATCAAACTTAGGTCTTTCGCCTTTTCCAATAAACCATTTAAAATGAGCTACAACATCTCTTAAGTCTTGCATTCTAGGCATTAAACTATCAGGTCCAAATAATTTTGCTAAGAATAATTTAAAGCTTAGCTTTCCATTATTATCACGAATAGCATCACGCTTAGTCCAAGAATTATAAACTACTTCAGCAATGTGGCTTAAGAATACTGCAATCATAATAAACGCACTAAAATGGTGTATTTTAGTAGCCATTACAATTCCGCCCATTAAATCAATCATAGTTTGAGCCCAAGGAGCGGTATAGAATTTTTGCGGTAAGCCAGAAAAACTTAATCCTAAAAAGCTTGAAGCTACAAAGAAATGCTGAATTCTATGCAAGGTGCTAAAGCGTTTAATATTTACCTTGTCATTATGCATTTTTTCTTTTGCTGCACGCCACTCATCTTTATATTTAATACTCATATAAATTAGTTTCATACTCCACAAGAATGTGTGTAAGCCAAAGAATGCAAATACTGATATTACAAGCCCTGTCATAAACACATAAGCCCAATAAAGTAAAGGGAAATTCTCTTTATCAGTATGGTCAGCATGAGCTATAAAATCACTAAAGTTATCATTAGCTCCTTCGTGGCATTTTTCACAAGTTTTTATTCTAGTTTCACCATATAAAGTTGATTTCTCATCTTTTGGTTTATGAATGTTATGAGCCCCGTGACAATCAAAACAAGCAGCTATTTTTTTGCTTTCACCATCTTTTGCTAAAACCATAGCCTTTCCGTGGAAAGTTTCGTGATAGTGTTTTTGCTCTTTTTCATGGCAACTTCCACATTTTACATCGCTTAGTTTTTTAACAGCTAAAGAGGTTAATTGTTGTTTATCATGCACATTATGGCAATCCGAACATGATGGAGATTTTTCTCTTGGATTTGTGAATTTATCATGCACACTTCCGCTAAATTCAGCCTTAACTTCTTTATGACAACTAGTGCAGTTTGCATTTACATTGTCTTTATCGTTTGCTAAATCATTGATAATTCCACTAGCACCATGACAATCTCTACAAGCAGGAAGGTTACCAAATCTTAAATTCTTATGTAATTCATCTTTAAAACTACTTACTTCATTTCCTTCGTGCCAACTATTAATATCATGGCTTTTTACAAGTGGTTTTATGCCGCCTTTTTCAATAGGTCTTGCACTAAGAATCCAGCTTTCAATTCCATCTAGCATTACACGAACATTTGTATATCCTAGTTTTTGTGCTTTTAATGCAGCATCGCTACTTGCATAGCACATTCTATTTAAGCAATAAAAAATAATCTTAGCGTCTTTATTGCTAGGTAATAAACTTACCCATTCAGGTGTATTAATAAAAATAGAGCCTTTTAAATAGCCGTATTTTATTCTTTCTTCTTTTGTATTTGCGTCAAATATATATACATCTTTTTTACCTAATTCTTTTTCTACATCAGCCATAGATATAGGAATTACTCCTTCAACTACTGCAAAATCGCCTTCCGATGCAAAAAGGTTAAAGCTTAAAAAGATGGCAAAAATAAGTCTTAGCAACATATTTTATCCTTTCACTAAGGTTAGGATTTTTCCTAACCTTTTATTATTTCTTACCATCTAATAAATCTTGAGCTTGTGCTACATAAACTAATGCTTCATTTATTAGTTTTAGAGCATATTTTGGACCATGAACGCCCCAGCTTCCATCTTTTTCAATTTTTTCATAAATTGCTCTTGCTTCTTTTGTAAGTAGGATAATTTCTGATTTAGTTTTTGTGCTTAGATTATCCATTTTTGCTTGTTCTCTATCAATTTTGCGAATTGCAAGTTCTAGTTTTTTAAAGCCTTCTTTAACAGGTAATTGCCATTCCATAACTTTATCATAGATTTGCTCTTGGTCTGTGAAGTGTAATTCTTTTGGTAAAGTTGATTGCACAGCACTATGGCATCCACTTGCCCCAGGTCCTACTAGATTTACATCACTCCAGCTAGTTCTTCCGCAACTCCACATTAAATCCACAAAGAATTTGCCATCTTTTCTAGCAATTGTCCAACCTTTAGTTGTTTGTGGGTCTCTTGGTTTTCCTTCTGGTGGGTTTAGAGTTTTTGCGTCTTTATCTACATAGATTTTCCATATATGACTTGCACGAACATTGTCAAATCCACCTTTATCAGGGTTTTGAACACTTGCAAAGTTTTCACAACTCATCATATTTGGCATATGACAGCCTGTGCAATTATCTTTAGCGTGTGCTCCGCCGTATTTAAACATTTCAGCTTGAGTTTCGTGACAATCACTACAAGTTTTTTTAAGTCCTACTTTTGTATAAGGGTCTTTCCAATCATTTGCAGTAACTTCGTGTGGGTCGTGGCAAGTTGAACATCTCATACCTTTATCATAGTGCATAGTATTATACATTTGTGAGCCTTCAGTTCCACAAGATGGACACGCTGATTTAAAGTAACTATTAAATGGTTTTCTTGGGTCAATCTTCGCATCTTCGCTATCATAAGCAAATCTTTGATGGCATCTTTCACAATTACTTGGCATTCCAGCACCCCTTGCTCCATAAAGGTGAGCTCCAGCTCCGTGACATTCTTCACAGCTAATTCCTTTAGAAATTGCGTGTTTTCTAAGCTCGTCTTTATTTCCAATTGCTGCTAAGAATTCTTCTTTAGATTTAAAGTCAAATTTAAAGCTATGGCATACTTCACAATATGCAGATGCAGGTTGAAACATCATTTTTTCTTTATAAGTAGAACCATAAGAGTTTATTCCCCAAACGCTTGAAGTTTGTTTGCCAAAATCTTCTAATTTTGTAGGAAAGCCAGGTGAGAATTCAGCGATTTTTTTCGCAACTTCAGGTGTAAGTGATTCAACCCAAAGGCGTGAGAATTGATTACCTCCAGCAACCATTTTACCTGTTCCATCAGCTAATTTTCCATCTTCAATGTGATAAGTTCCACGAACTAACCATTTATCAATAAAACCATATTTTGTTCTAGGAGTTCCTACGATTACAAATACATCATCAGCTTCAACACCTTTTGGTAAAATTGTAGCTTCGCTGCTTCCATACATAGGCTTTTTAGGGTCTCCTCCAGCTTCTTCTAATTCATCAGGAAAACGAATAACTTTTGAGTGGCGTGAGCGATTCCAAGCTTCATATTGAGCAGGGTGACATTCACCACATTTTTTAGGTCCTACGAATTTATTTGGATAATCTAAAATACTTTCCATACCTAGACGATATGTAATTGATGCAGAACGACCTGTGTCTTTTTCATAATTTCCATGCCCACCGAATTCTACGAATTCTTCTTGGCGATTAGAAATAGAATATTTTCCAACTAAATTTCCTTCCTTTTCGTATTTAAACATAGGATGGCGGTCTTTTAAGAACTCTATAAAATCAGTTTCTTGATTTACATAATCGTGAAGAGTTCTAGGCTCGATACCATCAGCTTGAGGTGTTATATTATTAGCATATAACATAATACAGGCACTACCTAGTGCTAACAAGCGTTTCATAGCTTTCTCCTTAAAATTAAAATTACAACAATGAAGTTTAATCCAATTTCATTTAAAGCTTTCTTAAAAAAATATAAAAATTATAATATAATTTAAATAATTCAAAAAGGAGAAAAAATGTATTAAATAATTTTAATTAATTTTCTTATTTTTTAAGGCTTTTATTATAAAATATAGCTTTAAGTTTAGATAATAAATTTTATCAATTAAGAATGATTTTAAAAGAAAGTAGTTTTAATAATAATGTTTTTAAATAAATTTTTAAATTTAAAGATTTCTTTAGTTTATATGCTAATTTTTGCTATTTTTTGTGGGGTTGCTACATTTATTGAGAGTGCAAAAGGCACAAGTTATGCTATGAGTTTAGTTTATAATGCTTGGTATTTTCACTTGATTATGGTTTTATTGTTTTTAAGTGTGATTTATGCGATTTTTAAATACAAACTTTATAAAAATATTTCATTATTTTTAATTCACATTTCTTTTATTTTTATATTTATTGGTGCTGTTTTAACTCATTTTTTTGGTTTTGAAGGCATTATTCATTTAAGGGTTGATAATAAAGCAAATGAGATAAAAAGCACAAAAACTGAATTAGTCTTAAAACACAATGATAAAATCAGTAAAACTAGTAATTTAAATGAGATTATAAAACTTGATAATGCAAGTTTAAGGTTTGTTGATTTTAGCTATGAAGCAGGGATTACTAAGGTAAAAAGTGATGATTTAAACGACCCTAGTTATTTAAAATTAAGATTTAATTTTGATAGTGGATATAGTGATGTTGAGATTAATTATAATGAATGCGTTAGTGTTGCTAATATTGATTTTTGCTTTAACAAAACAAGCACTAATTATGTTAATTTTTATATAAAAGATAATGAGTTTTATATAAACACTAATCAAGAAATGAAATTCTTAAATCAAATTCTAAGCAGTGATTTTAAATTAAAAGATGGTATATATTTGCTAGATGAGTTTTCTTTTTCGGCTTTAAATTATTTAGTTCATTCAAAAGATGCACTTAGTATGAGTGGGGGTAATTTACAAGCGATTAGAGTAGAATTTAAATCAGGAATTTCAAAAGAAAAACTAATCCTTGCATTAAACGATAATATTAAGATAAATGATTATGATATTTCTTGGAAGCAAGAGAGCTTAAAGCTTGATTTTGATATTTATCTAAAACGATTTAATTTAATAACCCACGCAGGTAGCAAGAGTGCAAAAGATTATGAAAGTGAGTTATTAATCTTAGATAATAATCAAAAAATAGATGTAAAAATAGCTATGAATAAAGTGCTTGATTATAAAGGTATTAGGTATTTTCAGTATTCTTATGATGAAGATTTAAAAGGCACGATTTTAAGTGCTAATAAAGATTTAGGCAAAACTCCTACTTATATTGGCTATGCTTTATTGTTTATTGGGTGTTTTTTAAATTTATTTAGTCTAAAAACTAGAAAATATTTTAAGGCTTTAAGTGTTGTTTTTATAATAATTCTTAGTCCAAATTTAAAAGCAAATGATTTTAACTCTCATATAAATGAATTAAATTCTTTAATTATTCAAGATTTAAATGATAGATTTTTGCCATTTTATACTTTTTCACTAGAGCTATGCAATAAAATTGGTTGTCCTAATAAAAACGCTGCAAGTGAAGAGATATTTAGATTAATTACCGATGTTACTTATGTAAATGAAGCTAGATTAATTAGGGTCAAAAATCCTAAATTAAGAGAATTTTTAAATTGTGAAAAACAAGCAAAATTTAGTGATTTTTACGATGGTTCAAGTTATAAATTAAAAGATGAAATTAAAAAAACCTATGCTAAAGGAGAAGCGAATTTTAATGATTATGATAAGGATTTGATTAGAGTTGATGAGAGTGTGAATATTTTATATTTAATTTTTACAGCAGAATTATTTAAGATAATTCCTGATGAAAACCACTTGCAAAGCCCATTTGCAAATAATATAAGCTTGGATAATCAAAAGCTAATTAATGAATATTTAAGCTCTTTAGTAATTGCTAAAAAAACTAATGATTATAGCAAGGCTAATGAGATTTTATCTAAGATTAAAAACTTGCAAAATCAGTTTGATTTTTTACCTAGCCAAGCACAGATTAAAACTCAAATATTTTTAAGCAAATATGATGCTTTTTATAGTTTGTGTTTTGCTTATTTAGTGCTTTTTATACTTTCTTTATTTGTGATAAATAAAAATACTAAAATTATTTTTTATCTTGCTTTAATACTATTTTTAATCCATTTAATTCTCATTGGATTAAGGGGTTTTGTAGCAGGATTTACTCCGCTTACTAATACTTATGAGAGTTTAATTTATATTGCTTTAAGCTCCGTTTTTGCTGGACTTGTTTTTAGAAAAAATCTATTACTTAGCTTATGCTTATTATTTAGCGTTGCTACATTATTTACAGCACATCTTAATGATGTTAATCCACAAATTACAAATCTAATGCCTGTTTTAAATTCTCCTTATCTTAGTATTCATGTAAGCTTAATTGCTGCTTCTTATGGATTTTTTGGCTTAAGTGCTTTAATTAGCTTTTCTTATTTATTATGCGTAATATTTAAAAAACCTTACGATAAGGCAAATATTCAAATATATTTAGCAAATCATTTAGGCTTATTATTGTTAATTTGCGGGAATTTTTTGGGTGGAATTTGGGCTAATGAGTCTTGGGGAAGATACTGGGGCTGGGATAGCAAAGAGACTTGGTCTTTAATAAGTATATTAATATATGCAATTTTGGTGCATTTAAAATTAAAATCAAAACTATTATACGCACTGCTTAGTATGTGGGGATTTGGCGTTATTTTGATGACTTATTTTGGAGTGAATTATTATTTAGTAGGTAAGCATTCTTACGCAGGAGAAAAGAGCAATTTTGAAAGTCCATTATGGCTAATAATTAGCGTAATTATCCTAACAATCTTTAGTTTGGTTGCTATTAGAAGGAATTTAAAATGAGAGTTGTGTTAATATTTTTAGCTTTATTTTTCATAGCTTGTGATGATGAAAAAATTGATGAAAATTATTTAAACACTCCACTTAAATGCTCTATTAATAAAGATGTATGCGAAAAAGATTTCAAAGGTAGAAAAATTAGTTTTGAAATTATTAATCGTCCGATAAGATTTATGGAAGAAACTAAATTAATAATTAAAGGCTTACCTAAATACGATAATCTAAATCTTAAATTATATGGGCTTAATATGGATATGGGTGTTATAAATGCCGAGCTTATTAGACTTGATAACGGAGATTATGAAAGTGAGTTTGTGGTAAGCACTTGTTTATTAAGCACTATGAGATATAGATTAGAATTATTTAATAATGATAAAAAAATAAAATTATTTATAGATTTTGATATGAAAAGGTAAAAATGAGAATATTATTAACCAATGATGATGGATATGATGCACCAGGTCTTCTAGCACTTAGAAAAAGACTTAAAAAGATTAAAGATTTAGAGGTTTTTGTAGTTGCTCCTTGGAGCAATAAGAGTGCTTGTGCGCATTCGCTTACACTAAATCATCCACTAAGTTTTGTAAAAATTAAGAAAAATTATTATGCCTTAAAAGATGGCACACCAAGTGATTGTGTAAATCTTGCATTTTGCACTATTTTTAAGGATAAATTACCTGATTTGGTAGTAAGTGGGATTAATAATGGAGCAAACTTAGCTGAAGATATAACCTATTCAGGCACGGCGGCTGCTTGTATGGAGAGTGTGCTTTGTGGAGTGAATGCGATTGCTTTTTCTCAACTTTATGAAAAAGATATAGATTTTAAGCGTTCAAGTAAACTTGCTGTTAAACTAATCTTAAAATTACTTAAGCTTAATCCACTTAAAAAAAGAAGATTTTTAAATGTAAATTATCCAAGTTGTGAGAGTGATTATAAAGGTTATAAAGTTTGTAAAATGGGTAAAATGAGATATGAATTCTCAAGTAAAATATGTAAAAACCCTAGAGGATTAGAGTATTATTGGCTAGATAGCTTGTATGATTTAAGCAAGGTAAAAGCAAAAGATGATGATATTGATTATGTAAGACAAGGTTATGCAAGTATTACTCCAATTAAGCTAAATCTAACGGCTAAAAAAGAATTAAAAAAAGTAAAGAAATGGTTAGAAAATGAGTGAGAGATTTGCAAGAGCTAGATTATTATTTCAAGATAATTATGATAAATTGAGTTCAAAAAAAGTGCTAATTTGTGGGCTTGGTGGAGTTGGTGGTATGTGTTTTAGCTCACTTGCTAGAGTTGGTATTAATGTAAGTGGGATTGATAAGGATTATTTTGAAGCTAGTAATCAAAATAGACAATTACATTCTGAAAATATTGGACTTAGCAAGGCTAGCGTTTTTGCTGAATTTTATAAAGCAAATTGTTATGAGTTATTAATCACTAAAGAAAGCTTTTTAGAGTTTTTAAAAGATAAAGAATTTGATTTAGTGATTGATTGTATTGATGATGTTAAAGCCAAATGCGATATAGCTGAAATTGCTTATGAAAAAGGTATTAGTTTTATTAGCAGTGGTGGGGCTGCAAAAAGAATTGACCCTTTAAAATTAAAGGTTGCAAATTGGGATAAGACTAAAATGTGTGCTTTAGCAAAAGCCGTTAGACTTGAGCTTAAAAAACGCAGATTTAAAGGTAAATTTAAAATGGCTTATAGCGAAGAAGAGCCAATGTGTGTTGGGCTTGGGTCTTTTATGGGAATGACTGCTTCTATGGGACTTTTATTATCATCTTTAGCGATTAAGCAATTATTGAAGAATTAAAGCCTAAAAAATTAGGCTTTTTTAATATTTATAAGAGTTTTTTAAAGCTTGTTTTTGTCTTTTATATTCGTCTTTTATACGATTTTTTTCAGCTTTTAATTCTGCTTTTCTTCTTTTGTATTCGTCTTTACTCATACTATTTTTCATATCATTTAATTCATCAAGCTTGTCTTCAATCCTATCAATCTTACGCTCAGCTTCATCTTCTAATCTTTCAATAGTGTCTTTAATCTCATTTTTTCTAGTGTAATAATCATTATTATAAACACTACCGCCACCACAATGTGCTCTTACATTTGCTAAAGCGTTTTCTAAACCTCTAACTCTATTAAAATTGCCATATTGTTTTGCATAGCTTAATTCACGCTCTAATTTATTGATTTTATAAGAGCAATCTGCCATTGCAATACTTGAAATTATGCTTAGTAAAATTAATTTTTTCATATCTTCTCCTTATAATACTTTAAATCCGATTAATTCAATTTTATTGCTTAAAAATCTTTCTTCATCTTGCATATTTAGCATTAAATCAGTGCTTAGATATTTTTTATTATCATCAGCAAATACACTAACGCTTACGCAATCTCCAAAAAGCTCTTTAGCTTTAATACAACCTAAGAAATTAGCCCCACTAGAAATTCCAACTCCAAGTCCGATTTTAGCTAGTTTTTGTGCCATTATAACGCTATCTATATCATTTACTATGATGATATCATCTAATTCATTTAGCTTTACAATATCAGGCACAAAACCATCTCCTATGCCTTGAATTCTATGCTCTGAATTTTCTCCAGGATTACTCATACTAGCGCAACCTTCAGGCTCTAATGGGCATATTTTTACTCCAAGTGGTCTTAATACCTTGCCAATCCCCATTATAGTCCCACCTGTTCCAACTCCTGCTACAAAGCAATCTGGTTTTAGGTTGTGTTTTTTTAGAGTGTTTAGAATTTCATTTGCAGTTTTTTCATGGGCTTTTACATTGCTTTCGTTTTCAAATTGATGAGGTAAAAATACATTGCCATTTTTTGCACTCTCATCAGCAAGTCTTACACTACCACTAAATCCACCTTCGCAAGCACTAACTTCTCTTAATTTTGCTCCGTAACTTCTAATTATTTTCTTACGCTCTTCACTCATCCAGCAAGGCATAAAAATCTCAACACTAGCACCTATAAAAGCACCTAAAGCAGAAAAAGCTATACCTGTATTTCCACTAGTTGCTTCGGCTATACTCATACCAGCTTTAAATTCATTATTTTTAACAGCATTTTGCATAATTTCTAATGCCATTCTATCTTTAATAGAGCCACTTGGATTAAAATATTCTAGTTTAAAATAGCTTTTTGATTTTTTATTTTTATATAAATATTCAACTTCAACTAAAGGCGTGTTACCAACTAATTTTGCATATTCTTTTAGTTTATTTTGCATATACTTTCCTTAATTAAAAAAACGCTTATTTTAGTAAATTAAAGTTAAAAATGAATTTAAAAATAATTTCAATAAAGATTATGAAAAATAATATCACTTTATTAATCAAAAATAATTATAATTTGTAAAATTATTATCAATAAAGGTTGGAAAATGTTTTCGTTTATTAAAAAACTTGCAAAATCAATTTTTGCACTTTTTAAAAAACCTAGAAAAGCTACAAAAACTCAAGTAATTGTAAGCAAGGCAAGTGAATTAGTGAATAAATTTATGCCTAAAAAAGAAGTAGAAGTTAAAGAAGTAAAACCTGATATTTTAAAAGAAATATCATTGTTTATTTTAAAAGAATTTGGATTTGGAAAATATATTAATTTTGCTTTAAGCTTTGCTAAGTTTTTAAAATAAATCATTACAATGCCCTTAAAGGATAGTAATGGTAGGGCAGGATAAAGTAAGAGAAATTTTTGATGAGTTTATAAAAGCAAAAGAAATTCCACATAGTGTTTTTTATGGTCCAAGCG
This sequence comes from Campylobacter sp. RM12651, assembly GCF_022369475.1. Lineage (NCBI taxonomy): Bacteria > Pseudomonadati > Campylobacterota > Epsilonproteobacteria > Campylobacterales > Campylobacteraceae > Campylobacter > Campylobacter sp. RM12651. Next base: position 231,331 of record NZ_CP059600.1, read on the forward strand.
GGGTAGGTAAGACCACTTTTGCAAGATTTATAGCAAAAGAATTAAAAACTAATTTTTATGAGTTTGATGGTGCTAGTTTTAGCGTTGAAGAACTTAGAAAAGTTATTAAAAAAGATAGCCTTTTTAAGCCTGTTGTATTTATTGATGAAATTCATCGCTTAAATAAAGGCGTTCAAGATGTGTTATTAAAACCTTTAGAAGAAAATAATTTTTATTTTTTAGCTGCAAGCACTCATAATCCTTTGTATTCACTAAATAAGGCTTTATGCTCTAGGTTATTGTTTTTTGAGTTTATGCCATTAAGTTATGATGAATTAAAAGAGATTTTAGAACAAGCTCAACCTAATTTAAGCACAGAAATAAAAGATTATTTAATCAAATCAAGCTCAAACGATGCAAGAGCAATGCTAAATCTTTTAAGATACGCAAATGTTTTTAAAAATATTAGCCTAGAAAAGCTAAAAGCACTAAGACCAAATTATATTAGCAATAAAGAAGATGAGTTTTTACTAACTTCAGCTCTTATTAAAAGCTTAAGAGCAAGTGAAGTAAATGCAGCAATCTTATATCTTGCTAGAATGATAAATGCAGGTATTGATATTTTATACATTGCTAGAAGGCTTTGTATATTTGCTAGTGAAGATGTAGGCAATGCAAATCCAAATGCTTTAGTAATAGCTAATTCGTGTTTGCAAATATGTAAAGACATTGGCTTACCTGAAGCAAGGATTACACTTTCTCAATGCGTAGTTTTTCTAGCTAATTCTAAAAAATCAAATTCATCTTATAAAGCAATCAATAAAGCCTTAGAATTTGTAAATAGCAATGAAGCCTTACAAATACCGACATATTTAGACAATAATCATCCTGATAAAGAAAAATACTATATTTATCCACACGATGAGCCAAGCAAAACTCAAGAAATGGCTATTAATTGCCCTAAATTTTACGAAGATTACGGCATAGGATATGAAAAAAATTTCGCACTATGGAGAAAGGAAGGACTTTATAAATGTTAATAATTTCAACCGCAGGTCATATTGACCACGGCAAAACTTCATTAATTAAAGCTTTAAATGACTTTGATGGAGATAATACACCTGAAGAGCAAAAGCGTGGGATTACTATTGATTTGAGCTTTTCACACTTAGAGCATATCTCATTTGTTGATGTGCCAGGTCATGAAAGCTTGGTTAAGACAATGATAGGTGGTATTCAAAGTGAATACGCAATGCTTGTTGTAGATATTAACGAAGGGCTAAAAGCACAGACTTTAGAGCATATTTTTATCTTAAAAATTATGGGTGTAAAGAATATAATTTTAGTTTTAAATAAAATTGATTTATGCCAAGATATTGATGCTAAAAAGCAAGAGATTTTAAAGCAACTTGATTTTACACCTATTAGAGTATTTTTAGTAAGTGCTAAAAACAAATTAGGCATAGATGAGCTTAAAAAATATTTATTGAGTTTAAAAGTTCCAAATTATGAAGATTTTGCTTTAAAAATCAATGTTGATAGAGTATTTAATGTAAAAGGCATTGGTCTTGTAGCAACGGGTATTTTAAAAAGTGGCAAATTAGAATGCAAAACTTATTTAAGCGATGAATTAGAAAATATTCAAATAAAATCAATTGAAGTTCAGCATAAAAATGTAGAAAGTGTAGTAGCACCTGCTAGGGTTGCTTTTGTCTTTAAAGGGAATTTAAAAGTAGGAAATATCATTTATTCTAAGGGTTATTTAAGAAGTGCAAATGAGATTTATACTACTTTAGAAGGTGAATTAAAGCATGATGAAAATGTATTGTTTTGTGCTGCTAATAAGCAAATTGAAGCGAAATTTTTACAATACGATAGATTTGCAAAATTTGTATTAAAAAAACCAATTGCTCTAAGTTTTAATGAGCCTTTTATAATCTTAAAAAATGCTCGTGCTGTTGCTGGTGGAGTGGTGTTAAATCCACTTACAGAGCCACTTAAAAAATCAAAAATGATTGAATTATTAAATGCTTTAGAGCAAAAAGATTTTAAAAGTGCTTTTGCTTTATTAAATCAAAATCATAGTTCAGGTTTTGGGCTTTTTTGTGCGCCGCAAAGATTTAATCTAAGCACGCAAAAAGCCTTAGAATACGCTCAAGAAGTAGGTGAGATAGTAGATTTAAATGGTGCTTGTGTATATGCAAAAAAAGCCCTAGAAGATACAAAAAACAATATAAAAGAGCTTTTTACTAAAAACCCTTATTCATTACAAAGTGCAAAAAGCTTAGAAAAATCATTAGGAATTGATGAGTTTTTGTGTGATTTGGCTTTAAAAGATTTAGATTTTTTAGAATTTAATAATGGTCTTTTTTATAAAAAAGGCGAAAAATTAGAAAAATTATTAGAAAATAATGAAGAAAAAATATATGATGAATTAAATTGCCTAACCCCAAAAGCTCCTTATAATATCTATGATGAGCTTAATTTAGATAGAAAAAGTGGTGATGATATTATGAAGAAATTATGTTCTCAAAATAAGGTAAAAAGACTAGCTCATAATTATTTTATTAGCACACAAGCACTTGAAGAATTTGTAAAAAACATAAGCCCTATTTTAAAAATAGGTGTAGGAGTGCAAGAACTTAAAAATGAATATGACTTAAGTAGAAAATATGCCATTGCTTTACTTGAGTATTTAGACACTTTAAAGGGTGTAAAAAATATTGACAATAAACGCTATTTAATGCAAAATTAAACTTTTATTTTTTTAAGGAGATTAGTATGAAAAAAATAATATTAGCAATGTCGGTTGTAAGCGCTTTAAGTGCTAGTAAAATTAGTGATAAAGTTATAGAATTTGTAAAAACAATTACACCAGAAAATATTCAAGTAGAATTAGTAAAAGTTGATAAAGTTCCTGATTCAAAATTTGAAATGGTAGAGTTTAATTTATTAAAAGATGGAGTTGTGGTTGGCTCTGATGTTTTCTTTAGTGATGGAGTTTATGGAACACCAACTATGCTTAATATGAAAGAAAGTATAGATTTAAAAGCTAGTTTTATGGCTAAAAAAGAAAAAGAAAAACAAGAGAAATTAAGCTTATTATTAACAGATTTTGTTAAAGAAAATCCTGATATGATTATTAATCTAGGAAAGCAAAATAGCAATACTGCAATGGTAGTATTTAGCGACCCTGATTGTCCTTATTGTAGAGAACATTTAAAAAATATAGAAGAAGATTTGAAAAAAACTAATATTAAATTTGTTTTAACTCCACTTCCAATGCACGAGAATGCTTTAGATAAATCGCTTAATATTTTTGATGAAATCAAAACAGCTAAAACTGATGAAGAAAAAATCGCAATATTAAGAAAATATTATCAAGATGGTGTTGAATACAAAAAAATTGACCAAGATAGAAAAAATGAATATGCTAAAAAGGTTGATGAAAAAGTATTTAATATGGGTGTAAATTATACTCCAGCAATTTTTAGTAATATAAAAGTTAAATAATTTTTAGAATTTGAAACGAGAGTTTCAAATTCTTTTTTTAGTTCTTCTTAAACTTTGTGAAAATATTTGAAGCTAATTTTTTTACATCAAATTCATTATAAGCTTTTTCTAAAGTATTTAATTCTTTTTTGATTTTTTCGTTTAGCTCGCTATTTTGAAATTTGATTAATTTTATATTTAGTAGTTGCTTGTTTTCTCTTACTAATCTTGCAAATTTAGCAAAATTATTATCAAGTTTATTGTTTAAAATATTTTCAAGTGCCTTACCTGAAGCATCGTTATTTAGATTTGTCTTAATCATAGCTATAAAATCACGCTCAAGACTTAGAAGAGATAATTTCATATTATCAAGTTCATTATCACTTAAGCTAACTTCCAAATCCTTTTTAAGCCTTTCTAAGATAGCAAATATACCTTCTAAAAGTCCATTTAATACTCCAGTCAAAAGCTCTTCAGCATAGCTTTGCCATTCATTTGCTAGTTCAAGTGCTGCTTTTAAGATAAGTTCAGCTGCATTAATTATTTTATCCTTATTAAACTTAGCATATTCAAGTGCGTTAATTAGCATAAAATTACTTATTAAAAAGCATCTTTCTTCTATCATTATATTTGTTTCAAGAACATTTATAAAAGCATTTTGAGAAGTTTCGTAAAGAATTTGTAATGAGTTTGCTTCATTTAACATAAGTTCTTCAAGGTATTCTTTTTGAATATCATTTTGAACTACCTTACTTAGCTCATTAAAACTTGATTTTGTAATATTATAAAGCTCTAATTCTTTTGACTTTATCTCTTTTCTAATCATCTCAAGCTCATTTGTAAGAGTATAAATCTCTTGCTCTTTTATAGACATTTTTGCTCTTAAAAGGGCTTTTAAAACTATATTTTTATTCTCATTTGTAAGCGCTTCTAAATTCTCTAGCTCTTCACAATACTTGGTATATAATCTAGCGATTAATCCATCATCGTTTGAATTAATAAATTCTTTTTTTGCTTTTTCTTGTATTTCATTAAATAATATATTCTTCATAGTTTTTCCTTATAAAACAAATTTAGAATGTTTTTTAAGAGTAGAAAATAATTCTAATCTATAAGCTTCATTTGGCACTTCTAGGCTTAGGTTATAGCTTTTATAATTACTTGTAGATTTTGAACTTTCAATTTTTGCATTTTTAATATCTAGCTTTTTTACTAATTCATTTATATCATCATCTTTATCAAGTATTACTTTATAGCTCCAGTTGCAAGGATATTCTATCTTTAAATCAGCTTTAATTTCTTCTAAATTGACCACTTTTGCCTCCGTCTTTTTCTAATAATTTTATATCATCAATAACCATTGTTTTATCAATTGCTTTAACCATATCATAAATCGTTAATAAGCCTACACTAACAGCATTTAATGCTTCCATTTCTACACCTGTTTTTCCTTCGGTGATTACCACTGCATTTAGTCTAAAAGCAAATTCATTCTCAATTGGCTCAATATCTACTTCAACTTTACTAATTGGTAGTGGATGGCACATTGGAATTAAATTTGATGTTTGCTTAGCTCCCATAACAGCTGCAACAATAGCTGTATTTATTACCGCTCCTTTTTTTGCATTTCCGTTTAAAACTGCTTTAAAAGCTTCTTCGTTCATTGTGATTTTGCCACTTGCTAAAGCTCTTCTTTTAGTAATTTGTTTATCACTAACATCAACCATAGTAGGATTATTTTGCTCGTTTATGTGTGTAAGTTGCATTTTTTTCCTTTATTTTTGCTTAGATTTTAACAAATAATATAAATAAAATGGTATATTAGCATTTTTAATTTTATTAAGGAAAATTATATGGCTTACGATGATGATGAGTTTTTAGATTATGAAGATGACGAGTTAGATGGCTTTAGTGAATATGATGACTTTGATGATGAATTAGACGAATTTGACGATGAGTTAGATGAGTTTGATGACGAATTTGAGCAAGATTTTGATGATGAATTAAGCAGTCTTGATGAATATAATATATATGATGAAGATATGTATGATGACGATGATTATAGTTATGACGAGGCATAATGCGAGAATACGATAGTCAAAGAGTAGAATTTATACAAGAGCTTTATGATACCTATGAAGATATAAGAAATCATAATATTACCTTAAAAAGAATTTATGTAATTTTAATATTAACCATAATTATTACATTTGGTTTTTTAGGTATTACTATGCTTTTTGCTAAAGAATTTTTTATATCAAGTTTATATATTGTTTGTGCTTGTTTATTTTATGCCTTACTTTTAAATAGAAAGAAAAAATCAGTAGCAAGGTATCTTGACTGGTTTAGCTTTATGGGTGGTGGGGCATGTATAATCATTGCTATTTGTTGTAATATATATTTATATTCTATGGCAGGCGGGGCTCATTTATATATTATTTTGCTAGCCACTTTGATTTATATAATGTTTATAAATGATTCTAAAAAAAGATTATTGATAGCAAATATTACTTATTTAGTGCTATTAACTATATTTATATCTTTATTTTTAATTGATTATTATTTTTGGCATCCTTATTATAAGGAGAGTTTTTTTTCTAATTTATTATTTATAATTTCTGTTTTTGTAGTTTTTTCTAGCATAGTATTTAGCAACCATGTAGTAGGTCTAAAATCAATAGAAGATATAGAAAAATTATCTGTAAATAAAAGTCATATAAAAATAACTAAAAAAATACATACTAAATTCAATCTAATTGATAAAAAAGATTTCACACAATTGCTTTTACAAAGACAACAAAATCAATACAATAATCTTAATGTTTGTATATTTGAGATAGCTTTTGTTCAAAAAGACCAAGATTCATATTTTAAGATAGATTACTACTACCAAAATAAAGTAATGAATGAATTCTTAAGTCTTTTAAGAGTTTATTATCCTAATGATGAAATTATAATTAAATGGGATTTAAATACTTTTGTATTAATTTTAGAAGAAGAAAGCTCTAAGTTTTATTTCTTACTTGAATCAATAAGCAAAGATTTTGATAAGATGATTAGAAAGAAAAAAGATAATTTTGATATTTATTTAAAAATTGTTGCAAAATACCACAAGCATATAGATACTCAAAAAAGACCTAAAGTTTTATTAGAAAAAATAAATGAAACCGTAAAATTAAAATATGAAACAAAAACAATGGGTCGTGAGTATATATTGTATAAAAGTGGATATGACGATATAAATTAAAAGGTTTAAAGTGGTTAAATATGAAGTTTTGATATTAGTAAATAGTCTATTTTTATTTTTTGCTAGATTTTTTACTGGTTTGATTTTTTATTACAATGGTTTTATAATTACTTCTTATGAAATTTTTGCAACATCTTTATATTATTTAGCTTTTTTATTCTTATTGTTTGTTGGTAGAAAACTTTATAAGAGTTTTGGAGAAAAAAATTATTTTTATAATAGATATAGAAAGATTTTAAATGGTAAAAAATCTTTTAAATCATCATTGTTTAAAAAAATTATAAGAGTAAATTTTATAAGCGTTAGGCATTATGCTTGGTATTTATTTCAATTAGAATCAATTTTTACAGCTACTTATTTTTCTTTAAGTATTGGTTGGGGATATGGATTTGATTTATATTTAATTATGCTTACATCTTATTATTATCTTAATTTAAGAAAATATTCTGCTTTAATTTTTATATTTCCTTTTGTTTATTTCTTGTTATATTTATTTTTATTTTTCTATTGCGACAAGGCGTATCAAGAGCCAGGACAAGTATTTATATATATTATCAATATAATTTGCGTAGTTAGTGCTATATTTTTTACCCAAATTATTATGGAATTAGGTCAGGTTATTAGATTTGTTAATGATGAAAACAGAAAGAGCCATTTAAAAAGACTTACTAGTTTTGACACCTTAACTGAAACTTATCATAAATATTCTTTCTTAGAAATTATGAATGCAAAACTTGAGCATAATGCTGATGAAGATGTAATTACTCAAGCTAGTGTAATAGTAATAGAGATTAATAACTTAAGAAAAATTAACGAAGAATACACAACAGAATTAGGCAACGAAGTCTTAAAAGAATTTGCATATATATTAAGAAAAAATAGTGAAAACTATGAAAAATACATATCTCGTTGGAGTGGAAATGAGTTTTTAGTTTTTATTATTAATGAAGATGAGGTTGTAGTTAAGAGTTATATAGATGAAGTTAGGCAAGAAGCTATGAAAAATCGTTTTGGAGTAAAAGGTGCTAAAGTTCAAGTAATTGTAGGTTTATCTCATACTTCATCATTTGATTATCAAATAAATAAATTTATTAGCGAAGCTTATGAAGAATTGGCTATTAATAGAGATAAATTAAATTACGAAAAAGGAGATATATGACAAAAAAATTAAACAAAGAAGAAGTAAAAACTCTAGCCTTAAGCTCACTTGGTGGAACTCTTGAGTTTTATGACTTTATTATATTTGTATTTTTTTCATCTTATTTTGCACATCATTTTTTCCCAAATACGCTTAGTCCGTTTTGGCAAGAGCTAAATACTTATGGAGCATTTGCAGCAGCTTATCTAGCTCGTCCTTTAGGCGGCGTTGTAATGGCACATTTTGGAGATAAATTTGGTAGAAAAAATATGTTTATGCTAAGTATTTTACTTATGGTAATTCCTACTTTTGCACTTGCTATTATTCCAACTTATGAGACAATTGGATATGCAGCCCCTATTGCACTTTTATTTGTTCGTATTTTTCAAGGTATGGCAATAGGTGGAGAGCTACCTGGTGCTTGGGTATTTGTAAGAGAACATAGTGAAGATAACAAAAAAGGTCTATTTATAGGCTTATTAACTTCAAGCGTTGTTGGTGGAATTTTACTTGGTTGTTTGGTTGCACTTATTATGCAGCTTAATTTTACGACTGAAGAGCTAAAGGATTGGGGTTGGAGAATTCCATTTGCTTTAGGTGGTATTTTTGGAATAATCTCTTTATATCTTAGACGATATTTAAATGAAACTCCTGTATTTAAAAAGATGAAAGAAAGCGATTCTTTAGTAAAACTTCCTATAAAAGATGTTATAGAAAATCATAGATTTGGGATATTTATTTCTATTTTAGTTACTTGGGTTTTAACTGCTTGTGTGGTTGTATTTTTATTAATTGCTCCAAATTTCGTAAAAGCTGTTATGAAATTAGACCCTGTTGATAATACCCTTCTTCAAATGTATGGAATACTTGCTATGATGATTGGTTGTGTTTTAACAGGATTTTTAAGTGATAAATTTGGAATTAGTAGGATTTATAAGATTTTTGCCATTCTTTGGGGTGTTTTTGGTGCGATGTATTTTTATGAGTTGTATATAGGCAAGGATATTAATTTACTTGTGAGTTTTTATTTATTAGCAACTCTTAGTGCAGGACTTATGAACTTTACACCTTTAATTATGGTTGAGATTTTCCCTGCAAAAATTCGTTATAGTGGAATTAGCTTTAGCTACAACCTAGCTTACGCAATAGCAGGATTTATAACTCCTATATTATTGCCGTTTTTAAACAAAGTTGCAATTGGTGAAAATCCACCATTTTTATATCAAATCGGTGGTGGAGCTTATATAGTTTTAGTAGCATTTGTTGCCTTTATTACGGCTTGTTTAGTATCAAAAAGAATGTAGAATTTAAAATAGGAATTTAAAATGAGATTTTTGTTTTTAATGTTTTTTAGTATATTTGCAAACGCAGCTGATACAAGCGTTAGCAATATGCAATTATATGGCGTTTTAACACTTTTACCGCCTTTAATGGCTATTATTTTAGCTTTTATTACTCGTGAAGTAATTTTATCTTTATTTATAGGTGTTTTTACGGGGACTTTTCTTCTAGCTTTTGCTAATTTTTACACAGCAAATATTGTAAATGATACTTATACATTTACTTATAATAATCCATCTTTTATGGATTGGGTAAATTTATTTTTAGCGTCATTTTCAAATATAGTAAAACATTTGCTAGATGCTATGATAGATAGCGATGATGCAGGAGTAATCTTGCAAGTATTTTGTATAGGTGGTGTGGTTGCATTAATTACTAAAATGGGTGGAATAAACGCAGTTGCACTTGCGCTTACTCGTTTTGTAAAAGGTCCTGTTTCAGCTCAAGTTAGCACTTGGCTTATAGGGCTTTGTATTTTCTTTGATGATTATGCAAATAGTTTAACCGTTGGTCCTATTATGAGACCAATTGCTGATAAGTTTAAAATCTCTCGTGAAAAATTAAGCTTCATACTTGATAGCACCGCTGCACCTGTTGCAGGAATTGCGATAATTTCTACTTGGATAGGTATTGAAGTTGGACTTATTAAAACTGCTTATTCTTTAGTAGGAATTAGCGATGTAAATGCTTTTGGAGTATTTATGCAAACAATTCCTTATAGATTTTATAATATCTTTATGCTAATTTTTGTTGTTTTAACAGCTATTCAGCAAAGAGAATTTGGCTCAATGTATATAGCTGAAAAAAATGCTCGTGCAGGAATAGTAAGTGAAGCTGCACTTGATGTTGGAGCTGAACTTGAGCGTGAATTAAAACCAAATGATGGAGTAGAGCATAAAATTAGTGATGCCTTAATTCCTATTTTAACTCTTATTATTACAGCTTTAGCAAGTTTTTATTTTAGTGGTTTAAATGCAATTATAGATGACCCTGATAAAGCAGACATTTTAAGCAAGATTGAAGAAAATTATTTAAGTTTTTATGCGATAAGAACTACTTTAGGTGAAGCAAACTCAAGCTTAGCATTATTTCAAGCTGCATTATTTGCTAGTGTTGTTGCAGTTATTTTAGGTCTAGTTCGCAAAAAAATCAATCACAAAGAAGCAGTAGAGACTTGGCTACATGGCTGGAAGAGTATGATATTTACAATTGCAATGCTACTTTTTGCTTGGAGCTTAGCTGCAATTGTAAAAGAATTAGGCACTCATAAATACATAGTTCAATTACTATCAGGTTCAACTCCGCATGTATTACTTCCTAGTTTAATTTTCTTAATTGGCTCGGCTATGAGTTTTGCAATAGGCACAAGTTATGGAACTATGGGTATTTTAATGCCTTTAGCAATCCCACTTGCACACGCAGTTGGTCTTGAAGCTGGTATGAGTGGAAATGAGCTTCATGAATATATGGTTATAAATATTTCTTGTGTTTTAACAGGTGCTATTTTTGGAAACCATTGTTCTCCGATAGCTGATACCGTAATTTTAAGTGCAATGAGTGCAAAATGCGAATTAAGTGCGCATGTTAAAACTCAAATGCCTTATGCTCTTTTAGTGTGTGCTATTAGCGTAATTTTTGGATATATTCCTGTAAGTCTTGGCTTAAATGTGTATTTAACAATTATTTTAGGTGTTGTTATGATGAGCTTAGCACTTCGCTTAATAGGAAAAAAAGTTGAATAAATTTGACTTAGTTTGCAAGGAATTTCAAATTCCTTGCGAGAAGATTTATAAAGATGGCTTAAGAACTAGGGTTAATTTTGCTTTATACAAAAATAACGGCGAAATATCTTATGCTATGTTTAAAGATAAGGTAAAAATAACTGATTTTGATACTTCTTTTATATGTGATGAGATAAGAGAATTTATGCCTAAATTACTTAAGGCTTTAGATGAAGCTTTAAAAGATAAATTATTTGAAATTAGATTTTTTAAGAGCTTTTATACTTTAAATGTTTTGCTTTTATATCATAAAGACATAAAAGAATTTAAAATAGAAAATTATTACGAAAAATTAAGCAAATTAACCAATTTAAAGCTTAATTTAATAATGCAATCAAGAAAACAAAGAATATCATATCCAAGCGATATTTTAGAGCATTTTAGCAATGGTATTAAGTATGAGTTTAATGATGAGTGTTTTATCCAACCTAGCTTAAGTATGAATGAAAATATGCTTGAGTTTGCAAAATCTTGTCTTAAAGATAAAAAATGCGATGATTTATTAGAGCTTTATTGTGGATATGGTAATTTTACCTTAGCACTTGCACCATTTTTTAAAAAAGTTTTTGCAACAGAACTTAGTAAAAAAAATGTGGCATTTTTAAATAAAAATTGCAAATTAAATAATGTAAATAATATTTTTACAGCAAGGCTAAAAGATAGTGAAGTAAAAGACGCTTTTAATAAGGTAAGAGCTTTTAATAGGCTAAAAGATTTAAATTTAGATGATTTTTGTTTTTCACATATTTTAATAGACCCTCCAAGATGTGGCTTAGGCGAATGTGTTAATTTAGTAAAAAACTATGATAATATAATTTATATTTCGTGCAATCCATTAACGGCTAAAATAGATTTAGAAAAATTATGCAAAACTCACGAGTTAAAAAGATTTGTTTTGTTTGACCAATTTATAAATTCAGAGCATTTAGAGTGTGGATTTTACCTAGAAAGGAAGAAAGATGATAGAGCTTAGCAAAATATATGCGGCTAAAGAAAAAGTATATGATGTGGCAATTAAAACGCCTTTTAATTATTCAAGATTTTTATCAAATGATAAATATAATATATATTTAAAATGTGAAAATCTTCAAACAATTGGAGCTTATAAGATAAGGGGCGCTTATAATAAGATTGCAAGTTTAAATGAAGAGCAAAAAAAACTAGGAGTAGTTGCAGCAAGTGCAGGAAATCACGCTCAAGGAGTAGCTTTTTCTGCTTCAAAGTTTGGTATAACAGCTCATATCGTAATGCCAGAATCAACACCAGTAAATAAAGTAAGCAGCACAGCTAATTTAGGTGCTAATGTAATACTTAAAGGCGATAATTTTGATGAAGCTTATGCTTACGCAAAAGAGTTAGAAAAGACTAAAAATCTAACCTTTATTCACCCATTTGCTGACCCGTTTGTAATGGCAGGACAAGGGACTATATTTTTAGAACTAATTGAAGAATTAAACAATATTTCTTATATCATCGTTCCAGTAGGCGGTGGCGGTTTAATTAGCGGTATTGTTAGTGCAGCAAAACAAATTAATCCAAATATTAAAGTAATAGGAGTGCAAAGCAAGGGCGCTAGTGCCATGCTAAATAGCTTTAATGAAGGTAAAATCATAAACTCAAATAAAGTAAAAACAATAGCTGATGGTATAGCTGTAAGAGATGTTAATGAAGATAGCTTTAATATAATTAAAAACAATGTAGATGATATGGTTATGGTTAGCGATGAAGAAATAGCTAATGCGGTTTTATTTTTATTAGAGCAACATAAACAAGTAGTTGAAGGTGCAGGAGCAGCAAGTGTAGCTGCTGTAATGCACGGCAAAATTCCTAATCTAAGTGGCAATGTAGTTTGCATTTTAAGTGGTGGAAACATAGATATTACAATGCTAAATAATATTATTGAAAAAGGTCTTATTAAAAGTTATAGAAAAATGCAAATATGCGTAACTTTAATTGATAAAGCAGGGGCATTACTTGATTTAACTAAGGCTTTAAAAGACGCACAAGCAAACATAATAAAAGTTGATTATGATAGATTAGGCACTGATTTTGGTGATGCAAATATTACAATCACACTTGAGACTAAAGGCAAAGCTCATCAAGAAGAAGTTGGAAAAATTCTTAAAGAGCAAGGTTTTACATTTAAGGAGATAAAATGAGAAAGTTTTTAATAGAAATAACTACAGAAGAATTACCTGCAATTCCTTTTTTAAAAGAAGAACCAAATATAAAAGATAAATTAGAAGTGGTTTTAAAAGCAAATAATATTGAATTTAGTAATTTAGAGTTTTTATACACTCCTAGAAGATTTGTTTTTACATTTAAAGCAAACGAAAGAGCAAACGATAGCGTTATAGAATTAATCGGAGCTCCTAAAGAAGTAGCCTATAAAGATGGGAAATTGAGTAAAGCTGGTGAGAGCTTTTTAGCAAAAGCAGATATTAGCGAAAACGAACTTAGCTTTAAAGAAATTAAAGGAAAAGTTTGTTTATATGTAGAAAAAATAGAAAAAGGTAAATTATTTAGCGAATTAATAAATGATATTTTAGAAAGCTTTATTACAAGTCTTAATTTTGGTAAAAGTATGCGTTGGGGTACAAATACTTTTAGTTTTATTCGCCCAATTACTGGACTATGCGTTATGATGGATGATGAATTAATTAATGCAAGTTTGTTTAATATAAACTCAAGTAAAAGCACTTTCGTTCATAGAAATATTAGTATGGATAAAATATCTTTTAATACCCAAGATGAGTATTTTAAGACTTTAAAAGAAGGCAAAGTTATCTTAAATCCTAAAGATAGATTAGAAATCATTTTAAGTGAGATAAGAAATATTGAAAAATTATGGAATTTAAAAGCTGAAATTGATGAAGAATTATTAGCAGAAGTTGTAGCAATTACTGAATATCCATCAGCGCTTTTAGGTAGTTTTGATAAAGAATTTTTACAAGTTGCACCTGAAGTAATAATTACTTCAATGAAAGAAAATCAACGCTATTTTGCAGTATATAAGGATAATTCTTTAAGCAATAATTTTATAACAATTACAAATTCATTCAATCCTGATTTAGAAACTATAAAAAAAGGTAATGAAAAGGTGTTAAGAGCAAGGCTTAGCGATGCATTGTTTTTCTGGGAAAATGACTTAAAACTTGGCTTACAACCTGAATTATTAAACAATACAATTTATATGCAAGAATTAGGCACAATAGCACAAAAAGAACAAAGAGAAGAAGAAATTGCCTTAAGATTAGCAAAATTATTTGCTTATGAAAATACAAAAAATATAAAAGATGCAATCACGCTTAGCAAGGCTGATTTAAGGACACAAATGGTAGGCGAATTCCCTGAATTACAAGGAATTGTAGGCTCATATTATGCTGCTAATATGGGGTATTCTAGTGAAGTTTGCACTGCTATTAAAGAGCAATATTTATATGATGTTATCCCAAGCACAAAATTAAGTAAAATTGTAATCTTAGCAACTAGACTTGATACTTTAATGGCTTTATTTAGTATAAACAAGCTTCCAAGTGGTAATAAAGACCCTTACGCATTAAGAAGAGCAGCTTTAAGTATTATTAAAATTCTAATTGATTTAGGCGTTAAATTTAATTTATTAGATTTATTAAACGAGTTTAAAGGTCTTTATAAAGATTATGATAAAGTTAAATTGCTTAATTTTATTACAGATAGATTTAATGCTTTATATAGCGTAAATTCATCTTTTATAAAAGCAGTTTTAAATGTGAATAATAATGATTTAGTAGTAATTGATGAGAATATAAAAGCACTTATAAATCTAGCAAAAGATAAAGATTATGAGAGCAAAATCTCAACATTTAAAAGACTTGCAAATATCATAAAAGATAGTAAAGATTTATATTGTGATGAAAGCAAATTAAGTAATGAATATGAGATTAAATTATATAAAGCTTATAAAGATATTAGTTTTAGTGATGATGTGAGTGATAATTTAGGTAAGATTTTTGCACTTAAACCTATCATTGATGAGTTTTTTGATAATGTTATGATAAATGTTGATGATTTAGAGATTAAAAACAATCGCTTAGCATTAGTTTATAGCATTTATAAGCACATTGCTTGTGTGGCTGATTTAAAAGAAGTTAGTTTTGATAGCATTGTTTAAAGAATTTAAAGCTGCTAGTTATAGAGCAAGAACTAGTAGCTTTAAGCCTATTAAAAACCTTGATTTGGTTGATTTTAAAGACCTTTTGTTTTTGGATAAAGAATTTAATATCTTAAAAAATAATATGAATAATTTTTTACAAAACAAAGCCTATCAGCATTGTTTATTAGCCGGTGCAAAAGGTTGTGGCAAATCTAGTTTAATCAAGGCTATTTTTAATGAATTTATTAAAAGTGATTTAAGAATAGTTGAGGTTTTTAAAGAAGATTTATCGCATTTAAGATATATTATTGATGATTTAAGCGAATTAGAATACAAATTCGTAATATTTTTAGATGATATAAGCTTTAGTATAAATGATGATAGTTTTAAGGCATTAAAGCCGATTTTAGATGGTGGATGTGAGAAATTAAGTGATAATATAATGTTTATTTTAAGCTCAAATTATAAAAATCTTTTAAAATCAAGTAATACAAATTATCAAGACGCTGATTTTAAAGATGAAAGCGATGATAGATTTGCTTTAAAAGAAAGATTTGGAATATGGCTTAATTTTTATTCAATGAGCCAAGAGCAGTATTTAAGCATTGTAAAATCATTATTTAAAGATGAATTTAGTGATGAGATAAAGGCTAAGGCTTTAGAATTTGCAAATTTAAAAGGCACAAAAAATGGTCGTATCGCTAAACAATTTTATGAACTAAAAAAGGATTTGAATGATTAATGGAGCTAGTATTTTTAAAGCGTTATTAAAACATAATTTACAAGGTTCTTATGAATGGCAAAATTATGATGATTTTTCAAAATTTTTAGCTCTTTTAATAGGTCAAAATACCAAGTGGCAAAACACTCAAAAAGCATTAAAAAATGTTGAAATTCCTATTTCAAATTCTATAAACAAACTTGCTTTAATTGATGTAAAAGAACTAGCCGAGTTAATAAAAGCAAGTGGATTTTATAATACAAAAGCAAAAAAAATTAGCGATTTAGCAAAGGCAATTGTGAATGATTTTAGCAGTTTTGATGACTTTATTAATAATGCTAGTTTTGATTGGATTATGGATATTAAAGGCATTGGTTTTGACACGGCTTTAATGCTTAGTAATTTTCTTTTAAAAAAGCCTATTTTTGTGGTTAATTCAAATGCTAAAAGATTTTTAGAACTATTAGGCTATGAGTTTAATAATTACGAAGAAGCTATAGATATTATAGCTAGTGGGCTTGATGATGAGTATTTTTATAAAGCATTAAATACTCAAGATTTGTCATATATTTATATGATTTTTGCTGCAAGTATTGATAATCTAATGCAAAATCATTATAAAAATAAACAATTTGATGAAATAGGGCTTAAGGTTTTAAAGGAGCTTGAATGAAAATTGATATAAGTGATTTTAAAATAGTTGAGTTTAAAAAATCAGATTTTATAAAACCTTTAAGAGCTAGTTTTGTTATAAACGAGCATAAGGTAGATTGGGATTTTATAAAGTCTTTTGATTCTGTTAGTATTATGTTATATCACGAGAGCAAGGATAGTTTTATATTTGTAAAACAATTTAGAGCACCTTTATATTATTACGAAAATTGTAAAGATTATGAGAGTGGATTTTCGGTTGAATTATGTAGTGGGATAATTGATAAAAACAAAAGCTTAGAAGAAATCGCCTTAGATGAATGTATAGAAGAATTAGGATTTAAGCCTAAAAAATTAGTTTATATTAATAAATTTTATACAGGATTTGGTAGTGGGGTAAATACTCAACATTTATTTTTTGCTAGGGTTAGTGATGATGATATTGTAGGAGTTGGTGGCGGCGTTGATAATGGAGAATTCATTAAAAGCGTATATGTAAAAATCAATGAATATGATGAGTTTTTTGCAAAAAATAAAAGAAGTGCTTTGATTGATTATGCTAATTTGTGGTTTAGGTATATTTATAAAAAATAAGTAGATTTAAATTCTTTTAATTTTTAATAATTTTGTATTTTAAAATGCAGTAAAACTTATATATGAATTACGAATAAATTCGTAATTCTTTTGATTAATCATTGATATTTGAGCTGCAATATAATTTGCCATACCAAGTAATCGTGCAGTGATTATAAGGTCTTGTTCTTGCATCAGCAATAGATGATAAAGCTAATAATAATAAAATAGCTGATAATAATTTTTTATATTTTCTTCTTTTCTTAAAACTAAGTAAATAAATACTAAAAACTCTTAAAGAAAAATAAAATTAACCGATATAAGTTTAGTTAAAGGAGAGTTAAAAATGGATTTAAATATTTGTGATATGGGTGGGTTTTTAAATTCTAGCCTACATAAAATAAAAAATGTAAATAGCACTATTAATCTAAGCCAAATAAGACAAGATATAAAAACAAATAATTTTGAATATAAAACAAGTGATAAAGAATTAAATGTATTTTTTAGCCTTGATAATAAAAGCGTAGGGATTAGCTTAGATAAAGATACTTTAAAAGATTTAAAAAGCTTTTTTAATAAAAATGATTTTTTAGAAGAAAATGGAAAAACTATTTTAAAAGGCGACGCTGCTAATTATGTAGCAGGTTGGTTTAGTGAGATTGCTTTTGATTTAAAATATCTTGAAAGTGATAGCGATAATAATGGGGTGCTAAATAGTGATGAATTAATAAATACATTTACTAATGGGCTTTATTTTAATCAACAAAAAAATGGAATATATGTTTTAGATAAAATAGTTTTAAATGAAAAAGCAAATGAAGAATATTTAAGTCAAGTTGGCGAAAAAAATATAAACACTATTTCAAAAATGATTAATAATAGAATATTTTTTGATAAAGATAAAGATGGAGAAATTTTAGTAAAAGAGCAATATATTGAAGATGAAAGCGAGTATTTTAAAAACTTAAATCAAGCAAAAGAAGAATTAAAAAATAAAAAAGAAAAAATAGAAGCCAATCCAAAGCTAAAAGAATACGCAATAAATGAAGAAAACAATCACATAAGAAAACTAAAGCAAGATATAAAATTATTTAAAAACTCAAATTCTTTAAAGATAAATGAAGATAAAGAAAAAGAATTAAAAGACAAAAATAATTTAGAAGAATTTTGCGAGTTTAGCATAAAGCTAATTGATGAGCTAAAAGCTTATAAATTACTAGATTTAAAAGCTTAATTAATTCTTTAAGTTAAAGGAGAAATAATGCTAAAAATAGATGGATTTTATGTAGATTTAAGCTCTTTTATAAATACAAGTGTTAGTAAAAAAGCTGATGTAAATAGCACTATTAATCTAAGCCAAATAAGACAAGATATAAAAACAAATAATTTTGAATATAAAACAAGTGATAAAGAATTAAATGTATTTTTTAGCCTTGATAATAAAAGCGTAGGGATTAGCTTAGATAAAGATACTTTAAAAGATTTAAAAAGCTTTTTTAATAAAAATGATTTTTTAGAAGAAAATGGAAAAACTATTTTAAAAGGCGACGCTGCTAATTATGTAGCAGGTTGGTTTAGTGAGATTGCTTTTGATTTAAAATATCTTGAAAGTGATAGCGATAATAATGGGGTGTTAAATAGTGATGAATTAATGAATACTTTAATTGATGTTTGTTATTTTGATGAGAATAAAGATGGGGTTTATGTCTTAAGCGAGATTGTTAAAAAAGACAAAATATTAGAAGAAGATATTAATGAATTTGGCGAAAAAAATATAAACACTATTTCAAAAATGATTAATAATAGAATATTTTTTGATAAAGATAAAGATGGAGAAATTTTAGTAAAAGAGCAATATATTGAAGATGAAAGTGAGTATTTTAAAAACTTAAATCAAGCAAAAGAAGAATTAAAAAATAAAAAAGAAAAAATAGAAGCCAATCCAAAGCTAAAAGAATACGCAATAAATGAAGAAAACAATCACATAAGAAAACTAAAGCAAGATATAAAATTATTTAAAAACTCAAATTCTTTAAAGATAAATGAAGATAAAGAAAAAGAATTAAAAGACAAAAATAATTTAGAAGAATTTTGCGAGTTTAGCATAAAGCTAATTGATGAGCTAAAAGCTTATAAATTACTAGATTTAAAAGCTTAGAAATGTCTTTAAAATGCTAAAAACAATACTTTATATAATGATTTTTTTAATATTTTTTATTATTGGTTTTTTAGTTTTTTTAAGTTACGGCAAAGCTGATAGTAATATCATAAATATTGTTAGCTTATCAATTGATAAAATAGAAAAAATTCTTATTAAAAATAATTATTGTAATTCTAAAGAAGATTGTATTAGTAGAACTTATATTTTATACGATTCGTCTTTTAATAATATTTATTTAAATATTTATAACAATGTAGATAGAACTACAAGCAATGAAATTTGTAATATGATGAAAAATATAAAAACACAAAATAAGCATATAGATTTTTATCTTGAGTTTTTTGAGTATTCTAAAGATGAGTATTATCAAGGATATAACAACAACAATCAAGCAATAAAACAAAAAGCATTTTATAAGTGTAAATATTAATAAGATTTAAAAGGAAAGGACTTTTTAAGCCATTTCCTTGATAATTTTAGAATTATTTATTTAAAAAAGTTTTTAAACTATTATATCTTTCACAACCCACATTAGATTGAGCATCACAAGCTTTTTTGTAATAACTTAAAGCTTTTTGTGGATTTGTTTCTAAACCATAATTTTTACCATCCTTTAAAACCAATCCATCTCCTGCTACAACGCAAAATTTGTTATGAGATGATTCGTTTTTTACTATTATATTTGGTAATTCGCATAATTTACTTATAGCTTTTTGAGCATCAATATAGGCTTCTTTAATATCAATTAATTGTTCTTTCACTAATTTTACATTAGCAATAGCTGTCATTAAACAACCACTAAAATTATCTTTAGCACATAAATCTTTTGAGTATTGATAACAAGCTTTCAAATCTTTTTTGCAGTATTCATCAAGCTCAAAAGCACAATTTGATTGGTCTTGATTTTTACAAGCTTTATCAATATTACTAATATCAACAGCAAATAAGCCTGAAATTAAAGCTAAACTTAATAATATCTTTTTCATAAACTCTCCTTAAAAATAATTTGAATTATATTGATTTATGAATTAATTTCTAATTAAATAATTACTATTGAATGAATTAAAATATTAAATATTTAAATCTACTTAATACTTATTATTTGTTTATTTAAATAAGGAACACATTTTGCTCTTGTTTAATTATTATAAATTAAAGGAGAGCAAATGTTAATAAATGATAGGATTGTTCTTAGTTCTTTTACTAAGACAAATAACTTAAATGATAATAAAAAAGCTTCATTTGAAGAAGCCTTACAAGCTCAAAGTAAAGCAGCAAGTAATATAAATGATGAGCTAATTAATAAGTGTATATCAAATGCTGAAGATGATTTTGCTTGGATGCACTATGGAAATTGTTTATTTTTTCCCACAGAATGGCATACTCCTAGAAAAGATAAAGAATTAGATAGCGAGTATTTAAATAGAATTCCTAAAGAAGATGTAGGGGTAATGATGTTTTTAGAAGCTTGTGGGATAGTTGAGACTAAAAAACTAGAATCAGTTAAAAATAATTTAGATTATGAAGGTTTAAAAGTAGCAGAAGAAATCATAGAGAACTATCAAATCACACCTGATTTGGAGTTAAAAATAATTGAATTTGCTAAAAAATCATCAAAAGAATTTATGAATAAATTTGATTTACCATCAGGTAGCGTAGGGCTTGACCACCCTAAATTACAAGCTATTTTTAAAAAACATGGAATTTCAATGGATGAATTTGTAGATAAAGAAAAATTAATGCAACAAAGCTTTAAATTTGATTTTGATAAAGAAAAAGATAAATTATTAGATGAATTAATGAAAATTAGTGATAACTCTAAGGCAAGATTAGGAATTAGCTAATTCCTAGTTAGCTTTAATGATATAAAGTTAAAAATAACTTTTAATCTTAATTGATACTAAAAATTGTTTAATTAATATTATTACTTTAAATAACATAACTTTGTTACACTCCATTTTATTTATATTAACTTTTTAAGGACAAACATTGCAAAAAAAATATTTATTTAATCTTAACAATATTACAAAAGAAGCTTTAGCAGGGCTTGTAGTAGGCTTTGCGATAATTCCTGAAGCAATAGCTTTTAGTCTAATTGCAGGAGTTAATCCTAAGGTAGGAATATATGCTAGTATTTGCATACTTTTAGTAACTGCATTTGCGGGTGGAAGACCTGCTTTAATCTCGGCTGCAACGGGTGCAATGGCTTTGCTTATGATTGATTTAGTTAAAGGCTATGGGCTTGAATATTTAATGGTAGCGGGGATTTTAGCAGGGATTTTTCAAATTCTTTTTGGTGTTTTAAAAATAGCTAGATTTATGAGTTTTATCCCACGCTCGGTTATGGTTGGCTTTGTTAATGCTTTGGCGATTTTAATTTTTATGGCTCAACTTGATGAAATTTTTAAATCAAACTTACTTGGTTTAGTGATAATGTGCGTTGCTTTAGGCATAATCTATCTATTTCCATTACTTCCTAAAATCGGCAAAATTATTCCAAGCTCATTGGTAGCGATTATAATACTTACTATTATTAGTATAAATGCTGGATTTGATGTTAGAATGATTAAGGATTTAGGTGAATTGCCAAGTGAATTACCACATTTTTTAATACCTAATGTTCCATTAAATATACAAACTTTACAAATTATTTTACCTTATTCATTAAGCCTTGCAGTAGTTGGGATAATGGAAAGTCTTATGACTTCTAATGTATTAGATGAATTAACCGCTACAAAAAGCAATAAAAATCGTGAATGTATAGGGCAAGGTTTAGCAAATATTAGCACGGGATTTTTTGGTGGAATGGCAGGTTGTGGAATGATTGGTCAATCTATGATAAATGTAAAATCAGGTGCAAGGACTAGACTTTCTACATTTTTAGCAGGGGTATATTTATGCTTGATTATATTATTTTGTGCTGATTTTGTGAATTATATTCCTATGGGAGTATTAGTTGGTATTATGATAATGGTTTCTATAAGCACATTTGATTTTATATCTATTAGGCAATTAAAATCATTTCCATTTTCAGCAAATGCTGTAATGATTGCTACCGTTATTGCTACTATTTTGACACATAATCTTGCTATAGGTGTATTAATTGGGGTTTTATTAGAAGCTTTATTTTTTGCAAATAAAGTTTCGTATTTTTTAAATTGCAAAAAAACTTTAAATGGTGATATTAGAGTTTATAAATTCTACGGGCAAATATTTTTTAGAAGTGCTGATAAATTTTATAGTGAATTTGATTTTAATGAAAATTGTAAAAATGTATTAATTGATGTTAGCAACGCACATTTTTGGGATATTAGTGCTATTTATATGCTTGATAAGATAAAAGATAGATTTCAAGAAAAAGGTGCATTAGTAACACTAAAAGGCGTTAATTTTGCTAGTTCTTATATGATAAAAAAATTTAGTGTTAAAGATAATATTGATTAATTTGTTTTAATTCTTAAACAAATCATATAAATTTTTACAATATTAAGTATTTTTTAAGAATGGGGGGGGGTATTATTTTCTTTTTTTATCAAAAAAGGAGAATGAATGAAGAAATTATTGTTTTCAACACTTTGTTTAGGTGCTTTAGGTGTAGCTGCTAATGCGGGAACTTATTCTGGTATTAATTTTGGCTTTTTATCTACTTCAAAAACAATGTTTATTATCAATAATAAAGAATATTTAGGCAATAATAATTGGGATATTAATGGCTATATTAGAACTTATAAAGAGCACGAAAGAGATTCTGAATTTGTTTGGAGTTTTGAGGCTAATTATTTTTGGAATAATTATAAAGATAGATTTGATGACTTAATTCCAATTATAAGAAATAATCAATTTGATTTTAGTGTTTTGATTGGTTATGGAATGTATGTTAATGATGAATATGAAGATGAGCTTAGTTTGAACTTAATGGGTGGTCTTGCGTATCATAATATGGGTATTAGAGGCGGTGCTATTTATGATATTAAGGGATTAAAATTTGGTTTAAGTGCTTTATCAAAACCATTTGATACAAAAAAATATATGGTAACTCTTGATGCTTATTATAATTTTTATTTAAGTAATAATTATTTTAGAGATGTTCAAAATGAATTTGGTGTGAAAAAGAATAGAAATGCTTATGATATATCTTTAGGTATGTTGTTTAATACTACACCATCTCGTTATAGCCCTTATGTTAGCACTAAAGTGGGTGTTAAAGATAATTTATTTTCACAAAAGAATAATAACCTTTATATAAATCTTGGTTTAGGTTTTCATTTTTAATTTAACTAATAATTTATAAATTTCGTGCTTTTTGGCACGGAATTTAAATCTAAAATTCGTTTTTTAAATTCCTTTATTATTCGCTTTAATTTTAAAGGAATTTAAAATATGAATTATAAAAATATAAAAAATTAAAAAAACCTTTTTAAGAAAAATGAAATTCCTATGTCAAATTATCTTTTTTAGTGATTAATTTTGAATTTGTATATTTTA
Organism: Campylobacter sp. RM12651; assembly: GCF_022369475.1. Classification (NCBI taxonomy): domain Bacteria; kingdom Pseudomonadati; phylum Campylobacterota; class Epsilonproteobacteria; order Campylobacterales; family Campylobacteraceae; genus Campylobacter; species Campylobacter sp. RM12651. The sequence goes on from NZ_CP059600.1 coordinate 255,035, forward strand.
TAAATTACTTTAGAGAAAAAAGGGCTTAAATTGTAAAGGTCATTTAAGAAGTTATATATCGCTTTATAAAATTAACAATACAAAAAATTATTGTAAAATAAGAAAAAAGGATAAAAAATGGTAGCTCAATATACGGAAATACAAAATAAAGAAAATATAAATAAAGATTATATTGAAATAGGCATTGGGCTTAGTTTGGTTGATAATCTTAAACCATCTGAATATTTTAAACAAACTTTAACAACAGCAAAAACATATCAAGAATTAGAAATTAGCATTAAAACATATTATCAAAATAAAAAACTTGATATTCAACAAATATGTGAAAAAGAATGCGATTTGGTATCTATAAATATTGCTAAGTTTTTAGACAATAATAGCTTTAGATTTTCTCCGATTGCTTTAAAAATTATTCATAAAAATATATTTCAAGATGCTTTTGTTCAAGGGCTTGAAAAATATGTTGGTGTTTTTAGAGATGTAAATATTGCTAAAAATGAAGATATTTTAGGGGGAGATAAAAGCGTAGAATATGTTGATTTTAATGAGATTAGCGATACTCTTGAATATGATTTTGATAAGGAAAAAAAGAAAAATTATCTTCTAATGAGTAAAGAAGAACAAGTTTTAAATATAGCAAAATTTATAAGTGATATTTGGCAAATTCATCCATTTCGCGAAGGCAATACTAGAACAATCGCTGTTTTTGCAATCAAATATCTACAAAGCAAAGGTTTTGAAGCTAATAATGATATTTTTAAAAACAACTCAAAGTATTTTAGGGACGCATTAGTTTTAGCTAACTATGAGAATATTAAAAATAATATAAAAAGCGATTTTTCGTATTTAGAAAGTTTTTTTAATAAATTTATATTGAATAAACAAGTAGAATTAAAAAAACTACCTTACGATAAAAAATAATCATTTAATAGTAGATAAAGTATCTTTATAAAATAACAATAAGATAAAATTCAAATTAATTTGCTTGAAATTCTAAGGAATTTGAAATAGGAATTTAAATATCTAAATCCTAAGATTTAGATATTTATTAATTACGCTAGAGCTTTTTCTAAAGCGTCAAAATTAGGTAGTTCTGTAATTTCAGCACAAACTTCGCTATAAACTATTTTTCCACCTTTTTGAACAAAAACAGCTCTAGTTGTAAGTCCTTCTAAAGCACCTTCTTGTATTCTACAGCCGTAGTTTTTAACAAATTCGCCGTATCTAAAATCACTAACTGGAATTATATTTTCTAAGCCTTCAGCAGTGCAAAATCTTGCAAAAGCAAAAGGTAAATCCATACTTACAACATAAACTTTCATTCCAAGTTTGTTAGCTTTTACATTAAATTCTCTAGCTTCTTTAGCACATACACCTGTATCAATACTAGGAACGCTTACTATGATAGCGTCTTCATTTAGATTAATTACGCTTAAGTCTTTACCTACTACTTTAGTATCTTTAATACTATCTCCTAGCTTAATTGCTTCACTAATTGCAACAGGGCTACCTTTAAAATTAACTTTCATAAAATCTCCTTTTTTAAAAATAAGACAAAATTATTCCTATTTTTGGTTACAAAATGATAACTCAAAATATAAGGAATTTAAAATGTGATTTAATAATACAAAAAATAATATATTTTTACTATTTTTTTTAAAAAATATAGCTGTTTATTGTCTAAAAATATTTAGTATTCATCGTTTTTTTATTTTAGGAGAAGATTATGAAAAAGATTTTATATTCTGTTTTAACTTTAGGGTTTTTAAGTTCTTATGCTAACGCTTACAATCATACGGGAATTGAGTTTGGCGTGGGAAGTGATAATGTATTAAATTCTAATATTTATTATAAAAATTATAACAATATAGATGATTTAGTATATAGTGCAAATATAAGCGTATCAAAGCAAGAGAATAAAACTTATTATGGTAAGTATAAATATAACATTTATTCATTTGGTGCTTTAGGTGGTTATGCGATTGGCTTACCTTATCAAGAATTAGATGATGCGTTAAATATATTAGCCGGAGCTTATTATTACTCAATAAAGCCAAAATATGATGGTATTTCAAGCTCTACTTTAAATGGATTTGGTATTCAAGCTGGAGTGCATTATTCTGTAAAAATTATTGATAATGTAACAGCAGGTGGAGAAATATTTTTGCATCATGATTTTAAAGATTTAAATAGCACATATATTAGTGCTGGTGTTGAGGGAATTTATGATATTAATGAGAGCTTATATGTAAATGCTAAATTAGGCTATCAAGGTAGAAGTAATTTTTCTAACTCAAATCTATTAGTTGGTATAGGATACAACTTCTAATACATTATGCTTTTAAGATAAAGTCCGCTTGGTTTTGCAAGGGTTCTTGAGTGAATTTCCTTGCAAGCTAATTGTTCTTTTAATTCATCTATACTTAATTTTTTTTCATTTATTTTAAGTAAAAAATCAACCATCAATCTAATCTGACCCCTTAAAAATCCATTAGCAAAAAAGTTCAAAACAACCAAATCTTTATACTTATAAATTCTAGTTTTATAAATAGTTCTAATGCTATTTTTATCATCATCAAGGCTTAAACAAAAATTAGCAAAATCATGCTCTCCTTCATATACTTTTAAAGCGTTTTTTAATAATTTTATATCAATTTCTTTTGAGTAATCACAGCAATATGCTTTATTAAAGGCGTTAAAATAAGGCGAGATTATATATCTATAGCTTCTAAGTTTTGCATCAAACCTAGGTTCAAATTCGCATTCTTTTATATGTTTTATATAAATACCATTTAGAGTATTGTTGAGTTTTTTTAATACAAAATCTTTATTTAATTTATAACTTGAACTAATTCTTGCCACATTGCAATTTGCATGCACTCCTTTATCAGTCCTACTAGCAAATATACTAGGCTTAAATACCCCAACACATTTTAAAGCATTATCAAGTGTATTTTGAACGCAAGTTAAATTTGGTTGCTTTGCTGAACCAAAAAATCTTGAACCATCATAGCTTAAGATTAGTTTGTATGTAAATTCTTTAGTATTTTTACACAAATTTTTGCCTTTTTTTATATATTTTTAATTTTTATTTATACAAATTTTTAAAAATTATTATAGAATGAAAGTTTTAACCTTAAAAAACCAAAAAAAGGGCTTATTTTGAATAATACATTTTCTAAAATTGGATTTATTTTAGCAGTTGCTGGTTCTGCTGTTGGACTTGGAAATGCGTGGAAATTCCCTACAATGGTAGGAACTAATGGTGGTTCAGCCTTTGTAATGCTGTTTATTTTGCTTACTTTAGGCGTTGGATTTGTTATATTTTTGTGCGAGTTATATATCGGTAAAGCATCAAGGCTAGACCCTGCTAGTGCTTATTATTTTTTAGCACCTAAGTATAAAAAACCTTGGTCTTTAGTAGGCTTTACAATGATTGGGGCTTTATTAATCGTTAGCTTTTATAGTGTGATTATTGGCTGGATAATTTATTATATTTATTATTCACTATCTACTATTTTTAATATAAATACACTTAGCACTCAAATCGCTGATAATAAAGAGCTTTTTATTAATTTAGTGGAAACTAATTTAAGTGCTTTGATAATATGTTTTAGTATAGTGTTTTTTATAGCCTTTTACACGGTGGCAAAAGGTGTTAAAAATGGTATTGAAAAGCTAAATGTATTTATGATGCCAACATTATTTATAATGCTTTTATTAATGCTTTGCTATAGCTTTACTCAAGATGGTTTTAAAGACGCTTTTAATTTCTTATTTATGCCTGATTTTAGCAAGATTAATCAAGATTCTTTTTTAGACGCTTTAGGACTTGCTTGTTTTTCTTTAAGTATTGGAGCAGGTAGCATTATTACTTATTCAGCTAGTTTGCCTGAAAGAACTAATTTTGTAAGTTCAACTTTTTATATAATTTTTATAAATCTTTTAATAGGTCTTATGATGGGGCTTATTGTATTTAGTTTTATTTTTGAGTTTAATGCTGACCCTAGTGCACAAGGTCCTGGGCTTATTTTTATTTCTTTGATTTCGCTTTTTGCAAAACTTGGACTTTTAGGCAAAATATTAGCTATTACATTTTTTATAGCTTTATTTTTTGCAGGGATTACTAGTGCGGTTTCAATGATAGAGCCTTTTGTATTTTATCTAATAAACAAATTCAATTTCTCAAGGATAAAAGCTATTGTTTTAATTGGGGTAGTTGTTTATATTTTAGGGCTTTTATGTATATTTTCAAATATTGAATCTTATAAGGATAATTTAACATTTTTTGGAATGAATTTCTTTGATATTTTAGACAATGTTAGCTCAAATATCATTATGCCTTTTGGCTCATTTATGGCTGCAATTTTTGTTGGGTTTTTTATTAGCAAGCAAGATTTAAAAGAAACCTTTATCCCTTATATGGGTGAGCTTGGGTTTAAAATATGGATATTTTTTGCAAGATTTGTTGCACCTATTGCTGTGCTTGTTATTGTGTATTTTAAATTTAAAGGATAAAAATGAGAGAACAATTTTCTAAAATTGGCTTTATTTTAGCGATGGCAGGTTCTGCAGTTGGACTTGGAAATGCGTGGAAATTCCCTACAATGGTAGGAACTAATGGCGGTTCTATTTTTATATTGCTTTATTTAGTTTTAACATTTTTAGTAGCTTTTATGGTTTTTTTAGGAGAGCTTAGCATTGGTAAAATCACTCAAAAAGACGCTGTGAATGCTTTTAGCGATTTAGCAAAATCTAATAAAAAAGCTTGGGGATTTGCAGGATTTTTTATGATTGGAGCTATTTTAATAGTTTGTTTTTATAGCGTTGTAATAGGCTGGATTTTAAAATACATTTATTCTAGTTTTTTTGCTTTACCAAATTCTGTTAGTGAAGCTGGAGATTTATTTGGTAATTTATTGACAAAAGACTTATTATCTCAAATTATTTGCTTTAGCATAGTGTTTTTTATGATTTTTTGGGTTGTTAGTAAAGGAATTAAAAGTGGCATTGAAAAAATGAATGTATGGATGATGCCAAGTTTGTTTATATTATTAATTTTAATGCTTTTATATAGTTTTACTTTTGATGGATTCGTTAAGGCGTTTAGCTTTTTGTTTAAGCCTGATTTTTCTGTTTTATTTGTTGAAGATAAACTTAATATAAAATTAATTTTAGACGCTTTAGGGCTAAGCTTTTTTAGTCTTTCTATGGGTGTTTGCGTGGTTTTAACTTACGCTGCTAGTTTGCCAGAAAATATAAATGTGATTAAATCAACTTTATCAATTATTTTTATAAATATTTTAGTTGGTATTATGATGGGGCTTATTGTATTTACATTTGTTTTTGAATACGGAGCAAATGCAAGCGAGCAAGGGCCAGGACTTATATTTGTAAGCCTTATGAGTTTATTTTCAAATCTTGGAATTATTGGAAATATACTTGCGATTGCATTTTTTATAGCATTACTCTTTGCTGGGCTTACTAGTGCTGTTTCAATGATTGAACCTTTTGCTTTTTATTTAATAAATAAATTTGGAATTTCAAGAAAACTTGCTCTAATTTATATAGGTATTTTTGTTTATATTATGGGGATATTTTGCATATTAGGTTTTAATAATGAATATTCTTCAATTTTTACATTTTTTGATAAAAGTATATTTGATATATTAGATTATTTAACTTCTAATATTTTAATGCCATTATCAGCGATTATTACTTGTATTTTCGTAGGATTTTTCGTAGAAGTGAATAAACTTAAAACTTTATTTATTCCTTATATGGGTGAGTTTGGATTTAAAATATGGTTATTGTTTATAAGATTTATTTGTCCTATTGTAATACTTATAATAATGTTAGAGAATTTAGGTCTAACTAAGTATTTAAAGTCTATGTTTTTTTAAGATATATTTTTAACTAAGACTTATAAAAATTTATTAAAATTTGAAAAAAAGTATAATTTTAAGAATATTTAAAGTTTGGTTTAGTTAGTATTTATATTTCAAACTAAACTCATTTAGCCCCGTTAAAACGGGGTAAATATAAAATATATCTTAAATATACCGCTAGTTAAATTAGTAACTTGAGTAGAAAAGTTACTAATTTTAAAAATTATTTCGCTATTATTTATTTAATTTAATATTTTAAGCTTAAATAAAGGATTATTATGAATGCAAATGTATTAGCTCAAATTCAATCTACATTAAAAACTTTAGGCGTGAAAGCTGATGAAAAAGAAATCTACGAAAAAATCAATGCAAAAAAGTTAAAATTAATATGGCTACATTTTAGCGAATGCACAGGCTGTAGTGAGAGCTTTATTAGAAGTGAGAGTATTGGTCTTGATGATTTGATTTTTGATTTTATAGATTTAATCTATCACGAAACTTATATGGCAGCTAGTGGATTTTTAGCTGAAGATTTATTAGAAATTAAAGAGCCATTTTTATTAGTAGTTGAAGGTGCTATTGCTAGTAATGAGTTTTATACAAGTGGTGCTCCAGCTCACTCTGCTTTACATAAATTAAAAGAATTAACTAATCGTGCAAGTTGTGTTTATGCTGTAGGTTCATGCTCATCTTATGGTGGTATTCAAGCAGCTAAGCCAAATCCTACTAATTCTATTAGTATTGAAGATATTTTAGAAGGTGCTGTATTAATTCCTGGTTGTCCTCCAAGTGAGAGCAATATCATTGCTAGTATTTTACATTTTGCGTTTTTTGATAAAGCTCCTACATTAGATGATAATAATCGTCCTGCTTTTGCTTATTCAAAATGCTTACACGATATGTGCGAAAGGAAAATAGCTTTTGAGAGTGGGGAATTTGTTGAAGAATTTGGAGATGAAGCAGCTAAATCGGGTGCTTGTTTGTTTAAAGTAGGGTGCAAAGGGCCATATACTTTTAATAATTGTCCTAAGACAAAGTTTAATGCTAAAACTTCTTGGCCGGTTCAAGCAGGGCATGGCTGTATTGCCTGTAGCGAAAGAGATTTTTGGGATAATTACGGCGTTTATGAACAATCACTCGCTAGTTCTTACGCACAAACTAAAAGAGCAAGGTGTTATGATGATTTAGCTAGATTTAATAAGAGCGATGAGGTTGTTGTAAGAGATGATGGGATTTATATTAATAATGAATTATCAGCTTTTTTAGAATTTGAAAGTAAAAATCACGCAGAATTATTAAATAAAAACAAATTAGGCGCTAAGTTATTAGCAAATTATAAAGAAAAATTTGGCTTAAACCTTGAAGGAGATAGCGAGATTTTAAATACTTTTAGTGGTATTTTAATAAGCTCGGCAAATATTTTAGGACTTAAATTAAGCTTAACCGAACTTCTTGATTTAGCTAATAAATATGAAATAGGAATTGCTAGTGGGCTTGATTTTAAATTAGCTAAAAAACCTATTTTAATGGATGTTAGTAAGTCTTTTAGATTGATTTTGATATATCGTTTAGGCGGACTTGATGATATTGCAATTTTGTTTGGTGTTGTTGATAGTATTGCTTCAATGATAGCGAAATCTTTAAAAATGCTAGAGTGTAAGAGTGTAAAGTTTGAAGGAGAATTATTCAAACATCAAATATTAGTTGATAGATTGAATTATCACTTAAGAAATTTCTAAGAATTTGAATTAAGAATTTATTTCTTAATTCTTATAAATATTTATCTAAATTATCTTTATATTTTAGGCTTAATCTTAAATAAAGTTCATTTATTTCATTTTTAAATTCTTCGTTTTTGTAAGCATTTAAGAAATTGTTTGTATGCAAAATCTCTTTTTTGTTTTCACAATTATCAAGGTATAAATCTTTTAAATAAAGTTTAAGGTATTTGACTAAAAGCTCTAATGCTCTAAATATAAAAATTATTATTGGCTCATTTGAGATTTGCTTTACATTTAATAAAAATTGTGCTTTTAAATTATCAAAATCATACTTTATCAAAGGACAAGGATGAGATGAAAAATCTTTATAAAATAAATCATACAAACTAATTGCATTTATATCCAAAACCAACCCATCATCATTAACTAAAGCAAAAAATGGATATAACTTACAAGCTAAAGGACGAAAAGTGCATAAGCCTTTATAAGAGCATTTGACAAAGCATAAAGTGATTGTTTTTTCACATTTTAATTTGTAATCAATACTTGCAACTAGATTTAGATTGGTTTTATCTTTAATGTATTCATACTCGCTTTTTAGCATAGGAATTATTGTATCAAAAGGCTTATCTGCATTACAGCAATGCCCGTTGCAAGATTTGTAGCAATCTTTAAAATAAATTATTTCTAATTCTTCAAGCTTTTTGAAAAAACTCATCAATAAAAGGCGTTAAATCATTTTGCATAAAGAAAAAATGATTTCCATTAAAGGTAATTAGTTTTGAGTTTTTGATTAAACCTTGCATTTTATTTGCTATGCTAAGTGGTGTTGCAGTGTCGCTTTCGCCCCATAATAGCAAGGTTTTTGTGTTGATTTTGCTAATTTCATTTTGATAGTCTTCATCAACTACATTTTTAAAAGTTTCATACATAATAGGGCTTAGCGTAGCACCATCTTTACTAGCTAAAAATCTTCTTATATTTTTAAATCCTAATTTATTTAAGCATTTTGCAAGAAAGATTTTTAGCTTTACTTTAGGGCTTTTTGGTAGTTTTAGCCCAGCACTAGCACATAAAATCAACGCATCATAATCATTCTTACTAGCCATTAGACAAGCAATTTTGCCACCATAAGAATGACCTAGCAAAATATCAACTTTTATATCTAATGCTTTTATAAATTCATTTGTCAAATTAAGATAATCAATAGAGTTAAAAGCATAACTTGGCTCATCACTTCCACCAAATCCTGCAAAGTCTAAAAATATCATTTGCTTACAATGTTTGCTTAAAGATTTTGTGAAAAATTGCTCCATTAGTTCTTTATTAGCACCCCAGCCGTGCATTATTAAAGCTACTTTTTCTCCATTTCCTTGTCTTATTAGATAACTTAGCCCGAGATTTTTTATATTAATTCTTGCCATTTTTTTTATCCTTATAAATAGCTTCTAAAATTACTAAAGCGTTTTGTAATTTTTCGTATTCAGCAAGGTTTAGCATAACACATTGGAATTTGTTATTTTTTACTACGAAGACTTTTTTATTTCCTTCAATTTTTTTTAAAATTGCAGAAAAATTACGAACTACATCAGTAGCTGAAAATATCTCATCTTGGCTAAATTTCATATTTTTCCTTTTGTGATTTTAAATAATAAAGCAAAAACTAATCCAAAACCACATTCGCTAAAAATTAGCGAATGTTAGAGCTTTTATTATTTAAATCATATAGGTGTTTAGCCCAAATCGTAATTATACAAAATGCAAAAATTGAACTAAAAAATATCATTAAATTATATAGTTTTGCATCAAGATATAAGGCACATACAAATGCTATTGCAAATAAAATATAACTTGCTTTTTTATAATCAATACTAAGGCAGATTGCTCCTATTAAATTAATTAATATTATTAACATTTGCTCTCCTTAAATTAATAATTAATCCTAAAATTATAAGTAATATAACAAAGTCAAACATCATTGTTATAAATACAAAACCGCTAATACAAATATCAGATATTAATAATGCCAATAAAATAATTAAGCTAATTATCATTAGATTTTTAGTTTTATTTACAAAAATATAGCTAAGAATAATGCTTAATATAAAGCTTATTAAAAATGCAAATTGTTCTACTTGCATATTTTGAGTAAGTTTATTAGCGATAAAATAAATAGCAGTAGCATTTAAAGATGGATAAAACGCTGCATAAGCAATTGCTTTATAAAGTAGATTATCTTTATGTTTTTTACTAGCTAATAATAAAGCTTTGTATATAAATAAGCAAGTAAATATTCCACATAAAAATAAAATAAAATAAAGTTGAAAATCAGCAAACATAACTCTATGAATATTAAAAAATATTTCATAAATTGATGAAAATGCACTTAGTTTGCTTTCTTTTGGAGTTTGTTTTACATTAGCTTCGCTATCAAAAACATAGCTTTTATTACTTTTTGTATTAATTGATGGCATTATATTTTTATCATCATTTAAAGTAATTGCAAATTCTTTTGTGCTTTTATTTAAAACAATTGTTATATTTTTTGTATTTTCTAAATTATTAATAGCCTTGCTAATTAAATTTGTATCAAAAATAAAACTTTTATCACTATTTGTATTTGCGTTACTTGGTGTTTTTGCTTGTTTAGTGGTAGTTGTAGTAAATAATTTTTCTATATCTTTAATGTAATTTATGCCTATTCCACTAAGTGCTAAGATGAATAAAAATGAACCCACAAAAAGTCCAGCAACTATGTGAAAATCAAATAATCTTGCTAAATCATTTTTCACATTAATTTTATTGAAATTCTTTTTATTCCAAATCAAAATCCCACTTATATATAAAAATATTATCCCAGCTGCAAAAATACTAACAATTGCTTCTAAGAAATCTTTAAAACTACCATTAATAGGCAATAATTTATAATGAATGCTAGTTAAAAATTTAGCTCCTAAAGTGCTTGTTTTATTTAGTATATTTTCTCCATCAAAATAGCTTATATTACTTTTTCTTTCGCCTTTTGTTGAATTAGAATTATAATAATTAATCTCATATAAATTATTATAATAACTAGGAGTTTTGATAGATATAAAATCGTAATCTTTATATTTTTCTTGTGCGTAATTAATAGCACTACTTAATCCATTTATATCATTATTTAAGATAGTTTTGCTTTCGTGCAATTTTGGCTGCATATAAAAATCAATTTCATTTCTAAAATAACTAATGGTTCCAAAAAAGGTTATTATAAAAAGTAACCAACAAGCATAAATTCCAATGTAAGAATGTAATTTTCTAAGTGTTTTCATATCTTTCCTAATCTTAGGAATTTCAAATTGAAATTCCTATTGTTTTTAATCATCAAGCACGGTTTTTGTGATAGTTCCGTTATTGTCTATATAAACTTTATAATTGTTATTAAATTTTAGTTTATATCCGTTCCATTCTTTTTCAATTTCCATTAATTTCGCATTTTTTTGATTTTCTTTAGCAAGTTTTAAAACATCTTGCATAATGCTATCAGGAATTGGAGAGTATTTTCCATCTATTTCTTTAATATCTCCAGATTTAGAAAAATCAAGTTCAGTTCCATTGCTAAGTTTGATTTCATAAGAATCCCAATCTTTTTCAGCTTTAACTATATTTTCATTTGTAAAATGAGTTTTTACAAAGTCTTGAATATTTTGTGGTAGTTCGCTTGGATTTATATTTGTATCAGCTAATAAACAGCAACTAATTGCACCTAAAAATAAAAGTTTTTTCATACTTTACTCCTTAAAATGATTTGAAATTTGATATTATCAAAATATTGTAATTTTGATTATACCCCCCCCCGTGTTAATGATTATCTTTAATTTTATTTAAATAAAAATACAAACTAAGAGCAAAGCAAAACATAATTAAACTCAAAATTTGACCCATAGATAGGCTTAATGCGATAAAACCTAAATTAAAATCAGGTTCTCTAAAGAATTCACAAATAAATCTAGCTATCCCATACGACATTGCATAAATACAGATTAATTGCCCGTTAAACTTTATTCTCTTTGAAAAAATGTAAATGATAATGAAAATTATTAAACCTTCAGCGAATGCTTCATATAATTGACTAGGGTGTCTTAAGGTATCTCCTACATAAACGCCCCAAGCTACATCAGTTGCTCTGCCAAATAGTTCGTGGTTTAAAAAGTTTCCAATTCTTCCAAATATATACCCTAATGGCACTGATAATGCTACCAAATCAAGTATTTTAAACATATTTTTTTTATATTTTTTAGAATAAAGATAAGTTGTAATTAATGCACCAACTAATGCTCCGTGATAGCTCATTCCAGCAATTCCTACAAATTCGCCATTTACAAACGGATTAAACATTTGCCAAGGATTGCTTAAATAATATAATTTATCATCGCTATAAACTAAAATATATCCTATTCTAGCTCCTAAGATTATGCCTATTTCTATCCAAACGAAATAATTTTCTATTTCTTTTTTGCTAAAGCCAAAGCGTGGAGCAAATTTTTGTCCTATAAATAATGCAATAAGCAGTGCTAGTATGTAGCAAAGTGCGTAATAATGTATTTTAAACATTCCTATGCTAAATGCAACTCTATTGGTATTTTCATAAAAATGTTGCCAAAATTCAAGCATTATTATCCTTTTTTAGAATTTCAAAATATATTAAAAACCACTTAGTTTTTTGCAAGATATTTGATTACCTAAATTACAAGATTTTTCTAAGAATTTTTTACTTAATTTAAATTTACCCATATTTAAATAAGCATTAGCTCCAGCAAAGCAAGCTTCTTCATAGCCTTTATTGCAAGTTTGCTCTAAAAGATTGAATGCTTTTTTTGTGTCATTATTTTCTAAATGCACACTTGCTTCAAATATGCAAGCATTAAAGAAATTTTTGTTGCAAGCAATGTGAGCGTATTTAATAGCGTTTTCTTTATCTAAAAACCCTTTATAATATCTAGCAGTTGCATAACAAGAGTTTTGATTATTTTCGTTATCACATTGAGCTTTTATGATTTTTAGTGCTTTTGTTGAGTTTTGTTCGTAATTTAATACAAGCTTGGTGCAAGCTAATTCAAAATGATTTTGACAAGCAAGTCTTAAGGCATTAAAAATCGTATAATCATCATCACTAAAAGTAGAAATTGTATAACAAGCTGCCATATTTTTTGCCTTGCATTCATCGTTTATATAGTCTTTTGCTTCTTTTATATAAGTTATTTTATTTATATTATTTGCTTCATCACAGCCTTTAAAATCATTATTACTACAAGCACTAATTTTTGATAAATATTCATTAACTTTTGCTAAATCAAGAGCGATTTGTGCTTCATTTGCATAAACAAATATTGAAAATATAAGTATTATTAATTTTTTCATATTTACTCCTTAAGGTTTTAGTGTATTGAATTTTAGATAATTTTAATGATTTTTTCTAAAAAAATAAAATATTTAAGGAAAATTTCAGAATATTTTAGGTTGAATAACGCAAATATTTTACAAAAGGAGTTTTTAAATGAGTGTTTTATCATTTGTCTTAACAAACAATTTATTTACAAGCTTCTTCTTCCATCATGCCTTAGGGCATTGAGACTTCATAATACTTTTTTTATCATATTATTTTTTATATTTTTAAACATTTAAACAAAATTAATTTAAAGGAAAATTTATGTTAACAAACCCTGTTTTAATAAGCGTTTTTATAATGCTTGGACTATGTCTATTAAGATTTAATGTATTTTTAGCTATTTTAGTTTCTGGACTAATAGCAGGACTTATGAGTGTTAGTTTTGATGATAATATTTTAGTAGTATTAAAAAATATTATGAATACATTCATAAGTGGTATGAGTGGCAATTTGCAAACCTCACTTAGCTATGTTTTAGTAGGTGCTTTAGCGGTTGCTGTATCTAGGACTAATTTAACTGCTTATTTAGTTAATTTCATTAGTAAAAAGATGTCAGATAAAAGAATTTTATTGCTATTTTCTTTAGCTATAATTTCAAGCTTTTCTCAGAATTTAATTCCAATTCACGTAGCATTTATTCCGATTTTAATCCCACCAATGCTAAGTCTATTTAATAAGCTGAAAATTGACAGGCGTGCTGTAGCTTGTGTGGTAACATTTGGGCTTACAACGCCTTATATGACTTTACCTGTGGGATTTGGTCTTATATTCCAAGATATAATTACTCAATCGCTAAATGATAATGGAGTAAAAGTTACTCAAAGTGATGTTGCTGGTGTTGTTTGGCTTATGTTTTTTATAATGTTTTTTGGTCTTCTTGCTTCGTTTATTTATTATAGAAAACCTAAAGCATATCAAGAGCTTGAAACAAAATATGAAAACTTAGATAATATTAGTTTTGGTAAAAAAGAACTAATGGTAATGATAGGTTTATTAATTACTTTAACTACTCAAATACTTGTTGGTTCTTTACCGCTTTCGGCTTTACTTGGCTTTTTATTTATTTGTGTAAGCGGTGGAGTTGAGTATAAAAAAATTGATGAAGTATTTTTAGGCGGTTTTTCTTTAATGGGTTATGTGGCATTTATTATGTTAATTGCTTGTGGTTTTGGAGCTGTTTTACAAAGCACAGGAGCTATTAAAGAAATAGTTGATTTTACTTTAAGTATTACTACTAATAAATTGATAATAGCGTTTGGAATGATGTGTATAGGATTATTAATCACTCTTGGAATTGGAAGTTCGTTTGGAACGGTTCCTATTATTGCGACTTTATTTGTGCCAATTTGCACGGCTTTAGGTTTTAGTGCTGAAAGTATTATTTTCATCATTGCTTGTGCTGGTGCAGTTGGAGATACAGGTAGCCCTGCTAGTGAAGCAACTTTAGGAATTACCGTTGGGCTTAATGCCGATAATCAAAGTGATCACATAAAAGATGTATGTATCCCTACATTTATATTCTATAATATACCTTTAGTAGTAGGTGGTGCTTTAATAGCTTATTATTTATAATTTGCCTTATTTTAGGCAAGTTATTTTTTAAACAACTGCTTTTGCGGTTGTTTATTTTTAAATATATTAATCTTATAAATTTATATAATTTCGCTAAGGATTTAAATTCCACAAGAAAAAACATTAAAACATATTTTATAAAAAGAATAAGTAATATGGTGACCCCGATTGGACTTGAACCAACGACTTTTACCATGTCAAGGTAACACTCTACCACTGAGTTACGGGGTCATTGTGTATAATTTTAGCAATATTTTGTGAATAAATTATTTTTTTCTTGACATTTTAAAAAAGTTAATATATAATGCGACCTTTCTTATAAAACATTTTCGGGGTGTAGCGCAGTCTGGTTAGCGCACTTGGTTTGGGACCAAGGGGCCGAAGGTTCGAATCCTTTCACCCCGACCACTTCTTTATTATTTCATTTATGGTGAGTGTAGCTCAGTCGGTTAGAGCATCAGATTGTGGTCCTGAGGGTCGTGGGTTCGATTCCCATCACTCACCCCACTTTTTTAAAAAATCATATTTTAGTTTTGTTGCGTTAGTAGCTCAATGGATAGAGCAACAGACTTCGGATCTGTAGGTTGTGGGTTCGACTCCTACCTAGCGTACCACTTTGTATTTTTCGCCAATTATTTAAGTATTATTTTTAACCATATTCATAAATGTTTTAGTTTTATTATTAAATGTCAATGGTATATTTTTGGAATAATCACAAACAAAATTAGATATTGACAATTAAATAAGTATAAAAATTAAAATATAAAAACATAATTTTATAGCAATATTTTACAATCAACTTAGATTTTATAAAGCTAAAGTTTGAATTATTGTAATTATTTATATAAAAATATTGCATAGTAATCATTACTAGATATTTTGTGTATAAAACTTAATATTATTTTTTTAGAATTTAAATTAAGCGAAAGGAGATTTTTAATCTCCTTGATGATAATTTTTTTCTAATTCTATCTCTTCATCTTGAGTGTTGTTTTTAGCCCATTCACACATCGCATCTCTTAGCATTAAATACTTTTTCTTAGACAATTTTTCATTTTCACTTAATTCTCTATCTTCAAGTAATTTAATTTGAAAGAATGTATCATCTTTTTTTGAATACTTTAAAAAGAAATCAACATAATCAAAATAATCCTTATTGCTCTCATAGTTAATAATTTCTTCAATATAAATAGTAGGCCCAAAACCCATATGATTTTGACTAAAATTACCAAAACCTGCCGAATACTCCACCTTAAATGTCATTTGCTCTCCCCATATTTTAATAAAAACTCTTCATACGTGCCAACAAAATCAATAAGCTCACCATTGTTTAAATACCAAATTCTATTTGCATAAGAATTGATTAATTCCCTATCGTGGCTTATACAAATTGCTACTCCATCGTATTCATAAAGTGCTTCACCAAGAGAAATAATAGCTTCAAGGTCAAGATGGTTATTTGGCTCATCAAGCAAGATAAAATTACCCCTTTCAAGCATAATTTTACTCAACATCAATCTGTGCTTTTCACCACCGCTTAAATCTTTTGCCATTTTTTCTTGATCGGTTCCGCTAAAGAGCATTCTACCTAAGCATTTGCGAATTTCATCAATATCTTTATGTTTTTCGCTAATTAAATAGTCATATAGTTTCAAATTTTCACAAATTTTACTTGAGGTATCTTGTGGGAAGTAACTAGGTTCAATTGTAGCACCCATTTTTACCTCTCCATTATCAGGAGAAATTTCATTCATTATAATCTTTGCTAGTGTGCTTTTTCCAGCTCCACTTGCTCCAATTATTGCTATTTTATCGCCTTTATTTACTTTAAGATTTAAGTTTTTAAATAGTTGCTTATCATAAGCCTTACTTATATTGTTTAGCTCTAAAACTTCATTACCAATTTCTCTATTACATCTAAATAAAATTGATGGGTCACGCCTACTTGAAATCTCTATTTCGCTTACATCTAGTTTTGCTAAGTTTTTTGCACGACTTGTTGCTTGTCTTGCTTTAGAAGCATTTGCGCTAAAACGAGCTATAAATTTTTCTAAAGCTTCTTTTTCTTTTAAATTCTTAGCAAGACTTGCTTCTTTTTGTCTTTTAATAAGTGTACTTTGCATATACCAATCATCGTAATTTCCTGCAAATTCACGAATTTGTTTGAAATCTACATCAAGCATTCTTGTGCAAATACTATTTAAGAAAAATCTATCGTGAGAAATTACAACCATTGTTCCATCGTGGCGTTTTAGTTCATTTTCTAGCCAATTAATAGCGTCTAAATCAAGGTTATTCGTAGGCTCATCTAAAAATAACACATCAGGTTTAGCAAATAATACCTGTGCGATTAGAACTTTAAATTTATCACTTGTTTGAACATTTTTCATAAGTTCATCATAATTATGAAGATTTAAAGAGCTTAATATTTTTTCACATCTAGTATCGTATTCATAATTTGGGTCTTCTTCTGCACAAATCATTTCAAGTTCGCTTAAGCGATTATTTATTTCATCGGTATAATCCGTGCAAGTTGCATATATATTTTCTTTTTCTTTTACTGCATTATAAAGTCTTTTGTTTCCATATAAAACTGCATCTTTTAAACTAAATTCTTCATACGCAAATTGATTTTGCTCTAACACGCCGTATCTTACGCCATTTTCAAAACTAACTTCTCCGCTAGTTGCTTCAAGTTCTCCTGCTATAATTTTTAAAAATGTTGATTTTCCAGCCCCGTTTGCACCGATAAGTCCATATTTTTCGCCTCTTTTTAAGCTTAAATTTACATTTTCAAATAATAATCCCGTAGGGTATCTCATAGTAAGAGATTTGATTTCTACCATTTTTTATCCTTTTTTTATATAATCGTTTCTTTAAAATTTACAAAAGGCTCTACAATCAATGAACTCATTTTTAAGTGAATTAATAATTTCTTTGCCTAGTGCTACTTTTATTTTAGAGATATTAGCACTTATTATTGCACTTTACTTTAAAAAATACAACATAATATCGGTATGTATTTTATTAATAAGTTCTAAAATGATTTATTTATTTTCAGCAAATTATCAAACCCATATTTATGTAAGTTTGTTTATGCCTTTTGCTTTTGCGCTTTTAGTATCTTTAAAAAAAGAGTATGATACTATAAAATGCTTATTACCTATTAGTTTTGTTTTTATTTTATACATAGTATTAGGTATATTTTTATCTCAAAATACTAGCTTTGCATTAAATTCTACTAATAAATTTTTATTTTCAAATTCTTTTATCACTGATTTAGGTTTAGTATTTTTTCTAGTATTTTTAGTGTATTTATTGATATTAAGATTTTTTATATTTTTTGAAAAAACATTAATTTTTGCGTATATTGGAGCTTATTTTGAATTTATGTTTTTTAAAACTCTTGAAAAAACAGATGTTGGGTTTTTTGAATTTGCTTCTTTAATATTTTTAATCTCTATATTTCTTGAAGGGTATAAATTAGCATTTTTTGATGCTTTAACTCAAGTTTTAAATAGAAGAGCTTATGATAGAACTAGGCTTATTGCTAATGATGTAATAGCAGTATGTGATATAGATTTTTTTAAAAAAGTTAATGATACTTATGGTCATGATGCTGGTGATTTTATATTAAAAAATGTAGCTAAGATATTAAAAGCTAATGTAGATAAAGTTTATAGATTTGGCGGAGAAGAATTTGTAATCGTATATAAAAATCAAGACTTTAAAAATTGTGTAACAAAATTAGATAATATAAGAGAAAATATAGAAAAAGAAATATTTAAATTTAATGAAAAAATTATAAAAGTTACTATTAGTATTGGAGTTGAAATGGTAGAAGATGATAAAATAAAAGCCTTTAAAAACGCTGATGCTAAGTTATATAAAGCAAAAAATTCAGGAAGAAATAGAGTAATATATGAGTAGTGAAAGTAAAAAAGCAACAATTCAAGAATATATAAAAGGCTGGGGGCCTGAATTAGAAATAGGTATTGATGTAGTTGATGAAGAACATAAAATGTTCTTTGAATTAATAGAGCAAGTATTTGAAGCAGCTAATAGTGGTTATAAAGAATTTGAATCTGTATTTCAAGTGGTTTTAAGTCATATTGCTTGGCATTTTAAAAATGAAGAAGATTATATGAAAAGTATGGCTATATATACAAAATATGTAGAAACCCACAGAGATATTCACTCGCAGTGTATATCACAATTAGGTAAGATGAGAGATGCAGTGTTAAAGCAAAATAGTGAAGATGATATGGTATATCAAAAAGAACTTGCAATTAACTTGGCTTATTTTGTTAAAAATTGGCTGATTTTTCATATAGTTGGAGAAGATTATAAAATAGCTAAACAAATTAAATTTATAGAAGCTGGTAATAGTCCTCAAAGAGCATTTGAGATGATAAATGAAAAGATGGATAAAAATATAGAAATTCTAACTATTACCTTATCAAATCTTTTAAAAATTTATGAGATTAGAAACGAGAAATTATTAGAAATTGAAGCAGATATTAAATCAAGTCTTAATAAAAAAGAAAAACAACTGCAAGAACAAATTCAAGAAAATAAGAAAAAATCAATTACAGATGAATTAACAGGATTGTTTAATAGGCGACAGGCTATGTTTGTATTAAATAATATATGGAATGAATATCAAGACCCAACCTGTGCTATTATTCAATTAGATTTAGATAAGTTTAAAGAAGTTAATGATACTTATGGACACCATGCAGGAGATTTGGTTTTAAAACAATTTTCAAATGCTGTTAAATATTTTTTTGATACTAATGAATTATGTAATAAGTATAAGTATAACGATAGAGATAGCATACACTTTTGCCGTTTAGGTGGTGATGAATTTTTAGTAATATTACAAAAATATTCTTTAGATGAAGCAGTGGCAATTGCAAATGCTTTACACGCAGTAGTAAATGGTATAGAAGTATTAGACGAACATAAAAAAGTGATTTGGAAAGGTAGCACAAGTATTGGTGTAGCTTGTAGAAATGCTGATAATAGAGATTTTGAATCAGTATTAAAAGCTGCTGATGCTTATTTATATAAAGCAAAAGAAGATGGTAGAAATTGCGTTCGCTCTATGTTACACGAGATAGGGGGGGGGGTATTTCTAGCAGAGTATTTATGAATTAATACCGCTAGTGGAATTTAAAATTAAGAATTTAGAATGCTTTTTTAAATTCTTAATTTTTTTAAAAAAATTTTCAAACTTTAAGAATAATTTAAGCTTAAAGAGATAGAATACGAGCTTTATTTCACAAATCAAAACTTAAACAGAGCATTTAAGCTAAATGTTCTTTCTAGGTTTTATTTAATTTAATTCTATGTTATATATAGTTTCTAACCTAGTGTTATTTTATTTATCAATGTTAAGAGTCACAAGCAAGTAATATAAAACAATTTCATAAGCTTGTTAAAGGTAGTTATACTTAATCTCTTTCTTATTACATATATTAAGTATATATAAGAAAAAGTTTTTAAGCATCACAGCTTAGACGCTTTCCGTCTTGAAGATTAAGATTAATAATTACATAAAAACTTTAGCAAGGAAGTAATGCGTTTTAGTAATACTAAAAACAATAACAATAATGCATGCAAATATATTTCAATTAATACTATTAATTGTAAAAATATTAATAACATTATTAACAAAGGTAAGCTAATAAGAGCAAATGGTGGATGCCTTGGCAGACAAAGGCGATGAAGGACGTACTAGACTGCGATAAGCTACGAGGAGCCGTCAAGGGGCATTAATTCGTAGATTTCCGAATGGGGCAACCCAATACATAGAGATATGTATTACCATATATGGAGCGAACGTTGGGAATTGAAACATCTTAGTACCAACAGGAAAAGAAATCAATAGAGATTACGCTAGTAGCGGCGAGCGAAAGCGTAAGAGGGCAAACCACTAGTTTACTAGTGGGGTTGTAGGACTGCAACAAAGACTAAGCAAAGATAGTAGAACAAGTTGGAAAGCTTGAGCGTAGAGGGTGATACTCCCGTACATAAAATCTTTACTTTACTTAGCAGTATCCTGAGTAGGGCGAGACACGTGAAATCTTGTCTGAAGCTGGGTCGACCACGATCCAACCCTAAATACTAATGTCTGACCGATAGTGTACAAGTACCGTGAGGGAAAGGTGAAAAGAACTGAGGTGATCAGAGTGAAATAGAACCTGAAACCATTTGCTTACAATCATTCAGAGCCCTATGTAGCAATACAGGGTGATGGACTGCCTTTTGCATAATGAGCCTGCGAGTTGTGGTGTCTGGCAAGGTTAAGCTAACGTGAAGCCGTAGCGAAAGCGAGTCTTAATAGGGCGATAAGTCAGATGCTGCAGACCCGAAACGAAGTGATCTATCCATGAGCAGGTTGAAGCTAGTGTAAGAACTAGTGGAGGACCCAACCGACGGCCATTGAAACGGCTCCGGATGACTTGTGGATAGGGGTGAAAGGCCAATCAAACTTCGTGATAGCTGGTTCTCTCCGAAATATATTTAGGTATAGCGTTGTGTAGTAGCTATAAGGGGTAGAGCACTGAATGGGCTAGGGCATACACCAATGTACCAAACCCTATCAAACTCCGAATACTTATAGTGTAATCACAGCAGTCAGGCGGCGAGTGATAAAATCCGTCGTCGAGAGGGGAACAACCCAGACTACCAGCTAAGGTCCCTAAATCTTATTTGAGTGGAAAACGATGTGAAGTTACTTTAACAACCAGGAGGTTGGCTTAGAAGCAGCCATCCTTTAAAGAAAGCGTAATAGCTCACTGGTCTAGTGATTTTGCGCGGAAAATATAACGGGGCTAAAATAAGTACCGAAGCTGTAGACCCAAGCCTAGCTTGGGTGGTAGGAGAGCGTTCTATAGGCGTTGAAGATGTACCGGTAAGGAGCGTTGGAGCGTATAGAAGTGAGCATGCAGGCATGAGTAGCGATAATTAATGTGAGAATCATTAACGCCGTAAACCCAAGGTTTCCTACGCGATGCTCGTCATCGTAGGGTTAGTCGGGTCCTAAGCAAAGTCCGAAAGGGGTATGCGATGGAAAATTGGTTAATATTCCAATACCAACATTATTGTGCGATGGAAGGACGCTTAGGGCTAAGCAAGCTAGCGGATGGAAGTGCTAGTCTAAGGTAGTAGGTTGTTATACAGGCAAATCCGTATAACATTAGACCGAGAACTGAAAGGCTTTCTGAAGTCTTCGGATGGAAGGAAGAATTGCTGATGCCGTCGAGCCAAGAAAAGTTTCTAAGTTTAGATAATGTTGCCCGTACCGTAAACCGACACAGGTGGGTGGGATGAGTATTCTAAGGCGCGTGGAAGAACTCTCTTTAAGGAACTCTGCAAAATAGCACCGTATCTTCGGTATAAGGTGTGGTTAGCCTTGTATTAGGATTTACTCCGAAGGCAAGGAAACTTACAACAAAGAGTCCCTCCCGACTGTTTACCAAAAACACAGCACTCTGCTAACACGTAAGTGGATGTATAGGGTGTGACGCCTGCCCGGTGCTCGAAGGTTAATTGATGGGGTCAGCAGCAATGCGAAGCTCTTGATCGAAGCCCGAGTAAACGGCGGCCGTAACTATAACGGTCCTAAGGTAGCGAAATTCCTTGTCGGTTAAATACCGACCTGCATGAATGGCGTAACGAGATGGGAGCTGTCTCAAAGAGGGATCCAGTGAAATTGTAGTGGAGGTGAAAATTCCTCCTACCCGCGGCAAGACGGAAAGACCCCGTGGACCTTTACTACAGCTTGACACTGCTACTTGGATAAGAATGTGCAGGATAGGTGGGAGGCTTTGAGTTATAGACGCCAGTTTATAATGAGCCATCGTTGAGATACCACTCTTTCTTATTCGGGTAGCTAACTAGCGTGAGTTATCCTCACGTAGGACAATGTCTGGTGGGTAGTTTGACTGGGGCGGTCGCCTCCCAAAAAATAACGGAGGCTTACAAAGGTTGGTTCAAAACGGTTGGAAATCGTTTGTAGAGTATAAAGGCATAAACCAGCTTAACTGCAAGACAAACACGTCAAGCAGAGACGAAAGTCGGTCTTAGTGATCCGGTGGTTCTGTGTGGAAGGGCCATCGCTCAAAGGATAAAAGGTACCCCGGGGATAACAGGCTGATCTCCCCCAAGAGCTCACATCGACGGGGAGGTTTGGCACCTCGATGTCGGCTCATCGCATCCTGGGGCTGGAGCAGGTCCCAAGGGTATGGCTGTTCGCCATTTAAAGCGGTACGCGAGCTGGGTTCAGAACGTCGTGAGACAGTTCGGTCCCTATCTGCCGTGGGCGTAAGAAGATTGAAGAGATTTGACCCTAGTACGAGAGGACCGGGTTGAACGAACCACTGGTGTAGCTGTTGTTCTGCCAAGAGCATCGCAGCGTAGCTAAGTTCGGATGTGATAAGAGCTGAAAGCATCTAAGCTCGAAGCCAACTCTAAGATGAATCTTCTCTTAAGGTCGCAGCAAGACTAGCTGCTTGATAGGTTGGGTGTGTAAGTGGTGAAAGCCATTTAGCTGACCAATACTAATAGACCGTCCGCTTACTTTAAATAAGCATTACTTCCTTGCTAAGGTTTATTACTTTAGTAAGTTTAAGAGTTTAAATTACTTGCTTTTAACATTGTTATTTAAGTTTATTAAATACTAATAGATTTAAATAACAATGTCCGTGATTATACAAATGTGGTAACGCCTTGTCCCATCCCGAACCAAGAAGCTAAGCACATTGTGGGTGATGATACTACGCCTTACTGGCATGGGGAAAGTAGCTCGTTGCGGACTTGTTATTTAAACTACTACTAACTTTTAACTTTATTACTACTAATTATTTTTAACTATCAATCGTAATTGAATATATTTGTTATTACTTTATAAATTATTGTTACCGTTATTGCTTTATAAATATTGTGTTATATAGCTACTAATAGTAATTGGAATAGTATAATCATAATTAAATATATTTATAATTGCTTTATAACTGTTGTTATTGCTATTTAAACTACTACTTATTATTTAAAATTAAATCAATTTATAACTATAATTATTTTATAACTATAATTGCTTTGTAGCCACTTTAATAACTTAATGGTTTTATATAGTTGAATTGTTTTAAAGTTGTTTAAAACATCTATAAGATAAATGTATCATAAAGTAACTGTAAAACAATTGCTTTGTAGCTTATTTATGCTTATTTAACATTAAATTATTATTGAATTAAAATTTTATCAAACAAATGAAAATTAGCTTTAAAAAGTGTCCCAAAGTGATGTAGTCACCCCATATATTAAACTATAATCTAGTTGGTCTAACGAAGTTTATCATAAAATAAACCACACAGAGTTTGTCTTAGCTTGTTAATTTCATTTGTTTAGCTTTGTAAAAGCTAGTTAGACTAGAACTATAAATGAGGTGGGGTATTTGGCGTTTAGGTTGGGTTTTTTAAGTTTGTCTATTTTTAAAAATGCTTTGAAAACCAATTGCCTTTGAAAAAGTTTTAAAAGTTGATTAGGCGTTATTAGCCACCTTTGAAAAGATTTTAGGCTTTATTGAGAGTTTGTTTTTGGTTTGTTATAAGCTTAAGTTCTATCTTGTTTTTAATTTTATTATTTTTTTGGGCTTTGCTTTGATTTTTAGTTTATTAATTTTGTTTGTTTAGCGGTGTTTGAAAGCTTTTTATGTTTGAATGGTTATATTTATTTGAGATTAATTTGGTTTATTGTGGGTTGTATGTGTGGGGGGGGGGTGGGGGTGTCAAACAAACGAAATTTAGTAAGCTAAAACTAAATTTCGTTTGTTTGCATATTTGTCATCAATGTGGTTAATTCTTAGAAATTGTCCAAGTTGTTTTATCCGTGGTTAGTTCTATTTCTAATATATCATGACAATTAGTTGAAAGGTCTATCACATCGCCAAATCTTTTGTGAAAATCAGCTGTGTCTTCCCAAACCCCTGTAATTTGATTAAATACTTGAAGAATTGTTCTTTGGGTTTTATTTAATCGAAATTCAAAATATTCACGAGTGAGCATACCTGGAAGCATCCATTTTGCGACTACTTTATATCCTTTTTTTTAGTCTATCTAAGTTAAGAGCCATATTGTGTTGATAAAGTGCTTGACTTCCATAGTAACCATCTTCAATCTCACAATTACTCCTATTGAGTCTAATTTTCCATAGGGTTACATTGTCCAAAAAGGTTATTCTGAGTGTTTTGTTGTTTGAGTAGTTAAGGTTATAGCTTTGCAATTTAAACGGTGCTTTGTTTGCCATCGCTGCTGTGCTAGTCATAAGCATTATTGCTATATATACTAATAGTTTGTTTAATTTCATTTAAATCTCCTTAATGATTTTCTATAATTTCATAAATATTTTTAGCCTTTTTAAAGGCTGGGATTAGTTCAGCTATAACGCCTAAAGCTTTATCTAAAGAATTTTTAGCTTCTAGCTGTTTGATTAGTTTTTGTGTGTTTAAATCATCATCGCTCACCTTTTGTAAAAGTGTTATAAAATCACTTTTTAAGATTTTTATTTTTTCTTTGTTTAGCGTATAATCAGCTGTATTATCACATTGCTTTTTTAGTTTTGCTTCTATGAAGTTTCTTATAGCTTTATCTTCTATGGTAAATATATAGTGAGTTTCATCTTCTTTTATATTTTTACTATTTGAGATTTGAGATAAAAAGTCTATAAATAAGCTTTCATACTCACTATCGTTCATAAACTTTACGCTTATGTTTGCTCTTAAGGCACTTACTTTGCTAGGGCTTATCTTCAAAAGTCTTGATAGCTCATCGTTTGATTTATCTAACAATCTTTTTTCTTTATCTAGTAGATATATAATATAATCATATAAATCCGTTTTGTTATAAGTATATAAGCCATCTGTTGTGATTTTGTCATAAATCTTTTTTGATATATTGCACATGAAAATCCTTTATTTAAAATCAGTATAATACCCCCCCCCATTCTTAATCTTTACTTAATTTGTATTTGAATTTATTTTTTATAATTTGAAAGGTTGTAGTAGAATTAGGTTTGCAATTTAAAATCTAATTTGCATATATTATAAGTATTTTAGAGTTTTTAATAATGTTCTAGCTTAGCTACTCATTTTTATTGCTTATTAATTAAAAAATTATTTAATTTAAAATATTTTATTTATACTACAAATAAATTATATTGATAAAATTGATTTTATAGCCTATATAAAAGCTATATTTTAATATTTATATTTTTAAGGAATTTGAATTAATGTTTATTTTGCCAAGATATTGGCGTATTTAAAGAATTTTTTAAATAATGTTTTTACAATTTATTTTTAAATTAATGAAAACACAATTTAATTATTTTATTTATTTTAATAACGCTATTTTATTAATATTTTATAATTAGTAGTATTTATTGCTTAAATTTATTAAATTAGATTGCAAAAGAATATTAATTTAAGCAAAATTTTTACTTTTTTTGTTAGACTTAAAACTTTTTAATTTATAACAAGGTTTTCATATGGATTTTCATCAATTTATTGAGCAAATTAATGGAGTTTTAGTTGCTTATGTTCTTGTATTTGCCTTAGTTGGAATAGGTCTTATTTTCACTATTTATCTAGGTCTTCCGCAATTTCGCTATTTTAAAGAAGGCTTGAGTGCAAGTTTTGGAGATTTATTCAAAAAAGGTAAGAAAAAAAATTCCGGAATAACAGCCCTACAAGCTATGATGATTTCAATTTCAGCACAAGTTGGAACAGGTAATATCATAGGCGTTGCAACTGCTATTAATTTAGGTGGAGCAGGAGCTATATTTTGGATGTGGGCTAGTGCATTTTTGGGTATGGCTACAATTTTAGCTGAAGGTGTTTTAGCACAACGCTACAAAGTATGGCAGCACGGACATTATATCGGAGGTCCTGCGTTTTATATAAAACTTGGTCTTAAGAAAAAATTAGGTGCTAATACTTGCAATTTACTCGCTGGATTTTTTGCTATTGCAATTATTGTTGCACTTGGTTGTGCGGGTCAAATGACACAAAGCAATTCTATTTCAGGTGCAATTCATCAAGCTTTTGGAGTGGATTTGAAAATCACAGGAGCAATTACTGCAATTATCGCAGGATTTGTGGTGATTGGTGGGGTTAAAAGGATTGCTAGATTTGCTGAACTTGTAGTGCCTTTTATGGCTATATTTTATGTTTTGGTTGCAGTTTATATTTTAATAGCATTTCACGAAAATATAGGCAATGTATTTTCTATGATTTTTAAACAAGCTTTTGGACTTGAAGCAGTAGCTGGTGGAGCTGTTGGAATTGGTATTAAAGAAGCTATTAGATATGGGGTTGCAAGGGGACTTTTTGCAAACGAAGCAGGTATGGGAAGCACACCACACGCACACGCAAGTGCAACTACTAAAAACTCTGTTTCTCAAGGTTTTGTGGCAATGCTTGCAGTATTTATTGATACAGCATTTATTTGCACAGCAACTGCTCTTATAATCTTACTTAGCGGAGCTGATTTAAGTCTTAGCGGTATTGAGCTAACTACTTCGGCATTTAGCATTGCTTTTGGTAGTATTGGTGTGAAATTACTTGCAATTTGTCTTGTGTTTTTTGCATTTACAACCATTATTGGCTGGTATTATTTCGCTCAAATTAATGTGCAATATTTATTCTCAAATAAAGCTTTACCTATATTTAAAATAGTGTTTGTTTTATGTATTTTTATAGGTGCTATGCTAAAGCTTGATTTGGTTTGGAGTATTTCTGATTTATGTAATACTTTAATGGTATTACCTAATGTTTTAGCGTTATTTTTATTAGCTCCAGTAGTTAAAAAAGAATTATTAAAATTTAACGAAAGTAAGAAAAAATAAGTTTTATTCCTATTTCAAATTCTAGAATTTGAAATAGGATTTTTTTATTTTATTTGAGTAAAATTCATACCATTTATTTTTATTTCTACATTATCGTTAAAGTCTTTAGGTAATTGATTTTCACTTTCTTCTATAGCTTTTAACATATTATATTTGTTTTTAACTTTTAAACTTTGCTCAAATTTGTGTGGTGTATTAGCAAAAAAACTATCAACAATTGGTCTAAATTGTTCAGGGACTTTATCAATATTTTGCATTACATATTCTTTGATAGCTTTTAAGTTATTGTTAATATTTATTTTGCTTTCAATTGCATTAATTAATAAAGATTCTGCAAATTCTTTATTATCCATATCGTATTTATCAAGTGTATCTACATTATCAATCTTATAATTATCAATATTATAAGTAATATTTAATTTATCACATATTTCAAAGAATTTATCTAATACATCTAAATCTATTGCAAAAGCCAATTCGTTTTTATTATGCTTGCCGATTAATTTAAATTCAACCTTAACATTTCCATTATTTGCCACATCTTTTGTTTTAGTAATTGTGTTGATAGAATATTCATCTTTTGCTAGTTCTGGAAGTATTCCTAATTTATTATCAGAAATAGCCAACATACTAGCAAATCCTACAGCTATTTCACCTAGTTTAATTGATTTTATTTCGCTTTTATAAAAACTTTCTTTAGGAGTATTAGTTGCTAATTCTTTTATGCTAACACTTCCTTTTTTATCTCCAGTATAAAATCCATTTGTTTCAATTTTTATTTCTTCAACACTTAAAACTTTTTGATTATTTATAATAACATCAATACCTTTGCTCTTACATTCTGCATAATCACCTTTATTTTCACATTTGTAATCACTAATATTTACATTAGATGGAATTTCAAACATAGCAGTTAGAACTTTTAATTTTTCAATTTCGTTTTTAATAGAATTATTTAATGAAGTTTCAAAATTTTTAACTTGCTCATCACTGATTTTGTTTCCACAACCAATAAACATAACAGCTACTGCACTAAGTGCTAATAATGATTTTTTCATATTTCTCCTTTTTTTATAAATTTGTTAAGAATATCAATTTATAGTTAAATAATACTAGTGAAAATGAAAAATATTTTTAATTTAAATAATAAAAATTATTAAGTAATAAAAATTAATTAATCTATTTTTGTTATAATGCAACACAAATTCAATTAAAGGAGACAGAATGTCATTAGAAAAACAATTATTACAATTACAAGCTGATGCACACGCATTATTTTTAAAGTTTCATAACTACCATTGGAATGTAAAAGGATTACAATTCTTTGCACTTCATTCATATACTGAAGAAGCATATGAAAAAATGGCTGAAATGTTTGATGATTGTGCTGAAAGATTATTACAATTAGGACATAAAGCTATAGTTTGCCCAAAAGAATTAATGGAAACTTCAAAAGCTCCAAGAACTGATAAAACTTGCTTTGAAGCTACTGAATTAGTTGGACTTATATTAGCTGATTATGAATACTTATTAGCTGAGTTTAAAAAGTTAAATAAATTTGCTGAAGAAGCAGGAGATACAACTACTGCAGCTTATGCTCAAGAGCAAATTGCTAGTTATGAAAAATCAATTTGGATGCTAAAAAATACAGGTGCAACAAGTTGTTGTGTAAAATAATTTAAAGGCTTGATTATCAAGCCTTTTATTTTATAATATCTGCTGACATTTTCCATAAATTATCAATTTTTACCATTTTTCTCTTTTCATTTTTAACAAAACCATTATTAAATTTAGTAATAATTTGCACTTCAGCACTATTATTAGAACTATTTAATATATCTACTTTAATTTCTGCAATTCCACCATAATTATTAAATAATTTAGGTAATACATTTTCAAAATTAATACTTAATTGTCTTTGAAATTCATTTTCATAATAAAAACATTTATCAAAAACAGCTTCACTTGGTTGATTTGAAAGTTCGTTTAAGCAATTTTTGACACTTTTTTGTATATCTTCGTTTTTACAAGCACTTAAAAATAATAGGCTAACAATCATCATATATTTTTTCATTTTATATCCTTATAATTTATTTAAAATTAATCTTAAATCTATCAATTCTTTTTCTAATTCTTCTAATTCATCTGTGCTAAGTTCTAAATAAAATACAACATTTGCTCCAAAATCTTTAGAATAAACGATATTTAGTTTATCTAAAATATAACTTAATTTATTTATTTGGCTATATTCAAGTTCTATATAATATGATTCTTTTTTTATATAGTTAGAAAGTAGATTTAGCTCATTAGCTTTTGAAATTCCTAAATTAACTGCGTTTGAATATGCTCTTACAAGCCCGCCAACTCCTAATAATGTTCCACCAAAATATCTTACTATATAACAAGCTGCATTTACAATATTAGCTCCCCTTAATACATTAAGAGCAGGTGCTCCACTACTTCCTTTAGGCTCTCCATCATCACTTTGATTTTCTACAATTTGCCCAAATTCATTTAATACTCTACTAGCATAGACTACATGAACGCATTTAAAATGCTCGGCTCTTAATTCTTCTTGTCTAGTGCGAACATTTTCGTTAATATTAAGTGGTTCAAAATAGCATAAGAATTTAGAACCCTTTACTTCAAAACTATCAAAACAAGGTGATTTTAAAACTTTCATTTGCTAATATTAGCGTTTTTTATTAAAGGATTAATATGAAAATAATTTTTAGTTTTATATTATTTATATTTTTAGGATGTAGTTCTTTAATAAGTGGTGTGGCTTCTGTCGCAACTTCTGTTGTTGTTTTTGCAATTACAATTCCTATTAAAGTTATTTATAGTGTTGGTAAATCAGCCTTAAATGCAGCTAGTTCTAATTCAAATTCAAATGATACTAAAATTGCTAAAAAAGCATTAGAGCAAAAGAATTTCAAAAAAGCTTATGAATATTATGCAAGAGCTTGTAATGATGATGAGCCTATGGTTTGTGCTTTAGGAAATTATGCTTATACAAAATGTGAATTATTAAATGATGGTTGCAAGATTAATACAATAATAAATAATAACGCTATAAAATATTTTAGTGCAAAATTATTTTTAGATGAGGCAAAAGAGCTTAGCGGGGACAATAAAAAAGCTTATATAAATATAGCTTGTAGTTACGATAATAGTATAAGTAAAGATTGTAAGTAATCTTCCTAATAATTTAGGAAGATTAAATATTTACTTGCCTCTAATTTTATTCATTAAAGCAGTAATTAAGCCGTTTTGGTAAGCAACAGCAAGAAGTGCAATCACAACACCAACTTTTTGTAATAATGATGAGCTTTCGCCAAACATAAGAGGTCCTATTAAAGCAACAGTAGCTATTGGACTTAAGATTAATAATCCAGCACCTAAAGTAGGGTTTAGTTTAACTGAACCATGTTGAGCAAATGTCCAAGCAGCAGCTTGACCTGCAGTTCCTAAAACTATCATCCATAACCAGTTCATTCCAGTGATAGGATCACCTAAAGCCACATTACCAAATGGACTTGTAACGCTTTCTATAGCAGCTTGTGGTAAGTGCATTGATTTAATACCAGCAGCAGTATCAACCATAACACCTTGGTCAAATATGAAACCATTTCCTGTGATTAAGAACGCCCATACAACAGGAGCTACAAGTTGAGCAGCACTTGAGATTAAGATAGGTTGAACAACTTGTCCGTTTCCAATTCTTCCTGCTCTTCTGCTAGCGAATAAGTAAATTCCATAGCAAAATCCTGAAGTAAGACCGCAAATTGTTCCAACTGCCATAATACCAGTACCAAATACTTCTTGAGGGCCATTTGGATCAACTATACCATTTTCTAAAGCACCACCAGCTAAAATAACACCAGCAAGCATTATAGGTGCTATGAAATAATAGCTAAATGGAATTCTTTCTCTATCTGTAATAAATGCTAAAGCTGGCAACATAATTACTTGAATATTTAAAAGAATTGAAGCAATTCCTGAACCTACAAAGAATATTGAATAATTCCACGCAGTAAAGTCAATCCCTAATACAAGTCCAGCTAAAATAGATAGCCATACGCCTTTTTTGGTAAGCTTACCGATTTTTTTAGCTTCCATAATTGCAAAAGGAATAAGGCAGATAGTCCCTATCAAGCAACGCATAAAAGCACCTGTAGCTGGGTCAAAGTTAGATAATTTTTGCCAAGGTGCAGTAAAAGAAAGAAATAAAATACCGATTAAGAATATGACATAGGTCATACCTGTGGCATTTCCTCTTAAATCATTATTCATGATTTACTCCTTAAAATTATTTTTAAATGATTTTTATCTTTTTGTAAAACAAAAATACATTTTCCTATTGTAGATTGATTAAAATTAAAATAATCTTAATCTTTATAAATAATTTATTGTTTTTTTTTTTTTTTTATTTAAATTTATGCAAAATTTATACAAAATATGAAAATTATTTATAAAAATTAAATAATATATAATTATTATAAATAAATAATTAATAATAAAATTATATAAACTTTTTAAATTTTAAATAATTCAGCAATTTTTAAGCTTGATAAAACTAAACTAAAAGCCACAATTAATTTTTTTTAAAGGATTGTTATGAAAAAACCTGTCATTATAGGTGTAGGTGGTCCTGTTGGAGCTGGTAAAACTCTTTTAATAGAAAGGTTAGTAAGAGTTATGAGTAAAGATTATGAAATAGGTGTTGTAACAAATGATATTTATACAAAAGAAGATGCCTTATTTTTAGCGAAAAACAGCGTTTTACCACCAGAAAGAATTATAGGTGTAGAAACTGGTGGGTGTCCGCACACTGCGATTAGAGAAGATGCTTCAATGAATGAAGCTGCATTAAATGAATTACAAAAGAAATTTAATTTAGATTTACTTTTTTTAGAAAGTGGTGGGGATAATTTAGCTGCTACTTTTAGTCCTGATTTAGTTAATTTTAGTATTTATGTAATTGATGTGGCACAAGGTGAAAAAATCCCACGCAAAGCAGGTGCTGGAATGATTAAATCTGATTTATTTATAATTAACAAAACCGATTTAGCTCCTTATGTTGGTGCAAATCTTGATATTATGAAAAGCGATACTTTACATTTTAGAAAAAATAAAGACTTTTTCTTTACAAATCTTAAAAAAGATGAGGGTTTGTCTGATGTTATTAATTGGATTGAGAAAAATTGTCTTCTTAAAGGCTTAGAGTGAGCTTATTAAAAATAACACTTGAAAATAACCATTTAAAAGAGCATTACCAACAAGGTATGCAAAGGTTAATTCAAGTTCCAACTAGATTTGGAGAAGATAGCGAAAATGAAGATTTTTTTGCTTATCTTAGCACTTTAGGTGGTGGTTTTGTAAATCAAGATAATTACGCTCAAAGCTTTAAATTATTTAATTCTAAGGCTACTTTAAGTTCTCAATCAAATCAAAAAATATATAAAGGCACTTCTAGTTTAAAAACAAATATAGAACTTGATAATAATTCTATTTTAGTTTTTCATAATGATGCTAATATTTTTTATCAGAATTCAAATTTTTCAAGCAAAACTACTATTTTTATGAATGATAATTCAAGATTATTTTATTTAGATGGTGGATTTTTAGGTTATGCAAATTCGCAATTTAAAGCAAAATTATCTTTAAGAATATTTATCAATAATAAATTAAGTATTAATGATATATTTTATTATAACTCTAATAGTAGTTTAAATTCTCTTTATAATCATAACTATTTTTATACATTGATTATAAAAGGCGATGTGGAATTTAAAACAATTCATAATGAGAATTTAAAAGCTCATTCAAGTATTATTAATAATACTAATATTATTAGAATTTCATCAGATGATAATGATTTAGCTATGAAATATATTAATGATATTAAAAGCAATTTTTTGCATAAAGGAGGTATGAAGTTAATCTTAGCAAGACAATAAAAATATAATAATTTTATAAAACTAATTTTGTAAAGGAGAAATTATGACATTAACAAAAAAAGAGCAAGAAAAACTCTTATTAAGCTATGCAGCAGTAGTTGCTAGAAAGCGTTTAGACAATGGTCTTAAGTTAAATTGCCCTGAAGCAATTGCTATTATAAGTGATTATGTAATGGAAGGTGCAAGAGCAGGTAAGAGCGTAAGCGACCTTATGAACGAAGGTAAAAATGTTTTACGCAAAGACCAAGTTATGGAAGGTGTTGCTGATATAGTAAATGAAGTTCAAATTGAAGCTACTTTCAAAGATGGAACCAAATTAGTAACTATCCATAATCCAATTAACTAAGGAGGAATTATGAAATTAGGTGAAATAATTTATGCACAAGGTGATATAGTTTGCAACGAAGGTCGTGAAAGTATAGAAATTGAAGTTGTAAATACAGGAGATAGACCAGTTCAAGTAGGTTCTCATTATCATTTTTATGAAACAAATAAACTTTTAGAATTTGATAGAGAAAAAGCTCGTGGAAAGCGTTTAGATATTATTAGTGGAACTGCAGTTCGTTTTGAACCAGGTATGAAAAAAAGTGTTAAGTTAATTGATTTAGCAGGTAGTCGTGAAGTTTGGGGACAAAATTGCAAAATCAATGGTAAATTAGATAAATAAGGAGCAATAATGTTTAAAATAACTAGAGCAGAATACGCATCTCATTTTGGACCAACTACTGGTGATAGTATAAGATTAGCTGATACAAATCTTTTTGCTAGAGTTGAAAAAGACTATACAAAATATGGCGAAGAGTGCAAATTCGGTGGTGGAAAAACTCTTCGTGATGGTATGGGTCAAAACTCAAGATTTTTAGATAAAGATGTAGTTGATTTAGTAATTACAAATGCACTTATAATTGATTATACAGGTATTTATAAAGCAGATATAGGTATTAAAAATGGAAAAATCCACGCAATTGGTAAAGGTGGAAACCCTGATATTACTGATGATATTGACTTTGTAACTGGAGTTGGCACTGAAGCACTTGCAGGAGAAGGTCTTATAGTTACAGCAGGTGGGATTGATACTCATATACATTTTATAAATCCTGAACAAGTTGATGAAGCTTTAAGCAATGGTATTACTACTTTATTTGGTGGTGGAACAGGTCCAAACGATGGTTCTAAGGCTACAACTTGCACCCCTGGTATATTTAATATAAAAAGAATGCTTCAAGGCACTGATGATTTACCTATTAATATAGGTCTTTATGCTAAAGGTCATGGTTCTAATGTAGAAGTGAATTTAGAACAACTTCGTGCAGGTGCAGCAGGACTTAAAATTCACGAAGACTGGGGAACTACAAAAAGTGCTATTGATAACGCATTAAAAGCTGCAGAGATTGCTGATGTATCAGTAGGTATTCACACAGATACATTAAATGAATATGGTTGCGTAGAAGATACAAAAGCAGCAATTAATGGTAGAACTATTCATACATTCCATACAGAAGGTGCTGGTGGTGGTCATGCTCCTGATATTATTAAATTAGCAGGCGAGCCAAATATTTTACCAGCTTCAACAAACCCAACAATGCCATTTACGGTTAATACTATTGAAGAGCATTTAGATATGTTAATGGTTTGCCATCACTTAAGCAAAAATGTTAAAGAAGATGTTGCTTTTGCTGATAGTAGAATTAGAAAAGAAACAATTGGTGCTGAAGATGTATTACACGATATGGGTGTAATCTCAATTATGAGTAGTGATTCTCAAGCTATGGGAAGAATTGGTGAAGTTGTAAGTAGAACTTGGCAAACAGCTCATAAGATGAAAATCCAGCGTGGAGCATTAGGTAATGATAGTGAATATTCTGATAATGAGCGTATTAAAAGATATATTGCAAAATATACAATAAATCCAGCAATAGCAGCAGGAATTTCTACTTATGTAGGTAGTGTTGAAGTTGGTAAAATCGCTGATTTAGTATTATGGGATCCAAAATCATTTGGAACTAAACCTAAATTAATAATTAAAGGTGGATTTTGCTTACATTCAGTAATGGGAGATAGCAACGCATCAATTCCAACTCCACAACCAGTAATGCATAGAAAAATGTTTGGTGCTTTAGGTGTTGCATTACACGAAACTTGCTATAGTTTTATGTGCAAAATGGCAGTAGATGCAAATGTTGCTAAAGAATACGGAATTAAAAAACAAGTATTACCAATACAAGGTGCAGCTAGTGCTAAAAAATCTGATATGAAATTAAACAACGCAACTCCAAAAATTGAAGTTGACCCACAAACTTATGTAGTAACGGTTGATGGAGAAGTTGCATATAGCGAACCAGCTACAGAATTACCACTAACTCAAAGATATTATTTATTTTAGGAGAAAAAATGATAGTAAAAACCATACTAGGCAATATAAAAGATTATGATACTAAAGGCAAAATGATAGATAATGTGAAAGTTTCGCCTGATGATAGATTAAAACACATACTTCGCTTAACAAGTGATAGTGGAGTAGAAATTGGCATAAGCCTAGATAATGGTCATTTTCATAATGGCGATATTTTAGGCGAAGATGATAAGAGAGTTTTTGTAATAGAATGTTTGCCACAGAGTGTAATTTTGATTAAGCCAAAAGATATGATGCAAATGGGTTTTGTAGCTCATTCAATAGGCAATAGACATATGCCTGCTGTTTTTGAAGATGGTTTTATGATAGTTGAAGATGATTATTTAATAATTGAGTGGCTAGAAGAAAATCAAGTAAGCTATGAAAAAACGCAAAAAGTTTTGCGTCATGCTTTAAAACACGCGAGTCATCATCACTAATGTTAGGGCAGTTTTTATTTGATAGTGCCTTTGCAAATGGTGCTTATTCGCATAGTTTTGGTTTGGAAAGCTATATTTCTTGGGGCGTTGTAAAAGACGCTTCAAGCTTTCAAAAATGGTTAGAAAGTTATATGCTAGATGTATTTGCTACTAGCGATGGTGCTATTTATGCTATTGCTTGTGGTTTAAAGGGTAAAAAATTAAGTTTATTAAAATTAGCAAAAGTAGCTAATTCATCAATGGCTAGTGCTGAATGCAAGGCTGCAGGTATTAGTATGGCAAGAGCTACTTTAAAAAATACAGAATTTATGCACGATGAATATGCAAGTTGGTATTATAAGGCTTGTGAGAATGATGAATTTTGCAATCCTGCTATTGCTTTTAGTGTTTTAGGGCAAAATATGGCTGTTGAATACGCATATTCAAGTATAAAAACACTAACTCAAAATGCAACTCGTGCTATACCATTATCTTATAAAAAATCAAGCGAGTTATTACATATTAATTTAGATTTAGCTAAACGCTCTGCTGATAAATCAATGCAAATTGCTAAAAGTTTTATAGAAAAAGGATTTTTTAGTTTGCAATTATTAGATGAAAATGATTTAAATAAATATCATTTGTTTTCTACTCATCATGAATTAGATTTAGGAATGTTAGCTCACGAAAAACTTGATTTTAGATTGTTTATGAGTTAAATCATTAGAATTTGAAAATATAAAAAAGGTAATAAATTAATAATTTATACCTTTTTTAATCTATTAAAATAATTTTTGTAATTCTTCTTCGCTTAGTTTCTTAGAATTATATTTGATTAAATAAATATCATCTTTTTTATTAATATCTATAATAAATTCGCTTTCTTTTAAAGGAGCTTTATTAGATTTATAAGTCTTAAAATCATTAGGATTATCCATAGTTTTTAGGATAAAAAACCAAATAGCACAAACAAAAGCAATCAGCATTAAAAACTCATTTTCCAAATCAGCGTGCATAAAAATCCCACATAAAAATGCTCCTAAAAACGAGCCAAAATATCCGCAAGAATTTGAAAATCCTAATACTAAACCTTTTTGTCTAGCTTTGCAAATCTTAGAAATTGAGCTTTGCATAATAGGCTCGTGTAGACAAAATGCAATAAAATATAAAATAACAGCTAAGAAAAATAAATAATAACTAGAGCTTAAAAATATCAAATATGATAGGAAAAATAATGAAACTCCGCTTAATAATATAGTCTTACTTTTGCCTTTTGACTCGCCAACAACTCCACCAACTCCCATAGCCAAAAATCCAAAAAACATAGCCACGCTATAAATAATCCATAAATTATCACTATTTTTATGAAATATATTTACATAAGCTAAAGGAATTAGCATAAAGGTGCTTGAGCTTAGCATTTTTTGTAAAAAGCAAGTTAGATAAAGTTTGTTTAAATTAGCACTTATGAATGCTTCTTTAAAAGGGATTTTTTCTTGTTTTATAATTTCTTTTTCTTTAGGTAAAAAGGCTAATAATACAATACACAAAACGCTTAAAATCGCACTTATATAAAATAAAGCCCCAAGCCCTAAAAAACTAGCAATAACAGAACCCAAAATAATAGCTACAACAAAGCTAAGTCCAATAGCTCCACCCATTAACGCCATTGCTTTTGCTCTATCTTTTTCGCTAGTTAAATCAGCAATCATAGCAGTAGCAACCCCGCCAATTGCTCCCATACCTTGTAAAACCCTACCAACAAGCATTGTATAAATATCACTTGCACTTGCACAAATTAAACAACCTATTATAAAGATTATTAATCCCATAAGCATAGTTTTTTTACGACCGATTTTATCACTTAATGCTCCAAAAGGCACACTAAAAATCATTTGAAAAATTGCGTAAATTCCAACAATAAGTCCAGCCAATACATCATTAGCTCCGTTTAACTTATGCGAATACAAGCTAATCACAGGTAAAACAATAAAAAGCCCAAAAAATCTTGAAGCAATAATAAAACTTAAAATCAAGGTATTTTTATTCATAATCTATCCTTTTTGATAAAAGATTATTTTACTCCTAAATTTATTTACCACTAATTTATCTAAATAAATTTTATTATTTTATGCTATATAATTTACAAAAAATTTATGCTAAACTAACGGAATTTTATATATTTTTGGAGTTTTATTTGAAAATTATTATATTACTTTTATTTAATTTGTTAATTTTTGCAGATGAAT
The DNA here is from genome assembly GCF_022369475.1 of Campylobacter sp. RM12651. NCBI lineage: Bacteria > Pseudomonadati > Campylobacterota > Epsilonproteobacteria > Campylobacterales > Campylobacteraceae > Campylobacter > Campylobacter sp. RM12651. The sequence continues at coordinate 293,573 of NZ_CP059600.1, forward strand.
TAAAATTCGGTATCGTATATACTATTCAAGACAAAAATTATTCTAAACAAATAAATGATTGTTTATTAAACCCATCTTTAGGCAATGTTAATGGTTATAATGAGTTTTTAGGCAATTATTTAAAACTATGTTCTAGCTTAGGAATAAAGGCAGAGAATAATAAAATAATTTATTGTTTAAATAATGATAAAAAGCTCAACGGGGGGGGGTATTTAGATATAATCAATGCTAAAGCAAATCCAAATACATTAGAATTTTATTCATCAAGTGCTGATGATAATTCTTATAAGAGCTTAATTAATTCTAATCAAGATAGTTTTTCATTTATAGTAGAAAATAAAAATAATATTAAAACATATATAGAAGAGCTTTATAAATTGTATTCAGTGGATACTACTGGTAGAATTAAAATAGAATATAAAAAGACTTTAAATGATGCTGTTTATTATCTAATTGACCAAAGTCCTATAAAAACTACAAATAATGAAGATAATAAATTAATTAACGACTTTTATAACTACATAATAGCAAATCCAAGTGTTAATATGACTAGCGATTGGGAAGACAGATTTAAGCAAATAAGAAATATGCAAGCTAAAAATTCTCATATTTTTTATAGTGATATTTTTAAGGAAAAGGCATTTTTAAAGAATTTAAGAGCTGCATATAATGAATACTCATCATATCCTTTACCTAGACAAAACGAAGGTAAGTGCTATATTTTTGATATTTTTGCTTATGATACAAGTAATTTAGGTAAGAATGTAATTAGGTCTAGTAATTTTAAATATTCTCATCAAAATAGTAAGTATTATTCAAGTGATTTGATTACAAATTATAGTATTCATAAAAGCTCTCTTGTTAGAAAGGGTATATATGAATCAACATTCGCAGGAGAAGAAGTTAAATTTAGTATTAATTTAAGAGCTTTAAATGCGATAGCTAAAGGCGAAATTAAATTAAGTTTTTATCCAGACGCTAGTAATTTAGAAATTAAAAATGAAAAAATCTATTTAAAGGATAGAAATAAAGCTTTATTAAAAAGAGAAGCTGACGCTAAATATTATATGAGTGGTAGCAAACAATCAAAATGCCAATTAAATCTAGTAGAAAATACTAAAGAATTAGTTTTTAATTTAGGCAATTGTTTAATTAATCAAAAAAATATTGAAATCACAGAAAGAATTAGGGGTTTTGAAAGACCTATATTTCAAGAAAGTGGTAAAAGTATAATCAAAGGTTCTGTTGGCATTCCTTTAGTAAATGATTATCAAAATATATATACTTTATATACTAATAATAATGAAAAAGTAATTATAAATAATGCTAAAAACTCTAATGCAAAAAAGGCAAAATTAGTAAATACTATGCTAGAAAATGAAGAATATTTCATAGGGCTTAGCAATAAATATTCAAATATTAGTAGAGTTTATATTGACTTTTTGCCTAATTCTAATTTTGAAATTCTTAATGTCTATAATGCAAATTCTAAAATAGATAAAATCACTGAAGGTGCGTGTGCTGGTAAGTATTTATTAAATGATGAATTAATCCTTAGGATAAAGACAAATCAAGCAATCAAACAAACAAGTATTAAATATAATCAGTATTTTGAAAAAACTAATCAAAACAATGAATTAGTATGCGAACAAATGATAAATGATAATTATAACTATACTTTTGCTAGCAATGATTTTGCTATTAGACCTAAAGAATTTAGTTTAGGCATTTCATCGTTAAATCAAGAAGCATTTCAAAATACTTTAAATAGTTTTGTATCAAGAGAATTGAAAAATTATTCAAATCTAGCAATTGGAATAGCTAATTTGGTGATTAGTTATGATAATACTACTAAAAAATTTGCCTTATTAAATAATGAAAATAATAAAATTACAATTTTTGCTAATGACAATCGTGTAAGAAACAAAGAAAAATATGGAGTAGCTTTTATAAATAATGGCAAGTTTGATTTAAATATTAATTTTCCTTTAGCTACTGATGGTTTAATAGAATTAGCAGAAACTAATTTTACAAAACACGACCAAGAATTAGATATTTGTATTCAAGATGAATTTGATTTAGATAGTGCAAATACTTTAAAAAATGGAAAAATTTCTTGTTTTATACCTATTAAAAAAGCCTTAAATATTGAGTTTTTATCACAAACAAAAGCTATTAAAAACGAATATATAACTTGCAAAAAAGATATGCAAAAATGCAAACTTAATCAAGACAATTCAATAGGTATTAAAAATATAGCTTATGATAAACTTATGCTAGGAGATAATGCGGGCTTGGTTTATAATCTTTATTTGTTAAGTTCAAATTCTAATAACAAATTTGTTCCAACAAAATTTAAAAATGATATAAATTTAATGATAGATGTAGGCAATTTAAATGGTTTAGTAGTAAATGAAGGCAATTTAAAAACCTTACATATTAGCAAAAACGATTTAAATCAAGCATTTAAATTGGCTTTTAATAATTTAGGAGAAAATACAAGATTATCTAATCTAAACGAATACTTGCAAGATGAGGCAAGTTATAAAAATACTACGCAATTTACTTTCAAAAAGGACAAGCCAAGACCTTTACAAAAGGTTACAATCAGTGTCTATGTAGATGGTAAAGATGAGTTTAATATAACTTATAATAATGTTTATGATATAGCTTATACAGGCTTAATGTTTAAAGATATTAATACTACTAATCAAGCTTTAGAATTTAAAAAAGATTATGATTTTGGGTATTATGATGAGGTAGATGGGAAATTAAGTTTTATTAAAGATAATATTATTTTAGATGATTTATTGTCTAAAATTGACTTTATACCAACCTATAACAGCACTCAATTTATTAATAATAGTTTTCATAATATTTCAAATTCTTCATACACAAAAGATACTATAAAATTTGTTCCTAAAGCAGGATTTGAATATCTTTCAAATACTAAAAATACCTTTACAATAGAGTTTAAATAATATTAAGCCCCTTTAATATGGGGCTTATTTTTCTACGCAAAATAAAGCCCAGCTTAATTCTTGTTTGATTAAATCTTTATCGTTTTCATATAGATTTTTTAGTTTTTCAATTTGAATATCATTTAGTTTTTTGTAAGAAAACTCAACGCTTTTTTGTAAATCTTCATAAGTTTTATAATAATTTTGATTTTTTATAGTGATTTTATTTAAAGTGAAAAAATACCCAAGCTCATTTAAAATATTTGCAGCGTAAATATAATTAGGCGTTGCAATTATGTCTAAATCAAGGGCATTTATGATTTTTTCGTGTATGTAAGAACTATCGATTTTATATGTAAAATATAGCCTTTTTTTCGTGCAGTTTAAAAGAATTTGCAATGCTTTTGCTAGGTCATTAACATCTAAACACCTACTAGCAAAAACCAAATCCCAACTACCATCTAAATCATCATAAGAGCCTTGAATTATCCTTGCATTAGGGCAATTTATCTTAGCAAACTCAAGCATTTTAGGAGAAAAATCACATAAAGTAATATTGTTTATTAAAGAGTGCTTAGCTAAAAAAGCACTCCCACAAGCAAAATCAAGCAAACTATCACACCCACTAAAATCAACTTGCTTTAAAAATTCTCTCACATAAGCTTCGTGTTTTGCGTAATCATTAAAACTTTGAGCTTTTTTATCCCACTCACTTGCGTCCTTACTCTTAAAATCACTCAAATTCTTTTGCTCAATATAAAGATTTTTAAATGATATTTTAGAAAGATTGTTTGCTTTTAGCATAAATTCTCCTTAAAAACTTGGAATTAATATATCTTTAAACTTAGTATTTAAAAACTCTCTCATTTTTTCACTTCTCATAGCCTTAAGCAAAGCTTTAGTTTTAGGGCTATTTAAATCATTGGCTCTAACAGCTAAAACGCTAGCATAATCACTATCACTACTTTCGTGCAATATAGAATCCTTAATAGGATTTAGTCCTGCTAGTAGGGCATAATTTGTATTAATTATCGCCAAATCACATTCATTAAGTGTTCTTGTTAGTTGTGGAGCTTCTATTTCTTTTATTGTAAGTTTTAATGGATTATCTTTAATATCTAATACTGATTTTGTGCTAGATTTTGCATCTTCATTAAAGCTTATTATATTATTTAAGGCTAGTAAATCTAAAGCTCTAGCACCATTAATAGGGTCGCTTGGTATATAAACTAAGGCATTTTTAGGCAAATCTTTAATATCTTTAATAGTATTTGAATACGCTGCCATTGGACCTAGAAATATTTTTCCTGCACTAACTAGATTTGTCCCTCTTTCTTCGTTAAAGCTTTCTAAAAATTGTCTAATTTGAGTAAAATTCGCATCTAATTCTTTATCATTTAGAGCATAATTTGGGACTATGTAATTATCAAATTCTATGATTTCTAGTTTGTATCCTTGATTTTCAACCAAGTCTTTTACATTTTCTAAAATCATAGCAGTTGGATATGGAGTTACTCCGATTTTGATTAATTTTTCATCAGCATTTAAGCTTAATAAACATAAAAATATTAATAATTTTTTCATTTGTTTTCCTTTAATTTTTAAGGTGCTTACCGCACAACAATTAAAGAAAATGTTTTTACATTTTCTTTCTAGCCCACGCTTGCTTTTTATTCATTTTTGCGTCTAGCTAGAAAGTTTAGCTAGACGCTAACGCATCTGTATCATTTATAATCCTTTTTAATTTTTTAAAGCTAATCTTAATTATAAATATTAAATAAAATAATAAAAATACTTATATTTTTTATAAGTTGTGTAAAAAAGTAACAAAATATTAAGGAATGATTTTTGCTTTTTTAAATAAATATTTAAAGGAGAGCAAATGAGAATAGAAAGTATTTCAATTTTTGATGAAGCCAAACTTCAAAAAGCTCAAAAGGCTGCAGGTGTATCATTTTCATCTATTTTTGCAAGCGAATTTGCAAGAGTAAATCCTAAGCTAGAAACTCAAGCTAAGTATTCGCTAGATAAAGACATAATAGACGCTTCAAATATCTTTATAGATAGGTTTAATAATTCAAGATTTAAGGTATTTGATAATACTCACGATTTAACTAAGCTAAATTCTAATATATCTTGGCAAGGAGATTTAACAAAAGCTAAGATTTACAATGCTACCGAGTTTGGTTATAGCGTTGATAGTAGTGGCTTTTTAGGAGCTGATTTTAACAAAGCTGCAGGCTTGCCAAATGATTTTAAAATCCATTCAAGCACACTAAAAGAAATCTCAAGGCAAAATAACCTAATGACTATGCCACAAGTTGGTATTTTTAATAATATTTATGAAAATATTGATTACGCAGACACTATCAAACACCAGTTTAGATTATACGAGCAAATTGTAGGAAATGTAGCCGAGTTTAGCAAAGATGATATTGCTAATATGCCAAATTATGTTGATTTGGTTGGACTTAAAATCAATAATGGTTATACATTTGATTATTCACACGCAAATGTTGGCAATAAGTATTATGAGAATAAGGAAAATGCTTTACAAATAGGCTTTAAGTTTGATTATGATTTAAGCGTAAATAATAGCAGAAAGCTTAATTTTGATTTAAGTCCTTATATAAAAGATGGTGAGATTTCTAATACAGGATTATTTGTAAGTTTTCTAGGTGGCACACAAGGGCTTAAGGTAAGCGATAGTGGGGCAACTAAGATTAAAGATGAATATAAAGAAAGAATGATTATAGAAGATGCACTAAGTAAGCTTAATCCAAATGAAGGCATAGATATTTCAAAGCTAGAATTATTAACGGGACTTAGCAAGGAAAAAATCCAAGATTATTTAGATAAGTTTGAAGATGAGAAAAAATTAAAAGAAAAGGTAAGAGAGTTAAGTCAGAGTTTAGCAGTAGATGCTTTATTAAACAATAATTATTCAAATGATTTTAGGGCTAATGCTAAGGATTTTTATAAAAGAGTTCAGATATAAATTAAATATCTATTAATATTTTTTTAAACCTACCGATATAGAAAAATAACGGGGGTTTAAAATGCAAATAACAAATAACAATTATATAAATTATCAAACAAATATTAAAAATCAAATTCCAACCACTCAAACTCCTAAAGATAATATAAAAGAACAAATCGCAAATATTTTAAAAGACGCCCCACAAGATGAATGGGGCACATACGATCCAAATGCTGTGCTTAGTAAAATAGGAGCTTATGAAAAAGGCAGTAAGATTTATGAAGCCTTAGAAAACGAAATGCTAAAAGGAATAATTACTTACGGAAAAGACCCAAACGAGCAATTACCAAGCAATGAAGAAGTATTTAAATATCAAAAAGGCGATGATGCAAGGCTTAGCGAGTTTAAGCTAAAGGCTCAAGTAGCATTCGGCATTAAAACCAATAGTATTTATCAAAAGGCATATCAAGGCAACGCAAGTGCTGATGAAGTAAAAGATTTAGTTCAATTTTTAAAAGATAATAGTATTGATGGGCTTGATTTAAGTGGTAGATTTTTTAAAATACCTAAAGATTACGCCGATGAGATTATGGAGCTTTTTGCAGATGATAACCTAAATGTAGATGATTTTAAGCAAAAATATTTAGAGATTAAAGAAAAGATAGAAACTAAAAGAAACAAAGCAAAAGAAATAGATGAAGAACAAACTAAAGAAAAACCATTCGAAGCCATAGAAGTAAAAGGCTCTAATACTCGTGAAAGTATGGAAGATATTTTAAGCAAACTTGATATTCAAAATATCAAAGATGAAAGAGATTTATTAGCTATTTTAATGGCGTATAAAGATAGCGAGAATTTATATGATAAAAGGGTTTAAAATAAAGGAATAATTATGAAAATAAATTCTTATTCAACATATCAAATAACCAATATAAGCAAAAAAGAAACAAATAACGAGATTAAAAAAGTAGATAATAAAGCAGATGATAAAAAGGTAGGTGAAGTATTAGGATACGGAGTTGATAAAGATGGCTTTTTTACAAGTGATTTTAACAAAGCCGCAGGAATTGCTGAAGATTTTAAAATACATAGCGATACAATGCTTTCTCTTGTAGAAAAAAATAATCAAGCAAACCCGCCAATATACAAAATGCGTCACAACATAGACATAGTAAAAAGTGCAAGTAGTGCTTATAAAGTTTTAAAAGGAGTTTTAGGCGATGAGTTTTTAAACTCAAAGGATTTTTTTAGCTCTGATGAGCTTTGGAAAACTTCACATTTTTTTGAAATGGATAAAAGAAGCTTAACTATTACAAAGACTTTTGATAAATTAGAAGATTATCAAGACTATGTAAAAATGACAGATTATTGTAGGCTTGATTCAAAATATAGAGCTACTAATTATTTATCTGGCTTGTTTGAAAAAGATGATATTTTTTTTAAAAAAGAACCACCTATAAATAATTATGATGCGTGGTTAGATAGTATATGTAGTTTTATCTACGACCCACATAAAGAAAACTACCAAAACGAGCAAGGCGAGTATAGCAAAGGCGGACTTTTAGCTGCTGTTTTATATAATAATTATATTTTAGTAGAAGGTGAAAAAACTAATTATGCTAAGCAAATGGGACATGACTACAGCGACCCATTTGACCCGTATCGCACAGATGATGATTGGGGTATGATAAAGCCAAACAATACAAAACGCTATGAGATAGGTAAAGAAGATGAGTGGCAAAAGCTAATGCAAAAATTATTATATGAAATGCTAAGTGGTAAAAACCTAAAAGCTCCTAAAGATATAGATAATTACGAAACATTTGAAGAGTTTTTACAAGCAGCTTTACAATACAGCCAAAAAAATATAAGTTTATTTGATATAAAAGTTTAAATTCCTATTTCAAATTCCATTAATTTTAAAGGAATTTAAAATTATGAATTATTTAAAAATATTACGAAAAGTAACAAATATTAATAATATTTTTAATATTAAGTTTTATTTAAAATTAGTTAAAGTATTATGAGATTTTATTTTAAAACAAAGGAGAAAAAATGTTTAAAAAAACATTAAAAGTTTTATCTTTAGTTGCCGTTTTAGGCTTAAGTGCTAATGCTAATGATTTATTAGCAGATATTAGCAAAGGTGCTATAAGCGATAGTTCATTAGGTGTTAAGGTATTAAATACTGAAGAAATGAATAAGGTTCGTGGCGGGTATGTTTTAACCGATATATACACATATGGTGGTATGGCATTTGTGTTGGCTATCCCACATACATCAAATGAGTTAGGCGCTAGATTTAATAGTGATGGTTTATTGATAAAAAATAGTATAGGGCTTTGTCCTTTAGGGCAAACTCAATGTTACGCGAATCCTAGTACTAGAGAGCATATTGATAGAAATTACGGCAGACTTGTAGATTATATTAGCGCATTAGGCGGCAGAACTATAACAGGTCATGTTTTATTATACGGTATAAAAAATACAAATGTGGGTAATGGAGTGATGGCACCAGTTACTCATGTATATGCTGTAGAAAAAGAGTATTTAAATCTTTCAAATGCTAGTACAGTTCGAGAATTAATATATATGCTTAATCGTTGGTTTGACCATGAAGCTACGAATAGTTTTCAATTAGAATATAATCAAGTATTAAGAGAAATAAAACAAGCAGTAGGAGCAGATTTGCTAAGAATGGCAAGATAAGGATTTATTATGATGGTTAATGGAGTAAATAATTTTTCAAATACTTATGCAAATACGCTTAATAATAAAAACTCACAAAATAAAGCAAATGATGGGGCTAGTTTAGAATATCTAAAACTAGCTCAAGAAAAGCTAGAAAACGATCCGACCTATAAACCATTATATGACAATAATTTAGGTCTTCGTGATAAGCTAACTTATGGTATGTATGGAGCGTTAGACCCTGATGTTGTAAAGAATATAAGGTTGGAATTGGAGAAATCTCCAGACATTGATCCAGAAGAATTAGTAAAAACTCTAAATAAACTTTTTAAAAATTTAGATAAATTAACTTCAGATAGCATAAATGATGAAGAAAAAAATAAATTAATGAAAAGTATTTTTTCTAATACAGATGAAGATTTAAAAATATCACAATCTAAAGAAGAAATTAAGCAAGAAGAAAAAGAAGAACAAACTAAAGAAAAACCATTCGAAGCCATAGAAGTAAAAGGCACTAGCACTCGTGAGAATATGGAAGAAATACTTAGCAAAATTAATATTCAAAATATTAAAGATGAAAGAGATTTATTAGCTATATTTTTAGCCTATAAAAATGGCGAGAATTTATATGATAAAAGGGTTTGAAATTTTATATTTTAAATTGAAAGGAAGAGTTTGAAAAAGTTATTTTTTATAGCATTTACTTTAAGCTTTTTATTTGGCTCTGATGCTATTACTATTGATAGTCTTTTTAAAAGACAAATCGGACTTAGAAGCATTACAAGTCTTAGTTTAATCACTAGCGGGAATGCTAATATCTACACAAGTTATCCAAGTCTAATAATAGGAGGCGATCCTGTGATTTGGACTGATAATAAAAGGCTTAGTTTGAATGAAACTTTGATATATTCATTTAATAACAAGCTTGATTTTATAACTTCAATTGGCGCTAATGCTACTAGAAATGAATATAGTAATTTTTTTACGGGTAAGCCTATGAGTGAAACTCATTATTCATTTGAGAGCTTGTGGCTTGGGTTTAATTATAGATTTGATAGTTTTAGTGATAAAATACTTAGTTTTTCTTATCAAGCAGGATTATTACAAAGAGAAAAAGCACTTGATACAAATAAAAGTTTTTATTTTAAATCACATTCAGCTAAGCTAAACTTAAAAGGATATAGCGACCCTGCTATTTGGGGTATTTATATGGGATTTACATATAATGATACTAGGACTTTTGATAAACTAGCGATAAATTATGGAAATTCTTATAATTTTGGTGCAAATCTTAGTATAGTATTAAGCCCTAAAATTACGCTTGATTTAGAAGCTTCACAGAGTTTTCAAGCAGCTCAGAAAATCAATGGTGTAAAATATACAAATCTAAGAAGTATCCCAACATATAGTGTAGGCTCAACTTATAGTATAAATGATGATACAAGTATCAGTTTTAACGCTAGTTTTGGTGGTGGTTCAGCTGCTCCTGATAGTGTGTTTGGTATTAGCTTATGGCAAAAATTCTAATAATCTTTATAACTATAACTTGTCTTAATGCCGAGTTTGCAGTGAAGTCTTATAGACAAATCAAAAATAACTCCGTAGTAAGACAAAGTTATGAAGAATCTTGTGGGGCAAGTAGTATAGCGACATTGCTAAATCTAACAAATATCAAGCGTTTTAGTGAAAAAGATATTTTAGAAGTTTTAGATAAAAATACTAATATGCTAAGTTTTAATGAATTAAATAATGCGTTAAATAAATTGGGTTTTAATGCAAAAGCTTATAAATTAAATCGTAATATGTTTGAAAAAATATTCGTGCCTTTTATAGTAAAGATTGAAAATGACCCGAGATTTCCACATTTTGTAGTGGTAAATAATATTAATGGGGATTTTGTGAAAGTATATGACCCAAGCTTTGGCGAATATCTAAGCTCTAAAAAAGAATTTTATAGCGTATGGGATAAAGATGGTTTAGGTGGATACGCTCTAATAATTAAGCCAAATATTACAAAAGAACTAAAGCCAAATTTACCACGCCCAAGTCAAATAAAAGAAATTTAAATAAGTTTTATATTTTTAAAGTTTTTGTTAATTTTGCTGATATAGATGATAAAGGAGATGATTATGAAAATAACGGCTAATTCTTATATAACATATCCAACAACTAAAATTAGTAAAAAAACAAATAATGATAACCTAGATATTCAAGCTAATAAACCTTATTATGAAGATGGAAAGGCTAGTTTAGAATATCTTAAACTAGCCCAGCAAAAGCTAGAAAACGATCCGACTTATAATCCTTTTAATGATAGAAATTTAAATCTTGGAGAAAAGGCAAGTTATTGTGTGTTTGGAGCATTAGACCCTGATTTAGTAGAAGAAATAAGCAAAGAATTTATGAAAAATTGGGTAGAAATTGATAAAAAAGAGCTTGATAGAACGCTAAACTCACTAAATATGCCATCTTTAGGTTTGCCTGATGATTTTCCTTTAGGTTATATAGATAGTAAGAAAATGCCAAGCGTTGAAGAATTACAAGCTAGAGTTAAAGAAAAAGAAAATTTAAGAAATAATGCAATAAATACAAAAGAAGAAATTAAACAAGAAGAAAAAGAAGAACAAACTAAAGAAAAACCATTTGAAGCCATAGAAGTAAAAGGCACTAGCACTCGTGAAAGTATGGAAGATATTTTAAGCAAAATTAATATTCAAAATATTAAAGATGAAAGAGATTTATTAGCTATATTTTTAGCTTATAAAAATGGCGAGAATTTATATGATAAAAGGGTTTAGTTAAAATGACAATCATAAATAACAATCAGAGTATTTTGGATTTAAGGCAAATATTTTTAAGAGATGAGATAAGGACTGAAACTAATAAAGATTTAAATTCTAAGCCAGTAAGCTCTGATGATTTAAAAGGCATTTCTAATTTATATAATCACGATAATTGGGGCAAGAGTTTTAGTGGGGTTAGTAAGAATGGCGAAGTTACTATTTATGGCAAACTATTAGGGTTTGATGATAAAAGCAATTTAAATGAATTAAGCGAACTTTTAAGCTTTATTATGACTAATTCAAATTCAATAAACGGACAAATCGCCTTAAATGATGAGTTAGAAAGCTTATTAAATAGTGATTTAAGCATAGAAGAATTTAAACCTAGATGGCTTTTAGCAATTACTAAGGATTTAGCAGCAAAAGAGCTAGATACTAAAGAGATTAAAAGAGAACCGATTGAAGTAAAGAGCGATTTAAATGTGTATAAAGAAAACTTAGCAAACTTGGTAAAATCTCTAAGAGAGCAAAAAGATAGTTATGATGCTTATGTTTTATCTATGCTAGAAACCGAGTTTATAAACAAAAGGACATAAATGCAAATTAACTCATCTTTAAATCAAATAAATCTCATTAATACAAATAATAAAGATTTAAAAAAGATAGATTTAAGTAAAGAGCTTAGCCAAATTGCTAAGCCTAATGATATGTTTGATTTGTTTTTACAAGTTCAAAATGATTATAAGACAGATAGTATTTATCAAAGAGCTTTTGCAAAGCATTCTGATATAGAGATTAAAAAAGATTTGCAAAGCTTTTTGCAAGCAAATCCTATAAATAGTAGTAGTGGTAGCTTTACATATTATGATGATTTAAGATTTAATTTTAGCGATGATGAAAGGCTTTTTAGATTATTTGCAGATGAAAAAATAAGCATAGATGATTTTAAGAAAGAATATCTAAAAATAAAAGCTGAATATGAAGAAGAAAAACCTAGAGAAAAAATAGAAGTAAAAGGCACTAGCACTCGTGAAAGTATGGAAGATATTTTAAGCAAAATTAATATTCAAAATATTAAAGATGAAAGAGATTTATTAGCTATTTTAATGGCGTATAAAGATAGTAAGAATTTGTATGATAAAAGAATTTGAATAAATCAAATTCTTTTTATTTTTAAAATATAAATCCACCACCTTGAACCGGTGTTATATCTTTTATATCTTTTCCATTTGCATCATTACTTGTAAAGTTGTTGCCAATATTTTTAAATCTACAAATATCGCCTTTATTTGGATTTCCTTCTAGTATTTTTGCATAGCTTGTTTTAGCATTTGCATTAGTTACTTGCACCAAAGCACTAAAAATTTCTTCGTAGCCGTTTAGCTCTTTTGTGTAACTATCATAGATTTTATCGCCTTTTTTATAGCATTCTAGTTGTGTATTTATAGGTAGGCTTTGAGTAAAAACTGCTTGATTATTGCTGATTTTTTCTATTTTTGGTGGATAAATAGCAGCTTGAGTGTTTAATACAATAGTGCTTGCAATATCGTTTAAAATACTATCATAATCTTTAGATTTTATATCAAGGTTTATGCTATCAGCAAATCTTATTTGTCTAGTTGCAAATGTAATAACTTGATAATTTATACTAACACTTACTTTAGAACTACTACCACTGCCAATAATTGAGTAATTTTTATTAGTTGTATTAACATCGCTTATGGTGTAAAGCAATATATAATCAGTGCCTAGATTTTGACCTAATTTTAAGGCTTCATCTTTATTTGCGTCATTTAAAATTATATCTCTTTCAATAGCTAATGCTTCTCCTGCTTGTCTATCCAATAAATCAAATTTACGAGTTTTGTGGATATTGCTTTCTATTTTAAACCTTAAATCTCTTAATATTTGTTCGCTATCTCTTCCTAATAAAGAAAAATTATTCGGACTTAGAGCAGGTGCTACGATGATTTTTCTTCTATCGTTTTTCATTCCGGCTAGTTCGTATTTTTTTGAAACTGCTGTTTTTTGAATACTTACGACTACTTTAAATCCATCTTCTGTTTTTGTATTTTCTATAACTTCAAAAGAGCTAAAGCGACCATTTGTTGCTTTGCTAATTTGTTGGTTAAAGTGTTTATAAATCTCATTTTCATCACCACTTTTTATCGCACTAATTTGAGCTTCTTGTCTAGTTTTAACATAGGCTCCGTTTAATTTTAAAACAGCTTCTGCTAAAGCATTATCTACTGCTTGCTCGTATGTAATGCCATAGCCTTCTCCGGTAGCAGTTTTTGTGCTAGTTGTAGTTACTACTTTAGCATTTAGGCTTACTAAAAATAAGCCTAAAAAAACAATTAATATCTTTTTCATAATCTAATCCTAGAAATCATCAACATCAATATTTTTAGAGCGAATTACTTTTGCATTACCACTTGATGGAATTTCGCTTGTTTTTGAGCCTAATGTTTTTTTATCTAAATCACCTTTGATTTCTTTTCTTTCTTGCTTTGCTTGTTCTATGCTTGTAGGTGAATAATACATAATAACCCCAGCAACTCCGTGTGTATCAAATTGCTTAGTCCATTTATCAGCAACTTCAACACCTACTAGGCTCATTTGTGCTTCAGAGCTAAAAAATTCTTCTAAATCAGAATAGCTATCTGATCTAGTTTCTTTACCACCAGTTGCACTTTCATTTGCACCTTTTTTAATTAAAGTTGTATAGGCTTTTTGAACTGTATCAGTAGTTTTATCTGCATTTGTATAAGTATAAATAGATGATTTTACAAAAGTAGCTAAAGTTTTTTCTGCTAATATTTGAGCTACTGAATAACTTGAACTTTTATATTCATTAGTCATTCCATCCTCAATCTTATAAGTATCCATTCCAAAAGCTAAAAGTGATGGTTGGCAAGCTTCGTTGTAAAAGAATTTTAAACCTAATTTATTTATTTTATTATCACTTGAGCCTAAAGCATTCACTACTGCATCAGCACTTTTACATTGTTCTTCATTGTTTGTAGCATTTGCTTTATAGCCACCTGCTAAAGCTCTTGCTAATTCTCTTGACTTAGGTGATGTATATGCTACTATTCCTAGTTCTGTTTCACCATTATCACTAACTACTATAAAGTTTTCATAAGGAATTAATCCTGATATTTCTTCACGAGCTACTTTATACATTTCTTCTTTAAAAGTATTGCTATATAGCACTTCTTCTGCACGAAGTCTTAATTCTTCATCAATTTGTGGTTTTGTCAAATCAATCTTATCATCACTGCCGAAAAATTTATTCATTAAGCCATCTAAGAAACCTTCTTTTTCATTTTTTGCTTCTTCTAGTCTTCTTTGACGCTCTATTTCTTTATTTAGTCTTTCTTCTACTAATTCTGCTGGCATTTTACTATGATCATTCTTTTTAGCAATTTCTTTTGCAACTAAGTTTCCTGCCATTTTCATTGCTAAATTAGATTTAATTTTTAAAAATGCTTCATTATACTTTGCACTTAAAAAATCATAATATTGTGGGTCGTTTGGATGCTTTGGAATTGATATTGTTTCTATATAAACTTTAGCGTTTGGATTTTTTTCTAAAAGCTCACTTTTTGCACATTTTATTAATGTTTCTATATCATTTCCTGGATTTTCGCAAGTATTTGCAAAAACAACTGAACTTAATGCCAAAGATAAAACTATTTTTTTTACCATGCTACACTCCTATTTGAACCAAGTTTATTAATTTTTATTTCATCTTCCCAAATTGCTAAGCCATTATCAAGATTTGTAACCGTCATTTGGAAATAATAATCAACTCTTTGAGAATCACTAAAAGTTCCTTTAATTCTAGTATTTCTTTGAATTATTTTACCGCTTAAAGACCTATTTGCACTCAAGATTGTGCCTTTTTTAGCGATTGTTTTTTGATTAAATTCGTCATTATCTCTTAATTCTCTTGTAGCGTGGGTCATATTATCCTCAGCCCCATTAGCTCCAATTGCTGTTGTTACATAAACACGACCAGAATTAAGTAAAGCAATTCTTATTTTTTTAGTAAGAATATCTGTATCAAAATGTTGCATTGTATCATTAGTAATCCTACTCATTACAAGAATATGGCGTTCGTTTGGATTTGAAGTAGCAAAAACAGGGCTTGCTAACATAGAATTAATCAAATCTCTTGCCGCATTTTGTAAATCTATATCATCAATACCTAGTGAAACAGGCTGATTTTTGCCATTATTTACTTCATCAACGACATAACTTGGTGCAGCTGCACAAGCTCCTAAACTTAGTGCTAAAGCTAGTGTGTAGTATTTTTTCATTTTGTCTCCTTAATTAAATTTGTTAATTTTTATTTTGTAATTATGTGCGTTTGCTGGAGCACCTAATTTTATATATTTTGTTTCTTTTGGTTGTAGTGTTAGCTCTTTTTTAGCTAAACCTAAATTATCAACATGCATACCATTATCATAAAACCAATCTTGTGAGTATTTAAGATTTAGTTCATTATTGCTTATATTAGTAAGTTCAATACTAATTATTAGGTTATTAAAATCATTATTGCTTCTTTCTTCGCATTTTAGAATTTTATTTAAATCTTCATCTAAATAGCTTACATTAAAGCATTGATTGTTTTTGATTACATTTGCATTGTTAGCACACGAACATAAAAATACAGCAAAAGCTGTTAAGATATATTTTTTCATTTTTTTTACCTTTCTTCAAATATTGTTATATATTCAGTTCCTATTGTAGGAATTTTTACAAGTATTACATAATGTTTATTTATATCTAATTCTTTTGAAAATAGTGTTTGAGAATTTGGACTTGCAATATTTATACTTCCACTATTTGCAATTCTAATTGCTTGATAGTTTTTAGGTAAACCTATAAAGTATCTAATATCAGAATGGTTTAATAAATTATTTACCAAATCAACACCTATGCCAGAATATAAATTCTCTTTATTGGCTTTTACACTAATCATTGTTTTAGTAATCGCTCTTAAAAAAGACTTAGATATTCTAGGTATTAATGTAGCTTTGTATTCAGCGCCTATTATTTTATCCATATCACTTAGAAGCCTTGTTTTTTGATTATTTGCTACTATAAATGGATAAGCATCGCTACTATCTCCTAAAATTGCTATTGAAAACACTAAACTACTAACGGCTAATTGATTAGCATAAACAGAGTATTTTTCATTTCCAAAAGGAATTTTATAATCTATATCATTATCGTTTTTCTTAATAAAAACAATAGGCAATGATAGATTAAATTCTTTTAAAGATTTAGATTTACCATTTTCATAAATTACCCAAATATATTTATTTGTTTTAGATATTTGCATTCCTTTTTTTATTTTATTTGCTATTCTTTTAGTGTTGAAATTGTTTTTAGCTAATTCATAATCTTGATAAAACAGCAAATCATTTTCTTGAGAATAAACTTCTTTTAATAAATCAATAGAATTATTTGACCTACCATCTAAAATATAATAAAGAGCAGAAAAATAGCTAACAAATGGATTAGAATAATTAGCATAAGACTTATAAGCAGGAATTGGGACACTATTATTTATAATGTCTATTACTTCATTACTTTCTCTAGGTTTTTGTTGTAAGTAGTTTAATTCGCTTAAAATATCGCTTTCAAATTCTTCTTTATTTCTTTTTTGTCTATCTAAGGCTCTTTTGATTTCAACTCCAGCTTCATCGTATTCGCCTAAAGCTAGATAACTCATTGATTTGTATGTATTAGTTAGCATTTTTTCATAATATTGACCGCTATAATCAGTTATATTATCATTAAAAAGACCTTCTAAAACTCCTTCTCCAATCTTTAACAATATATTTTTTTCATCTTTATCTTTATAACCATCTTCAACCAAATCAAATAGCTTAATACTATCTTTATAAGACTTACACAAGAATGCTTGATATCCGTAATAATTGCCGTTGTAAAGTGGGTCTTTAATCTTTTCTAATACATTTTCTTTTGAGTATTTTAGCTCTTTTTTCGTAAGTAATTCGCAGTCTTTAGTATCTAAAGAATATATTTTATTTTTATTTTCTTCTTCGTAGCCTAAAAAGACAGAAGAACAAGCATTTAATACTAATAAAGTAAAAACTAAAACAAAAACTTTTAACAAAACTCTTAACATCGCCGACCCCCCCCCCATTTTTAAAAAACGCCATTTTATAAAAACTTAATTAATATATATTAATTTTTTTTAAAATTCAATAATTCTTAAATAATAAGAATTATTGTTTATTTTTATAGCTCTAGTATTTTAATAGGAAGACCCATTTTATTCATTTCATCAAAGAATGGTTTTGCATCAAATTCTTCCATATTAAATACACCTTTTCCGCTCCATTTGCCACTTGCTATTAAATATGTTCCAATTGCAGCAGGAACGCCTGTTGTGTAGCTTACTGCTTGAGCGCCAGTTTCAGCGTAGCATTCTTCATGCACGCAAACATTATAAATATATACTTTTTTAGCCTTGCCATCTTTAATACCTTCAATAATACAACCTATGTTTGTCTTGCCTTTAGTCCTTGCACCAAGACTTGCAGGGTCAGGTAAAAGTGTCTTTAAAAACTCAATAGGAATTATCTTCATTCCTTGATGTTCAACTGGCTCAATTCCTAGCATACCTACATTTTTAAGACAATTCATATGTTGAATATAGCTTTGTCCAAAAGTCATAAAAAATCTAATTCTTTTTAAACCTTTTATATTTTTACATAAGCTCTCAAGTTCTTCATGATAAAGTAAATAGCTATCTTTAACCCCAACTTCAGGATAATCGTGTTCAACTTTAATCTCAAGTGGTTTAGTCTCAATCCACTCGCCATTTTCCCAATATCTACCATTTGCACTAACTTCTCTTAAGTTTATTTCAGGGTTAAAATTAGTTGCGAAAGCATAGCCGTGATCTCCTGCATTACAATCCATAATATCAATTGTATGAATTTCATCAAATAAATATTGCTGCGCATACGCACACATAACATTCGTTGCACCTGGGTCAAATCCACTTCCAAGCAGTGCAGGAACACCAGCTTTTAAAAAGTCATTATTTCTAGCCCATTGCTCTTTATACTCAAATTTAGCTAAATCAGGATGTTCGTAATTTGCTGTATCAATGTATGGAATTTTAGTTTGAGAACAAGCGTCCATTAAAGCTAAATCTTGATAAGGTAAAGCCACATTTAATAAAATCGTAGCGTTTATATCTTGTATAAGCTTAACAACTGCATTTGTATCATCAGCATTAATCGTAGCAGTTGCAATCTCAACTCCTAAACGCTCTTTAATAAAACTTGCTATTTCATCACATTTGCTTTTTGTTCTACTTGCAAGCGTGATTTTATCAAAATATTTATATTCAGCTGCTTTATAGGTTGCTACACGGCTAACTCCACCAGCTCCAATTATTAATAAATGTTTCATATTTTCTCCTTTTAGCTTATGATAAAATATTTATGATAATGATTAATCTTTTTATGAGATTATATTAGTCTTATTTTATTTTAGGAGTATATTATGAAAAAATTATTTTTAGCTTTAAGCTTAGCAGGTATTTTAGGTGCTAGTGAATTTGTTCTTGATAAAGTTCATACTAGCGTTGAATTTAGCGTTAAACATATGTTAGTTTCTAATGCTAAGGGCAAATTTAAAAGTTTTGATGCGATGATAGATTTTGATGAAGCTAATAAAACTTTTAAAGTATTTAATGCAAGCGTTGATGTAGCAAGCGTTGATACAAATAGTGAAAAAAGAGACGAGCATTTAAAATCAAGTGATTTTTTAAATGAAAAAGTTAATCCAAAACTTACTTTTGTTATGAGTAAATACGAAAAAGTAAGTGATACACAAGGAAAAATGACAGGGGAATTAAACATAAATGGCGTTAAAAAAGAAGTAACATTTGATGTTGCTATCAATGGTGTTGCTACAATGGGAGATAAAACTAAACTTGGGTTTGACCTAAATCTTGACCTTTTAAGAAAAGATTTTGATGTAGCAAAAGATACAAATGAAGGCTTAGTAGCAAACGAAGTAAAAGTTCAAATTTTTGCTGAAGCTGATAAAAAATAATTAAAATTAAGAATTTGAAATTTTATTTCAAATTCTTATATCAATTAATCTTGTATCGCTTAAATCTTTTTTAAATTCTTTCGTAAAATCTATAAAATCTCCTAGCTTATCACTACTTATTAAATCTTTTAATTTATCTTCGCTTATTTTTAATTCATTACTTATGTTTTGGATATTAAATTTTTGTAATATTTCTTTTTCGTTATTATCTAAAGATTGTGATTTTTTAAGTTTTTCAATTATATTATTAAGTTTGATTTGTTCTTCTGTTTTTTTATTTAATTCTTCAGTTATATTAGTATTTATTTTTTTGTGTGAAATTGTCATAAAAGGTAGATTATCTAAAAATACTCCATATTGGTAAGCAGTGTCAGAATAATTGTATTTTTCAGCAATTGTTATATAGCCATCAAGATTTTTATCCATACTAATATTCCCATCAAGTATTGTGCTAATATCAGTTGATTGTTTATTATCAACAGTCAAAATACTTGGAACATAACTTGCAACTTTAGTAGCTTGTCCTGAACCATCTTTAGTTGGCTCTATATATAAAGCAAATGCATAGATAGTATAATCAATTTCTTTTTTATCTACTTCTCCATCGTTATTTCTATCGGCTGCTAAAAAATTACTCTTATACGCTACATCGCTAAACCACCCAGCTACAAAACTTGCTGCATCTTTATCTAAAATAATGCCTTTGCTAGTATCAATGAAATTATCTTCATTAAAAAATTCTTTTAATCTATTAATATTCTTGTCACTAAGTTTTACTCCGATATTGCTTTCATCAAATTTAAAAAACACATTGTAATCTTGCTCTTTATTTGTCTTAATCTCAAAATTATTTTTATTTATATTATCTTTTAAATTGCTAATATCTTTAGTATTTAATTCTTTAGTTTTAACATTATCAGCCCAAGACATTGCTATATTTTTTACTTGCGAGATATCTATTTTCATAAGTTTTCCTTAAATTATTTAGCTAGGAAACTCCTAGCTAATCTTTATCTTATAACAAATCCAGCATTTAATCTCGGACCATTATTTGAGCTAGATGTTCTTTTAAAATTAGGACTCCAGTTTTGTCTAGTAGGAGTTACTCTATCTCTTTCAGCACTTATAAAAGCCCATCTCCAAGGACCACTGCCTGTAAAATAATCATACCAATAATACGCACTTGCATTCGTAATAAAACCTAAAGCTAAAATAGCTAAAACTGCTTTTTTCATTGAAAATCTCCTTTCATTAATGATTTGAATTATTATAATATAACTTAAATAAATTATATTGAAATTTTATTTAAAAAATAGATATTTTGTAACTATAAGTAACAATTAGCTAATTTCTATTTCAAATTCTTTAATAATTTAAAATATAAATTAGACTTTTATATCAATTAATTTTGTATCGTTTAAATCTTTTTTAAATTCTTTTGTAAAATCTATAAAATCACTTAATTTATCATTTGTAATTAACTCTTCTAATTTATCTTCGCTTATTTTTAAATTAATATTAAAATCTTTTAAGAGTTTCTTTTCATCATTTGTTAGACTTTTTAGGCCTTGATTTTTAAGTTTTGCTAAGGCTGCTAATTTTTTTAATTCTTCTAATTCTTTCTCTTTTAATTTATCTGTATTTGCAATCTTATATAAGCTAATAAAATCATTATTATTTTTATTATTAGATACTTCTATGTTATCTTCAAAATATCCCTTTTCGCCTACATTTAGAAATTCGCCAAATGTAATAATACCATCAAGATTTTTATCATTATTTAAACTAGCATTTAAAGCATAGCTAATATCAGCATAGTATTCATCATTATCTGCTAAAAATTTACTCTCTTCATAGCCTTTTACATAATTAGTGATTATATATTCACCTTTATTATCTCTTCTATATTCAAGCCTTTCATGTATATAGCTTAATGTCTTTTTTCCTTCTTTATTGCTTAGCTCCCCATTACCATCAACATCAGCTTCAAGGAATTTTTGTTTATAAGCAATATCACTAAACCATCCAGCTACAAAACTTGCTGCGTCTTTATCTAAAATAGTGCCTTTACTATTAAAAATGAAATTATCTTCATCAAAAAATTCTTTTAATCTATTGATATTATTTTCACTAAGTTTTACTCCGATATTACTTTCATCAAATTTAAAAAACACATTGTAATCTTGCTCTTTATTTGTCTTAATCTCAAAATTATTTATATTTATTGCATTTTTTATATTGTATAAATCAAAAGAATTTAAAGAATTTGAATTAATTTTATCTTGCCAAGCTATAGGCGTATTTAAATAGTTTCCTAGATAATGTCTCATAAAAAATCCTTTAAAATTATGACTAAATTAGATCTAGCTAATTAATCAAGACATTTTTAAAATCATATAGCTATTTTTTACACTTAAAAAGCAATATTAAAGCACTAATACTTTTTAAAATATGCACTAACATTCGTAATGCAAATTAAGTTAATACATTAAAAAATGATTTGAATTATTATAATTTGATTTTAATTAATACTATTATTATTTTATTTAATGTTTTGATATATTGTAACTTTTAGTAACAATTAATTAAAAATAAAAAATTAAACCTTAATATCAATTAATTTTGTATCGCTTAAATCTTTTTTAAATTCTTTCGTAAAATCTATAAAATCATCTAATTTATCGTTTGTAACTAATTCTTCTAATTTATTTTCACTGATTTTAAGATTAAGACTAAAGTCTTTTAAGAGTTTCTTTTCATCATCGCTAAGCACGTCTAAACCTTGATTTTTAAGTTTTGCTAAGGCTACTAATTTTTTTAATTCTTCTAATTCCTTTTCTTTGAATTTATCTATATTCATAATTTTATAAATATTACCACTATCAATTTTAATTCGCTCATCACTTGATTTACAATCAGCTGTATATTTATGAATTTTATTTTTACCATCAGCTCCTAAATATTCGCCAAATGTTATTATTCCATCAAGGTTTTTATCATCATTTAAACTAATATTTAAAGCCTTACTAATATCCATACTCTCGCCCTCTGGCAAAGCTACCATACTAGGTAAATATGTGCCTATGATTGCATTTGAGATTATTTCTTCTTCAAGTGTCTTTTCATTTACTACTATTTCGGCTGCTTCACTAAATACCGTAAATGTATATTTAAATTCCTTGCCCGTTAATTCTCCATCGTTATTAATATCAGCTGCTAAGAGATTTTCTCTATAAGCAATATTGCTAAACCATCCAGCGACAAAACTTGCCGCATCTTTATCTAAAATAGTGCCTTTATTATTAGCAATGAAATTATCGCTATCAAAAAATTCTTTTAATCTATTTAGATTTTTTTCATTTATTTTTACACCTATATTATCACCATCAAATCTAAAAAATACATTGTAATCTTGCTCTTTATTAGTCTTTATCTCAAAATTATTTTTATTTATTTGATAATTTAAATCTTTTAGCTCTTTTTCTGTTAGCTCGTGCTTTTTAACATCAATTTTCCAAGCTATCGGCATATTTTTACTAGCACTTATATCGTGTATCATAAATAATCCTTTAATATTTATTTAAAGGATTATAGTTTATTTAGGATAAATAATTTAATCAGTTTAAATTCCTTAACCTAAGCTTGAGATTTTTTCTATAATTACTCCAAATCCTTGCCTTGCTACAGAGCCTACGACAAAATCACTAATTAAGGCATTTTCTCCACGAATAGTATCATCAGGTATTATATTTGAGATACTAACGCCTGTTCTTTTTGAAATATTTTTAGCAATTAATTTCCCATCAATATAAAAATCACTAGCACCTTCGCCACGCCTAGCACGAGAATGCTCAATTCCTACTGCTTCTTTATGAATTCCTTTTCTAGTTTTTAATATTCCTATTATTTTTTTATCATCTCTTATAACTTTGATTAAATCCTTATCTTTAAGACCTAGTTTTGCTGCTGTATCTTCGTGTAATTCAATGTAGTTTGAATATTTTAAATGAGTTAGTTTTGAACTAGCAGCAACTAAACTTGAATATATATTTGATTTATACGAAAAGGCTTTTAGATTTAACTCATCTAATGTGGTATTGTTTTTAAATCTTTGTTTTACAAAATAAGGAACCCCACTATAATTTTTCCCAGTTAAAGAATCCTTAGTAAGTGCTAAATCTTCGTTATAAATAGCTATTTCTTTTTTGTATGTTTTTGCTAAGGCATTTTTGTTATATGCTTTGTTTTTGCTTTCAAATTTTCCACCCCTTGCCATACAAAATAAAGCTTTTTTATAGTGTTTTGGGCTAATTTCTTTTAATTCTTGAATGAATGGTAAGTCCTTTATCTCATCTTCGTTTATTTCATAATCAAATCCACCATCAAGCGTAACATTTATAAAACTTCTTAAATAATAATCACTCGGCTTATCAAGGTCAAATAAATTACCTTCACTATCGCTAATTGCGTTTTTGCCAAATCCTGCTAAGCCTAATTTTTTGCCTAATTCAATTATAAAGCTATCCATACATACGCTTTCATTATTGCTAAACTTAACATTAGGAGAATTTAAAATAGGAAATCTAAAATGACTAGCTTTACTCAAAGCACCACCCCAAGGATTAACAACACCCCAAGTCTCATACATAACGTTATCAGGAACTATATAATCAGCAAACATACTTGTTTCGTTTATAAATGGGTCAATTGCTATGAATAATGGTATTTTAGAGCTATCTTTTAAAGAATTTTTAACATTATTCATATTACTAGCATAAGCAATATTAGCATTCCAAGAAAGCAATATATCTATTCCGTAAGGATATTTTAATGCTGCATTTGTGATTGCGTCGGTGCAAATTGCATTAGTTAGTGGATACCAAGGTAGTTTTGATGGATAAGGGTTTTCGTTGTTTTTGATTTTGTTTTTATATTCGCTAGTTGCTTCATAAGGTTTTTTAGTTTTATCAACCCTAATTCCACTAGGTTTAATTTTGCCTTTATATTTTGCTAATTCAAATTCTCCTGACAAATCATTATATTTACCCCCACCAGCACTCATTCCACCAATTTTATTTAAATTCCCAAGCAAACCAACTAATTCTAAAATAGCATAAGCTGTATAAAATCCATTAGTTTGCATAGTCCCGCCGTGCAAATCAAATGCTACTTTATTTTTATATTTTTTGATTTTTTCTAATAAATATTCATAATCTTTTTTACTAACGCCACTATTTTGCAACAAATCATCTAAAGAATTTGAATTGACACTTTCTTTTAATTTGATAAAACTTGTTTTAACCTTTATTGCTTCATCATCTAAAGTTATTATTCCATCATAATAAATATTAGCTTTTTTACAATCTTTTGCACTTATTAATCCTTGCTCGTTAATAACCATAATTTCATTATTAATTCTTAAAAATTCTCCTTTTTTATAGTTTTTATAATCATCTTCAACGACTAAATAAGCAGCATTAGAAAAACTTACATTGTTTTCATTTAAATTAGTATAAGATAGATATTCTTCATCATAAATTTTTTGATTTATTACATCTTGTAATAAGGCTAATGCTAAAAACAAATCCCCACCAGGCTTTATAGCAATCCATTTTCCTACGCTAGATGCACTTGAAGTAGAATTTGTAAGTATTGGGGTTATTGTTGCGTATTCTAAATTATTGCTTTTTCTATTTGCTATTTTTAATCCTTGTCTTTTGAAAGGATTTCCAGCTTGAGCAGGAGCACTTGCGAAATTAATCAAAAACTCGCAATTATCAAAATCAGGTTTTAAGTGTGGGTATTTATCAAAATCATTTAAAAAAGCAGCCATTCCAGCTCTCATAGAAAGACCGCAAGTTGCTGTGTGTCCGTGAAAATTAATAGTTCCGAATGATTTTTGAAATCTTTCTTGAAAGAAATTCTTTCTTCCTTCATCGCCTGTTGCGATTATACATAATCCATTTGCTTTCTTTCCAAATTCAGGAGCATTTTCATCTATTAAATCAGTATGATTATAAACTTCTTTAAATCCTTTTACATAGCCTTCATTAAATAAATCTCCGCCATTTACTATCTCATCTAAAAATTTATCAGGCTCAATACTTTGCCATTTATTTTCTCCCCTTTTTCCAACTCTTTTTAGTATTTTAGTTACCCTTGCTTTATCATTTAATTTATCAAATACTAAATTACCCCTAGCACAAACACTTGAATGGATTTTGCCTTGATTTGTGAGTAAATAACTATCTTTTATACTAGTATTCATATTAAGCCAAGGGTCGCTTGATAATAAACTATATGGATTGCCAATAACTTTTAAAACCTTATTATCTAATACTTTTACCCTAACACCACAATGAGTAACGCAACCATTACAAACACTTGAATAATACTTGCCGATTTTTGGATTTAGGCTATTTGCATATATGCTATCGTTTGTTTTTGTTTGTGGTTTTATGATTTTTTGTATTGTTTCATTGTAAAAATAAGCCCCTGCTATGCCTGTTATCCCTGATGCTATTAAAAACTTTCTTCTACTCACTTAATTCTCCTTTTATTTGTTTTTCTAATATGCTTACTAAAAGACAAAACAAACTTATGCAAATTAGCCAATTGCCAAATACAGAACCTAAACTATCACTACCTAAGATTTTTGGTGTGTATGTTAAAAATCCACTCATAATTTTTGGCATAGAATTTCCTGCAAAAACTACATTAAATTTAAAGCTAAAGCTATAAATTATCATAGACAAAAATGCAAGTAATAAAAAGAATTGATTGTTTTTTAATCTTGTAAAAAGATTTATTAAAATAATAAAAATTAAGCAAAACTCAAGTATGAAAATCTCATAAAATCTAGCCATAAATACATATTGATATAGCTCTTTAATTTCTTTATTAAAACCAAGCATAAAGCTAAACCAAAATAATCTTAATAATAAATCACATACTATTAAAGCACTAGCAAGTCTTATAAAGATAAAAAGATTGATTTTATAATTTATAATTTTTGAATATATAAATAAGACTAAAGCACATATTCCAACACCTCCTACACCGCCATTTGCAGCAAATAAAAGTGGTAAAACAGGTGTATTCCAAAAACTAACTCCAACACTTGTTCCTAAAATATATCCAGTGTATAAAGGAATGCAAAAAGATACAATAAGTGTGATTATTCCTAATTTTTTAGTATTTTTATTGTTAATATGATTATATGCTAATAGTATTAGTAAAATAGGGTAGGTTATAAGTAATATAATTCCTATTTTCATAGCTGAAGTTGATAGATTACCCCAGCCATTTAAAAAGATTTCAAAAACTCTGCTAGGTTGTTTTAAATCATCAATTAAATTAAAAGGAATTGCACATAAACAAACAAAAGAAATTATCATTGAAAATAGGGCGATATTTTTGTAGTTTTTCAATCCAAATACTAAATATAAACTAGCACATAAAAACGCTCCAAAACTAGCTCCTGCTATGAAAAAATCATTCACAACATCTAAAGCCCAAGTTCGCTGAACGCTAAAACCTTCTAAAACTACAGCACTCATTTTATTCTCCATTCTTCTTCTAAAGCCAAATCAAATTCTTTTGAAATATCTTGAAACATTTTATGATTAGGATTGATTTCATTTAATTCATTGTCTAAATTAATATAAAAAACTTGTGGTTTAGTCCCAAAATTTTGCTTTAAAACACTTGTTGGATAATCTTTTAATATTTGTGAAATTTCACTTGAACTATCATTTAAATCGCCAAAAATTCTAGCCCTACCAACGCAGGTTTGAACACAAGCTGGTAATTCATTATTATCTATTAAATGCACACAAAAAGTGCATTTATCAGCTACTTTTGTATTTTTATTAATAAATCTTTTATCATAAGGACAGGCATTTACGCAGTAACTACAACCCCAGCATATTTCATTATCTACTAATACTATTCCATCTTCTCTTTTAAAAGTTGCTCCTGTAGGACAAACGCTTACGCAAGGTGGATTTTCGCAATGATTACAAAGTTCTGGCAAAAATGCCTTAAATACTTCATCGCTTTTACTTAATTCATATTCAGTAACAAATGTTCTAAATTGTTCGTGGGGGACTTGATTTTCATTGATACAAGCAGCAGTGCAAGCTTGACAGCCGATACATTTTCTAAGGTCAATTAGCATTGCATAGCGTTTTTTGCTATCTCCTATATATCTTTTATCTTTTTTATCTATTCCATTATTTTTTAGGCTAAAAGCATAACTTGATGAAGCTAATGTGGTTGTAATAAATACTCTTCTATTCATATAAAACCTTTTGATTTAGATTTTAATGAGTATATTTTTTGATTGTATAATTAAAGTTAAAATTTAATAATAAATTAAGGTTTAAATATTATTGCCTAATTTTTGTTTGTTATTATCAATAAGTTTATATATAAATTTTATATAAATTTTTATAAGAATTTAATAACCATTAATATTTTTTTTAAACTTACCGATATAGAAAAATAACGGGGGTTTAAAATGCAAATAACAAACTATAATCACTTTTATAACATTTTAAAGCGTGAAGCAATAATTAATTACAATGTAAAAGAGCGTAATCAAAGCACAATTGGTAGTGTAAGAGAGCAATATATCAAAAATCTTAATTTAGATGAAAACTTATTAAATGATTTAAATAATACATTTATAAGAGATGATTATTTGCCAAAGAAAGCTTATACAATCAAAGAAGCTTTAAAGAATTTAAATAGTGATTATAGTGAAGCTTTAAAAGATTTAAAATATAACATAAATCAAATGTCTGATTTAATTTATAATTCAGCTTTTAGCGATTTTGATGAAACTTTTGTTGATGACGGGACTAATTTAGGCAATCTCAAAACCAAGCTTAATTTAAAATTAAGAGTAATACAAGAATACAAAGTAAGTAATATTTATCAAAGAGCTTTTAGTGATTTTTTTAACCCTGAAGACAAAAAAGAACTAAGAGAGTTTTTAAAAGATTTTAAGATTAATAATGAATACATTGATGAAAGTCTTAATAATATTAATGATAGTGATATTTTAAAATTATTATGTGATAAAAATATTAGCGTTAAAGATTTTATAAGTGAGTGCAAAAGATTAAAGGCTATAAAAGAAAATCATACAATACTTGATAATAAAAAAGATGATTTTAAACCCATAGAAGTAAAAGGCACAAGCACTCGTGAAAGTATGGAAGATATTTTAAGCAAACTTGATATTCAAAATATCAAAGATGAAAGAGATTTATTAGCTATTTTAATGGCATATAAAGATAGCGAGAATTTATATGATAAAAGAATTTAAAATAAAGGAATAATTATGAAAATAAATTCTTATTCAACATATCAAATAACCAATATAAGCAAAAAAGAAACAAATAACGAGATTAAAAAAGTAGATAATAAAGCAGATGATAAAAAGGTAGGTGAAGTATTAGGATACGGAGTTGATAAAGATGGCTTTTTTACAAGTGATTTTAACAAAGCAGCAGGAATTGCTGAAGATTTTAAAATACATAGCGATAGTTTAAAATCTTTAGTAGAACATAATGAAAATGCAATATCACTTTATAAAATTTGTAAATCAATTGATATAGCAAAAAGCGTTGAAAATGCTTATAAAGTCTTAAGCCAAGTTGTAAGTGAAGATTTTTTAAACTCTAAAGATTTTTTTAATACCGAAGATATAAAGCAATTTCCACAAGGTTATATTCAAGCAAGAAGTGATGAAATCAAAATCAATAAAATTTTACATTCACCTGATGATTATGAGAATAATCACGGAATGACTTTTCAAAATGAACTTTACCAAACTCATCATCCCTTATTTTATTCTTTTGACAATGATGATAAAACCTTACCAAACACAAATGTTTTTCCACCTGATAATATCAAGCAAGACCCTAGATTTAGTGGATATTTTGGTGATTATGACGAAGCAAGACAAAATTATATAAATGAAAATGGAGAAATATCAAAAGGCGGGCTTTTGATAGGTATATTAAAATCAAACCCAGCTTTAATTGAAGGAGAAAGCACATATAAAGGTAAATTAAGTGGTTATGATAGAAAAATTAGCTCGGCTACATTTTTTGCATTTGATAAAGCGTTAGGAATGCAAGTAATAGCAAGGGGAGAAAATGGCTTTATGAGTGCTGAAGTTGAGCGTATGCCAAGATGGCTGAAAGATTATGTCAAATTAAATGCTTATGATAAACCATTAAGCCAAAGAAGTGCTATTTTAGGAAGTGCTAATTATACTAAAACCTTATATAGTCTTAATAGTGGATTTTTTAGTAGTAATAAAAAAGCTGAAGAAAAACAAGCTGACGAATTTATGAGAAAGATAAGAGAGTTAATGGGTTTAGAAAATCCAAATAAAAACATTAGCGAATTAAATTATGATGAGTTTTTAAAACTAGCTTTTAGTTTTAGCCAAAATAAAGTATCTAATATAAGATTGTTTGATATAAAAGTTTAGATTATTTTAGAAATTTTATTGCAAAAGTTATAAGATATTTTGATTTTTGAAAATATTTTCTTATTTTAAATTCTTAAAACTAAATAGAATTTAAAATAAGAATAAAAAGCGAATTAGGAATAATCCTAATTCAAAATTATTAAAGTTTGCCGCCTTCTACAACAACACTTTCTTTATCAATATCAGTTCCATAAACAGGTGCTAGAGTTTCATCATAATTTTTGTGGAAGAATTGCTCTTCGCCTAGTTTTA
Source organism: Campylobacter sp. RM12651 (assembly GCF_022369475.1). NCBI lineage: Bacteria > Pseudomonadati > Campylobacterota > Epsilonproteobacteria > Campylobacterales > Campylobacteraceae > Campylobacter > Campylobacter sp. RM12651. The sequence goes on from NZ_CP059600.1 coordinate 323,861, forward strand.
CTATCTCATTATTTAGCCATTCTAAAAGCTCTTTATTGCCTTTTTTAACAGCAGGTGCGATTACATCAATATCTCCTAATTCACTAATACCTACTACAAAATCAGGATTGTTTTTAACCCAAGCAAAAAGCAAGGTGTTATCGTGTGCTAGTGCAGCACCTCTGCCATCTAATAATGCTCCAAAAGTTTCAGTATTTTGGTCGTATTTTGCTAGATTTACTCCGTTTTTATTTTTTGTAAAATACGCATCAGCAGTTGTGCCTTTATTTACGATTAGAGTTTTTCCATCTAGTTCTTTAATGTCTTTAATCTCTGCATTTTTAGGACTTGCAATGCCTAATGAAACTTTCATATAAGGTAATGCAAAATCAACAACTCTTGCTCTTTCAGGTGTTTTTGTAAAATTAGCTAAAATAATATCAACTTTATCAGATTGTAAAAACTCAACCCTACTAGCAGCCTCAACAGGAACTAAGGTTAATTTATCTTCACTACCTAATAAATCTTTAGCAATTCTTTTTGCAAAATAAATATCATAGCCTTGAAACTTACCTTCTTTATCAACAAAGCCAAATGGTGGTTTATCAGCAAAAACACCTATTTTAATATTATCGCTAGTTTTAATCTCTTCAATATTTCTAGCATTAGCAAAACAGGTTAGTAAAGCCCCTGCAACAAGTGATAAAATAACTTTTTTCATAATTTCTCCTTTAAATAAAATCGCTTGTAATTAAAACGCAAAAAAATTAATAAAAGATAATTTTAATCCTTTTTAAATTCAAACATATTTAAAAATTGCTTAGCTCTATTAGTTTGCGGATTTGTAAAAAACTCTTCAGGACTTGCAATTTCAACAATTTTGCCACTATCCATAAAAATAATTTTATCAGCTACAGCTCTAGCAAATGCCATTTCGTGAGTTACTATTAGCATTGTTTTTTCTTCTTTTGCAAGATTTAATAATACATCTAAAACTTCTCTTACTATTTCAGGATCAAGCGCAGCCGTAACTTCATCAAAAAGCATAATTTCAGGATTCATACATAAAGCTCTAACTATTGCAATTCTTTGTTTTTGACCGCCACTTAGCTCTTTTGGATAGGCGTTTTGTTTATGCTCTAAACCAACTTTTTGCAATAAATCTAGGGCTTGTTTTAAAACTTCATCTTTTTTACGCTTTTGAACTTTCATAGGAGCTAATAAGATATTTTCAAGCACATTTAAATGGTCAAACAATTCATAGCTTTGAAACACCATTCCAACATATTTTCTAATCTCTTGCCAGTTTTTATAATCTTTAGTAATTATTTCATTTTTTATATAAATATTTCCACTAGCTATATTTTCAAGTCCGTTAATACACCTTAAAGTTGTGCTTTTCCCACAGCCACTAGGCCCTACTAAAACAACAACTTCGCCTTTATTAACTTCAAAAGAAATATCTTTTAAAGCGTGGTTATTGCCGTAAAATTTATTAATATTTTCAAGTTTTAAAATACTCATTAACTCCACCTTTTTTCTAGTATTTTTGATATTTTTGATAAGGGATAACAAATTATAAAATATATAAAAAATATAATTGTATAAATATATAAAGGTGCTAGATTGCTAATAAATAATGTAACTTCTTTTAATTGATTACCTATTGCTAAAATATCTACAACACCTATTAAATAAGCTACTGAAGTAGTCTTAATCATACGGCTTAAAAGATTTATTACATTAGGAATTAATCTTTTTAATGCAAGTGGCAAAATAATATATCTATACATTTGGTATTTACTAAGTGCAAGTGCGATTGAGCTTTCAAATTGGTGTTTAGGAATACTTGTTATTGCACCCCTTACTAAATCCATCATCTCAAACATACCCCAAATCACAAATACAATAATAGTAGCACTAATAGCATCTATACTAAGCCAACTTGACATTCCAAAATATATTAAAAATAGCCAAACGATAATAGGCATAAATCTTATAATTTCAAGAATTATTTTTAGAATATAAAAAATAATTTTATTTCCTAAACTCATAAAAACGCCTAAAACAAGCCCACCTATAATTGAGAAAAATATAGATACAAAAGATATAAATAAAGTAACTTTTAAGCCTTCATAAAGCCTTGAATAAATTGATAAATCAAATAATATTTCACTCATTTTCTAATCCTTGCTTCAAACCAAGTTAAAAATAATGAAAGCGGTAAAATCATTATAAAATAAGCAACACAAAGCATAAATAAAGCTTCATTAGTCACATAATAAAGTCCTATTATATCTTTTGCTGTATAGACTAAATCAGCTAGAGCTATTACGCTTACAACTGATGTTTCTTTTAACAAAAATATTATATTTGCATTAATACTAGCTATAGAAACTCTAAGTGATAATGGCAATAATATGTAGTATAAAACTTGATTTTTGCTTAACGCTAGAGCATATCCTGCTTCTATTTGGTGCTTATTAATAGCATTTAAACCTGATTTTAAACTCTCAGCCATATATCCACCACCTAAAAATGCAAGTCCAATTACTCCACAAGTAAAGGCTTCAAGTTTAATTCCAAGCTTTGGCATTGCATAATATAAGAAAAACAAATGAATTAAAAGCGGGGTATTTCTTGAAAGCTCTATATAAGCATTACAAATTAGTTTTAAAAACCTTAGTTTATGTAGTTCAACCCACATACAAAATAGCCCTATTAAAAATGATAAAACTATGCCATAAAATGCAAGTTTTATAGTAAGGATTAATGCGTCTATGTAAAGTGGATAAAACTCTTTTATAACTTCAAAATCCATCTAAGCTCCTAGCTAAAATAAAAACGGGTTAAATATATCTTTTTTTGATAAATAATATTTGTAATTTTATTTTCAAATTCTTTTAATTTTGTTACAAAAATTATTAATAAATATGTGTTTATATTAAATAATTTTATTCAAATAAATTAACTTGATTTTGAGATAAATAATTTAAAGAAATCTTTAAGAATGCTAATTTATAATCAGCCTTTTAATTTTGGCTAAGTTTTAGCTATACAAAGGATTTTTATGAAAACTTCAAATTTTGGTGCAGAACTTGCACACTTTCATCAAAACTACCTAAGCAAATTCTATAGCAATACTAAAGCGGTTATGGTTTTAAGCATAATGGCAACTTTATATTTCGCTATTTTTGGTGGTGTTTTTGCAGTAACAGGCGAATTTACTCGTATCGGTGGAGAAATTCTTGAGCTTTTTGGAATGGATTTAAGTTCGTATTCATATTATCAAAAGCAAAATCTAAACGGAACTATGCTAACTCGTGTTGATGGAGTTATGATTATTGGACTTATAATTGGTTGTTTATTAGCTGCTAGCGTTGCTAATAAGGTGTATTTTAGAAAAATAGCTTCTAAGACTAGATTTTTTCAAGCATTAGTAGGCGGAATATTAGCAGGATTTGGTGCTAGACTTGCTTGGGGATGCAATTTGGCTAACTTTTTTACAGGTCTTCCTTATTTTTCTTTACATACTTGGGTTTTTGCTATTTTTATGTGTCTTGGGGTTGCGGCGGCTATTTTGGTGCTAAAAATTAAGATTTTTGCTCCTAGATATGAGATGATTAAAACAAATACTCCGCAATTAAAAATAGATAAGAATTTAGAACAAAAAAACAAAATTATTTTATTTCTTAGCGTAATTGCTTTTTTTGTATTCTTTGCATATTTAGCTAGTAATGATACTAAAAATCTTCCTACAGCATTGATATTTGGAGTGATTTTTGGCTGGTTGATACAAAAAGGACAGATTTGCTTTACTTCTTGTTTTAGGGATTTATTTTTATTTAAAAGATATAGTTTTTCTTTAGCTTTATTTGTATCAATGTTAGTTGCTAGTATTTTCGTATTTGCATTATTAAATAAAGGCGGATACAACGCTAAGGTTTTAGAAATATCTCTTGGGCTTTGCACGGGAGCATTTATATTTGGCTTTGGTATAGTGTTTGCAGGTGGTTGTGAATGTGGATTTTTATATCGTGCAGTAGAAGGGCAAACTCATTTTATAGTAGTTGGTATTGGAAATATAATAGGAACTATGCTAATTGCTTTAAATTATGATTTATTGCCTAAGTGGTTTTTGAGTGGAGAAAAAATCAAATTAAGCGGATATAGTGGTCTTGGCATTAATATAGCTTTATTTTTAATAAGCATTGCTTTAATATTATTTTATGCAAGGAGAAAAAATGAAAATTGATTATTCTATTTCTTTATTAGGCGAACCTTGTCCTTATCCTGCAATTGTTGCTAATGAAGTAATTCACAAGCTAAAAAGTGGTGAAGTATTAGAAATAATTAGCGATTGTCCGCAAAGTATTAATGGAATTCCACCTGATATGAAAGCTTTAGGTCATAGTTGCGAAGTAGTGCAAAATGGCTCTATTTTAGGCTTTTATATCACTAAAAAATAAGTTTAGAATTTAAAACAGAAGTTTTAAATTCTAATTAACTTAAATCTTAAAATATAAACTAGACTTGCAAGTAAGCAAAAAATGCTTATTATGCAAGCTAGTGCAAAACTCGTATTAGCATTCATAGCACCGACTAAAAACGCTGCAAATCCTGCGAACATAAATTGCATAGCTCCAAGTATTGCTGAAGCACTACCTGAATATTTTTTAGATTTTTGCATAGCTTTTGTAACTAGATTTGGTGTTATAAAGCCTAGCATACATAAAGTTAAGAATAAAAATAAAGTAAAAGTATAAAAATTATTTGATAAGAGTATTAAGCAAAATGAATTAATTATCATTGTTATACAAGCTATAAAAATTACTTTTGATATACCGAATTTAGAAGTAAAATACACATTTAATCTAGCTGTTATCATAAATCCTAAAGAATTTATCCCAAATATTAATCCATATTCTTGTAAGCTGATATTAAAGACATTGGTAAAAACAAAACTTGAGCCACTAATATAAGCAAATAAAGTGCTCATAATTAAACTTGAGCTAATTACATAAATTAAAAAACTTTTATTAGTTAAAACACTTTTATATGCTTTATAAATATTTGAAAATGAAAAAGGAATTTGATTTTTGTTGCTTTCTTTTATATAAAAAATACTTAAAAATAATAATAAAATTCCAAGACAAAATAAAGTAATAAAAATGCTTTGCCAAGAAAAGTATTTAAGCAAAAGCCCACCAATGCTAGGAGAAATCATAGGAGCTATGCTAGAACTAATCATCATTAATGAAAATACAGCCACTGCTTTTTGCTTAGAAAAACAATCATTTACAATAGCTCTTGCAATCACAACCCCAGCACATCCGCCAAGTGCTTGCATAAATCTTAAAGCAATAAAAGTATAAATATTATCAACTAAAAAACATAAAAAGCTAGATATTATAAATATGAAAAGTCCTATAATTAATGGGATTTTTCTACCATAAATATCGCTAATTGGTCCATATAATAATTGTCCTAATGCAAAGGCTATAAAAAAACTAGCAATGCTTAATTGAGTATAAAACTCACTTGTATTAAAACTATGCTGAACTAAGCTTAATGCAGGTAAATACATATCAGTTGCAAGTGGGGCAATAGCACTTAAAAATGCCAATATTAAAATAAAAAATTTTTCTTTCATCTATACTCCTAAAAAATATGATACTGTCTTAATTTGGCAAATGAAGTTTTATGCAAGGAAAATTACCTTGCATAAATTATTAATGTTGATGATGATTGATTGCTTCTGGATATTTATAGCCTTTTTTCTCTAAATATTCTTGCATAAATTTAATTTCAATTTCTTGAGCTTTTATAATATCATTAGCTAATTTTTTGATATTTTCATCTTCTCCATATTTTAAAACGATTTTAGCCATATCAACAGCACCAATGTGATGAGGTAGCATACCTGCTACAAATGCTATATCAGGGTCGTTTTCATTCATACCTGCTTGCATTTTAGAATGCATTTTCATCATACTTTCATTTAGTTCTTTTTTCATATCGTTTAATTCTTGAGGACTTAAATCTTTAGCAAATAAACTAAATGCACCTAAGCATAAACATAAAAAAATTTTTTTCATAAAATACTCCTTGTTTTAAATAAAGATATATTTTATTAATTAGTATTTTCTATTAAGTAAATTATTTAGATTTTACATTAATTAAGACTATTTCGCTACTTGCATTAAACCTAGCTACTATGCCCCAAAATCCCGCTCCACTTGTTACATACATTTTGCTATTTTTTACATTATATAAGCCTTTTAAATATCCTTGCTCAAGTTTAACAGCCAAGCTAAAAGGAAAGATTTGTCCTGCGTGAGTATGTCCAGCTAGGATTAAATCATAAGGGCTAACATCGTATTTTTTAACAAATTTTGGCTGATGGGTTAGTAAGATATTAAACTTATCTAATTTAGGCTTTAATTTGCTAATATCAGGCTCAAAAGTCTTAAGCTTTAGCCCCATCAAATCATTTACACCTGATATTATAAAATCATCAAATTCTATGCTTTTATTATCTAAAAAATGCAATTTATATTTTTTTAATTCCTTAGCGATACTGCCTACTCCGTGATAATATTCGTGATTTCCTAAGACATAAAATGTGCCATAGGTTGATTTTAGTTCATTTAGATAATTAAGGTTTTTGACATTATTAATACCTGTATCTACTAAATCTCCTACGATTACTACTAAATCAGGATTTAAAGAATTAATTTTATTAATTATATTTATAAAAAACTCATCATTTAAATTCTTTTTTAGATGAATATCAGCTATCATTGCGATTTTTAAATCTTTTTTTAGTTTATCTTCGTTTAGATTTATTTCTTTTATTTTAGGGACTTTTATTGCGTTTTTTGATACCTTATAAAAAAATACAAAAGCTATGAAAATAAATATATACTCATAATTTAAAATATTTATATCTTTTAAATAATAAATAAGTATAAAAAATATAGGAAAAAAATTGAATATCTCCCATATATCAATTGCTTTTGCAAAATATTCTTCATAGACTATTTTTGTCTTGATATAATAAAAACTCATAATCATAAAAAACACAATAGTTGAAGCAATTAAAATTATAAAAGAATAATATAAAAGCTCTTTAATTAAGTTTTCTTGAGTAATTAGGCTTAGTTCAAACGCAAAAATAATACTATAAAAAGCCACAATTATTTTTCTAAATTTATTAAAAGTATTATTTTTAATAGTTCTTAAAAGCATATTTGCATTAGCGAAAAATACCAATAAAAAATATAAAATACCAAGTAATATAGCCATAATTAGTCCTTATTAGAATTTAAATTAGGAATTTCAAACTGCAATTCATCAGCAAATAGATTTCTCATACCAAAAATCCTACTTAATATTACATCTTGTTCTTTTACACTTGAGAGATTTTTGCCTGCATCTATTGTGGTTATTGCTACTTTTCCAACGATAATTCTACTCTCAACTCCACGCTCATAATTTTTAATCCCCCATAAATTATGCAATATATAGATTTTGTTATCAAATTCTCCTAAATATAAAACTATATGACCTTTTAGAGCTAGCAAGGTTGCAAAAGGTATTGCATTGCTTTTAATATAATTATATTTTTGTTTATTGCTAAGTTTTGAGATATTAAAAAATATTTTTCTATTTAAATAATCTTTTTGATAGATTTGATCTTGCGAATTTCTAGCTAGAAAAACTCCAAATGTGCCAAAGACATCTTTTAAAAAAGCAGAGCAATCTCTATCGCCGTTTAATCCGCCCCAGCCATAGTTTTGTCCTATTAATTCATTTGCGATTTTTTTTAAATCAACGCTAGAAAAACTATCTCCAAGCTTGAAAAAATCTTCTTTTTTGACCTTTATTTCAATAAGTTTTGCGTTATTGTTTAAATCCTTTTTAAAAACTCTTATAGTATAAAAATTAGCACTTTCTTTACTTAATGCCAAAGGCATTCCAATTCTTGCGTATTCTATGAAGTCTTCATTTTTATCTATTAATGCAATTTTATCTTTTTTAGGCATTATGAAGTCTTTTGATGATTTATAAATATTTAAATCTTCATCACTAATAAATGCAATATTTTTATTTTCTATAAAGCCAACTACTACGCTATTATAAATAAAACTCCAGCCAAAATCCTTGCTAAAATGAGAGATTTTAACAGGAGTATATGCGTAGATAAATGAGTTTTGCAAATAATCAAACGGATAGCCTTCACCTGCTAATTTAGGATTTTTAAATCTTGGTTTTTTAGTAGGTAATAATCTTAAATTACTTGAATGAATAATGATTGCATTTTTTGAAATTTTGTTTAAATTATCAAAATCAGCATTATCTACTATATTTTGCATTAATTTTTGAGAATTTAATTGATAATTTTCTCCATAACCTGTGTCTTTTAAAATATCATTTGCAATATTTTTCATATTGATATTTGTTTTATCAATTCCCCATACATAAAATAGGTTTTTTAAATAATTTTCTTTTAATTTTTGTGATACTTCTTTATTGATATAAAACTCATTGCTCTCATAATTATTTAAGTCTTGAGATGGAAGAGCAAAATAATTTTTACTGCAAGAAGTAAAAATTACAAGACAAATAATTAAAATAATATTTTTCATCATTCAAATCTAATTAAAATTTCACCTATAAATTTATTATCTTCGTAAGCTTCAACCCTATAAATCTTACCTGCTTTATCAATTGAGTATTGTTTTTGCATATTTTTAAGGCTTAGTTTTATACTATCTTCACTATCTTTTGCGTTATAGCCTATGACATTAATTCTTACTTTATCGTGTTTTTTAACTAAAAAATAATTTTTTACTTCAATCATTTTTGCGAAATTAGTTGTGATTTCTTTATCATCAACAATTAAATTTAACTTATCAATAATATCGCTATATTCAACATTTTTTTCTAAATACAAATTAGTTTGAAAGCGATTGCCGTATTGAATACTAAAGCCATTATCTTGATTGTTTTTAAAAATCGCAGTTAATTCATTGCTAGCTTTATAAGTAAATGGCAATTTTATTGGAATAAATCTTATTTTTTCTCTTGGTTTTTGAAGGCTTAATAAAAAGCGATTTTCAATTTTAATTAAAATCGGTTTTTCAATAACTTCTCTTACTGCATTAGGATTTAATTCAAATTCTCGCTCAAACTCAACTCCAGCAGCCTTTAAATAGCTCTCAATTGCTAGTAAATGATAATATGCTCTTTCGTGAGTTAATAGATTTTTGCTAGCTTCGTTTGCATAGGCGGCTTTACCTTGAGTAATTGCATAATAAGTTAGGCTTTTTAGCATTTCTTCATCGCCATTTGCTGTGTTTGTGTTTTTTAAATGATAGCTATGTAATTTGTGTAATAAATTATTATTTATACTTTCACAAGCCTTACTTGCAATTTCGTTTAAATTCCCATATTTTGCGTCAATTTGCTCTTGGTCAATTATGCAAGAATTTCCCCATTTTTTAGGATTTTTATCCTTATTTATATAATTTGGAGAATAATATCCACTACCATCGTGAAGATTTATTATGAGTTTTACTTCAGGTAAAGTTATTATTTTTTTGATTAATTCAACCGTGTAATAATCAGGGTCATCTTCGCTAAGTTCTGCGAATTTGCGATTTAAATCTCCAAATTCTCCACGACTTCTAGCAATTATTGAATCAAATGCAAGATTTGGCACGACAATTACTTTTCCTTTAGTGATTTTATAATCCGTGATTAATAAGCTAGCAGCGTGAAAACCACCTGGCTCATCTCCTTGAATACCGCCAAAAATCAAAACGGTATTATCACAAACTTTTTCACATTCTCCTAAAGTGTTTATAGTAAAATTTAAAGCAAATAAATTAAGACTTAAAAATGTTAAAAATATCTTAAGCATTCAAAAACTCTCTTACCATTTTATCTACACTAAACACATCATCAATAGTATTTATTTTACTATCAGCAAATTTATCTAAAGCCTTAAATACTGCGTCGCTAATATCATAGAATTTACATTCATCTTTTAAATATTTATATACAAATTCTTCATTAGCAGCATTGATAATAACACCTAAATCAGGATTGTTTAATAGCTCATCTTTTAGCCTAAAAATAGGGTATTTATTAGGATTTATCTCAAAGAATTCTAATTTAGCAAGTTTTAAAATATCAAAATACTCACAAGCAGCAAAATCACTCTCACCTAAGAGTGCATTTGCAATGCTAAGCTTCATATCAGGCACGCTAAAATAAGCACTCATTGAGCCATTTATACTTTCACAAAATGCGTGAATACTTGAGCTTGGCTCTATGATTGCGTCTAATTCTAAATTAGGATATAAATGTTTTGCTTCTATTAATTCATAAAGCTTATTTGTCATTGTTGCACTATCTATTGTGATTTTTGCTCCCATATCCCAATTAGGGTGTTTTAAGGCTTCATTTGCTTTTAGATTTGCAACTTCATTGTATTTAAAAAATGCCCCACCACTAGCAGTAATTGTGAGTTTTTTAGGGTGTTTAATACCCCTTAAAAGTGCTGCCAATGCACTATGTTCGCTATCAATAGGAGAGATATTAAAAGTATCAAGAAATTTTCCAGCCACAACCAAGCTTTCTTTATTTGCTAAAAAGAGTTTTTTATCTAATTCTTGAGTTTGTAAAGATATTTTAAGCCCTGCAAATCCTACTATTGCATTGATAATTCCATCACTTTTTAAATCTTGCATTATAAATGCAGCGTCTTTTATTGAGTATTTATTAGAATGATTTACTTTATCTAGTATTTCATCACTCGCTAAGACTATTTTAGGATTAAACATTTTTATTTGTTCGTTTAATAATTCATAGTTTTTATAAGCACTAATGCACTCTAATTTAATATCAGCTTGTTTTATGATTTTTAAAGCATTAACGCCGATTGAACCAGTTGAACCAAATACGCTTATAATTTCAGGTTTTGTTGGATTTATAGTAAAGCTCATAAGAATACCACCATAATAATACTAGCAAAAATCAAAGCATCAACTCTATCTAATACTCCGCCATGTCCAGGGAAAAGCTCCCCACTATCTTTAACCTTCGCTAAGCGTTTTAAATAGCTTTCAAATAAATCTCCAAATACAGCAAAAAATGCCATTAAAAATGATAAAAATAAAACTTCTAAAAAGCCAATCTCACTATAAACAAAACTAGCATAAATGCTTGAAATTATTGTGCTAATAATAATTCCGCCGATTACTCCTTCTAAAGTCTTATTAGGAGAACTTGGACTAAAGCTAGTTTTTCCATATTTTTTACCTACAAAATAAGCAAAACTATCACATAAAACAACGCTTAAAAGTAGCCAAATAAAGCCACTTAATTCAAATCTAATATAAGTTTCAAAAATAAAGCTAATTCCAATTCCTGCATAAATAAATGGTAGAATTTCTTTTAAATCTCCTTGTTTGTATGCTAAAAAAGAAGCAAGAACTAAAATAGCAAAAATCATAGAAACCACAGGCATTTGAGTATAAATTCCTAATATCAATCCTAAGGCTAAAATTAAATAATTATTTTTAGTATCAAATAATTTACAAGCTTCAAAATATCCAATGCCACTAGCTAATAAAAATATTATTAGCCATAAATAATAAGAATTTATCGCTAGAAAAATTACTGCAATTATTGCAAAAATTAAGCCTGTTTTTATTTTTTCATTCAACATAAATACTCCTTAAACAAGTTTATCAAAAAGCCTATCGCTTTCTTTTATTTCTTCAATTTCTTCATCTTCTTCTATCATAACACCGAAAAAATTAGCTCTTTTATGCTCTTTTTTAGGGCGTTCTTCTTGATATGATTTTTCATCATCAAGATTTGTGTTTGTTTTTGAGCTTTCGCTACTTTCTTCTATTACATTAACTTCTGGCGTAACTAAAGTAATTTGCTCATCAGCAAACATTTTTGCATTATGTTTTGCGTGATTATCAATCGCTACGCCTTGATTTTGATTTATATAATTTATATTTCCAATATTATTTACACTCATAAAAAAACCTTTATAGTATCGTAATTAACATAATTAACGAATGCTTTTTCAATAATTTTTACATTTGCTCTTTTTGTAAAATCTACTAAAAAATTACCTTCTTTTTTACCAGAATAACAAGCACAAAGACTTGCAGCATGATAGATTAAATCTATATCATAGCTTTTTTTGTTGCTTGAAATTATTACATGAGAGCCTTTTAAATCCTTTAAATGAAACCATAAATCATCTTTTTTGCTATTTTTTAGCAAATATTCATTAGCGTTTTCATTAAGTCCTACGCTAATTTTGTAATCATTTACATAAAAATTTAATATGTTTGGATTTTGCTGGGTTTTGCCTTTTTTATTGTTTTTTGCGAATAATGAGCGTAAAAATACTTCATCTTTTGTGCAAATTATTGCTTGTTTTAGGCTATTTAAAGCATTTATTTTTTCGTTTAGATTATCTTTTTCTATGCTTATATTTTTTGCTTTTTGGCTTAATTTTTTAGCGTTTTTATAAATATTATTTAGCTCATATTTTGCAGAATTGATTAAAGAATATTTATAAATTCCTATTTCAAATTCTCTTTCGTAATCTTTGATTTTATATAAGTTTTCTTTTAGTGCATCGCCTTTTGAGTATTCATAAAGTGCTTTTTTGTTTAGTAATTCTTCATCTTCTAAAGAATTTATTAAAAGCTCTAATTTTTCAATTTTTTTATCATTTTCCATTATTTTTTGAGCTTTTAATGAGTTTAATTTCTCGTTTTGAAGACTTGCAAAAATATTTGCGAAATAAATTTTAAAATCTTCAATTTTTATATTTTTTTCAGTGATTTTTGTAGGTTCTAAATCTATGTAAGGTTCATTTTGTAAAATATCTCTAAGGTTGTTTTTGCCGTATCTTAAGGCACTTATTATATTTCTTTTATCATCTAAGATTAGTGCATTTGTAAATTTTCCTGAAAACTCAAGTATTAAATAAAATTCCATTTTTTTATAAGCGTGAGCTAAGGCTAGTTTAAACTCTAAAATCCTATTATTTATAGGCACTTTAATATCTAAAATACTTGCGTTAAAAAGCATTTTTTTAAGTTGTAAATCAAATGGACTAGTATAATCTTTAGCATATAAATTACCACTATAAATTGCACTTTTGCCCTTGGTTAAATCAAAATATAATTTATCTTTAAACTCAATACATAAGCAATTATCATTTATTCTATACGCACGATTTATCTTTTTATATTGCTTTAAATAATCTTTAATTTGCACTAAATCATAATAATTCATTTTTAATCCTTTTATTAATTTTAACGGCTAAAATTAATAAAATTAGAAAAAAAGGGAAATCTATGACTTTAACAGAACAAATATTTGCTCATCATATAGGAAAAGAAGTAAAAGCAGGTGAGATTATTGATTGTCCTATTGATATGGTAATAGGAAATGATATTACAACTCCAATTTCTATTAAACAATTTAAAAAAAGTGGTGCTACAAAATTAGCTAATCCTGATGGCTTTGCAATTGTGCTTGACCACTATATTCCTGCAAAAGATATTCTAAGTGCAAATCAAGCAAAAATTAGTAGAGATTTTGTAAAAGAACATAATTTAAAATATCTTTTTGATGAAAAAAATATGGGTATTGAACACGCACTTTTACCTGAAAATGGACTGATTAGTCCAGGTGATGTGATAATTGGTGCAGATAGTCATACCTGTACGCACGGAGCTTTAGGAGCATTTGCTACTGGAATGGGAAGCACTGATTTAGCGTATGCAATGATAACAGGTAAAAACTGGTTTAAAGTGCCAAGTGCTATTAAAGTGCAATTTCGTGGAAAATTAAAGCCTTGGGTTTATGGAAAAGATTTAATTTTAGAAATTATTAGAATTTTAGGCGTTGATGGAGCTTTATATAAATCATTAGAGTTTTTTGGAATTGAAGAGCTTGATATGGATAGCCGTTTTAGTTTATGTAATATGGCGATTGAAGCAGGTGCAAAGAATGGAATTTGTGCTGTTGATAATGTTACAAGAGAGTTTTTAAACTCGGTTAATTTAAAGAGAAAAGGCGTTGAGTTTAGCCACTTGCCAAATGCTGTTTATGAAAGAGTAATTGAGATTGATTTAGACAAGCTTGACCCTGTTGTAGCATATCCATTCTTACCAAGTAATGGTAAAAGTATAAAACAAGCTGTAAGTGAAAAGGTAAAAATTGACCAAGCATTTGTAGGCTCATGCACAAATGGAAGGCTAAGTGATTTAAGAATTGCAGCGAGTATTTTAAAAGATAAAAAAGTTCATTCAGATGTAAGAATGATAATTACTCCAGCTACAACCAAAATTGCTTTACAAGCTCAAAAAGAAGGCTTAATGGATATATTTGCTAGTGCTGGTGCAGTTGTAAGTAATCCAACTTGTGGTGCTTGTTTAGGTGGGTATATGGGGATTTTAGCTGATGGAGAGCGTTGTATATCAACTACGAATAGAAATTTCGTAGGTCGTATGGGTGCGAGAACTTCAGAAGTTTATCTTGCAAATAGTGCAATTGCGGCTGCTAGTGCAATTAAAGGATATATTTGTTCTCCTGATGAGCTTTAAAAATAGCGTTTGCCTAATTTTAGGTGGTGGAAAATCAAGTAGAATGGGGCAAGATAAGGCTAATTTACGCTTTAATTATAAAAAGCGTGAAATTAGCCTGATTAATTATTTATATGAAAAATTGCAGCCTTTATTTAATGAAATATATTTTTGTGCTAAGACTAAGCCAAGTGATTTAAAATGTAAATTTTTAAAAGATAATTATGAATATTTTCATCCAATTAATGGTTTAAAGACTTTTAAAAATATTAAAATTCCTAATTCAAATTCTGTTTTTGTAATTGCAGTTGATTTTGTAAAAATTAATAAAAGCTCTATAAAAAGACTTTTTTATAAACATAAAAGATATAAAAGTTCAGTAGTGGCAAAAAGTATCAAAACTCATTTTTTATGTGGTTTTTATAAGATGAGCGATTTAAAATATTTAGATGAATTAGATGAAAATTGCAAAATCAAAGATTTTTTTATAAAGTCAAAGGCAATTACTTTAAGCTTTAAAAATGATAATGTTTTTTTAAATATGAATACAAAAAGTGATTTTGAAAAGTTTATTAAAAGTTACAGATATTAAACATTTTATGCTATAACTAAGCCTTTTTTATGGAGAGTTTGGCCTACTGGTGTAGCCCTAAGACTTCAAATCTTGTGGTGGGGTAGTTGACTATTCTGCGGGGGGTTCGATTCCTTCACTCTCTAGCCAGGTTTTGGAATTTTAAATAATATTTTAGGTTTAAATTATAAAATATTTTTTGATTTATGGTTTTAGGAAAAATAAGTTGAAAGAGATTAGAAGAGTTGATAATTTTGAATATATAATAAAAGTTACCGTTGTTATTATTGGCTTAGTTCATCTTATATATGCTGTTAGTTTTACTCTAACGGGGCTATATTTCTTATTACCTTCTAGCTTAATTCAAATTATTATTTCTTTATTAGTAGCTTATGTAGTGTTGATAAGAAACAAGGGATATGCAATTGCTACTTTATATGCGCATTTAGATATATTATTTTCTTGTTGTTATTGCACTTATTATCTTGGATGGGGCTATGGTTTTACTATGATAATAGTTCTTTTATTATCATTAGCATATTTACAAAATTTCAATACTTTCTTAGTTCCAATAGGTATAGGACTTGTAGAAGCGACTGCTTTTTTTGTAATGCTTTATATTACAAAAGATACTCCAAATTATCCAAATCCTTATATGCCATATATAAATATAGCTAATTTTTTATTTATGGTAGTTACATTGCTAGTTTATATTTGGCTAAATGATAGAGAAAACGCCAAGATTATTAAGCAACTTGATGCTAGAAAAGAATTCTTACAATATAAAGCTGAAAATGATTATTTAACCACACTTTTAAATCGTCGTGCTATGAATGAGATATTAGATAATATGTTAGAAAAATTAAAAAATAAAGAAGTAAATTCTTTAGCATTAGCAATAGGAGATATTGATAATTTCAAGCATTTAAACGATACTTATGGTCATAATTTTGGAGATTTAGCTTTAAAAGAAGTTTCTAAAGTGTTTAAAAACGAATATGAAAACAATACAAATACTTATGTGGCTAGATGGGGTGGAGAAGAATTTTTAATACTATTTAGCAATTACTCTTACAATGATGTTTTAAATTCTTTAGAAAAAAGTAGAAAATCTATTGAAAAATTACAAATTAAAGATAATTTAAATGAAACTAGCGTTACTATTTCAATAGGTGTTAGTTATTCTATAAATTTAATTAATAAAGATGTATTGATAACAAAAGCAGATGCAGCACTTTATAGTGCAAAAGACTCTGGAAAAAATAGAGTAAAGTTAGTTAATTTAGGTTAGATATGGGAAGTTTTTTAGATCAAGATGATTTAGTTGTAGCAAAAAAAATTGCTAGATATATACTAATTATATTTTCAACATTATATTTTTTATTATCTATTTTAATGGGTTGGTTAGGTCATAACTATCCTATGTTTGTTAATTTGTTTTTAGCTTGTATATATTTGTATTCATTAAAAAAGTTAGATTTATTAGAAGTCAATAGTTTAGTATATACGGTGCATTTTGTTTGTATAGTTTATGCTATTTTTATGGTTCTTTATTTTGGTTGGAGTTTTGGAGCTCAATATTTTTTAATACCTTGTATAGCTTTTTGTTATGTAGGTCAATTTGAAAATAGAAAAATTATCTATACATTAGCAATTTTTGAGAGTATAGTTTTTGAATTATTGTATATATTTATGGAAGTTAATAAATATACCTTACAAAATCAATTATATGTGCTTGGATACAATATTAATGGCATATTTTATATTATTCATAGCTTATTTGCGTGTCTTACAATTATAATTGTTATGTATTTTTTAAAAATTAAAGTTTATAAAACAATTGAGACAAAAGAAAATGCAAATGAAGTTTTAAGTATTAATGCTTCTACAGACCCGCTTACATATTTACTAAATCGTTGGGCTTTTATGGAAAAAATTCATTTAATTCAATATAAAAAGAATTTTCATTTTGCTTTAATAGATATAGATTTTTTTAAAAAAGTTAATGATACTTATGGGCATAGTGTTGGAGATGAAGTTTTAAGAGTAACCGCAAGTTGCATAAAGCTTAATTTTTCAAGATACACTGATATGATTGCTAGGTGGGGCGGGGAAGAATTCTTAGTATTTGCATTAGGTTGCAGTGAAGAAGAATTTTATGAAGCGTGTAATAATTTTAGAAAAGAGCTAAAAAATAATAAATTCTGTGCTGGCGATTTTACGATAAGTGCTAGCGTTGGTTGTTTGCATGTAAATGGCGATTTTTCATATAGTAATTTTGATAATTATATTAAAAAAGTTGATGAATTATTGTATATGGCAAAAAATAGCGGTAGAAATAGGATAGAAGCAAAGCGTATAGAAGATGAATGAATTTAGAAAGATAGATAATATAAGACAATTAGTAAAAATCACAATGATTTTACTAACAATAACCCATACTACTTATGGGAGTGTGTTTTATTTTCTAGGTCTTTATCCTATGGTTAATATTAAGTTTATTGAAGCTTTTATTGCTTTAGTAGCTACGATTTTTATTTTAAAAATTGACAAATATCATAATATTGCTGTTTATTTTACACATGCTTCTGTTTTGCTGTCTTGTTCAATTTGCACATATATTTTAGGGCAAGGATATGGTTTTTTAATAGTTATGATAGCACTTTTATCTCTTGGCTATGTTCATGACTTTAGCAGTTCTAAATATCCTTTGATTATTGGTATTTTTGAAATTATTTTATTTATAGTTACAATAATTATTACAAAAGATGTTCCTGATTTTGAAAGCGAATATATGGTTTTTGTATATGTATTTAATGTTATAAATATTACTTCTGTAATTATTTTTTATTCGTTTTATACGCATAGTATTGATGAGAATGAAAGTAAAATATTAGAAAAAGAAAGCATTAAATTACAAAATAAAGCTGATTATGATTATTTGACAAATATTTTAAATCGTCGTGCAATGAATGAAATTTTACATATATATCATAATTATTTTCAAAAAGACCAGATTCGTTCTATGGTAATTGTCTTAGGTGATATTGATAATTTTAAGAGTTTAAATGATGAGTGCGGTCATAATTTTGGAGATATTGTTCTTAAAAATACAGCAAAAATCATTAAAGATAAAATATCTAAAAGAGCTTCTAGTTATGTAGCTAGATGGGGTGGAGAAGAGTTTTTAATGCTATTAACAGGTCTTAGCATAGATGAAAGTGAAGAACTAATGAATGAGATTAGGGAAGATTTTGCTAACTATACTCATAAAGATGGTTATAATGCTAGGAAAACTACAATTACTTTTGGAATTTGTTATTCTTTAAGACTTGAAAGTATAGATTATATGCTATCTCAAGCTGATAATGCCTTATATAGTGGTAAAAAATCAGGTAAAAATAAAGTAGAAACTATAGTTTTAGGACAAATATGATAGATTTTGAAAAAAGAAAATATGAACTAGTAGAAGTTTTACAAGCTGAAAAAATTATGAAAGGTATTTTAGTTTTTAATTTAGTATATGCTTTAATAATGATAATTAATGATATTCCTTATTTGTTTTTAACGTATTTTATGCTAGCTGGATTATTTTTAGTATCGTTAGTATTTGTTAAGAGTAATAATTTTAATGCTTGTATTTATGTTACTTTTTTTTCTTGTTTTGTTTTTTCTGCTAGCTCAATTTATTATCTTGGGTGGGGTTATGGGTTTGAATATTATATATTACCTATAATATCTTATTTTTATATAGGTATTTATAGGAAAAAATACATTATATATTTAATAGCGACTTTCGGACTTATTTATTATTTGGCAATGTATTATTTTTTTTGTGTGAATGATTATTCTTTAGATATACCTTTATATTTATTTAGCGATGGTTCTAAATTCTATTTTAATTGTTTTAATGGGATTGTAGTATCAACTATTTTTGTAATTGTATCAAGTGTTTTAAGAAAACAAATATATATTGAATTAGAAAATAGACAAAATATAAATAAAAAGCTTGATAAAAGTGCAAATTTTGATTATTTAACAAGACTTATGAATAGATGGTGTTTTATAGATAGTATTGAAGATTTAAATATTAAAAGTAAGGTAAGTATTGCTTTAATAGATGTTGATTATTTTAAAAAAGTAAATGATACTTACGGACATAGTGTGGGAGATGAAGTATTAAAAAATTGTGCAAATTTAATGAGAAAGCATTTTGGAGAATATACTGATTTGATTTGTAGATGGGGTGGAGAAGAATTTTTAATATTAGCTTATAATGTATCTGCTTTAGATTTTGAAAATGCTTGTGAGAATTTTAGAATAGAGTATTCAAATTCTACATTTTCTGTTGAAAGCTTAACTACTAGCGTTAGTATAGGTTTAGTTTTTATAGAAGATAATTTTGCTAATAATATTTTAGATGAATATATAACAAGAGTTGATAAGTGTTTATATGAGGCTAAAAATACAGGTAGAAATAAAATAATAAAAAATATAATTTAATTTAAGCAAAAATTAATTTTATTAGGATAATATACAGCTTTTATTTTTAGTGTGCGTTCATAGCTCAGCTGGATAGAGCAACGGCCTTCTAAGCCGTAGGTCAGAGGTTCGAATCCTCTTGGGCGTACCACTTAGCGGATGTGGTGAAATTGGCAGACACGCCAGACTTAGGATCTGGTGCAGCAATGCGTGGAGGTTCAAGTCCTCTCATCCGCACCACTTATCACTTTATTTATCTTTTTTAATCACCTTTTTAATATTTGTTACGAAAAGTTACATTAACACATAAAAGTGCTAATTTTCTTTGCTTAAAATCTGATTTTATTGTAACATAAATCCTTTTATTTTATCAAAAAGGAGCCTTAATGGTAGAAAACCAGCAAATCAAACGAAATGGATTTGAAAAAATCTTACACAAAATTGAAGTATTAGGAAACAAATTACCTGATATTACAATTCTTTTTTTAATTGCATTTTTTATTGTGATGATTTTAAGTTTTGCATTAAGTTTTATTGATTTTTCTTACATTCATCCAGTTAGTCATGAAAAAATTGTAGTTAAAAATATGTTTGAAATTCATAATTTAACTGAACTAATAGTTAGATTAGGCGTTAATTTTATAACTTTTCCTGCTTTACAATTAGTTTTAGTTGCTACTTTAGGAGTTAGTATTGCAGAAGGCAGTGGTTATATTAGAGCATTACTAATTAAAATGATAGGAATAGTTCCAAAAAGCATTGTTGTTCCTGTGGTTATATTAATTTCTATATTTTGCCATATAGTATCGGATAGTGCTTATGTATTTTTAATGCCAATTGCAGCTGCTATGTATTATAGTGCAGGTCGCCATCCAATAGCTGGAATTACTACTTCATTTGCTGCACTTGCAGGTGGGTTTAGTGCTAGTTATATTCCAAGTGTAGTTGATCCGTTAATGCAAGAATTTACTCAAAAAGCAGCAAGGACAATTGACCCTGAAATAAGCGTAAATGTATTGTGTAATTATTTTTTAAGTATTTTTTCAACCTTTAGCGTAATTGCTGCTTGTTGGTTTGTTAGCTCAAAAATTATTGAGCCTATGCTAAATAAAACTATGCCTATTGATAGTGATTGCAAAATCGCTCATTTAGAAAATGAGAAATTAAGCTCACAAGAAAATAAAGCTTATTGGGGAGCAACTTTAACATTTATATTTATGGCTTTATTATTATTTGCTGTATCAATTCCAGATGATTCGGTTATGCGTGGTGCTAATGGCTCACTTACTAGTGCTGATGCAGCTTTAATGAAAGCTATTGTTCCATTAGTATTTTTATTCTTAGCAATTCCAGGATATGTTTATGGAAAAATTAGTGGCTCTATAAAAACTTCAAGTGATTTATCAAAAATGGCTGCAAGTAGTTTAAATACTCTTACTACTTTTATAGTATTTTGTTTCGTATGCGGGCAGTTTTTATATGTATTTAATACTTCAAATCTTTCAACTCTATTAGCAATTTCAGGAGCTGAGTTTTTAAAGAGTATGAATATGCCTTCAGTTTTCACTGTTTTAGGAGTGATTATATTTACAAGCTTTTTAAATATTTTTGTTACATCAGCTACATCAAAATGGGCTATATTAAGCGTTATTTTTGTTCCTATGTTAATGTTACTTGGAATTAGTCCTGAACTTACTCAAGCAGCATATAGGACGAGTGATAGTGCGGTAAATGTTATGACACCTATGTTTCCATTTTACCCATTAGTGATTGGTTATTGTCAAAAATATTATAAAAAAACAGGGGTTGGAACACTTAGTTCATTAATGCTTCCATTTGGTATTGCTTTATGGATAGCTTTAGTTGGTAGTTTATTTATATTCTGGGCTTTAGGTCTTCCGTTAGGATTTGATACTACTTATGTTTATAATTTTAAAGGTTAGATATGTTGGTAGAAGACTTTATAAAATATGTAAAAATCTCATCTCAAAGCGACGCTAGTAAGAGTAATACTCCTACTAGTGAAGGGCAGTTACAATTAGCGAAATTATTAAAAAGTGAGTTAGAGAATTTAGGACTTAGTGAAATTAAGCTAAATGATAATGGTATTTTAACCGCACTTTTAGCTGGTGATAAAACTAAGACTAGCTTAGGTTTTGTAGCTCATCTTGATACTATTGATGTTGGGCTTAGTCCTTGTGTAAATCCTAAGATTTTAAGATTTGAAGGTAAGGATTTAGATTTAGGTAAAGCGGTTTTAGAGATTTCTAAACACCCTGAAATTATGAAGTATTTAAATGAAGACATTATTTTTAGCGATGGCTCATCTGTTTTAGGGGCTGATAATAAGGCTGCAATTGCTGTTATTATAAACTTAATTAAAACTCTTAAAAATAGTGATATTAATCATCCTGATATATTTTTAGCTTTTGTGCCAGATGAAGAAATAGGGCTTTTAGGCTCAAAGCAGCTTAATTTAGATGATTTTAGGACAACTCATCCTTATACTATTGATTGTTGTGAGGTTGGGGAATTAATGTATGAGACATTTAATGCAGCAAGTGCAAAGCTTAATATAATAGGTGTATCAGCACACCCAATGAATGCTTATAAAATAATGCTAAATCCAACTTTATTAGCAAATGAGTTTATAAATCTTTTTGATAGATTGCAAACTCCTGAAAATACTAAAGATAAAGATGGATATATTTGGATAAATGAAATGCACTCAAATCAAAACGAAGCTAGTGTGTGTTTAAATATAAGAGACCACGATAAAACTAAGTTTGAAGAGAAAAAAGAATACATTAAAACTTGCGTTGATTTTATGCAAAATAAATATAAAAAAGCTAGTTTTAAACTAGAAATGAGCGATACTTATTACAATCTAAAAGATGCTTTAAATGATGATAATAAAGATAGTTTAGATAAATTATATAAAGCTTTTGAATTATCAAATATTAAAGCAAATACAATTGCTATGCGTGGTGGGACTGATGGAAGTGCGTTGAGTGTAAAGGGTCTTTTTACCCCGAATTTTTTCACAGGAGCACATAATTTTCATTCAAGATTTGAGTTTTTACCTGTTAAATCACTTGAAAAGTCTTATGAAGTAGCACTTAATTTAGTAAAAATATATTCAAACTAGGAATTTTAATTCCTAGTTTTAAATTCTTAAAAGCTATATCCTAAATTAACTCCGTATCTAATACCTTTAGCTATTACATCATTTGTATAACTTGCTTTAATTCCTGCATAAAAGCCGTCTAAATTGCGAGTGAATTTATAACCTAGCATAAGATTTGCTTCATAATTTAGTCTTTTTTGTTGCTCGTTAAATAATTTATCTCTTTTATTATCTAAATAAAATTTTGCAAAAGCACTAGCTTCAACAACTAATCCTTCATCAAAAATATTCATAGTGCTAGCTCCTAATTTGATTAAATTAGTATTAGCTACTAAATCTTTAGTATTAGTTTTGCTTTTGATTTTTTCATGACCTAAGCCACCTAAGACATTAAAGCCTGATTTAACTCCTACATTATTATTAAAAAATCCAATACCACCTAATACATTAACAGCAGTATAAGTGCTTGAAATTTTGCCACTTTCTATATTATTTTTATATTCTGAATCAAAGTCGTGAATGCTTAAATCTGCACCAAAAACAAAATCATTATCATAATTACTAAGTTTATAAGAATTTATAAAAATTCTTCCTTGATAAATACCATTATCGCTTAAATTAAGCCCGTAATCTTTAGCTTTTCCTACCATAAAATCAGCACCTACGAAGTTTTGTGCGTTTAGGCTAATTACACATATTAGTGTTGATAAAATTTTTTTCATATTATCTCCTTTTTAAAAAATGTTAATTCTATATTTGTATTTTTATATTTTAGTAATTTATAAATTATGACAATATATAGGCTTTTTGATATTAGAAATAAGTTGTCCGTTATTATTTTTAGGAATTGTTGTAAAACCTACATTATTTATTACAATACATATTGAGTTATTTTGGTCTATATTAGTTGATTTGCTTAGTCTAATAATATATGAATTAGCTTTTATTAGATTATAAGTTTTTGATTTATTAGCATATGAACTTGCAAATAATTCTCCTAATTCATTTACCATTATTCTGTGAGTTTTTTTGTATTTATTATTTAGATTATAAAATACATCAATTTTAGTTATTCCAAAGCTTTTTGTAAGATTTGTCCTTGTTGTAAGCAAATTATCATCTACGCTTATTCCTGCATATCTAGCTCCAATTAATTTTGTTTTATCAAATAAATCTTTTGCTAATTCATTTGCATCTGGATTTGATGAGCTAGAACCTATGCTATCACTAAAAATACTATATCCAAATTCTTGATGATTGCATTTGTATTTGTTATATGAAGTTTTTGTATTTGCTACACAATGAAAATATATTTGCCAATATGATTTATCGTAATTTGTCGTATAATCATATATATCGTAATTTAGTGCTAAATTACGAAGTATATAAATATCTTGAGATAAACTCCTAGCCGCTAGGATTAAAGAATTTGAATTGATTTTTGATATTGCTATACTTGAGAGTATTCCAGCAACAACTAAAACTAAAACTAATTCAATTAAAGTAAAGCCACACTTATTTGCACGCAGCTCTGTCAATATGTACGAATCCAGAATATTTCTCTACATAAATACAAGCTATATCACTACCTTTTGAAATTTCTATTTTAAATCCACTTGGATTTTGATTAAAGTTTAAAGGCTCTCCTAATTCATTAAATATAATAGTATCCGTAGGTGTTAGACCGCTAGCAGGAGTTGTTGTTGGTGTAGTTGGGGTAAATGTTATATTGTATTTTTTAATTTTAAGAATAGCTGTTCTTGTAGCACAATTTTCATTGTTTTCAAAATCACATATTCTTTTATCAGGATTTAAAAAATCTTCAGCATATTCTGCTAAAACAGGCGTACTTCCTTTTGTGTTGTATTCGGTTTTACTAATTTTATAAATCTTATTAGAAGCTATTGTAAAACGATAATATTTATTATGATAACCATTTGTTCCATCATAAGCGTCATCTCCTAACGCTAGAATTTTTGTATATCTAATATCGTTTGCAATACTTCTAGCAGCATCTATTAATTCACTTGTATGTATTTTAGAAACAGCAACCGCACTAAGTATAGCACCAACAACCATAACAACTAATAATTCAATCATAGTAAAAGCTTTTTTCATACTTACATCCATTCTAAAACTTGAGCTAACTCATTAGCTACAAAGCATTTAATACCTTTAAAATTACTTTTATTTGGAATTATAGCATTTTTAAAGCCTTGATTTTTTGCTTCATTAAGTCTAATATCAAGGCTAAAAACTTCGCAAATTCCACCATTTAAACTAAGCTCCCCAATAAATACACTCTCATTGCTTAAAACTCTATTTTTAAAGCTAGATATTATAGCAGCTGCAACTGCTAAATCAGCAGCAGTCTCGCTAACTTTTATCCCACCGCTAATATTTATAAATACATCATATCTTGCAAGTGGAATTTCTAATTTTCTCTCAAGCAAGGCTAAAATCATATCAAGTCTATTTCTATCAAATCCAGTTGCACTTCTTTTAGCATAAGCACTTTCGCATACTAAAGCCTGAACTTCAAGAGTAATTGCTCTGCTACCTTCTAAAATAATAGTTAGAGCACTTCCTGCATGATTTTTACCTACAAATCTAGTTTTAATATTGTTTGCACTTATAAGTCCATTTTCACTCATTTGCCAAATGCCTATTTCGCTAGTGCTTCCGAAACGATTTTTAAAGCCCCTTAAAATTCTTAATTCCTTACTAGCATCACCTTCAAAATAAAGCACCACATCAACCATATGCTCAAGCACTCTAGGTCCTGCAATTGAGCCTTCTTTAGTGATATGTCCTATTATAAATGTGCTAATATTATTGCTTTTGCTTAGTTTCATTAGCTCAAATGTAAGCTCTCTTACTTGAGTGATTGAACCAGCACACGAACTTATATTTTCTGAATAAATAGTTTGAATACTATCTATAATTAAGACTTCATAATTATTGCTTAAAACTTCATTTTTAATATTTTCAAAACATAATTCAGTTAATAAAAACAAATTATCTTCATTAGCATTTAATCTATTTGCACGAAGTTTTATTTGACTTTTACTCTCTTCAGCACTAACATAAAGGACTTTTTTGCCATTTTTTGCTAAGTTTGCAGCGGTTTTTAAGAGTAAAGTTGATTTGCCAACACCAGGAGAGCCACCTAGTAAAACTAATGAGCCTACAACAAGCCCGCCACCTAAAACCAAATCAAGCTCTTTATCATAAGTTGAAAATCTATCAACTTGCTCAATTAAAACTTCTTTAATGCTAACTGCTTTGTTTGAATTTGGTTTTATTTCGTTTTTTAATACTTCAATTTGAGTTTGATTTAATTCTAAATATGAATTAAATGCCCCACATTCAGGGCATTTGCCTAAAAATCTAATTTGTTGATTACCACAAGCTTGGCATTCATAAAGGCTTGATTTTTTCTTAGCCATTGTTAAAAATTCCGTCTAAAAGAACCTTTAAATATTCATTTGCTTTAAAAGGAGCAATATCATTTGCACCTTCTCCATATCCAAAATATAAAATTGGTAGCTCTAATTCTCTTGCGATTGCAAATAATGAACCACCTTTACTTGTTCCATCAAGTTTAGTAATAATTACTCCATCAAGCTTTACTAAATCATTAAAAACTTTTGCTTGATTAATACCACTATTTCCTTGAGTTGCATCTAGGACTAGAATTTTTCTATGTGGAGCGTTTTCATAAGCACGAGATGAAATTCTTATTATTTTTTCTAGTTCATTTGCTAGATTTTTTTTATTTTCTAATCTTCCTGCTGTATCAATAATAACATTATCATAACCTTTGCTAAGTGCTTTAGTAATGGTATCAAAAGCAACTGCACTTGGGTCATGCCCTTGCTTAGTGCTTACAATATCGCAATTATTTTTACTAGCCCAAAGTTCAAGTTGCATAATTGCACCTGCTCTAAAAGTATCACAAGCTCCTAGTAAAACTTTTTTGCCTTGATTTTTATAAAAATTACTTAATTTTCCTATGGTTGTAGTCTTTCCTACTCCATTTACACCTAATATCAATTCTACAAATGGTTTATCATTAGAATTTGAATTAGGATTTTCATACATAAAATATGAGCTCATTACTCTTTCTAAATCTGCTCTTTCAACTATATCTTTAGGCGGTAAGTAGTATAAAATCTCTTCTACTATTTCATAAGTAATATCAGCATTTACTAGCATTTCTTCTAATAAATCTTTACTTATTTTTTCGTTTTTTGGTTTTACTTGATTTATAGCTTCAAGTGTTTTTGCTAAGCCTTTTTTTAAAAAATCTAACATTATTTCATAACCTTTTGAATATCAATATCAAGCATTTCTTCATAAACTGCACCTAGATAGTTGTTTATATTTTTACCATTTTGGTCGTATAAAGCAATATATGGAATGCCGTTAATTTCTCCTAAAACTTTTAAAAATGTGTAATTATTATCACCTGTAACAATATCATAGCTAATACCATTATCCTTAATAAATTTAGCTATTTCTTCATCACTTTTATCTTCTAATAAAACGCCAATAACTCTTAATCTATCTTTATATTTTAATGCTAAATCATTTAAGTGTGGAATTTCAGCCTTGCAAGGTGGGCACCAAGTAGTAAAGAAATTAAATAATATAATTTTATCATTTGAAGTAAATTCTAAGTCTTTATTATCATTATTAATTCTTTTAATTTCAAAAATCTCATCGCTATTATAAAATTTTAAAGAGAATTTAATTAGTCTATTAAAATCAGGTTCTTTTTTAACTTCAACTTGAGTAATTTGTTCGCTTTCTTCTTCTTTTTTATCTTCTTTCTTATCAAAACAAGCTGTAAAAAACAATAAAGCAACGCTTAGCAATATAGCTTTCATTTTAATTCCTTATGTAATATGCTTATAAATTTTTTAGGTTAGATTATGGATAAAAAGTTAATAAGAGAAAAATTTCATAAAGAAAATTATAAATTTTGTAAAAATTACGGAAGTTTTAGAGCTATTTTAAAAATAATATCTAAAGTTAAAACAAATAAAAAATTAAATCTTTTAATTTATATTGCAAAAGATAAAGAAATAAATCTATATAAATACAAAAGATTTTTATGTAAAAAATTCAATATTTATATTCCAAAAATGCTTAGTGATAATAGTTTAGCTTTTAATAAATTAAGGTTTCCATTAAGTGAAGTTAGATTTAAAATAAAAGAAAGCTCAAGTAAGATTGAAAATGTTAAAATTGATATTGCAATTATACCTGTTTTAGGAATTGATAAAGATTTTAGAAGAGTAGGTTTTGGCAAAGGATTTTACGATAGAACTTTTTCTAAAATTGATTATGATTTATTAATTATTTTTATTCAAAATATAAAATCCGTTACTAAAAACAAAATTTGTTTAAAATCGGATATTCAAGGCGATTTTTATATCGCAAATGGTAAAACAATAAAAAGAAAGAGAAGTTATGACATTAGTTGAAATTATATCGTTATTAGCGGTATTTATTCTAGGAGGAGCATTAGGGGTTTTAGTAGCCAAAAGAATACACGAAGCTCATTTTAAAATTCACGAAGAACAAGCAAAAGCAAAAGCAAAAGTGATTGAATATGAAGCTGAAAAAATACTAAGAAATGCTGATAAAGTTCTAGAAAATGCCAAAGCAAGTGAGGGTAAGATTGAGTTGAGTTATAAAAAATCTTATGATGAAAAGATTTTAGAACTTCAAAAAGAACACGATAAGAAAATTCTAGAAATTGAGAAAAAAGAGCAAATTCTAGCAATAAACGAACAAAAATTAGATGAATTTAAAGCAAGTATTGTAAAAAGCGAGCAAGCTGCAAATGAATTGATGGAAGAAGCAAATATGCTTAAAAAATCTTGCGAAGCAAAAATGCAAGAATTATTAAGCAGTATTGAAAATATAAGTGGTTTAACTCAAAGCGAAGCAAGAGAATTAGTAATAAATCAAGCTAAAGAAGATGCAAGAGATGAAATCGCTCATATCGTAAGAAAATGCGAAGAAGAAGCAAAATCTCAAGCAAAGGCAAAAGCAGGATATATCCTAGCACAAGCTACTACTAGATTTGCAGGTGAATATGCAAGTGAGAGATTAATTAGCGTAATAAATCTTAAAAGCGATGATTTAAAAGGAAGAATTATCGGTAAAGAAGGAAGAAATATAAAAACACTTGAAATGGTTTTAGGTGTTGATGTAATTATTGATGATACTCCAAACGCAATTATTATTAGCTCATTTAATGTTTTACGCCGTGCAATTGCTAAAAAAGTAATTGATTTATTAATAGATGATGGAAGAATTCAGCCAGCTAGAATTGAAGAATTACACGAAAGAGTTTCAAAAGAATTTGAAGAAGAAATGTTTAACGAAGGTCAAAATATCATAATGGATTTAGGACTTACAAAAATGGCCCCTGAATTAGTAAAATTAATTGGCCGTTTAAAATATCGTGCAAGTTACGGACAAAACGCATTAGCACATAGCTTAGAAGTTGCACATTTAGCAGGAATTATCGCAGCTGAATGTGGTGGTAATACAAGACTTGCAAGGCGTGCTGGAATTTTACATGATATTGGCAAGGCTTTAACTCACGAATATGAAGGTAGCCATGTTGATTTAGGTGCTATGGTTTGTGAAAGGCACAAAGAGCATCCTGTGGTATTAAACGCTATTTTTGCTCATCACGGGCATGAAGATGCTTTAAGTATTGAAGCTGCTGCAGTTTGCACGGCTGATGTTTTAAGTGCGGCAAGACCAGGTGCTAGAAGAGAAGTTTTAGAAGCGTTTTTAAAGCGTGTTAGTGAGCTTGAAGCTATTGCAAAACAACATTCTCAAGTTAAAAAAGCTTATGCAATTAATGCTGGTCGTGAAATTAGAGTTATTGTAAATGCTAAGCTAATTAATGATGATGAAAGTGTTCTTTTAGCTAAAGAAATAGCTAGTGAAATAACAAGCAGCTTACAATTTCCAGGAGAAATTAAAGTAAATGTTATCCGTGAAACTAGAGCTGTGGAGCTAGCGAAATAATGCAAGAATTTATAGAAAAATTTGTAGAATACGGATATATTTTAGTATTTTTATACTCTTTAGGCGGCGGTATGTTAGCACTGCTTGCCTTAGGAGTGTTTGCAAGTGCTTATAATGTAAATCCTTATATTAGTATTTTAGTAGCTTTTGTAGGTAATTTTCTAGGCTCATCGGCTTTATTTTATTTTACTAGAGCTAGTAAAAAAGACTTTCAAAAACATCTTGTAAAGCATAAAAGAAAACTAGCTCTTTTAGTAGTTTTATTTAGAAAAAATGGCTTTATTTTTACTTTAGTTTGTAAGTTTGTTTATGGGCTTAAAACCTTAGGTCCAATAGCAGCTGAGATTTCAAAATTAAGCTTTTTTAGATTTAGTATTTATAATTTAATTTCTTGTTTTGTTTGGGCTGTTGTGGTGTTTTATGCGGCGTTTTATTTAGGAGATAGCTTGGCTAAAACTTTTGATGAATATTCATCTTATATGCCAATTATTTTACTTGTTTTATTGATTGTAATTTTCACATATTTAAAAATAAAAGCGAAGAAATGAAGAGCAAAAAATTATTAAATATTAGATTTTTTTTAAGAAAGATAATTCATTTTAAAAATCATAAATTCCTAAATCAAATTCTACTAGATTATCCGAAATTATCTAAGAAATTTAGCGAGAATTTAAAATATCACAATGATATGTTATGCAAAAAATACGGGGCTACTAATTTTACTTTTGAATATTCAAATGAATGTTTTAAAAGGGATTTAGAAATTATTACAAATAGATTTTTGGATATTTTAAGTAATGATGAGATTATTTTTAACGAATTTGATTTAAAAATTACGCTTAGCTCAAATCCTAAAGTAATTAGCGAAGGACTTTTTACAATTCATTTGCATTATAAAAATGAGCTTTTATATTCTTTAAGTTTTGTTTTATTAAATGATGCTTTATTAATCACAGCTTTACAAGGTAATTTAAATACTAAAGATGAGATAAAAGAATTTACTAAAGTTTATTTTGGCTTAAGACCGCTTAATTTTATTATATTTTTTGCTTTTATTTTTGCTGAGTTTTTAGGTATAAATAAAGTTTGCGGAGTAAAGGATAGATTTTTAGTATCAAGATTTAAACGCAATAGAAAAAGAGATGGAAGAGTATTTGTAATACCAAATTATGACGAAATATGGCAAGAAAATACAAAAATTATTAAAGAAGAAAAATCATTTTATGTATTAGAATATTTGCAAAAAGATTTAGAAGAAATACCATCAAAAAAACGCTCAATGTATAAAAAAAGATTTGAGTTCTTAAAAACGATTAAATTGTAAGCAATAATTATTCCTAACTAGCTAAAATGCTCTTTATGAGAGTAGATAAATTTTTAAATGCAGTAAATATCACAAAACGCCGTTCAATTTCACTTGATATGTGTAAAAACGGCGTAATTTGTATAAATGGAAATGTTGTTAAACCTAGTAAAGAAGTAAAAGTTGGCGATATTATAAGTCTAAATCTTTTAAACGAGCAAATTAGATTTAAGGTATTAGCTTTACCTACAACCAAAAATGTAGCTAAAGCAAAATCAAATGAATATGTGGAAAAACTAGATGATAATCAAGGCTAATTTAGATAATTTAGATTTAGTGGTAAATGAGTTTGGCGATAATGGGATTTATTTATTGCAAGGCGATTTAGCTAGTGGCAAGACTACTTTAGTAAATAAAATAGCAAATAAAAAATTAAATCAAAAAGCAATTTCTCCAACTTTTAGTGTATTAAATACTTATAAAAACGATACTAATACGATTTATCATTATGATATTTATCAAAAAGGAACAAAAGCTTTTATAGAAAATGGTTTGTTTGAGAATTTGTTTAATGATGGTCTTCATTTAATTGAATGGGCTGATGATGATTTTATAAAAATATTAGAGCAATTTGCACTTGAATACAAGATTGTAAAAATTAGCGCTAATAATGAAGGTAGGCTTTATGAGTTTAGTTAATTTAAAAGCGTGTGGTTTAAAAAAAAGTATAAAAAATATAGAAATTATAAAAAATGTAGATATTAGTATGGATAATTCTCAAATAGTAGGATTGTTTGGAAGTAATGGTGCAGGAAAAACTACTACATTTTATATGATTTGCGGACTTGTTAGCCCTAGTGCTGGGGATATTTTTTTAGATGATTTAAATATTACTAACGAGCCACTTCATAAACGCGCAATTCTAGGCATTGGTTATTTACCACAAGATTCAAGCGTTTTAAAAGATTTAAGTGTTTGGGAAAATATGCAAATTGCAGCAGAGCTTAAAGGGCTTAAAAATATAGATGAATTAATAGAAGAAAAATTAAATCTTTTAAAGATTTATGATAGAAAAGACCGCCTTGCAAAAAGTCTTAGCGGTGGGGAGCGTCGTAGATTAGAAATAGCTAGAGCTTTAGTTTTAGAGCCTAAGTTTTTATTACTTGATGAGCCTTTTGCTGGGGTTGATCCAAAAAGTATTAATGATGTTCAAAGCATTATTAAGGATTTAAAAGATTTAAATATAGGCGTATTAATTACTGACCATAATGTCCGTGAGACCCTTAGGATTTGCGATAAAGCTTATGTTTTAGATAGCGGTAGTATTTTAGCTAGTGGAAGTGCTAAAGAAATTGCAAATAATGAAATAGTAAAAAGCAAATATTTAGGTAAAAACTTTTCTTTATAATGTTAAAAGTCCGTCAGCAAGTAAGCCAAAAGCCAAAATTATCTCAAACCCTTAGAAGCTGGTTGCCACTGCTTCAAGCTAGTAGTGATGATTTAGAAGATGAAGTAAATAATCTAGCAAAAGATAATCCTTGTATAAAAATTAGCTCAAAAAAAGAAATAAATGATAAAAAATCTAACAAAAGTATAAGACAATTATATTCTAAAGGTGGTGGTTTGATTGAAGAATTAAATATCGCTAAAAAAAGCATATATGATGATTTAGAATTACAGCTTAATAAGACTTTATTTCCTACTCAAAAATCTCAAGAAATTGCAAGAATTATTATAAGTTGTCTTGATGAGAATGGATATTTTGTATATGATGAAAATATTTGTTTAGGATATTTATTAGAAGATATAGAAAAAGTTAGAAAGAGATTTTGCTACCTTGAGCCTTTAGGAGTTGGTGCGATTAATTATATTGAAGCTTTAGAGTTTTGCTTATTGAATGCGAATTTAGAAAATGAATTATTTTTATTATGTAAAAAGCTTATAAATGATTTAGATAATTTATCAAAATATACTAAAAATCCTTTATATAAAGACGCAATAAGAATTATAAAAAGCTTTAATCTACCGCCTTTTATTGATGATTTAGAAGATAGCAAAGAGATTATCCCTGATATTTATATCTTAAATGAGAATGGAAAATTAGAAATAATTATCAATGATGATTATTATCCGCAGATTGAAATTCAAGACTATAAAGAGTTAAAAGAACAAGTAAAAAATGCTAAAAATTTAGTAGATGCTTTAGAGATGAGAAAGGCGACTTTAAAAAAACTTGCCTTAATGATAGTTGAATATCAATATGATTATTTTTTAGGTGGAGATATTAAGCCATTAAAAATGCAGGATTTAGCAACCGAACTTGATAGAAATACTAGCACAATTAGCCGCGCAATAGCTAATAAATACATTAGCTCAAATCGTGGGATAATAGCTATTAAAGACTTTTTTGCAGCAGAATTAAACGATGGCACAAGTAATAAAACCATCAAAGAATTTGTAAGTGAATTAATCAAAAATGAAAATCACTTAAAACCTTTAAGCGATCAATTAATTTTAGAAAAAATAGAAAAAGAATTTAATGTAAAAATAGTAAGAAGAACTATCACAAAATATAGAAAATTACTAGATATTCCAAGCTCAAGCGAGAGAAAAAAATTATATTCATTAAGGTAGAAAAATGACTTATTTAGAACTAAAAGAAAAATATAAAGATATAAGAATTATAGCGGTTAGTAAATATACAACAGATGAGAAAATAATGGCTTTACATAAATTAGGACAAATTGAATTTGGCGAAAACAAAGTGCAAGATTTAGCTAGAAAAAAAGCTGAATTATCAAGTGATATTAACTGGCATTTCATAGGAAATTTGCAAAAAAACAAAGCTAATTTACTTATAAAAACAAAGCCTGTTATGTGGCAAAGCTGTACTAACTTAGAACTTGCAAAATATGTTGATGCTAGACTTGATTATGAGCTAGATACTTTGCTTGAGATAAATGTGGCTAACGAAGATAGCAAGGCTGGTATTAATCCAAGTAAAGCGATTGATGAGTATTTAGCGATTAAACAAAATTGTAAATTCATAAAACCTGTAGGAGTTATGTGTATAGGTGCTATGAGCGATGATATTAAGCAAATTATTAAGAGTTTTGATTTGTGTTATAAGATTTATGATGAGCTTAAAAAAGATGGAGCTAGGATTTGCTCTATGGGTATGAGTAGTGATTATGAAATAGCTATTAAAAGTGGAGCAAATATGATACGCTTAGGCAGTGTGCTATTTAATTAATAAAATAAATTTTCATTTTATAAGATAAGTTTTTATAGTTGTAGTTATCTTAATTTTTATATAAAATATTATTAAATAATAAGAGCTATTTTAAGATATTATTTTTTAGTTTTATATAAAGTTTTGATTTTAAATTCCAAAATCTTTAATATCGTAAATATTGTTTATTACAAATACAAAATAAAATATATATAAGTTCTAAAATATCTTTATATTTAAAATATTGAAATTAACAATATAATACCAATTTGCCTTTTATTTTAAAGTATTATCTCCTATTTTAAATTCTTAAAATGTATTGAATTTAAAATAGGAATTGAGTTTATATTTTTAACTCCCATTCATAAGCGCTTTTGCAAATTAATTCAAGGTTGTCGTTACTATATTTCCAGTCTGTTAAAGAAGTTATTTTTTTATTAGATGCTACAAGTGAGCTAGGATCTCCTGTGCGTCTATCTGCCATTTCTACTTTAAAATCATTACCACTGATTTTTTTCATAATATCAATTACTTCTTTTACGCTAGTTCCTTTTGAGTACCCAACATTAAAGGCTTGACTTGTTTTTTGGTTTTTTAAATATTTTAATGCTTCAATATGTGCGATAGCCAAGTCATCAACGTGTATATAATCCCTTACGCAAGTTCCATCAGGGGTATTATAATCATTACCATATAAATACATTTTATCTCTTTTATTAGCAGCACATTCAGCAGCTATTTTTATAAGTAAGCTAGATTTACTAAATTGACCTAAAGGTGCAATTAGGCTTGCTCCTGCAACATTAAAGTATCTTAATGCTATGAAATTAAATTCTTTCTTAGCATTTGATAAATCATTTAATATATATTCGCCTATTAGTTTTGTTAAACCATAAGGATTTATAGGATTTTTTGGAGTATCTTCTGTGATTAATTCATTAGTTTTTGGTTCTCCATAAGTTGCAGCAGAACTTGAGAAAATAAAATTATTAATATCGTATTTTTCACAAATTTTTAATAAATTAATCATATTTGATACATTATTATCATGATATTTTAATGGATTTTGCGTGCTTTCAAATACGCTAGTATTAGCTGCAAAATGCACTACACAATCTATTTTATTATTGGTTACTATTTGTTCTATTAGTTCTAAATTTCCAAAATTTCCTTCGTAGAATTTAAAATTATCAAATTTATTTAACACTTCTAAAGCCCTTGCATTTCCAGTGCTAATATTATCAATACCTATAACTTTATAATTATTCTTTAAAAAATGATAACTTGTAATTGAGCCAATATAACCTGCTGCGCCTGTAATTAAAATCATTCTTCGTTCCTTTCTAAATGTATTATTTCATCAAGCACGACTGTTGCGTATGAGCCTTTTTGTAGGCTAAATTCAAGGCTAAGTTGTGCTAATTCTTCATTATAGTTAATTTTTTCATCATTTGTGTAAGTCCATAAATATCTTCTTGAACCATTTTGAGTTTTTAATAAATCAAAATAATCCTTATATATGCTATTTTCAATTTCACCTAAAAAACCTTCATTTAATTTAGGCTTATTTCCTAGTATCAATCCAGAAGGGCTAATATCCCTTGCTAAAAATCTTTTTAAACCATCTTCTAAATTCTCATTAAATACCTTGCCGTAAGGATAATGCTCATATATTTCATTATCAAATAATTTAAAAAATTGTTCTTGTTTTTTTAGATTTTCAACTAAAGTTTTATCCTTATAAAGTGCTAATAATTCTTGTTTAGAAAAATCATTGCTAAATCTTGAAATTTCTATTCTTTTTGATAAATATGTGTTGAATAATTCGCTTTGAAATGCAGAAATTAAAAAGTTATTTAATTTATTATTTTTAAATTTTAATTCGTTTTTTAATATTTCTAAGCCTGTTTTTGCATTATCATTATCTTTGCCAAAACGCTGATAGCCATAATAATTAGGAAAGCCATTTTCTTTAATATTTGTAAAAATTTGCTCAATCTTTAAGGCGTCAATTTTATTAACTTTTTTTAATCTTATAAAAAATGAATTACCTTTTAAATGTCCGATTTTTAATTTATTATTGTGTAAAAAAGTATCAATAATTTTACATTTTTCATGAGAAAATTTAGCTAATTCTTTCTCGTATTTTTTAGGCATTGAAATGTATTGAAATGTAAGTCCTTGCTTGTCTTTAAGACCTGCGTAACCAAAATCTTTTGCTTTAATTCCTGTTGCTGCACTTAAATCTTTTAAAAGTTCATTTGTGCTTAAATCTTTCTTTTGTATATGTAAAATCAAATGCTCTCCAGAGCCACTAAATTCGTATAATGGTATTTCACGCACTACGAAATCGCTAGAATTTTTTGAAAAATAAACATTGATTTTTGAATGAGTGTTTGCTCTTAAATACATATTAAATCCTTTTAATAATTTATAACATTTTTTTGATATAAATTAGTAAAAAAGGAATTTTGTTATGAGAAGTTTTATTTTAAGAGTATTTAGATTTGATGCTAGTAGAGATTATGAGTTTTACTATAAGCCATATGAGATTAATTTAAAAGACATTAACGATAGTTCTACACTTTACGATGTTTTAGGGTTAGTAAAACAACAAGATAGATATTTTAATATGCCAGATTGTAATGAATTTGTAAGGATTGAAAATAAAGTTTTATCACTTAATACAAACATAAATGAACTTATTAAAAAATTTGGAAATGATTTTTGTGTAAGTGCAATTGATTTAAAAAGAGCAAAGCTTGATTTAATGTGTGATGATAGTGATTTTATAAAAGTTTTTGATTATTTTAAAAATATTTGCAATGCAGATGATTATAAAGATTATTTAACTTATAAATTTTTATATTATGCAAGTGATATTCGTGAATATAATGATGAATTTTTAGGTGATAGTGCGTTTGTGTTTGCAAATAAATTATTAGAAAAATATCCTAATAAAAGAAAAGATATTTTAGATATTGTTTTTGATAAGGAAAAAGGAATTGAGTATAGTGTAAGCTTAAAACCATTTTTATATAGTGATTATGAAAAATATGAAGAAATTAAAAATTCTTTAAAACATCAAAAGGAGATTAGATGATAACTTTAATAAATGATGATTTTAATTTTTCTAATTTATTAAAAGGTGATTATAGAAAAACCTATGTAAAAACACCTAGTTTTATGAGTGAATATAAAGCAGATGAATATAAAAAAGAATTTGATTCTTGTTTAGGAGAGATGAATTTAATCTGCGATACTAGTATTTTAGATTATGCAAAGAAAAATTATAAAAATGCTTCATGTGTTATTCAAGATTTACAAAATATAGAAATTAAAAACGATTTTAATGGTTTTAATGTAGCTGTTTATCGTGGTTTTACCATTGATTTATTTTTACATTTTTTAAAAAAGACTAAGGCAAAATTAATAAATTATGAAACTCAAGAATTTGAAAATGGTTTTAGATTTTTAGAATTTGATAAGCAAATAGCTTATAAAAAAGCAGCTAAGATAGTTTTAGATGCTTATGATAGCGGTGCTGATTTTTTAGTAGTTGGCGATAGTTTAAGCTTTAAAATGTTTGATACTTTAAGTGGCGAATTACAAAAAGTATCTAATAGAGATTTTAGTGATTTTTATATTTTACATATGGCTGAGTTTATAAGTTTAGCTAATGGTAATATTCCAGCTAGTCTTAAAGACCATAAATTAAAGGTTAGTTTGGTATGAAAATAGCCATTGCGTGCAAAGATATTTTATTAGAAAAGACTTTAATATTATTTTTACAAGATTATTTAGCAAATAAAAAAGATTGCGATTTTTTAATCACTGATGAAAAATTAATGCACGCAAAAAAACCACAATTTATAATAGGTTTTAATAATGCACATTTAAAATTGCCTTTTAGTAAAGAGCAATTAATTGATGCTTTATATGAGTTTTCAAGCACAATAAATCAAGATGATAATAAGGTTTTAAGTTTTGAAGAAAAACTTGATAAATTACTTAATAAATTTAAATATGATTTACTTCAATTAATGTATGAAAAATAATGTTTTAAGAGTTCAGAGCGGTTTTTTAAAAGGTAAAATTTTAGAAAATCCATCAAAAGATACCACAAGAGCTACAAAAAGTATAGTTAAGTCTTGTGTTTTTAATGTTTTAAGAGATGAATTAAGGGAATATGTTTTTATAGAAGCATTTGGCGGTAGTGCTAGTATGGCGATTGAGGCTATAAGTAATTATGCTAAAAAGGCATTTGCTATTGAGATTGATAAATTAGCGTATAAAAGTGCTTTAAAAAATACAAAAGATTTAAATATAGAAGTTTTAAATGACGATACTTTTAAAGCTTTACCTAATATTATTGCCAAATTACAAAATGAAAAAACTATTCTTTATTTAGACCCGCCATTTGATATTAGAGATGGTTTTAGTGATGTATATTTGAAAATCAAGAATTTGTATGAGAATTTAGATTGTGATATTGTCATTATAGAGCATTCTAGCAAGGTTGAATTTGCATCTTTAAAATATACCTTATTTAAGGTAAAAAAATTCGGCAACACAACTCTTAGTTTTTTTACTAGGTCTTAATTTATTTACTTTAGCTTAATAGAATATAGAGCATAATTTTTTTAGTAGGGATACGCAAGCCGAAAGGAAAATTATATATATTTTTATTAGGAGATTTTATGAAAAAGTTTTTATTAGTTTTACTTGCTTTTTCTAGTGTTGCTTTTGCTGCAGAAACTGAAATCGGTAGCGAGTTATTAAAAGCTTGTTCTGTTTTAGCTGCTGGTATTGGCTTAGGTGTTGCTGCACTTGGTGGTGCTATTGGTATGGGTCATGCTGCTGCTGCGACTATTGCAGGAACTGCTAGAAACCCTAGTTTAGGTGGTAAATTATCAACAACTATGTTTATTGCTATTGCGTTAATTGAAGCACAAGTAATTTATGCTCTAGTTATTGGATTAGTATTATTATACGCTAACCCATTTTTAGGATAATTTTAGGCTACTTTTGTAGCCTTTTTGCGTTTATGGTGGAATTGGTAGACACGCTATCTTGAGGGGGTAGTGCCAACAGGTGTGCGAGTTCAAGTCTCGCTAAACGCACCATGAAAAATAATATTACAAAAGGATTTTGAAGTGAAATTATTAGTAGTAGATGATAGCTCTACAATGAGAAGAATTATTAAAAATACTTTACAAAGATTAGGTCATGAGGATGTTTTAGAAGCTGAACATGGCGTGGAAGCTTGGGGATTGTTATGTGCAAATAGCGATATTGATGTTTTAATAACAGATTGGAATATGCCTGAAATGAATGGTCTTGAACTTGTTAAAAAAGTAAGAGCTGAAGCTAAATATGCAGATATGCCAATCATCATGGTAACTACTGAAGGTGGTAAAGCAGAAGTTATTACAGCATTAAAAGCTGGTGTTAATAACTATATAGTAAAACCTTTTACTCCACAAGTATTAAAAGAAAAATTAGAAGATGTTTTAGGATAATTATGCGTAATACTTATCAAGAATTAGTTATTAAAACAAATAATTTGGAGTTTATTAGTGATTTTGTATTTGCGTTTGATGTTGATGCAATTGAAGAAAAAAATGATGAATTAATTGTAAGAAGTGATAATAATCTTGATGATTTAGTTTTTGCGTTAGGCGAGTTAAAACAAAAACTTAATGATGCTAATTTAAATATTAATCTTACTTATGAACTTTGTGAAAAAGAGAATAAGGATTGGATTAATGAATATAAGAAAAATATAAAGCCAATTTTAATAGATAATATATATATACATACTACTTGGCAAGAGCCTAAAGCAGGCTATGTAAATCTAAAAATAGATCCAGCTTTAGCTTTTGGCTCAGGTCATCATGAAAGCACAAATTCTTGTGTAGAATTTTTGCAAAAATATTATAAAGGTTGCAAAACAGGTCTTGATGTAGGATGTGGTAGTGGAATTTTGTCTTTAGTTATGGCTAATTATGGTATTAGTGTTGATTCTTGTGATACTGATGAATTAGCAATTATGAGTACTAAAAATAATTTTGAGTTAAATAATCTTAAAATTAATAATATTTGGCAAGGTTCTTGTGATAAAGCCAAAAAGAAATATGATTTAGTAGTAGCAAATATAATTGCCGATGTGATATTAATTATTAAAAATGATTTGATAAAAAGTCTTAATGAGAACGGAGTTTTAATTCTTTCTGGTATTTTAAATACTTATTCTGAAAGGATTAAAAGTCAATTTTCTTCACTAACTTTAGTTGATGAGAAAATAAAAGGAGATTGGCTAACTTTAGTTTATAAGGTGAAAAATGAATAATAATGAAAATAAGAATTCTAATAAAAATCCAATAGTTATATTTTTAATTTTTTCACTATTGGTATTTGGTGGGTTTTCTTTATTTTTTGAAGAAGGTGGAATAGCTGATAATGGAAATAAAATAAGTTATTCTGACTTTAAGAAAAAAATAGAGACAGGTGAAATAACAAAAGTTCAAATAGGACAAACTCAAATAAAAGGTAGCGGGCTTAACTCTAGTTATACTGCAAACTTAGTAAGAGATTCAAATCTTACTACTTTACTTGATAGTAAAAATGTAAATTACACATCTTATTCTGAAAATAACTTTTTATCTAATTTATTATTTACTTGGATAATTCCAATTTTTATATTTTTTGCTATTTGGGGATTTATTACAAACAGAATGCAAAAGAAAATGGGTGGCGGAATTTTAGGAATTGGAAACTCAAAAAAATTAGTAAATTCTGAAAAACCAAAAGTAAAATTTGATGATGTAGCAGGTGTAGAAGAAGCAAAAGAAGAAGTAAAGGAAATAGTAGATTTTCTAAAATATCCAGAAAGATATATTAAATTAGGTGCTAAAATTCCAAAAGGTTTATTGTTAGTTGGACCTCCAGGCACAGGTAAAACTCTTTTAGCAAAAGCAGTTGCAGGTGAAGCCGATGTTCCATTTTTTAGTGTTTCGGGTTCAAGTTTTATAGAAATGTTTGTAGGTGTTGGCGCTAGTCGTGTTAGAGATTTATTTGAAAACGCTAAAAAAGAAGCTCCGGCAATTATTTTTATAGATGAAATTGATGCTATTGGTAAATCTCGTGCAGCAGGTTCACATATGGGCGGGCACGATGAAAGGGAACAAACTTTAAATCAGCTTTTAGCTGAAATGGATGGGTTTGGTTCAGAAAGCCCTGTAATTGTATTAGCAGCTACAAATAGACCTGAAGTGCTAGATGCAGCATTACTTAGACCGGGTCGTTTTGATAGACAAGTTTTAGTTGATAAGCCAGATTTTAAAGGAAGATGCGATATTTTAAGCGTTCATATGAAAGATGTAAAAATTGCTAAAGAAGTTAAAGTTGAAGATATTGCAAGACTTACGGCAGGACTTGCTGGAGCTGATTTGGCAAATATAATAAATGAAGCTGCATTACTTGCAGGAAGAAATAATAAAAAAGAAGTAGAGCAAGGCGATTTAACTGAAGCAGTTGAAAGAGCTATTGCAGGACTTGAGAAAAAATCAAGAAGAATAAGTGATAAAGAGAAAAAAATTGTAACATATCATGAGTGTGGACATGCTTTAATAGCAGAGACAACAAAAGGTGCTAAAAAAGTTACAAAAGTTTCTGTTATTCCTAGAGGTTTAGCAGCGCTTGGTTATACTTTAAATACTCCTGAAGAAAATAAATTCTTAATGCAAAGACACGAGTTGATTGCAGAAGTTGATGTTCTTTTAGGTGGTCGTGCAGCTGAGCATGTATTTATTAAAGAGATTTCAACAGGTGCTAGTAATGATTTAGAAAGAGCAACCGATATTATAAAAGCAATGGTTTCTATGTATGGTATGAGTGATATTGCTGGGCTTATGGTTTTAGAAAAACAAAGAAATCAATTCTTAGGTGGTGGTCAAACTATCAAGGATTATTCAGATGATATGGCTCATAAATTAGATGAATATGTTAAAAACTTACTTGATGAGAGATTTAAATCTGTTGTTGCTACTTTAGAACAATATAGTGGAGCAATTGAAACAATGGTTGAAAAACTTTATGAAAAAGAAGTAATAGAAGGTAGTGAAGTAAGAGAAATAATTAAAAATTATGAAATAGAAAATAATTTTGAAACTAGATTAAGTGAGATAGAAAAATGAATTTAATAGCAAATTGTGGAAAAAAGATAATATTAATTGCTTGGATAATATTTATATTATTTACTTTAATATTTTCTTTTTCTTGTTTGTTATTTTTAATTTTAGTATTACTACATTTATTTTATAAAAGGGTTGAGAGAGAAATAACTGATTATGATAATAATACTATAGTAAGTCCAATTGATGCAAAGGTAGTTGGAATATATGTTGATGAAGATAATAAAAATATAGTATTAACTTTAGAAAAAAATTATTTTAGCTTATTTTTAAATTCTTCAGAAATTAGAAGTGTGATAAAGTCTGAAGATATTTATAAAAAGCAATTTAATGGTTTAAAATATAATGATAATTTTTATTCAAATGCTACTGAAATAGTATTTAATAAAGATATTTCATTAATTTTAAAACCTGCTAGGTATTGTGTAAATTCTTTTTATGACATAAAAAAAGCTTTTAAAGGTCAAAGAATTGGATTTTTTTCAACAGGATTAGTTGATATAAAATTACCATATAATTGCACTTTATTAGTTGGAATGCACGATAAAATCTTAGCTAATGCAGATATTGCAAAGATTGGAGAATAAAATGGAAAAAAATTCTCATAAATTAGCTTATATTTTACCTAATTTATTTACAGCAGCATCTATATTTTTAGGCGTTTTAAGTATTTTAGCGTCTATTAAAGGCGATTATGATAAAGCTATGATTTTAATTATAGTAAGTTTGATTTGTGATGGCCTTGATGGTCGTGTGGCAAGACTTACAAATACAGCTTCAAAATTTGGAGTAGAATTTGATAGTTTAGCTGATATTATTGCTTTTGGAGTTGCACCTGCAGTACTATTTTATTTTAATTTAGGTCAAGAATATGGAAGACTTGGTTCTCTTGCTATGGCTGTTTTTATAATATTTGGTGCAATTCGCTTAGCTAGATTTAATGTTACAACAGGCACATATGATCCAAGAGTTTTTATAGGTCTTCCAATTCCAACGGCTGCAGTTGTTTTAGGTATTTGGGTTGTGTTTTATAAACACCATTTTGATAATAATTCATTTATAGAAATTTTTATTATATTTCTTACATTTTTATTATCATTTTTGATGGTGAGCAATGTAAGGTATCCAAGTTTTAAAAAGATAGAATTTCAAAAAGCAAATATTTTAAAAGCTTTAGTGATTTTAATTTTTATTTGTTCTCTTATATATTTACGCCCTTTAGAAATTTTTACCTTAATAATGAGTGCTTATGTTATTTATGGTTTATCAAGAGCGATTTATAATTTATATATAAAAAAGATTAAAAAAGTAGGATAAATATGTTGGATAATAGTAGCGTAGCAGTATTTATAGATGCAGAAAATATACCTGCTAAATATGCTAGAGAAATATTTGACTACGCTTCTAATTATGGAAATGTTATTATTAAAAGAATATATGCTGATTGGAGTAAAGAAAATATTCAAAATTGGCGTGAAAAAATATTTGATTATGGCATTATTGCAATGCAGCAATTTTCTACTTCATCGGGTAAAAACTCATCTGATATGTATCTTACAACCGAAGCTTTAAGCATATTTTATGAAAAACAAATAGATGTTTTTGTTATAGTTTCAGGTGATAGTGATTATACGAGTTTGGCTCAAAAATTAAGAGAAAACAAAAAATTAGTAATTGGAATAGGGACTAATAAATCTTTAAAATCATATGTAAATTCATTTAATGAGTTTTTTTATTTGGATAATGAAAAAGTTAAAAGTAATGATAAAGACAGATTAAAAGCAATTCCAAAAGAGCAATTAAAAGAATTAGAACAAATAATTGATAATTTAATTGATGAAAAAACTAGAGCAGAATATGCAGTAATAAATACATATATGCAGAAAAAATATTCTGATTTTCACGCTAAAAATTATGGTTTTAGTAGTTTTAGACAATTAATTGAGAATTTTATTTTAAAACATAAGGAATATCAAGAAAAAGTATCTGATGATAGATGTACTTATTATCTTGTGAAAAATTCTACACTCCTTCGCCCAAACAAGGGCGATATAGACTAAAAATTTATTAATAATACATATACTAACAATACATTAAATTAAAGGAAAGAAAAAAAATGAGTGAAAGAATTATAATATTTGATACAACTTTAAGAGATGGTGAGCAAAGTCCAGGTGCTTCAATGAATACAGAAGAAAAAATCCAAATAGCTTTAGCGCTTGAGCGTTTGGGTGTTGATGTTATGGAAGTAGGGTTTGCAGCATCTAGTCCAGGAGATTACGAAGCGATTAATAAAATTGCGCAAATTATTAAAAACTCAAG
Source organism: Campylobacter sp. RM12651 (assembly GCF_022369475.1). Classification (NCBI taxonomy): domain Bacteria; kingdom Pseudomonadati; phylum Campylobacterota; class Epsilonproteobacteria; order Campylobacterales; family Campylobacteraceae; genus Campylobacter; species Campylobacter sp. RM12651. The sequence goes on from NZ_CP059600.1 coordinate 368,767, forward strand.
CGTTTGTTCTCTTGCAAGATGTGTAGAAAACGACATTATTCAAGCAGGTAAAGCGCTTGAGCCAGCAGCTAAAAAACGCATTCATACATTCATTGCAACAAGCCCAATTCATATGGAATACAAGCTTAAAAAAACTTCAGCAGAAGTTTTAGCAACTGCAGTTAAGAATGTAAAATTAGCTAAGAGTTTATGTGATGATGTTGAGTTTTCTTGTGAAGACGCTTTAAGAAGTGATGTAAATTTTTTAAAAGAAATGGCTGATGCAGTTTATGAAGCAGGTGCAAGGACATTTAATATCCCTGATACTGTTGGATATAGATTACCTGATGAGATTTATAAGGTATTTAAAGAAATTAGCGATTATACAAAAGGAAGACTTATAGTATCAGCACACAATCACAATGATTTAGGTTTAGCTACTGCAAACACACTTGCTGCTATTAAAGGTGGTGCTAGACAAATTGAAGTAACTCTAAACGGCTTAGGTGAGCGTGCAGGAAACGCTGCTTTAGAAGAAGTTGTGATGGCTTTAAAGGTTAGAGCTGATGAATTAGGCGAGTTTTATACCACAATTAATCATAAAGAAATTTATCCATCAAGTAGATTATTATCAAACATAATCGGTGTAAATCCACAACCAAATAAAGCAATAGTAGGTAAAAATGCCTTTTCTCACGAAAGTGGAATTCATCAAGATGGCGTGTTAAAACACCCTGAAACTTATGAGATTATGAAAGCTAGTGATATAGGCTTAGTTCAAGATAATTTAGTTTTAGGAAAACATAGTGGAAGAGCAGCGTTTAATGATAAATTAAAATCTCTTGGCTTTACATTAGATACCGATGAGTTAAATCGTGCATTTGCAGAGTTTAAAGACCTTTGCGATAAGAAAAAAGAAGTATTTGATGAGGATTTAATAGCGATAGTTGCTGCTGATAAGATTAAAATAGAAGAGAAATTTAAGCTAATAAACCTTCAAGTAAGCGATTGTTCATCAGCACTTGCAACTGCTGCTGTTACTATGGAGTGCGATGGAGAAATATTTAGCGAAGCAGCTATTGGAGATGGTGTAATTGATGCAGTATTTAAAGTAATTGATAGAGCTAGCAAGGTAAATGGTAGCTTGCTTGATTATAAGGTTGATGCAGTTAGTAAAGGTAAAGATGCTTTAGCTCAAGTTAGTGTAAAAGTTAGCTTTGAAGGTCAGCGTGCAATCATTGGTCATGGGCTTGACCTTGATACTATGAAAGCTAGTGCTAAGGCATATTTAGGTGCATTAAATAGCTATATTTCAATGAACAAATGATGAAAAAAGTTATAGAATTTGTAAAGGAGTTTAATAAGTTTGCTAAGGATAATTCCTTAGCACTTATAGAATTAGAACAAGCAAATTTCATAGCTAGTGCAAAAGACACTCTAAATCTTAGTAATATTGTAAAAAATATTATTTCTATTAAATTTTATAACCTTTATAAAGGAATAATTTTTTCTGATTTAGATTTATTTGTAGATAGAATACAAATATCACAATTTAGCCTAATTGATAAAAAACATATGTTGCTTTTATTAATAGCTAGTAGAAGTGAAAAATACGCTCAAACTCTAACCAGTAGTTTAAGAGAAGATGAAAGAAAATTTCTTAATACTTATCTTAAAAAAACTAAGGAATTTGTAAATTATGTATTGGATAAAAACAATAAAGACGAAATAGCTTTATTTTTATATGATTTAAATTCTTTTAGAAAATACTTAAAAAAAGATGAATTTTTAATGCCTACGAAAATTTCTAATGCTTTTAATTGGGTTAAAAAAATTGATGATAAAAATATTTTAGATGAATTAGAAAATAGTAAAAAATCATTATTTTTATCAAGAAGAAAATATTATGATAAATTAAATATATATGAAGATGTTGTGAAAGATTATAAAAAATATGAAAAAAAATTAGATTTAATTATTAAAGAGTTTAAATCAAATTCTAATTTATAAATTAAGTAAAATTCAAATATACTAAAAGTTCTTTATTATTATGATTTTTTATACTAAAAGTATTGCCTAATGCTTCGTTTAAAGTCCCACTATTTAGATATTTAAAATTAAAATTATTTAGTTCATATTTAAGGTTTTGTGAGCTAAATTTAGCTCTTTTATCAAGGCAAAATAATGATATTTGCTGACCTTTATAAGAATTAGCAGTAAAATCAGTATTTTTTATAAAAAATTCCCCGTAATTTGTGATTAGTTTTAGATTTATTGTCTTATTAAAGCGATTTTTTAATTTAAAATATTGAAATAATAAAGCTATATTTGCTATAAAATGATCATCTCTTTTGCCCCCAGCACCAAGGATAAAAATATCACTAAAATCCATTGATAAAGCGTATTTATAGGCTTTTGTTAAGTCATTTGTATTTTGATTTTTTACTTTAATTATTTTTGCTTTTGTTTTTAGATTTTGAAAACTATCTAAATCACCAATAATTACATTAGGCTCATAATTATTAGCCAAAAGCAAATTAGCAGCACCATCACAAGCTATTAAAAAATCAGCATTTTTTAGATAATTTAAGGTTATTTTATTGGTGCAAAACTCCCCATTAGCCATAATCACGCAAGTCATTTTAAATCCTTTTTCCAAGAAAATAAGTAAATAATACCTAAGATAAAAAATAAAATCATAAGCATTAATACAGCTAAATTAGAACTATCTTCAATGTAAAGAATGGTCCAAATATAAATAGAAGCAATGTTTGAAATACTTATATAAATATAATGATTTATTATTTTTTTTAGACTTAAAATAGTTGCTATAAGCCCACTTGAGAATATAAAGCTTTCAAGATAAATAAATCTTGATTCTAAATTCTGTAAATAAAAAGAATAAAAATAAGCAATAATAAAAATTGCTATATAAATTAATATAAAATTTTTCAAGTTTAAAGTCTTAATTAAAGTATTTTTATTCCAATAAAAATAGCCATAAATCATCATAGGAAAATAGCATAATAAATACAAAAATACTTCTCCAAAAAGTCTATTTATATAAGCAATATAAGCATAAATTAAAGCATTAAATACACCTACAATAAAGCATAATTTATTTTTTACTCCCATTAATAATACATATAAAATTCCAGTAAAAAGAGCAAAAAAGTTTAAAACATTTGAATTGGTAAAATAAGCAAAAGCTAAACTAAAAATAAGCGAAGTTAAAAATAATCTCATAATATCTCCTTAATCAGCATTACCTGTCCAAGTTCAATGGGTTTAATCTCAGCTAAAAGCACCCCAAAAAAATCTTATTATAATTATAAAAATTAATAATCTTATTAATCAATTTGTTTTATAATCACAGCTTTTAATTTACACCAATTTGGAGGTCAAAATGGCTTTGGATTCGGCAAGAAAAGCTGAAATTATCAGCAAATATGCAAGATTTGGTGGCGACACAGGTTCGTCTGAAGTTCAAATTGCTTTACTTACAGAAAGAATTGCAATATTAACAGAACACTTAAAAGTATTTAAAAAAGACTTTTCATCAAGACTAGGACTACTTAAATTAGTTGGTCAAAGAAAAAGACTTTTAAAATATTTAAAAGCTACAAAATACGATGTTTATGTTAAATTAATTAACGAATTAAACATTAGAGATAAATAATTCTTAGCCCCTTTTTGGGGCAAAATACTATGATTTTATACGATAATTTAGAAGAAATTACCTACCTTGAAAAACTAGCAAATCGTCTAAGCTCTAAAGATATTGAGCTTGTTTTAACTAACAATGATGAAATGCAAGAAATCAATAAAAATACAAGAAATATTGATAAAACTACTGATGTTTTAAGTTTTCCACACGATAATTCTTTTTTAGATACTAATTTTTTAGGCTCATTAGTTATTAATACCGAACTAGCAAAAACTAAAGCTTGTGAATTAGGGCATAGTTTAGAAGATGAAATATCTTTATTATTTATTCATGGAATGTTACATTTATTAGGGTATGACCACGAAATAGATAATGGCGAAATGAGAGCAAAAGAGATTGAGCTAATAAAAGAATTTAATTTACCAACAAGCCTTATAGTAAGAACTTTAGATTAAATCTTTTTATGTAGAATGATAACTATTTTATTTTTTAAAAGGATATTCTATGGAACAAAATGCTTTAGTTCAATTTTTACCATTAATCGTATTATTTGCGATTTTTTATTTTTTAATTATTCGCCCACAACAAAAACAAGCAAAAGCACATAAAGAAATGCTAAATTCACTTACTAAAGGTGATAAAATAGTTACCAATGGTGGTTTAATTGTTGAAGTTGTAAAAGCTGAAGATGATTATTTAAAAATTAGATTAAATGATGATGTTGTTGCTAAATTAGATAAAAATTTTGTAGCTAGAAAAGTAGAAAACACAAATAATTCGGAAGCAACAAAATAATGCGTAATCAAAAAACAAAAAGTATCACATATCGTTTTTATGTTTTAGTTTTTGTTACACTTTTTGGCATATTTTTAAGTGTGCCAAGCTTTTTTTCTATAAATGGTCCTAAGATTAATTTAGGGCTTGATTTACAAGGCGGACTTCATATGCTTTTAGGTGTAGAAACCAATGAAGCTATAAAGTCTAAAGTAAAATCAATCGCTTCAAGTATTAATTATTCTTTTAATAAAGAAAATATTTTAACTGATGGATTTAAAAGTAATGATGGTGTAATACATTTTGAACTACTAGATAAAGATGATACTGCTAAAGTAGATAAAATAATTAAAGAACTAAAAGGCTTAAAAGTTAGTGTTAATAATTCTTTTTATGAGATTACTTTAACACCTGAAGAAGAAGTTCAAACTGCTAAATTTGCAATAGATCAAGCTGTAGAAACTATTAGAAATAGACTTGATTTATTTGGGCTTTCAGAGCCAACTGTTGCTAAACAAGGTGAAGATAAAATCTTGGTTGAAATTCCAGGCGTAAAAACTGCTGAAGATGAGCAAAGAGCTAAAGATTTAATAGCTAAAGCTGCACATTTACAACTAATGGAAGTAGATAGAGCTAAGGCTGATCAAGGCAATATGTTAAGTCCTGAAGAAGCAGCAAGTTATGGAGATATTATTTTACCTGATGTAAAAGATAAAAATATTAAATATGTTTTAAAAGAATTACCTATTTTAGATGGCTCTATGTTAATTGATGCTAGAGTAGGATTTTCTGATAAAACTGCTCAACCTGTTATTAATTTTACACTTAATTCAGAAGGTGCAAAAATATTTGGAGATTTCACAGGTAAAAAAGTAGGTCATCAATTAGCAATAGTTTTAGATGGTAAGGTATATTCAGCTCCTAGAATTAATGAAAGAATAGGTGGTGGTAGCGGACAAATTAGTGGGAATTTCAGTGTTGAAGAAGCACACGATTTAGCTATCGCACTAAGAAGTGGGGCTTTATTAGCACCTGTTAAATTACTTGAAAAAAGAAGCGTAGGGCCAAGTTTGGGTGCTGATAGTATTGAGCAAAGTTTAGTTGCACTTTTAGGTGTATTTTTGATGATTGTTGTTTTTATGGGAGTTTATTACGGAATTAGTGGTTTGTTTGCAAATATCGCTCTAATTTCTAATATATTCTTATTAGTAGCAGTAATGGCACTTTTTGGAGCAACACTTACTCTTCCTGGTATGGCTGGGATTGTTCTAACCGTCGGTATGGCTGTAGATGCGAATGTTATTATTAATGAGCGTATTAGAGAGCTTATAAGAGATGGCGTTAATTTAAGAGATGCTATAAATAATGGTTATCATAACGCAATGAGTGCGATTTTAGATAGTAACCTAACTACTTTAATTACAAGTGCTGCATTATATGCTTATGGAACTGGTGCTATTAAAGGATTTGCTGTTACTATGAGTATAGGAATAATTGCATCTATGATAACAGCAATTATAGGAACTCATGCTTTATTTGATTTGTTTGCTAATAGAATTGAAAAAAGTGGTAATACAAGACTTTGGTTTGGTTATAGGAGAGTGTGATGCAAGTATTTTCTAGTAAAAAAATATATGATTTTATGAGGCTTAGATTTGCATCTATTGGCTTATCTTTTGTTTTAGTTATTGGCTCTATTATTTTATTATTTACACAAGGTCTAAATTACGGAATTGATTTTAGTGGTGGGACTTTAGTTCAGATAAAATACACTAATAAAAATGCTCCTTTAGATGATATTCGTAATATCTTAAATCAAAATGAAGCTTTAAAAGGTGCTAGCGTTACGGAATTTGGAAGTAGTGATGAAGTAGTAATTAGATTTTCAAGTTCAAGTGATAGTTTAGGTAAAGATGTAGGAGATACTATTGTAAAAATGTTATCTTCAACAGGCGATATTGAGCTAAGAAGAGTTGATATTGTTGGACCAAAAGTTGGTGGAGAATTAAGACAAAAAGGTTTAATGGCTATTTTGGTATCTTTTGCACTTATTTTAGTTTATATAGCTATTAGGTTTGAATGGCGTTTTGCTATGGCTGCAATTATTAGTGAAATTCACGATATTGTAATAGTTATTGGAGCGATTTCTCTTTTTCAAATTGATGTTAACCTTGATACTTTAGCAGCTATTTTAACCGTTTTAGGCTATTCACTAAATGATACAATTATTATTTTTGATAGAATTCGTGAAAGCATAAAAGAGAGTAAAAGCACTAATTTAGGCAGTATTATTAACGAAAGCGTATCAGCAACCTTATCAAGAACAACTCTTACATCAGGAACAACACTCTTTACGGTTTTAATTTTGTTTTTTTATGGTGGAGACATGATACACGGCTTTTCTCTTGCTTTAATAGTTGGGGTTATTGCAGGAACTTTAAGTTCAATTTTTGTAGCAAGCCCACTTTTAATGTGGTTTAATTTTAGTGTTAGTAATTATAGAACTAAAGAACTTGATAAAATCAAGAAAAAAGAAGAAAAAGAACGCCTAAGAGCAATGTATGAAAAAGGACAATTATAATGGATTTTGGAAGAGTAATTCATATATTCTTTACATTGATGAGTTTAACTACAACGGCTGGCTTTTTATATTATCAAAGCCCTGTGGCATTATTTATAGCAGCTAGCATTAATTTGGTTTCAACACTTTTAAAAATTGGTGTTAGAAATATTTTAAGCACAGAGATTTTTGCAAGTTCACTTGTAACTGATGTGCATTTAATAATAGCTTTTGTTTTAACTCAAATTTATGGAACTAGTATGAGTGATTTGGTATATAGTATGACAATAGGTGCTGTAATATCAAATATATTTACACTTATTTTAGTATTGATTGAAGCTATTAAAAATAAAGATGAATTTTAAGGACTAATTTATGTACAACGCAAAAGAAGTTGAGAAAAAATGGCAAGAAATTTGGGATAAAGAGAATTATTACGAACCTAGTAATGATTTTAGTAAAGAAAAAAAATATATATTATCAATGTTTCCATACCCAAGTGGTAAAATCCATATGGGACATGTAAGAAACTATGCAATAGGTGATGCTTTAGCAAGACGCTTTAGAACTATGGGCTATAATGTTTTACACCCACTAGGGTTTGATAGTTTTGGTATGCCTGCTGAAAATGCTGCTATAAAATATGGGCTTCATCCTAAAAAATGGACTTATGAAAATATTGATTATATGAAAAAAGAACTTTATTCTTTAGGTTTTTCGTTTTCTAAGACAAGATTGCTTGCTACAAGTGATGAGATTTATACTAAATTTGAGCAAGAAATTTTTGCAAAAATGTATGAAGCAGGTCTAATTTATACAAAAAAAGCTAATGTAAATTGGTGTGATAATGATAAAACCGTTTTAGCAAACGAACAAGTTGAAGATGGCAAATGCTGGAGATGTGGTCATGAAGTAGAGCAAAAATCTATGAATGGTTATTATGTAAGAATTACAAAATATGCTGAAGAATTATTAAAAGATTTAAAATATTTAGAAGATAAATGGCCAAATCAAGTTTTAACAATGCAAGAAAATTGGATAGGCAAAAGCGATGGATTGGAATTTGAATTAGATGTATCAAGTTCTAATAAAGATTTAGATGGATTAAAATTCAGCGTATTTACAACCCGTGCTGATACGATTTTCGGACTTTCTTATTTTGCTTTAGCACCTGAACATGAAATTACTAAAAAAGTTTTAGAAACTAATTTAATAAGTGAAAATGATAAAGATAAAATTAAAGCTATGCAAAATATGAGTGCTAAAAATAGAGCTCAAAGTGAAAAAGAAGGCGTATTTTTAGGTATTTATGCAATTCATCCAATAACTAAAGAAAAATTACCTGTATGGGTAGCAAATTTCGTTTTAGCTGATTATGGTAGTGGTGCTGTTATGGCAGTTCCAGCTCACGATGAAAGAGATTTTGAGTTTGCTAAAAAATATAATTTAAATATAAAATATGTAATAAATGGCGAAAATAAAAAAGATAATGAACCTTTTACTGAATATGGAATTTTATTTGATAGTGCAGAATTTAGTGGCTTAGATAGTGCTAGTGCTAGAATTGCAATTGCTAAAGAATTTGAAAATAGAAAAATCGGTAAAAGTATAATCAATTATAAATTAAGAGATTGGGGTATATCTCGTCAAAGATATTGGGGAGCTCCTATTCCGATTGTTAAATGCGATACTTGTGGAAGCGTAGTTGAGAATAATTTACCAGTAGCTTTACCTGAAGATGTAGTAATTGATGGAGAAGGAAATCCACTTGAAAAACACCCTACATTTAAACAATGTAAATGCCCTAAATGTGGAAAAGACGCAATTAGAGAGAGCGATACAATGGATACATTTTTCCAAAGTTCTTGGTATTTTGCAAGATTTGCAAGTAATCCTAGCAATTGGAATACAAAAGCAATTGATGATGAAGCAAAATATTGGATGAATGTAGATCAATATATTGGTGGTATTGAACACGCGATTTTACACTTATTATATGCTAGATTTTTCCAAAAAGCTCTAAGGGATTTAGGATATTTAAATGTAGATGAGCCGTTTGAACGCTTACTTACTCAAGGTATGGTTTTAAAAGATGGTGCTAAGATGAGTAAAAGCAAGGGCAATACGGTTGATCCTGATGATATTATTAAAAATTACGGAGCTGATACTGCAAGACTTTTCATACTTTTTGCTGCACCACCTCAAAAAGAATTAGAATGGAATGATAGTGCGGTTGAAGGTGCTTATAGATTTTTAAATAGACTTTATGATAAGGCTTTAGGGATTAATGTAGTTGATTTTAGTAATATAAATCACGCAAATCTTAGTAAAGATGATAAATTAGCAAGACTTAAAGTATATGAAGCTTTAAAAAAGGCTGATGATGTATTTAATAAAACTTACGCATTTAATACATTAATAGCTGCTTGTATGGAAGGCTTAAATGCTTTAAATAACGCAAGTAGTGATGAAGTTTTAAGTGAAGGTTTTGCAATAATTTTAAGCATACTTGACCCAATTATTCCACATTTAGCAAGTGAGTTAAGTGAGAAATTATTTAATAGAACAAATATTAAAACTTATGAATTAAAAGAAGAAGTATTTGTAAGCGATACAATAAAACTTGGAATTAGTATTAATGGTAAAAATAGAGCAGAGATTGAAGTTGATGCAAATGCTAATCAAGATGAAATTATCAAAATAGCAAAAGATAAAGCAGCTAAATGGCTAGAAGATAAGATTATCGTAAAAGAAATTTATATTCCTAATAAATTAGTAAATATTGTAATTAAATGAAAAAAATACTTTTAAGTTTTACATTATTTTTTTGTGCTTGTGGCTATGCACCTTTGAATGTAGCCACTAGCAAAATGTTAGGCGAAAGTGTCAATGTAATTACTATTATAAATAAGGCTGAACCTAAAGATAGTATTACTTTAAATGATAATTTTACGAATTATGTAGAACATTATATGCATAAAAGTGTTAGTAAAACTGCAGATAGTAAGATTATTTTAAGAATTCTTAGTAGTGAATTTATACCTTTATATTATGATGAATTTGGATACGCTAAGAGCTATAAAGCTATTATTAGATTAGAATTTAATGTAACTTTTCAAGATGAAACAACTAAAAAAATTATAACTTCAGGCGAGCATATTTTTAATACAAATACAATTAGTGTTTTAAGTGATGAGCAAAAAAGTAGAGCTATTAATTTAGCTAGCCAAAAGGCGTTTAACGAATTTGCTTTAAGAATTATTATGTAGTTAATAATTAATTTTGTTTTGTTAGTATTAAGAAAAAATTTTAAAGAGAAAAAATGTCTATTAATATTAATGTGATTGCTAAAGAAACAATTGTAGAACTTACCAAAAGGAACTTATTATTAACTCCTGAAAATTATTCAGAAGTTTTTGATGAGATTGCTAAAAAGTATGGAAGAACAACTCAAAATATTGATAAAATTCAAGGGTATATTTCTAAATTAAATCCCACATTAGCTCAAGATGTAAAAGGAAGAAATGTAAAAAGCTTAGAAGAATTAGTAGTATTTTTAATCTCTAAAGCTAATGGTATAAAAGAGGATAATAGTGATAAAAAGCTCATAATAAACTATAATATAATTTGTAAAAAATTATTAAAAATATTATCAAATTTACCAAATAAATCAACTAAAACTCTTAGTGAAGAAGCTTTAAATAAATTAAATAATTCAAGTCTAAAAACATTAGAAGAATTAAAAAAAGATTGGATTAGGGTAGATGATGATTTATTAGAACTTAATAATAAAATTCAACATTTAGGATTAAACTCAAGAGATGATTTTTTAGAAATTTTAGATGAATTATCTTTAAAAATTGAAAGAAATAATTCTAATGCAGTGTGTGAAAATTTAGCTCCATCTGTGGCTTATTCTTTAACTCCATCAATTGCTAATTATGTAAATGATGAAATCAATCAGTTTTGTGAGAGTATAAATGCAGAACCGCAAATATTAGGCGTAAAGCAAATTACAGAGCAATTTAGAAATCTAGTCAAAAAAAGAATAGATATTGATAGAGCAGAAATTTCAAGTTCAAATAAAGTTTTAAATGATGTTTTGGAGCAAATTAGCGATAAGATTGTAAGTATTCTTAGTATGGCTACAAATTCTCAACAAAAAGTTCAAGAAATTAAAAAAGAAATTGAAAGTATTAAAGCTGAAGATGAAGCTATGCAGACTATTAAAGCAAGATTGATAGCTATAGTTGCTATGTTTGAAAAAGAAATAATAGATTTAAAAGAAAAAACAAAATTAGATGCCGATACTCTAGGTGATCTTAAAATTAAAGTTCAAGGATTAGAGCAAGAAATTAATAAACTAAGAGAAGAAACTCAAGTAGATTTTCTAACTCAACTTGCAAATAAGCGTCAATTAGAAGAGCAATTAAAATTAGCTGAAGAATCTTATGAAAGATATAATATAAATTATTCAATAGCATTTTTTGATATTGACCATTTTAAGTTTATAAATGATACCTATGGACACGCAGCAGGAGATACTATACTTGCTAATTTAGGAAATATTATTTTAAATAACATTAGAAAATTAGATTGTGCGGGAAGATATGGTGGGGAAGAATTTATGGTAATTCTTCCACATTCATCAATTGATGATGCAGTAAAATTTGCTGAAAAAATTAGAGTTTTAGTATCAGAGCAAAAGTTTTTATGTAAAGGTAAGACTATTAGTATAAAAGTAAGCGGTGGTGTAAGTGATAGAAGAAGCTATGAGACCCAAGAGCAATTTATTGAAGCTGTTGATAAATTATTATACGCAGCAAAAAATGCAGGTAGAAATAATATAAAAAGTGCAAGTAGAAAATAAACTTTCAAATTATTTAGATAATTTAGCGGAATTTTACGAGAAATTTGACCTTTTTAAGGCTCATAGATTTAAGCATTTGCTAAATTATGATTTTGATACAAAAGTAGTGCAAATTTTAGGCACTAATGGTAAAGGTAGTACGGGAAGATACCTTGCTTTAATGCTTAGTGATAGCGGGTATAAAGTAGGGCATTTTATAAGTCCACATATATTTTCTTACAAAGAAAGATTTAGTATATTTCAAAATCAAGTTATGCAAGATATTGATTTAGACATAGCTCATAATATTTTGCAAGATAAATTAAAAAAGCTTAATTTAAAAGAAAATCTTAGTTATTTTGAATATTTATGTTTTTTATCACCTATTGTTTTTAGTGAGTGTGATTATGTAATTTTTGAAGCTGGACTTGGTGGAGAATACGATGCTACAAGTATTTTTAAAAGAGATTTATGTGTATTTACTCCGATTAGTATTGACCACGCCGATATTTTAGGTTCTAATTTAGATGATATTTTTAGAACTAAAATTAAAGCAATGTGTGGTGTTAATATTTTTGCTAATAAAAATGAGATGATATTAAAAGCGGCCATTCAAAAAGGAGTTAAGGCTAGTTTTTTAAATGCTGATTATTCAAAATTATGCCTTGATGAAAATGAGTTTTTAAAACATAATTTTAGCTTAGCTCAACTTGCATATTTTGAGTTAGAAAAACATTTTTATATAGGTAAAGCAATTAAATTAGATTTAAGAGCAAGATGTGAAAAACTAGCAAGTAATTTAATAATAGATGTAGGGCATAACGCTGCAGCTGCAAAGAATTTAAATCAAGAAATTAAAAAACAATTCCCAACTAAAGTTAGTTTAATTGCTAATTTTTTTGCCAATAAAGATGTAAAAGATATTTTAAGTATTTTAAAGCCAAGTATTAATGAAGTTTTGGTTTTTAACTATAAAAGCGAACATAGAGCTTTAGCAAATGTTAAAGAGATTTGCAAAGAATTAGACATTAAATGTAGTGATTTTAGTGATTTTGATATAGATAAAAATTATGCAGTTTTTGGCTCTTTTATGCTAGTAGAAAGGTTTTTGAGATTTTATGCAAGCAAATCTTTATGAGTATTTAATAAATAATAAAAATTATGCAAAAATTATTATATGTGAAGACTTAAACGAAGCAAAATCTTTATCAAATGTAGCTTTATATTTAGGGATAAATAGTTTTATTTTACCTGATTTTAGAGCAGAGATTAATGACGATTTACGCTCGTTTTCTATGGAATTATTTGATATTTCAAAAGTTTTAAGTGATTATTACGATTATCAAGATAAAAAGATTTTAATAATCCCTATTAATACTATTAAAAAACCACTTCCAAGTAAAGATGATTTAAAGTGTTTAAAGATTGAATTTGGCGATAGGATTAATTTAAATTCTTTAGCAAAAGAGCTTTTAAGGTTAAATTATAATTTAGTTGATATGGTTCAAAGTCCAGGAGAATTTAGCATAGGTCATGAAAAAATTGATATTTTTTCATTGAAATATGAAAATCCAATTAGAATAGTTTTATTTGATGATGAAGTAGAAAGTATTAAATATTTTGATGCAAATTCTGGACTTAGCTATAAAGAAGAGTGTGAATATTGTGATATTTTGCCGTTAATTTCTTATGTAAGCGAAGAAAAATACGAAGAAATCAAAGAAAGTATTTTAAATAATGATGATTTAAATGAATACGAAAGTGTATTTTATTGGCATTTAAAACTTAGTAATTATTTAGAGTTTTCTTATGTTTGCACGAAAGAATTTGAATTAGGAAATATAATTTCTAAAGCTAAAAAATATAGCGATATGGTGTTTAATCCTAGCAATGATTTTTTCAAATTAAACTCAAATAAAAAAATAAAATTACTAGCTAGTAATGAGAATAAATTCTTAGATTATAAATTAGGTGAAAATGTAGAAAAAATCATCTCAAATGCAGTTTTAAATATTCAAAGCGATGATGAATTAATATTAAGTCTTAATAAATATTATAAAAAAGAGAAAAAATATAAATCAAGCATAGTTTTAGATGAGCTTATAAAAAATGATTATGTAGTTCATGAGCGATACGGCGTAGGTAGATTTTTAGGATTAGAATTAATAGAAAATGAAGGAAAAAAGCAAGAATTTATTGTGATTGAATATCAAAATGAAAATAAATTGCTACTTCCAACTAGCTCACTTTATTTGCTTGATAAATATATTTCAAGTTCAATTCCTGAACTTGATAAATTAGGCAAAAATACTTTTGTAAAACTCAAAGAAAAACTTAAAACTAAATTATTAGCAATTGCAGGTGCTATTACTGAACTAGCAGCAAAAAGGCAGTTAATTGTAACAAAGGCTATTAAAAAACCACTTGATTATGAGATATTTAAGGCTAAAGCAGGATTTGTTTTAACAAGTGATCAAGAAAAAGCAGTTAATGATATTTTTGAAGAGATAAGCAAATGCACTCCTATGGATAGATTACTTAGTGCTGATGTTGGTTTTGGTAAAACCGAAGTCGCAATGCACGCAATTTTTGCCTGTGTTAAAAATGGTTTAAATGCCTTATTTTTTGTCCCGACTACACTTTTATGCTCTCAACATTATAAAACACTTAAAAATCGTTTAGAGCCTTTTGGAATTCAAGTTTTTAGACTTGATAGATTTTCTAATACTAAAAAAGCTATTATGAATACAAAAGAACCAAAGGTTATTATAGGAACTCACGCTTTACTTAGCTTAGCAATTGATGATGTTGGGCTAATTGTAATTGATGAAGAGCATAAATTTGGCGTAAAACAAAAAGAAAAATTAAAAGATATAAGTATAAAAGCTCATCAATTAAGTATGAGTGCTACTCCAATCCCAAGAACGCTTAATCAAGCTTTAAGCACACTTAAGACTTATTCTCAAATTCTAACTCCACCTAATGATAGATTAGATGTAAGAACTTTTGTAAAAACTTATGATGACGCTTTAATTAAAGAAATCATAGCAAGAGAGCTTAGGCGTGGCGGGCAAGTATTTTACATACACAATCACATAGCTTCAATTGAACATAAAAAACGCTATTTAGAAGAGCTTTATCCAAAGCTTAGAATTTTAGTTTTACATTCAAAAATACCAGCAAATGAAGCTGAAGAAAAACTATTTGAATACGAAGAGAAAAAGTATGATTTATTATTATGCACAAGCATTGTTGAAAGTGGAATTGACTTAGCAAATGCAAACACCATAATAGTAGAAAAATCAAACCATTTCGGTATAGCTGATTTGCACCAACTTCGTGGTAGAGTAGGTCGTAGCAAAATACAAGGATTTTGTTATTTTCTAGTTGATAATGAAGAAAGCGTTAGTGAAGATTCTAAGAAAAGATTATTAAGCTTAGCTAGTAACTCGTATTTAGGCAGTGGTAGCACTCTAGCTCAAATGGATTTAGAAATAAGAGGCGGTGGTAATTTATTAGGTGCTGAACAAAGCGGTCATATAGAACAACTTGGCTATGCACTTTATATTAAAATGCTAGAAGCTGAAATTAATCGACTAAGTAAAGGAAATATCACAAAAGAGATTAAATACGAGCAAAAATTATTAGTAAATGCTTATATAAGCGATTATTTAGTGCCTAATGATAAGCTAAGATTAAGCCTTTATAGAAAAATAAATGAGTGCGATAATTTAGCTAGTTTATCTACTATGCAAGATTCTTTTAATGATAGATTTGGCAAATGTGATAGCTATACAAGAAATTATTTTTCACTTATGGCAATTAAAATTTTATGTATTAAGCACGGATTTTGTGAAGTTAGTAATTATGAGCAAAATATAAAACTTTTAAAAGATAATGATGAAAGAATTATTTTAAAAGCACCAAGCAAAAGCGATGATGATATAATAGATACTTTATTAAAATATTTAAATTCTTTATAAGAATTTAAATATTAATTCGGATTAATTAATTTGCTCAAGCATACTTAAAACTTCTTCAAAAGCAAAAGCCTCATCATTTCCTTGTCTTAAAAAATCATTCATATAATCTTTTTTACTCATTGCAAAATCAAGCTCTTTATCGCTACCTTTTACATAAGCACCAATTCTAATTAGAGTTTCGTTTTCTTTTAAAACTGAATTAAGCCTTTTAAACTTAGCAGCATTTTTTTTATGTTCAGGCGTTACCACATCTCCCATAACCCTACTTGCTGAATTTTGAATATTAATCGGAGGATATATTCCAAAATCAGTTAGGCTTCTATCTAATACGATATGCCCATCAAGAATTGACCTGCTTTGATCAGCAATAGGATCACTCATATCATCGCCATCAACCAACACTGTAAAAAATGCTGTAATAGTTCCTTTACCTTCTTCTTTACCAGCTCGCTCCATTAATTGCGGCAATAGATTAAATACACTTGGTGGATAGCCTTTAGCAGTAGGTGGTTCTCCAAGAGCAAGACCGATTTCGCGTTGAGCCATAGCAAAACGAGTAACGCTATCCATTATAAATAATACATCCATTCCTTGTTCTTTAAAAAATTCAGCCACACTCATAGCACAAAATGCCCCATATTTACGCATTAATGCACTATCATCGCTAGTCGCAACTATCATAACGGTATCATCCATTTTACCACCTAAATTCTTATGTATAAACTCAGGAATTTCTCTACCACGCTCACCTATTAAAGCGACTACTTTAACGGCTGCAGGGGCATTTTTAACTATCATTCCCATAAGAGTTGATTTACCAACCCCAGAACCAGCAAAAATGCCTAATTTTTGTCCTACTCCACAAGTTAAAAGTCCATCAATACTTTTAATACCAACAGGAAAAGGCTCGCTTATAAGCCCACGCTTAAGTGCGTCTATTGGTGCTCTTAAAATAGGCATCATTTTACTTGGTGTGATTTTTTCTTTTCCATCTTTTGGACGCATAAATGGATCAACCACACGCCCAAGTAATTCCATAGAGCAAGGAATTTTCATTCCTGCTTCTTCTAAAAATGCTTTATCTCCGATTTTAAAGCCTTCTACAAAATCAAAAGGGCTTAAAAATGAAATATGCTCCTCAATCTTAACAACCATTGCATAAGCGGTTTTTTCCTCGTTTTCAAGTCTTATAACATCGCCTACGCTAGTGATTAATCCTTTAATCTCTATACTAATTGCAGAGATTTTGTATATAAAGCCAAAATTTTGTGAAATTGGTATTTTTGATATTTTATTTTTAAGTTTTTCTAAGTTCATTTTATTAGTGAATAAAATTCTTTCCTAGTTCTTTCATCGCTTAAAAATATGCCTTTAAGAGAACTTGTTATTGTTTTAGAATTTACTTTTTGAATTCCACGCATTTGCATACATAAATGCTCAGCTTCAATAGTTACAGCAACACCTTTTGGCTTTAATATTTCATATAAAGCTAGGCTAATTTGTTCGCATAATTGTTCTTGGATTTGCAATCTTCTTGAATAAACTTCAACAAGTCTAGGTAATTTTGAAAGCCCAACTACTTTTCCATTAGGTATATAAGCAATATGAACTTTTCCAAAAAATGGTAATAAATGGTGTTCGCATAAGCTATAAAAATCAATGTCTTTTACTAAAACCATTTCATTGTTATCAGTGTTAAAAATAGCTTCGTTTAAAATTTCTTTTGGATTTTTTGTATAGCCACTACATAAGAATTCATATGATTTTTGAACCCTTTCAGGTGTTTTTACTAATCCTTCTCTATTTGGATTTTCACCAATTTTTATTAATAAATTTTTAATTAAGTCTTGCATTCTTTACCTTTATATTTTGCCAATGATTAATTTTTTTAGCTAGAATTGTGCGAAATATTTTACAAAAGGTAGTTTAATGAAACTTAGTACAACAAAAATTGATGAAATTAATTACTCAGTAAGTGGTGTTATAGAAAAATCTTTAATAGATGAAAAGGTTAAAGAAATAGCTGTAAAAGCTAGTAAAACTATGCAAGTTGCTGGTTTTAGAAAAGGCAAAGTTCCTGTAAATGTTGTTTTAGATAGATATAAAGATTCTTTACTAAAAGATGCAGAACAAGAAGCGATTACAAGTGCTTATAAAAATGCAGTTAAAGAAACAGGTAAAGATGAAAAAGAATTAATCGGCGAGCCAAGCTTTAAAAAATTCGATAGAAAAGATAGTGGAATTGAATTTGAATTCGTAGTTTCTTTTAGACCAACAATTGATTTAAGTGGTTATGAAGCATTAGTTCCTGCATTAAAAATAGAAGAAATTAAAGAAAAAGATATTAAAGCTAGAAAAGAAGCTATGCTTAAGCAATTTGCTCCATTAGAAAAAACTAAAAAACAAATCTTAAAAAAAGGTGATTATGCTAAGTTTGATTTTGAAGGATTTGTTGATGGCGTTGCTTTTGAAGGTGGTAAAGCAGAAAATTATATGCTAGAGATTGGAAGTGGTCAATTTATACCAGGATTTGAAGATGGTATGATAGAGCTTAAAGTTGGCGAAGAAAAAGATATAGAAGTAACTTTCCCTGAAAATTATCAAGCAGCTCATTTAGCGGGTAAAAAAGCAGTATTTAAAGTAAAATTACATGAAATTCACGCAAGAAAATTACCTGAAATTGATGAAGAAATGCTTAAAAAATTACTTCCTGGTGTAGAAAACCCAACTGAAGCAATTTTAGATGAAAAAATAAAAGAACAATTAGAAACAGAAGCTAAATTTAAACAAATTGATGAAAAATTAAAACAAGAATTTGTTGAAAAAATGCTAGAAAAATATACTTTTGCAGTTCCACAAAATATTTTAGAACAAGAAACTAATTTACAATTTAATCAAGCTGCAAGAAGCTTTAGTAAAGAAGAATTTGACAAATTAAAAGATGATAAATATTTAGAAGAAAAAAGAAAAGAATATGAATCAGAAGCTTTAAAAAGCGTAAAATTGACTTTCATTGTTGATGAATTAGCAAAATTAAGAAATGTAGTTGTAAATGACCAAGAAGTAGCGCAAGCTATTTATTTTGAAGCTTTAAGATATGGAATGGACCCTAAACAATTAATAGAAAACTATACAAAAAATGGCACATTACCAGCTGTTAGAATGAGTTTAGTAGAAGAAAAATTATTTGCTGATTTATTTTTAGGAAAAGATAAATGAGCTACATACCTTATGTAGTAGAAAAAACTAGCAAAGGCGAGAGAAGTTATGATATTTACTCTCGCTTACTTAAAGATAGAATTATTCTTTTAAGTGGTGAAATAAATGATGATGTAGCTGCTAGTGTAGTTGCACAATTATTGTTTTTAGAAGCTCAAGATTCTACTAAAGATATTTATTTGTATATAAATAGTCCTGGTGGAGTTGTAACTAGTGGTCTTAGTATATTTGATACAATGAATTATATTAAACCTGATGTTAGTACAATTTGTATAGGACAAGCTGCTTCAATGGGAGCATTTTTACTTAGTTCTGGAGCTAAAGGTAAAAGGTTTGCTCTTCCAAATGCTAGAATTATGATACATCAGCCTTTAGGCGGTGCAAGAGGTCAAGCGACTGATATTGAAATTCAAGCAAAAGAAATTTTAAGATTAAAAGCAATGCTTAACAAAGTATTAGCTGAAAATACCGGTAATAAATTGGCAAAAGTTGAGAAGGACACTGAACGCGATTATTTTATGAGTTCAGAAGAAGCTTTAAAATACGGACTAATTGATAAGGTATTAGAAAAAAGTTTTAAATAGGATAGGGCTTTGAATAAAGAGATAATACACGATGAATCTCCTAAGATTCAGAAATTAAGCGGTGGAGAATTTGAGAAATTTACTCAACAAGTAATTAAACAACTTATAGAGGATAATGTTCCACCAACTCCTACTAATTATTCTATTTATTTTGAAAAAATGTTAGATACTAAGCCTATGGCCTTTAAAAAAAGAGTAACAGAAATGATTACTTATGAAAAAGAAGACCAAAGTAATAAAGTTGCTGTAATAGAACAAGACATTAAAGAAACCTTTGTAAATATAAAACAGCTAGTAGGTTCTATTGCAACAATTTATAAAAATATAAGCACAATGAAAGCTTTAATTAAGAAAAAAATAGGCGATTTGAGTATTGCTACCGGTTCTTTATCTATTCAAAATATTTTAAGGTCTTTAGATAGTGATATGGCTAAACTCACCACAGCCCTTGATATTCAATTAAATAGTATAAAAAAAGGTTATGATGAGATTGTAAAAATACATAATAGGGTAAATGAGCAGAGTGAATTTGATGATAAATTCGGAGTGTTTAATAAAAGATATTTATATAATAATATTACTCAAGACATAGAAGATATTAAAAAATATGGTTATTCAATATCATTGATGTTTGTAAAGATTAAAGATAGTTTATTAAATACAATTGAATTACAAAAAGATAAAAATCTTTTGATGAGAAATGTTGCGAAATTATTATTAAAAACCTCAAGAAGAAGCGATGTTGTGGCACATTATGGAGATGGTATTTTTGTAATGGCAATGAAACATACAAATATAGTTAATGCAAAAAAAGCTTGTGAGAGAATTTCAGACTTATTTTACAATACAACATTTTTTATAAATGATAATGAAATTGATATTAATATAGAAATGAGCGTTGTAGCACTTAGTGGCGATAATTATGAAGAACAGATTCTTGAGGCTATTAGCGTATTACCGAATACTGGTAAAAATAAAGAAATTTATGCTGTAGTTGGAGATAGTGAAGAAAATGATGCTTAAATTAATAACTTATCCTAATAAATTATTATTTACTAGGAGTGAAGAAGTTAAGGTATTTGATGAAGAGTTACATACATTTTTAGATGATATGTATGAGACTATGATTTCGTCTAGTGGTATAGGTTTAGCAGCAATACAAGTTGCAAAACCTTTAAGAATATTTTTGATTAATTTATTAAATGAAAATGAAGAACAAAATAAAGATGATTTGATTGAATTTATTAATCCAATAATAACACCTATTGGAGAAGGAACGCAAGTTTATGAAGAAGGTTGTCTTAGTGTTCCTGGTTTTTTTGAAGAAGTAACTAGATATAATAAAATTAAAGTTGATTATTTAGATAGATTTGGAAATCAAAAAACTTTAGAAGCTGAAGGGCTTTTAGCAGTTGCTATTCAACACGAAAACGACCATCTTGATGGACATTTATTCATAGAAAAAATATCATTTAGTGGAAGAAAAAAATTAGAAAAACATTTAAAAAGTTCTAAAAAGCCTAAAAAATAATTATGGCTTTTTAGATTATTGTTTATATCTTCATTTATTTTTCAAAATAATTTATACTTTTATAATTCATAGTAATATTTTAAAAAAAGTATAAAAATATTTATTGTTAAAATCTTTTGGAATTTAATTTGCAATGCTTTTATAGAACTTACTTTGTATTATGCTTGTAGTTTAAATTATTTGATTAGTTTGTAAATATTATTAGATAGATTTGATATTTAAAACTTAAGTGAATATTAAAAATTACGCAGCTTATAAATATAGTAATTTATATTAATTTAAATAAAATAATTGGTTTTAATAAGATATTAAAATACTTAAATTGATACTAAAAATTAAAATTGTAACTAAGCAGAAAAAATCGGATATTATTTTTTATTACAAAATAATTTTTTAACAACACAAGCACTAAATACTAGATATTTTTATAAGATTTTCATTAGTTATTTTATACTTTTAAAAACTATTAAACAAACCTAGAAATTAAATTAATATCAAGATTTTAAATATTTTATAGGTAATATATCATTTCTATAATTTAAAATATTAGCTATCTTAGATTTAAAATTTATATTAAAATCTTAAAAATAAATTTATATTTGACACTTTTTTGCCACTACATATTTTTATAATAAATTGATTTTTTAGAAGGAGTATAGATGTTATCAAGGAGAAATTTTATAAAAGGAGTAGCAGGAGTTGGCCTTAGTGCACCTTTAGCATTAAACGCTAATGATAATTTAGGAAAAGACATAAAATTTGATGAAATAGCTGATGTTATTATAATCGGAAGTGGTGTGAGTGCTCATATTTGTGCTGCTTATTTAGTAAAGAATAAAATTGATGTTTTAATGATTGAAAAGATGGATAGAATTGGTGGTAATTCAGTTCTTTCTCAACAAGATTTTGCTGTTCTTAATTCAGATTTACAAATTAAAGCTGGCATAAAAGATAGCGAAGAATTATTTTTAAATGATTTAAATAAAGCTGGAGCTGGATATAATCATTTAGAACATTCTTTAAGAATTATAAGAAATTCAAATGAAGCATATGAATTTGCTAAAAGTTGTGGGGTTAAATATGCTGATAAGCTTAAGTTTTTAGGCGGTCATAGTGTTGCTAGAAGTGTTGAAACTATTGGCGGTGGCGGTGCTTGTATTAGCACTTTAAATGAATTTTTTATAAAACATAATGGAAAGATTAAAAACGAAACTAAATGCGATGAAATCATTCAAGATGAAAGTGGCAAAATAATTGGCGTAAGCGTTAGAGAAAATTATAGATTTAATAGAAATCTAGCAAATGATGATAGAGAGAATTTAAGTGGAGATAAAAAACACTATAAAGCAAGGCTTGCGGTAGTTTTTGCAACAGGTGGATTTAGCCGTGATATTGAGTTTAGAAGTATAGTAAATCCTAGATTAAGACTAGCAAAAAGCCCTTCAAGTTTAGGTCAGACTGCTGGTGCATTAAAACAAATGCTAAAGGTAGGAGCAATCCCAACTCAATTAGCACTTAGTAGATTTTCTTTTGGAATTCCTACAGAAGATTTAATTTATGGGATTATGGTTGATTGCAATGCTAAAAGATTTTTAAATGAAGATGGGGATAGACAAGGTTTATCAAATAAAATCTTAGCTCATATGGAAAAGATTAACACAACAATTTATCCAATAATTATTTTTGATAGCATAGGATTTGCTAATTCGCACGACCCTAATAGAATGCAAAGTTTTATTACTGCAGGGAAAATGAAGAAATTTGATAGCTTAAGTGATTTAGCTAATAATTTTAAGCTTAATGAAAATGATTTATCAAAGACAATGCAAGATTATGAAACAGGAATTTCAAATAATAAAGATGAGTTCAAAAAAGATTTAAGTAAGATTAAAAATTCTAGTATGAGTAAAGCACCTTTTTATGCAATGACAGCTGCACCAGGTCTTAGTTATACTCCAGGTGGTGTTTATGCTGATATAAATATGAGAGTTTTAAATATTAGTAACTATGAGCCAATTAAAGGGCTTTACGCGATTGGTGAGGCAACTGGTGGTGTTCATGGACAATCAAGGCTTACTAGTTGTTCTATTCCTGATTGTATGACTTCAGGAATTGCTTGTGCGAAAGATATTTTAAAAGGAGTATAAATGCAAAAATTATTAATGATTTTGATATTAAGTATTTTTGCATTAGGCAATGAATTTGCAATAAAACCACACCATGTTGATGTGAAATTAAAATGCACAGATTGTCATAAAGAAGCAAATGAAAAAGATTATAAAGCACTTGATTCTAATTCATGTCTAAGTTGTCATGGAAGTAAAGAGAAATTAGCAAAAAGGCTTGATTTTTTAAAAGGTAAAAATCCGCATAATAGTATTCATGATAATGCGAATTTAAATTGTTACACCTGTCATAATGAGCATAAGCCATCATTTAATATGTGTAATACTTGCCATAATACTAAAACTTGGATGAAGGAGATAAAATGAAAAAAACTATTATTTTTGTTTCATCTATTGTGGTTTTAACTTTAATTTTTGTGTTTTTATCTCATAAAGCTATACAAATGACTGGCGATGATAAATTTTGTGCGAGTTGTCATGTAATGCAACCGATGAAGGAAGCTTATATTAAAGATGTTCATAGTGGTAATAATAATCTAGGTATAAAGGCAAATTGTGTAGATTGTCATTTGCCACACGATAATATAGTAAATTATCTAAGCACAAAAGCTTATAATGGCATTAAAGAATTTAGTATCACTGCTATTGGAGCTGATGAAAATATAGATTGGTATGAAAAACTCAATCATAAAAAAGATTATGTTTATGATAGTGGATGCTTAAAATGTCATCAAGATATTACTAAAATTAATTCTAAAAATGAAATGCAAAATACAATGCATAAAAGATATTTAGATTACGCAAATGAATTAAAATGTGTAAGTTGTCATACCCATGTAGGTCATGATGGTTTAAGGGGTAAATTAGATAAAAAATGAAAAAATACACAATTTTATATGCAGAAGATGATTTAAATCTAGCAAGTCAAGTTATTGATTTGCTAGAACTACTTGATTTTAATGTGCTTTATGCTAAAGATGGCTTAAGTGCTTTAGATATATATTTGGCTAAAAAGCCTGATATATTATTACTTGATATTTCTATGCCAAAACTTGATGGTTTAAATTTATTAGAAAATATAAGAAATTCTGATAATAAAATTCCTGCTATTATGATTACAGCTTTAAGCGATAAACAAACTTTATTAAGTGCAGTTGAGCTTAATATTTGCAAGTATTTAATAAAACCTTTTGATAGGATTAAACTTGAAGATGCTTTAAAAAAGGCTATAAAAAGTATTAATAATAAAATTAAATTAAGCAATAATATATATTTAGATATTGATTTAAATGAGTTATTAGTAAATGATGAGATTATTAAGCTTAGCAAAAAAGAATTTTTATTGCTTGAAATTTTGTTAAAAAGTAGTCCTAACATTGTAGATATTTATAAGATTTGCGATTATGTATATAATGATTATGATGTAAGTTCTGATGCTATTAAATCACTCATTAAAAATCTTAGAAAGAAATTAGGCGATAAAGGTATAATTCATAATGCAAATTCTCGTGGATACTATATCAAAATTACTTAATATAAGCATTCGCAAAAAAGCTTTTATATTTGTTTTAACTTTGATTATTTTTTTATGTTTTATTTTGAATTTTTTATATATTTCTTGGCATAAAAATTATTTATTTCAAAACAAAAATAGTTTTAATGATAGGTTTATTTATTTTTATAGTGATTTTTTAAATAATTTATTAAACAATACGCTTAGTATTAGTTATGAATTTAGTTCTAATTTAGATTATTTAAAAAATGATGAAAAGCTAAATAAATTAAATAAATTATTTTTAAATCTAAGCTCAAATGAGGCATATTTAAAGGATATTAAATTATTTATTTTAAAAGAAAATATTTGCATAGAAAAAGATAAAATAAAATTAAATTGCCAATATGATTTTAATAATCAAACAGATATTTTACTTAGATTAAATACCGAACCAGTTTATTTAATTAATTTAAAAATAAATGAAAATTATGCGATTACTTATACAATAAGTGCAAAAAAATTATTAGATAATTTAAAAATTCAAGATGATTTTTTAGCTGCTTTAAAGTATGAAAATGAGTATTTTTATAATGAATTTGATTGGCAAAATAAAACTAAACTTTTAACAAATGATGAAGATATAATTAAGTTAGATGATAAATATTATTTAAGTAATGAAATTATTTTAAATGATAGATTTTTAATATTGATTAAAAAAGATATTACAAAAGATTATAAAACTCATTTACATATAATAAAAAAGGCTTTTATAATTAGTGTGATTTTGGTATTTTTTGCTTTTATTGGGGTATATTTTGTTTTAGGATTTTTAATTAATAAATTATTAAAAACCGAAGAAAAACTAAGAAAATTAAATGCAAATTTACAAGAAGAAGTAAAAAATCAAGTTGAAATAATTAAGGCTAAATTAGATGAAAATACACAAAAAGAGCAATTGCTAAATCATCAATCAAAATTAGCTGCATTAGGTGAAATGATAGCTTGTATAGCTCATGAATATAGACAGCCATTAGCAACTTTAGGTGCAATTTCTAGTTATCTTGAGATTAGTTTAGAAAAACAAAAAATTGATGATAAGTTTCATCAAAAATTAAAAGAGATAAATCCTATTTTAAATTATATGTCAAAAACTATTGATGAATTTTATGATTTTTATAAGACAAAGCAAGAAAAAAGCTCTTTTTATGTTTATGAAGCTATTTTAAATTCTTTAACGATTTGTAATGCAAGCCTTACAAGGAATGCAATTAATACTACTTTAAGACTTGATAAGAATTTAAAAATAAATTCATATAAAAATAGTTTAGCTCATGCAATAATCAATCTCATTACAAATGCAAAAGATGCTTTAGTTAATATAAAAAATCCTTATATTATAATTAATCTTTATGCTTATAAAAATAATATTTACATTAGTATAAAAGATAATGGAATAGGGGTTAAAAAGGATTTAGAAGAAGAAATTTTTAAACCTTATTTTAGCACGAAAAATGGTTCAGGGCTTGGGCTTTTTATGATAAAAAATATTTTAAATAGTGAGTTAAATGCTGATGTGTTTTTAAAAACTAGAAAAATTGGAGCTAATTTTTATATTAGGATTGCTTATGAATGAGTTGTTTTGTTTAATTGTAGGTAGTGGTATTAGTGGTTTAACATTGGCGAATTTATTGGTTAAACAAGATATTTTATTAATTGAGCAAGATGATGAATTAGGCGGAGCTAAGAGTTATTTAAATTTTGCTGCTAGTAATTCATCTTTTCAACAACTAGCAAATATAAAAGATGATAAATTTTATGATGATTTGATTTCTTATTCAACTAATTATGCTGATTTTACTTTATTAAAAGAGCTTAGTGAAAAATCAGCACAAGCTACTCAACTTTTAAAAAGTTTTGGGGTTGAATTTGAATTAGCTATATTAAATAGCTTAAATCATTCAGTTCCTAGAGAATTACACCCTTTAAAAAATGCTAAAGAAAGTGTGATAAATCCATTAATCAACAGATTGCTTAGTAAAAATGTAAATATATTAACTAAGGCTAAATTAATTGATTTTGATAATGGTATTGCAAGTATTTTACATAAAGATGAAATCATAAAAATTAAGGTTAAAAATATAGCTTTTTGCACTGGTGGATTTGCAAACGATAAAGAATTTATAAAAATTCATTATCCACTAGCTTATTATGCTAAAACTATGTCTAAGAATAATTCAAATTCTTTAAAGATTTTATTAAAAAAT
This sequence comes from Campylobacter sp. RM12651, assembly GCF_022369475.1. Lineage (NCBI taxonomy): Bacteria > Pseudomonadati > Campylobacterota > Epsilonproteobacteria > Campylobacterales > Campylobacteraceae > Campylobacter > Campylobacter sp. RM12651. The sequence goes on from NZ_CP059600.1 coordinate 395,798, forward strand.
GGAGCAATCCCAACTCAATTAAGTCTAATGAGATTTGCTTTTGTTTTGCCTATGGATATTTTTAAATATGGAATTTTAATTAATTCTGATTTTAAAAGATTTGTTAGAGAAGATAGCTCAAGGCAAGATTTAGCAATAGCGATTTTAAATGAAATTAAAAATAATAAATTAGTTAAATTACTCCTAGATAATCACGGAATAAATTATATAAATGATACAAGTATATTTTACAAATACTATTCTTTAGAAGAAATTGATAAAAGATTAATTAATTGCGTTGATGAATACAATAGCTATTTTAGTAATAGGATTGATAAATTGGGTAAAAATCTTAATAATATTTCTATTAAAGCAATTAATAAGCCTATGTTTTATTTGGCTAATGTAGATGTTTATTTAAACTATACTTTAGGTGGGGTTAAATCAGATATATTTGCAAGAGTAGTTGATATAGATACTAATACAGCTAAGAATAATATGTTTGCTATAGGAGAAGTTAGTTCTATGTTTGGAGAAGCAAGGCTTAGTGGAGCTGCTAGCATAGCTTGTGTTGTATTTGCTATGAATGCTAGTCAATTTATGCTATCAATTTGAAAGTATTAATAATTTTTTTATAATCTAGCTAAATAGGAGAAAATATGAAGAAGAAATACTCATTTTTTAAAAACGCAAGTTATGCTTTAGCAGGGGTTAAAAGAGCTTTAAATGAAAGTGCTTTTAGGATAGAATTTATAATAGGAATTTGCTTTATTTTATTTGCTTTATTTTATCCTTTTTCTTTATTTGAAAAGGCATTTTTAATAGATGTTATTATTTTAGTATTTGCTGCTGAATGCTTTAATACTTCTATTGAGAGCGTTGTAGATTTGGCAACTTCAAAATACCATAAACTTGCAAAAGATGCAAAAGACTTAGGCTCTGCTGGAGTATTTTTTACTATTTTAATAGCTGTTTTAACTTGGCTTAGCGTTTTATATAAGGAATTTTTATGAAAATAAGTGAGATTTATAAGATTTTAGATGAATTAAGTCCTTTTAATACTCAAGAAAGTTGGGATAATAGTGGGTTAATTTTAAGTAATGATGATAGTTGCGAAAGGATTTACCTTAGCCTTGATTTAGATTTTAATCAAGTAAAATCATTTTTACCAAATTCATTGATTATTACTCATCATCCTTTGATTTTTAAGGGTATTAAAAGTATTAAAAATGATTATGCTGGTAATATTTTAAAAGAATTAATCAGAAAAAATTGTGCTTTAATTTCTATGCATACGAATTATGATTTAAGTCATTTAAATAGATATTTTTGTGAAAAGTTTTTAGGCTTAGAAATAATTGAAAGCGATGGGTTTTTAGCTTATGCTAAGAATAATTTTAAAGATATTTATGAATTGGCTGATTTTTTAAAGGCTAAATTAAACTTAAAAAAAATATCAATATCTTTAGCAAAAGAAATAATTCAAACTGATTTAATAGGAATTTGCACGGGTTCTGGAATTTCATTGGCTAGTGAGCTTAAGAGTAATATATTTTTAACAGGAGATATTAAATATCACGACGCTTTAGCTCTTAGTGAAAATAATATAAGTTTAATCGATATTAAGCATTATGAAAGTGAGATTTGTTTTGCTAATTCTTTAGCGAGTAATTTGCAAAAATTACCGATAGAGATTATAATCAGCTCTTCAAAAAATCCATTTTTAGAGTATTAAGGACATACTATGAATAAACACCTATCACAATTAGTAGAGCTTTCTAAATTAGATAAAGAAATAGATAGTTTTTTACCACAAATTGAAAGTGCTAAAAGAGAAGCGAACAATTTAGAAGATAAAATTAAAAGTCTTGAGAATAAAAATTCAAAATTAGAAGAAAGCATAAAAGAAATTAGTGAGAGTAAAGTAAAAGTAGAAAATCACATAGCTCAATTTTCAACAAAAATCAATGAAACTGCTAAAAAAATTGCTTTAGTAAAAACAGAAAAAGAAGCAAATGCTTTAAAATTAGAAGAAGAAATCGCAAGAGAGCAATTAGAAGCTGCAAATGAAGAAATATCAAAATTAGAAAAAATAGTAGATAATAAAAAAGAAGAAATTAAAGAAAATCAAAAAGAAATTACTAAATTAAATGATGATTTAACTATAGCAATAGCTAATCAAAAATCAGCACTTGATGCTATTGAAGAAAAAAGAAAAGAAATTTATGTAAGAAAAGATAAGTTAGCTAGCGAAATTGATAGCAAAGTTTTCGGATTTTATGAAAAAATTAGAAAATGGGCTAAGAATACTGCAGTAGTTCCTGTTAAAAAACAAGCTTGCTATGGTTGTTTTATGCAACTAAATAGCAAAACTTTTAGTGCAGTTTTAAAAAGTGAAGAGATTAATAACTGCCCACATTGTGGAAGAATTTTATACATAGAAGAGTAATTTTTATAATTTAAAAAATGTATTTTTTTTATATTCTTGTTTCTATTTTAATTTATCCTTTATTCTTATTGGTTTTAATTCCTTTAAGTTTTAAGGATAAATATTCTAAACTTTATCAAAAATTTTTACCATTCAAAAAGCATAAAATAGCAGATATTCATTTTCATTTTGCAAGTTATGGAGAAGCTGTCGCTTTAGGCGAGTTGATTAAATATTATAAAAATAAAGGTTTTAAAATATTACTTACTTGCTCATCAAAAACAGGGCTTATGAAAGCAAAAGAATTTGATGACAATGCTTTTTTACTACCTTATGAGCCATTATTATATTTATGGCTTAAACCTGCTAAGACTTTAATGGTATTTGAAGCAGAATTATGGTTAGCTTTACTTAAAATATATAAAGATTTTGATAAAAATACTATTTTATTAAACGCTAGAATGAAAGAAAATAGCTTTAAAAATTATAAAAAATTTAGTTTTTATTATGCAAAAATATTTTCATATTTTGATTTAATCCTTGCTCAAAGTAATGAAGATAAAGAAAGATTAGAATATTTTAATGCTAAAAATATAGAAGTTTTTACAAATATAAAGATTACAAATAAGCCAATAGTTACTAAGCAATTAAGCAAAAATAAAGAAATAATTTTAATTGCAAGCACTCACGAAAATGAAGAAGAAATAATTCTAAATAAGCTAGATAAAAATTTCTTAAAAGATAAATGTCTAATAATAGCACCAAGACACCCTGAAAGATTTCATAAGGTTGAAAAATTACTTTATAATAAGGGTTTTAATATTGTAAAATATAGCAATGATTGTGATGGATATTTAAAAAGTGAAGTATTTTTGCTAGATACTTTAGGAGAATTAATTAATTTTTATTCAATTAGTGATTATGTGATTTTAGGTGGTTCTTATACTAAAATAGGCGGACATAATTTCGCCGAAGCTGCGTTTTTTGGCTGCAAAATCACTTCAGGAACTAATGTGTTTTCTCAATATTCAAGTATAAAATGTATAGAAAATATAAAAATTAGTGATGATATTGATTTTACAAATGTTAAAAATGCTAAAATCAAAAACGAATATACTTTCAACGCATTATGCGAAATATTAGATAGGAAAATAAATGAAACAAGATAAAGCATATAAATTATTAGCAATTCAAGAAGGAATTTCAAATTCAGCTGCTAAAGAATTAATAGATTTAGGTTTAGTAATGCACGGGGGCAAAAGATTAGAGATTGCAAGGGGTCTTATGCCTGTTAATACTATTTTTAAACTTGCAAAACCAGAGCTTAGCGTATTGTTTGAAGATGATAATTTATTAGCTATTAATAAGCCAATTGGTATTGCGAGCGAACATATTAAAAATAATTACACTCTTTTAAATAGACTTGATAAGGATACAAGTGGCATTGTATTATTTGCTAAAAATGAAGAGTTTTTAAAGGCTGCAAAAAACGAATATAAAAAAGAAAAAGTGCAAAAACTCTACCTAGCAATTACTAATAAAATCGTAAGCGAAGGAATGGAGATTGATGAGCCGATTTTAACCATAAAAGGCAAAAGTGCATTTAGCAAAATTAGTAATAGCGAAAACGCAAAATACGCTTATACTAAAATAGAGCCTTTAATTATAGAAGGTAAAAAAACCTTATTAAAAGTGCAAATTGCAACAGGTAGAACTCATCAAATAAGAGTTCATTTAAATAGCGTTGGTCTAGGAATTTTAGGCGATGTTAAATATAGTAAAATAATTAGCTCAAGGCTAATGCTTCATTGTGCTAGGACAAAAATATTTGATTATGATATAAAAACTCCTATGCCAAATGATTTTCATAAAGACTTTGAATTAAAAGGGCTTAATTTAGACTTTTTATTTTAATTTTTAATGCTTTTAAGATAGTTTTTATTTTAAAAGCATTGGAATTTTATAAATTATACTTTACCAATGATAAAGCTTATAATTATTACACTTTGTTTAATTGCTGAAATTAAAATAAATCCCTTTAAGCATAGTAAAGGAATAATAATGTTAGATGTAATGCAAATTCAAGAAATTTTACCACATAGACCACCATTTTTGTTAGTTGATAAAATCACAGAAATCAATCTTGATGAAGGTTATGTATTAGGTTATAAAAATGTTAGTATAAGTGATCAAGTATTTGCAGGACACTTTCCAGGTCATCCGATTTATCCAGGAGTTTTAATATTAGAAGGAATGGCTCAAACGGGTGGAATTTTAGCTTTTCAAAGTATGAAAGATAGTGTTGATCCTAAAAGCAAGGTAGTATATTTTACAGGAATGGAAGAAGTAAAATTCAAATCACCAGTAAGACCAGGCGATAAATTAGTATATAAAATGAGCGTTGTTAAAAATCGTGGAGCAATGTGGGTGTTTAGTGGCGAGGCTTATGTAGATGATACATTATGCACTCAAGCAATTTTAAAAGCGATGATAGTAGATAAATGATTTCAGATTTAGCAATAATAGAAAATGGTGCAAAAATAGGCAAAAATGTTAGCATTGAGCCTTTTGCATATATAGGAAGTAATGTAGAAATTGGTGATAATTGCATTATTAAAAGTGGTGCAAGAATTTTAGGAAATACAAAAATAGGAAATAATTGCAAGATTTTTTCTTATGCTATTTTAGGTGATATTCCACAAGATATTTCTTATAAAAACGATGATTTTTCAGCTTTAATAATAGGCAATAACACAACTATTCGTGAGTTTTGCACTATAAATTGTGGCACACAAAAAGGCGATGGATACACAAGAGTTGGAAATAATAATTTCATAATGGCTTATGTTCATATTGCACACGATTGCACCTTAGCTGATAATATAATTTTAGCAAACAATGTAACCTTAGCAGGGCATGTTGAAGTTGGCTCATTTAGTGTGATTGGCGGACTTACTCCGGTTCATCAATGGGTTAAAATAGGCGATTATTGTATGCTTGGAGGTGCTTCAGCATTATCTCAAGATTTACCACATTTTTGTCTAGCCGAAGGCAATCGTGCTTATGTTAGAAGTCTTAATTTAGTAGGGCTTAGAAGGCATTTAGAAAAAGATAAAATAAATGAATTAAGTGAAGCATTTAGTAGGATTTTTAGAAGTAAAACAGGGCTAATTAGCGATAGAGCAAAAGCTTTATATGAGAGTTCAAATTCTGCCGAAGTTGTTAAATTATGCTCGTTTATTTTAAATACAAAGCGTGGAATTCCAGTGAAAGGAAATGATAATGAGCAATAATATTTGTAGTTTTTGTGGCAAATCTTATCCGTTTGACCTACTTTCAAATGGTAAAAATAATACAATTTGTCCTACTTGTGCTGGTGTTATATTTAAAATGTATGATGCTAAAAATAAAGAATTAGCAGTAGATGAGGTAGCTGATAGTTTAAAAGATATAAGTTCAAAAGCTTTAAAATCTCATTTGGATAATTATGTAATAGGTCAAGATAGAGCAAAAAAGGTTTTAAGCGTAAGCGTTCATAATCATTATAAAAGGCTTATGAGTAATGCCGATGAGAGTGATGTAGAATTAGCAAAATCAAATGTTTTATTAGTAGGACCTACAGGAAGTGGTAAGACACTTTTAGCTCAAACTATGGCAAAAGCACTTGATATTCCTATAGCAATTTGCGATGCTACGAGTTTAACTGAAGCTGGATATGTAGGAGAAGATGTTGAAAATATCTTAACAAGACTTTTACAAGCAGCTGATTATAATGTTGAGCGCGCAGAATGTGGGATAATTTTCATTGATGAAATTGATAAAATCGCAAGAAAGGGAGAAAACCGCTCAATTACAAGAGATGTAAGTGGAGAAGGCGTTCAGCAAGCATTGCTTAAGATAATAGAAGGTAGTGTTGTAAATGTCCCACCACAAGGCGGTAGAAAACACCCAAATCAAGAATTTATTCAAGTTGATACTTCAAATATTTTATTTATTTGTGGTGGTGCTTTTGATGGAATTGAAGAGATTTTAAAGCAAAAGCAAGGCGAGAATGTAATGGGTTTTGATACTACTAGCGTTAAACTTAGTGAAGATGAATTGTATTCACATATTGAGCCTGATGATTTGATTAAATTTGGTCTAATTCCTGAATTAGTTGGAAGATTGCACGCAATTGCAAGTCTTAATGAAATTAGCGAAGAAGATATGGTAAGAATTTTAATTGAGCCAAAAAATTCAATAATTAAGCAATATCAAAAGATTTTTGAATTTGATGGTGTTAAATTAGAATTTGATAAAGACGCACTTTTAGCTATTGCTAAAAAAGCTCTTGATAGAAAAACAGGAGCAAGAGGTCTTCGTGGGATATTAGAACAATTATTACTTGATTTAATGTTTGATTTAGATAAATATGAAGGTTATGAAATCGTTATAAATAAAGATTTTGTTAATGACGAAGGCGATGCTATTTTTTTAAAAATTAAGGATAATAAATGATACTAGACCATTTAATAGGGTTATTTTCAAGTGATATGGGTATTGATTTAGGCACAGCAAATACTCTTGTGCTAGTAAAAGATAAGGGTGTAGTAATTGATGAGCCAAGTGTTGTAGCAGTTCAACATACAAAATATGGAAAGAGCAAAATTTTAGCAGTTGGTAAAGAAGCTAAAGAAATGCTAGGTAAAACTCCTAGTGATATTCAAGCAATTCGCCCTATGAGAGATGGGGTTATAGCTGATTTTGATATGACTGAAAAAATGATTAGATATTTTATTGAAAAAACACATAAAAGAAAGAGTTTTTTACGCCCTAGAATATTAATATCAGTTCCTTATGGTCTAACTCAAGTTGAAAGAAAAGCAGTTCGCGAAAGTGCTTTGAGTGCTGGTGCAAGAGAAGTGTATTTGGTTGAAGAGCCAATGGCTGCAGCAATTGGTGCAAATCTTCCCGTGCAAGAACCTGTCGGCTCATTAGTAGTTGATATTGGTGGTGGAACTACTGAAATAGGAGTTATTACTCTAGGTGGTCTTCATACTGCAAAAAGTATTAGAACAGCAGGAGATAAGTTAGATAGCTCAATTGTAAATTATGTAAAAGAAAAATACAATCTAATAATAGGCGAAAGAACTAGCGAAGATATTAAAATCCAAGTTGGTTCAGCTATTCAATTGCCTGAAGAATTAACTATAGTTGTTAAAGGAAAAGACCAAGTAAAAGGGCTTTTAAGTAAGGTTGAACTAAGTAGTGAAGATATTCGTGAAGCTATAAAAGAGCCTTTAAAAGAAATTGCTGATGCGCTTAAGTTTGTATTAGAAAATACAAAACCAGAACTTGCAGGCGATATTGTAGAAAATGGTATAGTGCTAACTGGTGGTGGAGCATTAATCCGTGGAATTGATAAATATTTAAGCGATATTGTGAAATTACCTGTTTATGTTGCTGATGAGCCACTTCATGCAGTAGCAAGAGGAACTGGAAAAATACTTGAAGAGATTTCTTTACTAAGACAAATAGTAAATGATGAATAAATTTAAATTATTACTCCTAATATGCGTTTTGCTTACATCTTCTTATTATTTTGTAGCAGATGTTAAAAACGCTGTTTTAGGGGTTAATGATTTTGTTTTAAATAAGCTTTATAATGCTTATGATTACACCAAACAAAATATTACTAAATATTTTAATCAAGTAAATCAGATAGATGAATTAAGCACAGAAAATAAAAAGCTAAAACAATACAAATTCTTATATGATAATTTGGTTATAGAATATAACAATCTTGCAAAAGCCCATAATCTTAAAAAATATGAATTTGAACTAGCCTTAACTAGGGTATTATCTTATGAAAAAATTGGAAGTTTGACTAAATTTTGGATGAGTTATGATGGTATAAAGCCTGATATTACTTATGGTTTGATATATGATAATAATGCAGTGGGGATTATGTATTCAAATAATAATAGAGCTTATGCACTTAGTTTAAATGATGAAAAATGTGTTTTTTCTGTGGTTGTTGGGGAAAATAAAACTCCTGCTATTTTACAAGGTAGTAAAAATTCAATTTATGTTAATTTCGTTACTGATTATAAAGAATTAAATATAGGAGATTTGGTTTATACGAGTGGAAAGGATTTGATTTTTCCAGAGGGTATTTATGTTGGAAAAGTAGTAAAAATCATAGATGAAGCTGGGTATAAAAGAGCTATTTTAGAAGATACAAAAACTCTTAGTCCTTATAGATATGTTTATATGGTAAGTGCTAAAGAGAACTCACAAGAAATTAAAAATTAAAATCTTAAATTATTTTTTATTAATTTACCCTTTGTTAATAGGGGGGGGTGTAGAATAATTACTTCATTTTAAAAAAGGAGTAATTATGGATAAGAGTTCCATTTTAATGCTACTTGATAATAAAATTTCAAGCGAGCAAAAGTTTATGCTAAATGATAAACTTGATAATTTAAGCGAAGAAAAATATAAAAACCTTCCACTAATCCCGTTAAAAAGCCCAATTTTAGCAGCAGTTTTAGGATTTTTCTTCGGAGTTTGGGGTGTTGATAGATTTTATCAAGGAAATATGCTTTTAGGATTTTTAAAAATAGGTCTATTTTTAATAGGCTTAGCTTCGACACTTGTATTTATCGGAGTTTTTATTTTATGGGCTTTATATATTTATGTATTAGTTGATATATATTTTGTATATAAAGCAGTTCAAAAAGACAATTACACAAAAATATTACAAATAATAGGATGATTTTATGAAAACAGATTTTTTAATTTCTAACAAAGGTCAAGAATTAATCAAAAACGAAGAAGAATTGAGAGTAAAGTTGAGTGAATTTGTAGGAGAATTGCCAAATGCTGCAATAGTTGATGAGTTAAGCAATGCGGCAAAATACTATACAAATAATGGCGAATCAAATACAGCAAGATATTCTTTTAGACTAAAAGATATATGCCTTCCTACATTATTGTTTAGTTATTTTAGTTATGCGTTGCGTTCTATGTGGATTTATGCAGGAATTGTTTATGGGGCAATTGTGGTTTTATCTTTTTTTGGTTATTTTTATTTTAAACCAAAGGGCTTATCAAATTCTTTTGATTTTTCTTATATTAGTTATGTTTTAATTTATGTAATTATCAGCGTTTTAACAAGTGCAACTTATAGATATTTTTTATTAAAAGAATTTTTCACTAAATACGAATTAACACTTATTAGCAAACCTAGAAAACCCATAAATATCTTAATAGCTATTGGATTTATTATTGCTTTATTGTTAGTTATAAAATTAATTAGCCTTTTTATTGTAGGTGCTAGTGTAATGGCTATTGGTGGTGTAACTAGATGGTAAGAATAGGAATTTAAAATTCCTATTTTATATAGCTTAAAGATTTTTTAAGCTTTTTTAATCTTTCTAAATCTTTATGCTTTAATTTTAATAAAGTTTCAATTAATTGAGTATGCAAGGCTTGTAATTCTACTAATTCATCTTTACTTAGAGTATCTAGCCAACCGCTATTAATTTTATCTTCTAGCTCATTGGCTAAACTTTCTAATTCGTAAAAATCTTCATTAACTAATGCTAATTTGATTTTAGTTATCAATGTTTGCTCTCTAAATATGAAATTACGCCTAAAGCAGCGTTAGCACCATCAGCCGCAGCACAAACAACTTGTCTTGGAGCATCTACTCTTAAATCTCCTGCAGCAAACAAGCCTTCAACACTCGTTCTCATTTTTAAATCAACCTTAACAGCATCTCCTACCATTTCGCATAAAAATGAGCCATCAGTTTGTTTTAATACTTCATTTCTCACATCAAGTCCTACGAAAGTAAATATCCCTGGAACTGCTAAATCTTTTTTGCTACCATCATTAAATACTATTTTAACCCCAGTAACTCCAGCATTATCTCCTACAACTTCTTCTACTTTAGCGTTTAAAATGAACTCAATTTTTTCATTTTTCTTAGCTCTTTCAACGGTTGATGGAGCTGCACGAAAACCTTCTCTTCTGTGGATTAAATATACTTTAGAGCATAGATTAGCTAGATAAAGTGCTTCTTCAAGTGCAGTATCTCCACCACCTAAAACTGCAACTTCTTTTTTTCTATAAAACGCACCATCGCAAGTTGCACATGTGCTTACTCCACGACCAAAAAATTCATTTTCGCCTATAAAACCAGCTTTTTTAGGAGCTGCTCCTGTGCAAACTATAACAGCTTTAGCATCTTCGCTTGAATTATCAGAGAAAATTATTTTAAAATTCTCGCCATTTTTTTCAACTCTAATTACTTCTTTTTGCTCAATTTTTAGACCAAATCTAGTGCTTTGCTCACTCCAAGGTGCCATAAAGCTAATTCCATCCATTACGGTTGCAACGCCTGGGTAATTCTCCATCTCACTTGAGCTTGTGATTTGTCCGCCTGGCATAAATTTTTCATACATTACAACATTTTTAAGCCCACCACGAGTTGCATACAATCCCGCACTAAGACCAGCAGGGCCACCACCAATAATAGCTAAATCTAACATTTTATCTCCTAATTAATAATTTTTATTATTTAATAATAACTTTATTAAGTTAATCAAGTTTAAAATTTATTATACTTTAATTCGTTACCAAACAATCTAATTTTGTCTTTTTTATAATCACTTCTAAGTGGGCTTAAATAACTTTTATATTCAATAGGATAAATTCCTGTAATATCACAAATTAAATGTATTAAATCATCGCTCATAAAAGGCAAATCTTTAGCTTTATTTAAATCTTTTAATAGTTTTTTATGATTTTCTTCAAAAGAATTTGAATAAAGAATTATAAAAGGTATTTCAGCAGTAATTTTATCTAAAATATGCCCTAAAACAGATTTGCTTTTATCATCATATAAGCTTTCAGCATGGTCGCTTAAATAAATTATCAAACTATCATCATTTTTAAATATATCATAAATATTTTGGATTATATAATCAGTATAAAGTATGGAATTATAATATTCTGCTATGCTTTTTTTATCGCTTATATTAGTTTTAATATCGCTTTCATTAAATTTTGCAAATTCTTTAGGATAGCGTTTTTTGTAATTTCCGTGATTTCCTAAAAGATGAATTACTATGAAATTATTATCACTTAATTTTAGGTTTTTAATAATAGGCAATAAAACCCCATCATATTTTGCATAACTTAAAGTATCGCTAGAGCTCATATATTTATTTGTAAAATAAGAAAAATCACTCATAATACCAACACTAGCAGCATTATTTCCCCATTCGCTAATATAGTCTTGATTAGATATCCAAAAGGTTTTGTAATTTGCTAATTTGAATAAATTAATAATGTCTAAATTCTCATAAAATTTTCTTTCACTTAAATTATCTAAATTAGCAAAATTAAGTAATACACTCATTACTGGATTTGTAGAAGCATAAGGGGCAATAACATCAGAATAAATTATTTTATTTTTTATATTTATTAGATTAGGTGTGGTGTTTAATCCTTGCCCGTAGTCTTGATAAGCACTTCTTCTTGAGCTTTCTCCTATTATTAAAACTATATTTTTTATGTTTTCATTAGCTTTTAATTTTTCGTGATTATTAGCAATTTTTAAATAACTCTTTTGCATTATTTTAGAATTAATCAAAATATCATCTGTATAAATTAATTCTTTATTAAATTTAATAAAAGGAATATTTATATATCTACTAAAATCATATTTAATAGCTCTTCTTAAATCATTCCCAAAGCATACTACAAAGATTAAAATAATAAAAGCTATGTTTAATTTGTTATTTATTTTTATATTTATTTTAATTTTTAATAAAAATAAAGCCACAATCATAAAAATTAAAATTCCAAAGAATTTAAAATTAATATATATTGATACAAACTCAATACTTTCAGCCATATTTGTATTTAAAAATGCTTCTAAGAAACTTGGATTTAAAAAATTATTAAAATTAATTACTAAAAAAGATTGAATAAAGATTACAAAGAAATTATAAATTATTAAAAATCTTAAAATACCCCCCCCCATAAGGGATTTTAGATTTTAGAATATAGATTAGAAAATATACAAACAAGATTATAAAAATTAGCGTAACTGAAGTAGATTTTATATATTTTAAATCTTGAATAATGCCTTGATTTATAATCTTATTAGAAAACAATACTAAGCAAAAAATATTGCTTAGTGTAAAATATAAAAATATTCCAAAATGCTTTAAAACAAATTCAGTAAAATTATTCTTCATCTTTAGCCTTTTTTTGCAAGATATTTAGGGTTGTATTTACTATACTAAATGCTAAAGCAGTATAAATATATGCTTTATTTATATGAATATTTAAACCTTCAACTATTAAAACGCCACCAACTAAGACTAAAAATGTTAAAGCTAGAGTTTTTAATTCTTGGAATTTTTCTACTAAATCTCCAATCCATTTACTAGCAATCATCATAAACATCATAGCAATTATTACAGCTAATATCATAATACTAAGCTCATCAGCAATTCCTACCGCAGTAATTACACTATCTAAAGAAAAAATTATATCAATTAAAGCAATTTCAATTATTACAACAAAGAAATTTGAACTAGCCTTAAAATTACTATTATCACTATGCTCGTTTTTTTGCATTGATATTAGTTCTTTAATTGATTTAATTATTAAAAATATTCCCCCACCAATTAAGACAATATCTCTACCGCTAAAATCTTGACCTAAGATATTAAATAAAGGTTTTGTAAGTTTAACAAGCCAAAAGATACTAAATAAAAGTGCTATACGAGTTAGCATAGCAAAACCAAGTCCTAAAATACGGCCTTTATTTTGAAGGTGTTTTGGTAATTTACTTACTAAAATAGTAAGAAAAATAATATTATCTATTCCTAAAACTATCTCAAGTAATACTAAAGTTACGAAAGATAATATGCCTTCTGAAGTGAAAATCCATTCAAACATAATTGTCCTTTTTATTGATTAAAAAATGCTATCCTAACCGAAATTTTTTAAAGGAGATTAAATGAGATTAGAACACGATTTTTTAGGCGAACTTGAAATTGCTGATGATATTTATTATGGAGTTCAGACCTTAAGAGCAGTGCAAAATTTTGACATTTCAGGAAAGCGTTTAAAGGACTTTCCAAGACTAATTATATCTTTTGCGAAAGTAAAAAAAGCAGCAGCTTTAGCTAATTATGAATTAGGCTTAATTAATGAAGAGATTAAAAACGCTATTTGTTTTGCTTGTGATGAATTAATAGCTGGAAAATATAAAGACCAATTCGTTGTAGATATGATACAAGGTGGTGCAGGAACTTCTACAAATATGAATGCAAATGAAGTTATAGCAAATATTGCTTTAGAAAAATTAGGGCATAAAAAAGGTGAGTATGAGTATTGCCATCCAAATGACCATGTGAATTTATCTCAAAGCACAAATGATGCTTATCCAACATCTTTAAGAGTTGCTTTATATGATTATTTAAGCGATTTAATGAAAGCTATGAATTATTTAAAAGCAGCTTATGAAAGAAAAGCAATTGAGTTTAAAGATATTATAAAAATGGGAAGAACCCAGCTTCAAGACGCAGTTCCGATGACTTTAGGAAGAGAATTTAAAACTTTTGCTGTAATGCTTGGCGAAGATATACAAAGAGTTAGCGAAGCAAGAAGCTTAATTTTAGAAATTAACTTGGGTGCAACTGCTATTGGAACAGGAATTAATTCTCATCCTGATTATCCACCAATCGTTGCAAAACACCTTCAATACATAACAGGTGCAAATTTTGTAATAGCAGATGATTTAATAGAAGCTACACAAGATACAGGAGCTTTCGTTCAAATTAGTGGAGTTTTAAAAAGAGTTGCAACAAAATTAAGTAAAGTTTGCAATGATTTAAGATTACTTTCTAGTGGTCCAAAATGTGGCTTAAATGAAATTAACTTACCAAAAATGCAACCAGGCTCATCAATTATGCCAGGTAAGGTAAATCCAGTTATCCCTGAAGTAGTAAATCAAGTGTGTTATTATGTAATTGGTGCTGATGTTAGTGTTACTTTAGCTTGTGAAGGCGGACAATTACAATTAAATGTATTTGAACCACTTGCAGCATATAGTTTATTAAATAGTATTTGTATGCTTGAGCGTTCTATGAAGACTTTAGCTGATAAATGTATAGATGGTATCACAGCAAATAAACAAATATGCGAAGATTTTGTGATGAATAGTATAGGAATTGTAACTGCACTAAATCCTTATATAGGTTATGAAAATAGTGCAAGTATTGCAAAAGTTGCATTGCAAACGGGTGCAAGAGTTTATGATTTAGTTTTAGAGCGTAAATTAATGGATAAAGAAAAGCTTGATAAGATTTTAAGTCCTGAGTTTATGTTAAAGCCACATATGGGAGAAATTAAATAATATTTTGAAATAGAAATTCGGAATTGGGAAAAAGGGGTGGAAATATCGGTATTTAGGTGCTTTTAAGCTAAAACACAAAATTCGCTCACATTAAAAAAATAAACGCTTTAAAAACTTTCAAAAATGCTTATCTTGTTTCATAAAAAATAGTTGGCAAGTTAAAAACTTGCCTTGTATAAAAAAGGATAAAAGATGATTTGGTATTTAATAAAATTTGAAGTTGCTTTAATGGTTTTAATGTGTTTAACACTTATAATCTTAGATAAATATGCATCAAAAGAAAATCAACTATCTAAAAATAAAATTAAGGTTTATATTTTGTGTGTTGTAGGACTAATTTATCTTATAAAATGTGTTTAAAGGACAAATAATGAAAATTATTGATACTTGGATATTAGTGGCTATGGTTTTAATATGTTTTTGTGTTGTTGTTTTGACTTACGAAGACTATAAAAAAGCCTTAGCTAGTGGTAATGAAAGAAGGATTGATAAAGACAGAAAAGATTTAAAAGAAGCAATAGCTATATTATTTGTAGCGATAGTTTGCTTTATTTTAGGGTTTTTGTTTTTTTGATAGGTGCTTGGCAAAGGCTAGAAACTTGTTGTTTAAAAAAAATAAGGATAGAAAATGGTAAAGGTAAAGTTAAAGTTTAAAACTGATGAAGAAGAATTAAAAAAATTGGCAAGTGAATATAATTTAGCAGATAAAAAAGCGTTAAAAGCTATAGAGATTTATTGCTTGATAGAAAAATTACTTCCTAATGAGTTTGTTGTAGAAGGTAAAGGAATTTTTGGGATTAATAATACAATACTAACATTGCAAGATGAAATAAAGTTCGTAGAATTAATGGCTGTAGATCTTCATAATGCGTTTAATGTATTTATGAGTGATGAACTTATAAAAAGATTTGAACAAGAAGAAAGCTTTTATAAGTATTTTGAAGCTAAAAATATGCTAGGAGAATTTTCTACAAGGCAAATAGCTATGATATTTTGTATGTGTTTTTATAGATTTTATTCTTATTTAATAGTAAGGCGTGAAAATAAGTCAACTAATATTCGTAATTTGAATGAGATAGTTGATAATGATTTAGGTTTTGGTAGATTTGATTTGGGTCTTGTATTTGAAGAACTTAATATAGAACGAGAAAATGAAAGAAGAAGTCATCACAGATATTATGAAGTAGTACAAAATAAAGAATTATACTACAGCACGATTTGTAAGCTGATATTTAAAAGGATTTTTTGTGAAATTGAAAAAACGCAAGAAAAACAGCAAATTGTAAATGAAAATAATACTGATATAATACGAGAATCACTACTTAAAGGTTTTTTTTAAAGGAGCGTTAATGGATATAGTAATTATGTATTTATTAGGTGGATTAGGTTATCTTTATGCTGCTTTTAGATGTCGTAAGGATAAGATAGATTTTTTAGTTTTACTTATATTTGCGATATTTTTTATCGCTGCAGGAATTAAAGAAATATTAGCTGCTTATTGATTAGTTTTGAACCACCGAGTTTTTCTCGGTGGTTGCTTATTTTGTAATTCTCCCCTTTATTTTAATGTTTTTTAAAAATCACAAAGGGGCGATTATTGTTTAAATTATTTAAAGGAAAAAGTATGAGAATAGAAGAATTGATAAAGAAATTAGTTGCATTACAAAATGCTTATGGAAACTACAAAGTGTTTTTAAAAGAAAACGAGAATAGTATAAGAATAATAGAAGATATTGTGCTTGAAGAAGCAATACTAATGATTGATGATGAAAAAGTAGGAAATCATAATTATTTCCTAATTGGCTGAAAGGGTAAAAATGAAAGATTTTCAAATGATTTTGGAATTAAAAGAATTATTAATTAAAACATTTCAAGGTAGTAAAGATATATTTCCTACAAGACCATATGACACTATCATTGTTGCAGGACTTATTAGGGTTTATAAATCTAAAACAAGGGCAAAAACATTAAATATCTTTTTAAAACATTGGATAAAGACTTCACTAGATGATTTATATAAAGATAATTTTAAAGTTGTATTACAAAATCATAAAGGTTTTATATGCTTTAAAGAAGTAGCCTTGCATTGTATGAATGAAACTAAAAGGATAAAAGATGTTTCCAAATAGAGATTACGAAAATATAGAAAAATTTATTAAGGATTTAGAAGAAGCAGGAGCTGATGGCTTTTTCTTCAGCCATATAGATGAAATAGTGTGTCACAAGATAAAACAGGATATTTATTTTAGTTATTTATCTAATATTTTAAATATTAAAAGCTATACCCCTATGAATATCAAACTAGCCTACAGAAAGCTTGAAGAAAGCAAAAGGCAAGAAGTATTTAGCGGACTTATTGCTTATTTAAAATCTACTTATTTAGATTTTAAAAGAGAAAAAATCCAATTGATAAGTAAAAAACAACTAAAAGAAGTTATTGAGTATTGGGAAAAAATAGGGAAAGTTTATGGATATGACTATGCTGACCCAAGACTTTTAAAATCAGGTAAAGATAATTACTTTTTTGAAAATGAAGTAATAAAGCGTATTTTAAGAACAGATTGTTTGCAATTGAGATTTTTATTAGATTATACAAATAGAGATAGAACAAGGGTTGAATTTTTAGAAAATTATTGGGTAAGGCATATTAAAGAGAATGAAACGCCTTATGAATTAGTCGTTAGAGTAATAGAAGAAATCAACCAAATAAACAAGTATTTTGAATTTGTTTGGGATAAGGATGAGTGATGAGAGAATTAAAAGATTTAAAAGATTGGTGGATAGAACATTATAAAAAGCAAATTGATGAGCTAAAAAAGATTAGAAAAAACAAATTATATAGCCAAAAAGAAAAAGAAGTTTCTTCTATAGGAGCTGAATTTAATGCGTATGAAGGTTGGTTTTATTTTGATATTGGAGCTAAGTTTAAACTAATACCTTTACAAAACGACCTATACCATAAAATAAATAGCTTAGATAGTAAAATTAGAAAAGAGTTTGCTTATGAGTTCATAACAAAAGTCTTAAATGGCTATATTTTAAGTGGCATTGTAGAACCGATGAGTAAAGAGCTAGTTGACCCATTTGAATGGAGCTTTTGTTTTGGCTATATTGATAAAAAAGAGCCACAATGTATTAACTTTTTAGACTTTTATGGTGTAAATGATGCAGAGCGTTTGGTGGAAGAAGTTGGGTGCAAAAAATACAACGAGCTTACAGATATGGATGCTGGATATATCAATAGTATGAGTGATTTTTCAGCGTTACTTATTTTAACAGATAGCAAAACCGCGAGTGAATTTATAAAAGATTTTTTAAAAAGGATAAAAAATGGTTAGTAAAGGTTTTTGTGAAAGAGCAACGATGGTTGATAGTGAAATCATTTGCGATAAGGATTTAGATTTAGAAGCTTTAGGACTTTATAGTTTTTTGGTGTTTTTAAGCAATATAAGCGAACCTATAAATCTTTATAAGATAGCAAAAAGCAGAAATATAGATTTTAAAAAACATTATAAAACACTAAAAAGACTTGAAGAAAAAGGATATATAGAATTACGAGACTTAAGAAATATCCTTGCCAAAGAAAGCCTTAATAGTAACGATAAGTTTGAGAATATCGTAGTTAAAGTTCATAATATGTATAGTAGAAAAAGACCACAATTAGGAGAATGATATGGAGCTTAAAGAATTTATAAAGCAGCTTAAAGCCGAGATTGATTGTGTAAATACAAATCCTAAGCTTTATTTTTATATTGAAAATTACGGAATAAAAGCTGAAATTAAAGAAATAAAAGCTTTTAGCGAAAAAGCAATAGATATAAAGCTAATAGCAGAAGAAGTTTAGAAAGGAATAAAATGTTAGAAAGATTTAAGAGATTATTGGAGATAGCAAAAAATGATGAAGAGTTTAAAAAAGAGTTGGCTGATTGCTTAGATAAGGCAGAAACTACTAAAAACCTTAAGCATTTTCAATATGGGCTTTATAGCGATGAAGAAATAGAGCAAATATCACAAAAAATTTTAAGAGCAGATTTAATGTATAAGCTAATTCCTAATAGTATAAAACTGCTTAATAATGAGCTTAGTTTTGCTTTTGATGTATCTAGTGATAAGATATTTTTAAAATACGATGTGAAAAACTATAGACCTATTGATTTAGATATTGTTTTTGATGGACACCCAGATGCAAACGAAGAAGATAAAAAAAGAGTAAAGGATTTAACTTATAAAAAGATATGGAACGAACTATGTATAGAAGAAAACAAAGCATTATGTAGTAAAGTAATATCGCTTGCAAAAACGCAAGATTTTCAAACAAAACAAGCAATTTCTAAAACAAAACTAGATGAGCTATTAGAAAAGCTTGATGAAACTATTGAAAGTGTAGA
Organism: Campylobacter sp. RM12651; assembly: GCF_022369475.1. Classification (NCBI taxonomy): domain Bacteria; kingdom Pseudomonadati; phylum Campylobacterota; class Epsilonproteobacteria; order Campylobacterales; family Campylobacteraceae; genus Campylobacter; species Campylobacter sp. RM12651. The sequence continues at coordinate 415,017 of NZ_CP059600.1, forward strand.
TTGTATTCCACACAATAGTGTAAATTCGGTATCAGGCGATTGCAGTGATATAGTTGATGAATTAGAAGAATTAAAAACCGAGCTTAAAGACTTATTTACAATAAAACTGATTTAACACACACCCAAATCCCCCTTATTTAATTATGTTTTTTACAAAACACCCAAAGGGCGAGTATTGTTTAAAGAAAGGAAAAAAAGATGACTTATGAAGAATTAAAAGAGATTAAGCAAAGGCTTGATAAGTGGAGAGAGCAAAGGTATTTAAGTTATGAAAGTCAGCAAAAAGGCTTCGTGCCGAATATCCTAGATGAGCTAAGAGAGTATTATCTAGCAAAAGATGACGATGAAAGGGTCGCTGAATTATGCGATATAGTAATTTATTGTTTAAATGTAAAAGAGTTAGAAGAGTTTGGGTTAAGTAATAAGCGTGCTGCTTCGCTAAGACATTTGATAGATAATCTAGCAAATATGATAAGCACAAAATACACAGGACTTGAGCTTGATTTTAAAAGCGAGTTAGCATTAGCTAGTATTGAAGGACTTATTGAAGTTAGTATAAGAATAATTCAAAGAATGAACTATAACCCTTATGAATGCCTAAAAGAAAAGGTAAAAGAGATAGAAAGCAGAAGTGGTAAATATGATGAGAGTTTAGGTAAGTTTATTAAAGATTTTGGAACTTATACAAAAGAAGAAGCAAAAGAATTAATCATTAGTTTTTATTACGCTTGGGAAGAAGATGATATTAAATACGATAAAGAAGATGAAGATTATTTTTATTTCATTATCACAACAGAAAACAATCGTATTGAAAAAATCAAAAAATGGCATAAAGCTAAGATGATTAAATGCTTAGCATAGATGAATATCTAAAAGCAAAAAATATAAAAAACCCACAATTAAAAAAATCATACGATTTACTAATTAGCTATGAGCTAACTCATAAAAAGTTTAGCAAGGCTGATTTTTTAAATGAGCTTTATATTTTTTGCACCACATTAAAACAAAACAGGTTTTTAAAAGAACGCTACATTCAAGCGTTTTTTTTAATTAATGAAATTGAAAAGAATTTAAAACAAAATTAGAAAGGAAAAACAATGAAACGACACCCAATTTTGAATAGTGATTGTTCTCATTACGACAATGAGAGCGAACCTACGATTTTACAAATACAAAAAGAATTAACCTTAGATGAATTAATCGGCTTTTGCAAAGGCAATGTTATAAAGTATAAAAAAAGATATGGCAAAAAAGAAGGGGAGAATTTAGAAAATAATATAGATAAACAAACTACATATAGGTATGGAGCTTTATTTTATAAATTATTTAAAAGTTTTAAAGCTAATTCAGAAGAACAAGAGATTTTAACTAAGATTTGGAATGCAAATATAACCGAAAAAGAAGCAAGAGATTATTTAGCTAAAAATAAAGCCGCTGCAGAAAATAAAAAAATGTGTTATGTAATTGTTTGCGATATTTTAGAATATTTGCTAAGGAGCTAAAATGCAAGAGTTAAAAGATATTTTTGATTATATAAATCAAATGGATTATGAAACGCTTTTTAAGAATTTAAAAGGCATAAACGAACAAGAAAAGCTAAGAAAAGAAATTAACATTAATTTTAAAACCAATGCTGATTTATCTTATGAAGAGTTGAGATTATATGGATACAGAAAACTTACTAAACCTGAAGCGTTTTTACAAATAAAAAACGCCTTAGAAAAGTTCTACAAAAGTAAAGAGCTAAAGTTTTATATCTATAAAGAAAACAAGCAAATTTGTTTAAATGATTTAGATGTTAGCAAAAGCTTTTTTGCTTGGTATGTTGAAAATACTAAGCCACAGATTTATTTTGAATACAAAAATAAAGAATATAACTTAAAAATATACGATGTATATTTTTATGATGTTTTGCTAGGCAATAAAACAATTTTAGAGCTTGAAGCGAATAAGGTTTTTGGTAAAAAAATGAGCGAATGCTTATACGAATTAAACAAAATAAAAGAAAGGCTAGATAATGAGTTTTATAAATAATTTTGAAACAAAGCAAAAGCTTGTAAATATAGAAAATGGCATTAATTCACTTAAAAACAAAATAAATATAGGTGTAGATTTAAGTGAAGTTTTAAACAAATTAACAAGCATTGAAGCAAGATTAGAAAGGATAGAAAATGAGCTTAGAGAAGCTATCAAAAAACCTACAAATATATAGAGAGTATCTAAAACTAAGTGAGTTATTAGATTTTAATCACGAAGCTTTTAGCGAGATTAAAGAAAAGCTAAAAGTAAATGATATAAAGTGCTTAAAAGATGGTTTAAGGCTTAGAATTGATAAGATAGAAAGAATATTTTATTATAAAAAATGCTTAGAAAAAATAGCCTATCCTAAGTTTATACAAGCATTGAATAACTTAGATAAAAACGAGCTAGAAAAGTTTTCACAAAACACAAAGCATTTTTTAGCTTCTAAAAGCGTAAAAACAAAAGATATTAAAAAGCATTTAGCTTATGATTTTAAATATGTTTTAAAAGATACTGCATTTTTGCAAGATTTAAAAAACTTGTTAGTCTTAATTTAATCCCTTTTTTTGACAAGTAGGTAAAAGTCCTTTTCACATTAAAAATAAAAAGGATAAAAAATGGTAACACTTAATTTAGTAGGAAGAATAGTAAAAGATGTAGAGCTTTTTAATAAGCAAAGTGGACTAAATGATGATGTATTTTATACAAATAATACAATAGCTATTGAACTAAACGGCGTAGATAGAAGTAAAACAAAGCCTGAATACACTCAAACACCATTATTTTTTAATTTTGTTTTATTTGGCAATGAAGCAAAAAACTTTAGCAATTGGGCTAGTAAAGGTCAAAGAATTGCAATTGTAGGCGAGTGGCAAATAGATTATTATTTAGATAAAAACCAAGAGCAAAGAAGCCAAGACACTATAAAAGTATTCAAATGGCAATTATTAGATAAGCCACAAGAAAAACAAGCACAAACAAGGCAAACAAACTATACGCCTAAAGAAAAACCAGCCATTCAGCAAAGCGAAGAAGAAAGCGAAGTTCCATTTTAATAAGGAGAAAAAATGACAAAAAGCAATTTAAATTACATAATAAATGAGCTAAAGATAATTGCTAATTTTATCAAAAAAAATGATTTAGCTAATTATCACTCAAGCCTAATTAATTTATATATTTATATATACAAATTAAAGGGTAAAAAACTTGAATATATATTTATTTTGCTTTTGCCAAAAATTGCTTCGCTTATCAAAGCAAATGCTGAAGTTTTTGAGAATAAGCTAGAGCTATCAAGGAAAGTTTATATTAAAAAATGCCTTGAAGTTCTAGAAGAACTTATAAAAGATTGCGAGATTAGAAAAGAGCTAAAATGAAAATTAATTTAATAAATTATGGAATTAGTTCTGTAGTTAGAATAAGAAATGATAAGCAAAAAATATTAGCTAGTTATAGCTTTTTTAACAACGATGAGCTAATAGATGATTTAGGAAGAGTTGTGAGTTTTAATGCTAAAGCAAAAAGATTTTATGAAGAATGCTTACTAACAAACTCACTAAACGAGATAAAAGAAATTGCAAAAAAATATACATAAAATTTTATGTATTTTTATATGTATTTTAAGGAGTAAATATGAGTGATAAAGAAAGATTATTAGAAATATTGTTTCAAGTTTGTAAGGATGAAAACATTAACTTTCTAGCAGTTAATGATATAAGATTAGCAAAAGATAAATTATATCTTAATGAGCTAGAAATTGACCCAAACGCAGTGTTATACCTTGATTACGCAAGATTGTTTGCGAAGATTAATGCAAGAGTTAGCATTATTCAAGCACTAAATATCGCAATAAAAACTGATTGCGATACTTACAAAGAACAAAGACTATTAATCCACGAAATTTTAAAAATAGCAAGTGAGAGCAAATTATTTAGTGAGCTTGAACTAATGCAGCTTAGCCTAAGCGCAAAAGATAAATGCGATGAGTTGTTAATAAAGGAGTAAAAATGAATAATGAAGAAATATTATTAAATAGCATAATTCAAATTAAGAAAGCGTTTTTTGAAACAAGAGAATTTTTAAACGATAAATCTTGGGAAGATTTGATAAATAAAAAAGTCTATGAGTTAATTTGTAAAATTGTAGAAGATGGTAAACAAATTGACCTAGTTACTCTTGTGCTTTACGCACAAGAGCTAAAAGTAGAGCAAGTAATTGATAGAATTTATTCAATTACTAACACAGAACCAACATTAAATTATTTAGATTTTGCAAAAAATCTAAATAAAAAAGAATGCTTAAAAGCTCAAAACGACCTAGCGTTAAAACTACTTGACGCTAGTAAAAATGGCAATCTATTAAGTTATGAAGATGTAATGAACTTAATAAAAGTTCCAAAGACAATGATTTACAAGACTGCTGCCGAACTATACTATGAAATGAGCGAAGAAATAAAAACAATGACCTTATATCCAACAGGAATTAGCGTTATTGATAGATGTTTTAAAGGTGGCTTTCAAACGGGCGGTCTTATTTTAATAAACGGAGAGCCTGAAGCAGGTAAATCTATGTTTGGCTTACAAGCAATAGAAAATATCGCAAGAGCTAAACACAGAGCTGCTTATTTTTGTTTTGAGTTTTTAAAAAGGGACTATATTCAGTTAAAAATGAATGTAGATAAGAACCTACAAACAAAAGAAAATGCAATCGCAGCAGAAGAGAATGAGAAGCGTGCGTTAAAAAGACAAGCAAGAATAAAACAAGAATTAGAATTAAAAAAAGATGAGATTAGAAAATTACAAAATAAAAACGAAAATAAAGCAATAAATTTAGAAGATAAAGAAGTTCTTAAACTATTAGATATTAAGTATGAATTAGATGATGAAAAACCTATAAAACCTGTAATTATAACACCATTCTTTAAAAAGGAAAATTTTAACAATCTTGAAGTTATAGATGAAGATTATGGAATTAATGAAGTTGCTATGCATATTAGAAAGTTGTGTGAAGAAAAAAATGTTAAATTCTTTTTAATTGATAGCCAAATGCGTTTGGAAGTAAATAACGGAAGAAGCCTTGAAGAAGAAGAAAGCCGCAAATTTAGCACCCTTGCAAAACTAGCACATAGTTTAGATATTTGTATAATCTTAATAGTTCAAACGAGTAAAACGGACACCCAAACTCCTGCGGGGACAAAAAAAGGAGCTCACGAAGCAAAAGCTATAATCCGTATTGAAACAGTAAAGGAAAACAAAAGTATAAGTGCAACAAAGCGTTACATTATAGTTCAAAAAAATAAGCAAAGTGGAGCTCACGATAGTTTTCTTGTGGAATTTGACCCTAATACTTGCAAATTTGGTGAGCGTATTATGGATAAAAAAGATGATGAAAACAATAAAAAGAAACATAAGGTAGAAGATTTATGAACCTACAAGAGCTAAAAGATACATTAAATATTTTTGATATTGCAAACTCATTAGGGCTTAATGTAGCAAAAAATGGCACTAGATTTTGGACGCAGTGTCCATTTCACGCTGATAAAAACCCTAGTTTTATTTTAAATGCTGATAAGAATTTTGGTTATTGCTTTACTTGCAATGCAAGTGCTGATGCTTTTAAACTCGTAATGCATATAAAAAATTGTGATTTTAATGCAGCTTGCGAATATATCGCAAGCTATTACAATACTATTTATGAGAGTAAAAGCTCAAGCAAAAATCAAGAAAATTACGAAAGCCTAGAACAAGCTTTAAGTATTTATCAAAGAGCATTAAATGATGAATGCAAAGAATATTTAAAAAAGCGTGGAATAAATGAAGATAGTATCAAAACCTTTAAGCTTGGCTACGGCGTAAGATATGAAAAACAAGAAGATGAACTAAAACTTCATCTTTTTAATAATCGCTTAATAATTCCTATATTCAATAATTCAAAACTAGTAGGATTTGGTGGAAGAAGCCTTGAGAAAAATCCAAAAATAAAATATATTAATTCTCCTGAAAGCGTATTTTTTAAAAAATCACAAATCCTATTCGGACTAAATGCAAATCATATTAAAAAGCAAAATAGCGTAATTATTGTTGAAGGCTATTTTGATGTGATATTAGCTCATCAAAAAGGCTTTAAAAATGTAGTTGCAACGCTTGGCACTGCATTAAATGATTTTCATATAAAAAGGCTTAGCAATCTAACGAATAATATTATCTTTTTGTTTGATAATGATAATGCAGGAATGCAAACTAGTCTAAAAATTGCAAGAACTTATATAAATAATGAGTTTTGCAAAATGGGAATAATTGATTTTAAAGGTTGTAAAGACTTAGGAGAATTATTATTAAAAGATAGTGAATGTTTAAGCCGTATTAAAACAAAAGATTTAGCACTATTTTTATGCCAAAACGAAATGCTAAAATATGTAAAAGGCGAAAATAATATAAATATTATTAATAATATTAAAAACATATTAGAGCAAGTAAGCTCAAACTATCTAAAAAGCTTTTATAGAACTAAAATATGCGAAACTTACAATTTAGATATAAAGTATTTTAGTCTTAGTGTAAAAAGCGAAAAGCCTACAACCACACCTAATTTAAAACAAAAAAGCGAAATAGAAGCAAGTATTTTAAATAAATGTTTAGAAGATAAAAATCATTTAGAATACACGAAAACTTATTTAAAAGAAGTGCATTTTTTAGATTTTTTTGATAGTGCTAGAAAAGTTTTTACAAATCAAAGCTTAGATGAGAGCGAATTAGCAGAAATTAGCATTTATGCTAACAAAAAAAGTAACTTGGAGTTTTTAATCGGTTATAAATTAAAAGACTATTCGCAATGGCTAATAAAAGAAATAGCGACAAATAAAGGCTTAGACGCTTTAGATAAAGCAAAGCGTATTCAAAAAATCCAAGAAGATATAAAAAAACTAAATGCAAAGGTAGGACTAAATGCTAGATAAATATAATCAACTACAAGCAGAACTTATAAAAAGAGAATTGGCTAAAAAGAGCCTAGTGGATTTTATGCGATATAAGTTTGAGAACTTTTATAATAAAAAGTTTAATGACTGCTGGTATTACGGCTACATTGCTGAATACTTAAAAGCTTGTATGTTAGGTCAAATTGATAGGCTTATAATAAATGAGCCACCATCACACGGAAAAAGCGAACAAATAGTAAAATCATTCGTTCCATTTGTATGGTTAAATGACCCTAGCTTTAAGATTATTTATACAACTTACGGAGCTGATTTAACAAAAGATGGTGGCTTAAGTGTAAAGACTTTTATTAATTCTAAAGTATATCGCAATTTAGGTGCTGATTTTAAGTTAGTAAGTGATGAAATATTTAATATTACAAATGATAAAGGTGGTAGAATGTTTTCAACTACTACTGGTGGAGCTGTTACAGGCTTTCATTGTAATGCTTTAATTATTGATGACCCATTAAAAGCAGCTGAATGCTATTCGCAAACGGCTAAAAACAATGTAGAAGAGTATTATACAGGCTCACTTTTATCTCGTTTAAAAAATGATGAAGCAAATTTCGTTGTAATTATTATGCAACGCTTAGCCGTAGATGATTTAGTAGGTAGATTAAAGGACAAAGATGGCTTTCATCATATTTGCTTACAAGCTTTAAATGAGCGTAAAACTTATTATTTTATGCCGAATGAAAAAAGAATTACGCATTCAATAAATATTGATGAAGATTTAGAGCTTTTTTATGAAAGAGAAGAACAAGAAGCCTTAAACCCATTTTTAAAACCTGTAGAAAAATTACTAAGAGATAAAGAAGAAATGGGCGAAGTAGTATTTAATACCCAAATGCAACAAGACCCTGTAATTACTGAAGCAGGATTTTTTGAAAAAGAGAAATTATCTTACATAAATGATTTTGATATGCCTAGCCAAAACGACTACATTATAATAGATAGTGCAGAAAGCACAAGTAAGAGTGCTGATGATAGAGCGATTGTTACTAGTGGAATAAGTATAAATGAAGATAATCAAACCTTACTAATAGTTAAAGATATTTTGCACGGAAAATGGGAATTAGAAGACTTTTGCGAGAATGCAATTACAATGATGTTAAAATACCCAAATGCACCTGTTTTTATTGAGTTAGCTGGTGGTGGAATAACTTTTCATAGGGAGTTGCAAAAATATATTAATAAAAAAAATACTGAATTTAGAAGAGATGGAAAAGCTATTTTAACAAATATCGTTCAAGGCTTTAAGCCAATTACTAAAGAAAGTAAAAATCATCAAATCCAAGCTTTAGCCCCACTTTATAATACAGGCTTTTTAAAGTTTAAGCACACTTGCTTAAATAAAGAACAAGCTATAAAAGAATTACTAGCATTTGACCCTAGCAAGAAAAACAATACAGATAATGTAATTGATTGCATAGCTAAAATGCTTATTCTAGATGGAGTTTATCCACTAGATAATAATAATTCAAAAAATACTTTAAGCGATATTACTTATAGATATAAAAGGGGGTGGAGAATATGAATAAAAAAGAATTAAAAATCCAAGCAAGGACATATTACGAAACGCATTTATGCAGTGTAAAAGATGTAGCAAAGCATTTTAATATAAGCGAAAAAACGCTTTATTATTGGATTAAAAATGAAGATTGGCAACAAGCAAGCGTGGGTGTAAATGTAGATAGCAATGAACTCGTGCAAGGTGCAATAATGAGCCAAATAGACGCCGCTAAACAAAATGTAAAAAATGAACTTATAACACAATTTGAGAATAAAAAGTGTCTATTTGATGAAAGCATAATAGATACTACAAGCGATGAAATACTACTCACTGCTATGAGTTCAAAAATGATAGATAAAACACTAGTTGAGTATATGTATATGAGCAAGGCAAGTGCAGTGAAGCTATATAAACACGCCACAAGTTTAAAAGAGCAAAAAGAAGTAATAAATGCCCTTGCAACTGCTGCAAGTATAGCTGAAAGTGTCAAAAAGTGCATTCACGGAAAAGATGTGCCAAGTATCGCAATCCAGCTAAATAATAACAATATTTTAAGTAGTGAAAACCTAGCAGAGCTTAGTAGTGATGAACTTAGGAGAATGTTAAATGAAATCAAGAAGCCCGAGATTTAGTATAGATAAAAAAGTCTTAAATGATTTAAAAATTACTGCTAGATATTATGGAGTTAGTATCTCGTATTTGTGCGAGTTAGCGATTGATTTTTACAAAGGAAAAGAATATGAAAGAAAATTACAGAAAAAGTTGCATATTTTATATGCAAAAAAACAAGTTAAAGAGCTTAAAAAGACTTGCGAAGAGCAAAAATACTTCAAAAAGCAAGATATTAGAGGTATCGTTGCGACAATTTTTAGCGAATTTGAGTGAAAAAGATATATTTTTAGCAAATGAGCTAAAAAATTTATGGCACTAAAATGAGATTTTAAAATTTGCTACTCTTTTTAAAAATTTTTAAAAGGAGAGCAAATGCCAAACGAAAACGAAGCACCAAACGAAAAAACGGCACAAAAGCCAACACAAGCTCAAGCACCTAGCACTAAAGAACAAATTATGGCTTTAGAGCAAGAAATAAACGAGAGTAGAGCTGCTATTGATAAAGATTTTGCTAAAAAGTTTGCTTCAAGCATTAGTGAAGAACAACAGCAACTAATGTTTAATGATTTAGCTGCTTTTTTAGAAAGTTACGAACAAGCAAAGCTAGAGAATTTAAAATCGGAATTAAAGCCAAAAATCGCAAAACACGATGAGCTTAAAATCCAATTAGAAAATGAAGGCATTGAAGAGACAATAAAAGCTGCAAAAGAAAAATTACTCGCAAAATACCCAAAGGCAAATCCTGATGAAGTCCTTGCTTTTATGCAAGAAGATTTAAGCCCTAAACAATTAAAAGAATTAGAGCAATTAGACCCAAGCGAAGTGTTAATAAAAGTCTATGAGCTAATGCCACAGAGTAAGGGCAAAGAATTACCACAAGAATTAAATGATTTAAATGATGATGGTAGTTTAGATAGCAATAATAAACAATACGATGTAATGAATATTGATTAAAAGGAGAAAAAAAATGGATAAAAATATTATAACCACAACAAAACAAGCGTTAGATTATTTTAACGATGAATTAGTAGCTAAAAAAATCAGCAATGATTTACAAATAGGATATTTAGCAGAAAACCCATTACTATCTTTAATGGGAACAGGAAAAAATAGAGCAATTAGAACTATAATCTCTAACACATTAAATCCTTTAACAATTCCATTGGGTGGCTTAATTGATGGCGACGCTCAATATGGTAATACGCATATGTTTTCAGAGCTTTCAGAGATTTCGTTTTTATCACAACAATTCACACCGCAAGTTTTAACAAAAGCAGTTCAGCTTGAGATTGAGCCTTATCGTGCTAGGACAGGACTTGATTATGTAGCAGAAGCTAAAAGACAACTTAGTGATTGGTTAGGAGAACATACGCTTAAAACACAAATGGCAAATCTTACTCACAATTTTACAAATGCAGTTTTTGCAGATAAAACAAATGGAGTAAAAACACCAAGTCAAAATCAAAAAATAAGTGCAGTATGTAAGACAATTGAAGCAGATGATTTTTTAACTCTTGCAGTATTAGAAAGAGCTATTGATATGGCAAGAGATGGCGAATACTATGATGGCGATAATAAAAAAGGCTTTACACTTGACCCAATAAAACTTAGCAAACAAAACTTAGGTGCAGGTGGAGCTGAATACATACAAGAAGACTATATTATCGTAATTTCAAGAACTCAAGAAAGACAACTATTAAAAGACCCAAGATATGTCGCACTTTACGAACAAGCAGTAGCAAGGGGAGATAATCATCCGTATTTAACAGGCTTTAGAGTTAGAGTTAAAGGTTGCCCTTTAATGGTAATGAAAAATTGGGATGGAGAAAATGGTGGCGGAATGCCAAACTCACACACAGACCAAGACATAATCAATAAATATCTAAAGAACTTGCCTGATGATACGATTAAACCTTTAAGTGATTATAAAGGTAGTGGTAATTGCAAGGTTGCCATCGGTTGTCTTTTAGGTGCAAGTGCCTTAGTGCATATTGCAGACCAAGAAGTAAAAACTTATATAAAAGAACACCCACAAGACCCAAGAAAACTAATGATAGGAATTCAAAAAATCCTAGTAGCTGAAAAAGTAAGATTTTTCGCAAGTAATAAAGCTAATAAAAACCCACGCAATGGTAAAGATTACGGCGTAATCGGTATCTTTAGCAGTGGTGCAGAAGTTTAAAAAAAAAGGAGAAAAAATGAGAATACACGAACACACAAAAAGAGTAATTAGAATTATAAATCTTGAAGAATTAGCAACTGATAAAAAACATTATATTGGTTGCTTTCCAAATGGCTATTTCATAGGTGCTGTAAAAGTTCTAACAAAAGAAGCAAGTGAAACAACAGGAGTTTTAGCAGTGATTAAAGACAAGAACAACAAAGAGCTAATTTGCGATATTGATTGTGCTGTTAAAAACAACTTAACGGAGCTTTCGGTTTATGATGTAATGGAAGAAACTAAGCATTTATACATTAGTATTAAACAAGGCACTCCTACTAAAGGAAAGCTAGTTGTATCTTATGATTTAGTTTCTAATCAATCAAGCGTTTATGAGTTTGCGTGATGATTAATAAAGCTCATTTCGTAGGTCTTATTTTAAATCAATTAGTTGCTAAAGATGAGAGCAATTATGATGAAGATAAAATATTGTTTTATATCAATATGGCTTTAAAAGTCATCTCAAGCGAACTTGATTTAAATGTAAAAACTATTGAATGTGAGCTTAAAAAAGGGGTTGAATACCCCTTTCCAAGCGATTTTATAAAATTATTGGCAGTTAAAAATAATGATGAGAATGTAAAAATATATTCTTATTTATATTATGCGAATAAAAGCATTAAAGAAAACGCAATTATTTTAAGTGCTAATGATTTTTTTGCAAACTTTAGCTTTAAGGCTAAGATGATTTACTCATTTTATGATGAAGTAATGCCAAGTGATACTTATATAAATATACCACTAATATGCGAAAAAGCACTTTATTATCAAACGCTAATGTTAGCAAAAGAAATGCTACTAAGCACAGGTAAAAGCTTAGAACAAGCAGAAGTATTTCGCCAAAAATACGAGCTTGAGCTACTTAGATGCAAGAACCTACTAAATAACAAGCATAAACTAATTGAAACGAGATATAAAAATGTTTGAAACTGAATTATTTATAAAAAGATTTAAAATGATTGAAGAAGTAATGAGCGAAAGTAAACTCATTGACTTAGGCAAAAAAGCTTTTTTAGAAGAGATTAAAAGTGATGAATTAGGCGAGATGGAAAAAGCTCAAGCTGCGGCTTCATTTCTTTCTCAAATAGTCACTTCAGCACTAAATATTGCTGCTGAAAGTGCTTTAAGAGTAGGCATATCATACGAAGAAGAAAAGGCAAAAAAAGAAAATACATACCATCAAAGCGAGATGGCAAGAGAGCAAATAAACAAACTCTCGCTTGAGAAAGATTTAGTAAAAGCTCAAATTAACTTAACAAATCAGCAAGAAGATATAGAAAAAGCAAAGCTAAAAAGTGCTTTAGCAGATTTAGAAGCAAAACTCAAGCAACTTGAATTACTAAAAGTGCAGATTTTAAGCGAGATTGAAAAGATTAAAACACTTAATAAAACAGCAGATGATAACTTGCGTGTAAAAGTTGGAGAGCTATTAATTCAATTTATGCAAATAGCACTTAGTAAAGATTGGGTTAAATTAGATGATAAAGCAGGAACTAGCCTTTATACGCATATTTTAAATAGTATTCAAGATATTTTAGCGAAGAGCAAAAACATTGCACTTGATACTAGCAAGTTTGATAAGATAATAGCCGAAACGCTAAAAGCAAATGCTAGTTTAAATACGCCTAGCACAAACATAAAGGCTGATAATTATAATGTATTAATTAGTAATTATACGCCTAATTTAGATGAAATTATAAGCATTATGGTTTTAAGTTCTGATGCTAGTATAACACCAAAAATCTATTTGGATAATAAGTTAATTTTTAGTGGTTTTGCGACTAGCTTTAAGATAACTAGCAAAAAAGACTACATTGTAAAAGTAGAATTTAAAAAAGATATTATAAAAGAATATAAATTAAGTGTAGTGTAAAATGGGTTTTTTTAAAAGCATTGGAAAAGCTATTGCAAAAACAGTAAAGAAAATTTCTAAACCTGTTTTTGATATTGTTGCCGCACCTGTTAAATGGACAGGCAAAGCTTTAACTTGGGTTGGTAAAAAAGTTGGCGGTGATGTAGGAAAAATCTTAGGCGGTGCAGGAGCTATTGGAACAGGCATTGTTGATTATGCTGATAAGGCACTAGGTTCTATAATTGATGGCGTTTTCACAGGACACATAAGACAAGCATTAACTACCACACTTGATTTAGTAGCTTCAGCTGCAATAATCATAGCAGGAGTTTTTACATATAATCCTTACTTAATCGCTGCAGGTGTAGCTTATGCTGATTATCGTTTTGGGAATGGTAATTTAATCGTAAGACCTGCAGTAAATGTTACCACAGGCTTTTTAGCAGATACGGGAATTTTAAAACACGCAAGAGAATATAGAGAAGAAATAGCTTTAATAGTTGGTGTTAGTGCAGGTATTTTGGCTAGTTATGGTGTAGGAGCTTTCGTTAGCTCACTTGGAATTAGTCAAAGCATAATAACTACATATAATGCAATAAATAGCGTGAATATGTTTTACAATGGATATGTAAGCTATAAAAACTACGAAGAATTAAAAGAACAACTAAGAGAGCAACTAGAAGAATATAAAAAATACTTGCAAAGCTTAGAAGAAGAGAAAAAACAAGCTAATGATTTGTTTTTAAATCAAGCACTTAATTTTAATTTATACGAGTGGTTTGCAGGTGGCAAAAAGTATAATGAGTTCAGCATAGGAAACGCTGAATATGATTATATGAATACTAAAAATCCGTGGTTCGTAGCACTAAATGAAAGCGAAGAAAAAGCTAAAAATTATGAAGATTTAAAGCCTTATTTATCTTATAAGTCTTTAAATGTTTATGATGATTTTTTTGAAAAGACCTTAAAGGTCGATAGTGTTTTTGGTATTGCCAGTATAAAGCAATTTTCAAATAAAGATATGTATATAAATGTTGCAAACGAATACAACCATTTAGTTGATTTATATAATGCTAAGCAAGATTTATCAGCAAAATTTGGAACTACTAATCTAACAGTATTTACAAGAATTGGCAAAATACTAGCTAGTGTAACATTTCCTGTAAGTGAAGAACAATTAAAACTAAAAGAAAAGGAGCTTAAATATTATGAACGATACTTACAATGATTTTACTAAAAACTTTTTTGGCTCAAAAATGCCAACGCAAGAGCCGTTTAATTTTAACAATGATTACAATTTATGGCAGAGTTTAGGCTATTCTCCATTAAATGCTGGGTATGATAGCTTTTCAAAAAATAGCTTTAGTTTTAGTGGCAGTGGTAATGTAGCTAATAATAACACTAACTTTTTTGCTAGCAAGGGTTTTGCTAATGCAATGGGTGCAGTTAATACGATTGGTGGTATAGCAGGTGTAGTTGGTGGATTTATGGCTGCAAGAGAGCGGAAAAAGTTTGGAAAAGAAATGGCTGCTTTAGAAAGAGAACAAAGACATAGAATATACGCAAGAGAAGACGCAAATAATAAAGCACTCAATCAAGGTTTAAGCGCGTTTTTTAAGCAAAAAAAAGATAATTTATAGCACTAAATTTAAATTTGCATTTTTGCTACATTTCTTACAAGGAGCAAAAAATGCAAAGAGAAGTCATAACAAAAGCTAAAACTTTAAAACTAAAAAATCCTTTTGTAAAAGAATTAGTTCAAGTTGAAAATAACAGAGCCACATTAAGAGTTGATGAGTTTTACGCTGATGAAAATAACAATATTTACTATGTTTTTTCAGGAAATGGCATATTTAGTAGTTTTGATGATTACATTAATACTCCTTTAAATTTAAATAAAATAGACTTTTTCAAAATTGATAAAGAACTACTAAATCCTGATTCAAAATATTTGCTCCTTTTTAATAGCGAAATAGATGAAAAATATAAAAAAGGCTTAGAAGAATTTTTGTTAGAAAGGATAAGCGATGATAGATAATCCAAAAAACTTAAGCGAAATGCTAAAAAGTATTGTGAGTGGATACGATGATATTAAAAGCATTCATAATCAAAATATATTGATAGAAAAAAATATATTTTCAGTGCAGACTGCACTAGAAAACGAGCTAAAAACAAGTGCAAGTTACAATGAAAGAACTAAGCTAAAACTAGATGATATAAACGAAAAATTAGCTAATGCAAAAGTATTTTTTGATGAGATAGCAAGTAATCAAGCCCAAGTAAAAGCACTCTTTACTAGCATTAATAACCTAGTGATAAAAGAAGCAGCACTTATAAAAAATGTAGATAGTAAAATATCAAATTACACCGAGCTAAATGCTAAAAATACTGAATTACTAGCCGAAATTAAAGCTATCAAAGAAGCTGTAGCTTTAGCTACTAAAACTTACAAAAATGATTGTGATTTGGCATTAAAAGGGCTTAACGAAAGCTTAACAAGGGCAAATACATTAAATGAGAGCTTGGCTGTTAAGGATGTAGAACTAAAAAATACGCTTGAAAGTATAGAAAGTGCTAGGACAAACTGCCTCGTAATCTCAAACGAGATTAAAGAAATGCGAAAGCGTAGTCAATGCCTAATGTCTAAAGCTGAAGATATTTTTAGCAAGGCTACTTGGTTTGAGAATACGCTAAATGAATACATTGCAAAAATACAAACACTAGAAAACAATTATAATGAAGCTTTTGTTAAAAATGAAGAATTAGAGCTAAAAATAAAAGATAGCATTGATACACTTGATAAGATTTTAATAGCCTTAAACGGAAGAAGCTTGGATGAAGTATTAACAGAGCTAAAAACTACAAATACTACCTTACAAACTGCAATAAACACAAAGTCAGAAATTGATACAATTAAGACCAACTTAGAGCAAGTTTTAGCAGAGCAAAACACAAAGCTAGATAATTATTACACAAAGATTGAAAGCGATGAGCTTTTAGACTTAGTGAATAATGAAATAGCAAAATTACAAGAGAATAAAGCTGATAAGCTAGAGCTTGAGCCACTAAAATCTGATATTTCAAATCTAACTAATAATAAAGCAAATAATACAGATTTAGAGCCAATTAAAAATAATATTTCTAATCTAGCTAATAATAAAGCTGATAAGCTAGATTTAAATCCAATAAAGAATGATATTTCAAATCTAGCCAACACTAAAGCAAATAAAAGCGAAGTTTATACAAAAACAGAAAGCAATAATTTACTAAATGCAAAAGCTAACAATACGGATTTAAATCCAATAAAGAATGATATTTCAAATCTAACTAATACTAAAGCAAATAAAAGCGAAGTTTATACAAAAACAGAAAGCAATAATTTACTAAATGCAAAAGCAAATATAGGGGACTTAACAAAAGCTAAAAGCGATTTAGAAGTAAGAATTAAAGCAGTTGAGAATGATTATGTAAAAGTCTATGATACGCCTATTAATGTAAGCGTAGGCACCGGTGGAACTTATGCGAAACTAAGCGACGCGTTTAAGGCGTTAATGTGTTACAAAAAAGCAAGAGCAAATGTAGGAGATTGTGTTATTACGCTTTTACCTAATTTTGTTTTAAACGAGCAACTTACATTTGATAATGTAGATTTAACGCATATAAGACTTATTTCAAATAATGCAGTAATTAAATGTGAGTTCGCCCACGAAGCAAGTGCAAATTTTGCAGTTTTTAGATTTTTTCATTCTAAATCTTGCTTATTTTATAGATGTAAATTTGATTTTACAAATAAGCCACAAAGACTAATTCAATTAGGTTATAATAGTTCGCTTAGATTTTGTGAATGTAGTGTAAATAATTCAATTTACGGAATAATCTCTTATAATGGTTTTGCAGATGTTAGAAGTTGCACTTTTACAAACACTATTGAAACTTGTCTTTATTTTACAGAAAACGCTAATTTAAATGCATTATCTAACACTTACGATACTTCAAATCGTGCAATTGTAAGCCTAAGAAATACAAAACTAAATTCATATAGAGATATTTTTAAAAACATTAAATTAGAATGCTTCCTAGTGGACTGGGGAGGATTTGCTATGTATGAAGCACATCCGAATGGGAGTTTTGTGAACTCTCCTAAGAAATGTAATCTAGTGCCAAATACACTTTATAAAAATGGAGTATTTTTTGATAGGACTACTAGCGAACAACCAATAATACAGACAGATATACCGAGTGGAAAAATGTTTAAATGCAATGGTATCAATGTAATAATGCTAAGAAATCTTAAAGTAGTTCCAACTTGCACTGATGCAATATGTACTAATTCTTATACAATAAATAAAGGATATATAAAAAGATATTCTTTTAGATATGACTTTAAACTACCTGTTGTAGGAGCCTTTATGGTCGGAATGGATAGAAAAGGCTTTTTTATGAGTGGTCAAAGTTTTTCATATTCAATAAAAGACAAAGAAGAAACAACACCAGGAAAAGATTTAAAAGTGCAAGTAAATCAGCTTAGCGAAGCTGACGCCTTAACATTTAACATTGTAGCAATAGGATATTAAGATGGAAGAATTAAACAATTTAATACAAGATGATTTTATCAATGATTTTAGCGATTATTACACTGATGAGAAAGTTTACAGCGTTGTTTTAAAAGAAAGCGGCTTTATTGATTATATTGATATGAAAAAACTTGAGAACGGCATAGAAGTTAGCGAAGAAGTTTATTTACAAATTATGCAAAATAAAGTGAATTTCTACGAAAACGGCGAGTTTATTTATAAGCCTGAAATTATGGAGCTAAGTTTTAATGAGTTTAAAGAGAAAAAACTAAGTGAAATAGAAACTAGCTTTAAAAATGCGATGAGCAACTTAGACAAAACGCCTGATGAAGAAAGGCTTACTTTTGAAAGGCAAGAGCGTGAAGCTAGAGAGTATCTAGCTAGTAATGATGAAAGCAAAGCACCATTTTTAAAAGCACTTGCAACTAGCCGTGAAGTGCCTTTAAACGACTTAGCACAAAAAGTAGTAGCTAAAGCTAATTTATACGCAAACGCTAGTGCAACACTCATCGGAAAAAGACAAAAGTGCCTAGATGAGCTTAAAAAAGCTACCACTAAAGAAGAGCTGGAAAGGATAAGTTTTGAATAGAGTTATTTTAAAGCCAATTAAAAAAGATAGGTGGGAATTAGTGCAAGATTATGAATATGAGAGTTCGTTCGGAATTATTAGTATTCCAAAGGGGTTTATCACGAACGGAGCGAATATTCCAAGAATTCTATGGAGTTTGTTTCCACCGAATAGTCCTGAATATATCAGTGCAGCTACTATTCACGATTATTTGTGCTTAAATGCTTATAAGGATAATAAAAATTATGCGATGTTTTATTTTGCAGATAAGGTGTTTTATGAGTGCCTTAGAAAGCTTAATGTAAATAAGTTTAAAGCTAAGATTTTTTATATATTTTGTAGGGCATATCATTATGTTAAGTATAAATAAAGAGCTAATAATAATCGGTGTTTTATTGCTATGTTTATTGTATCTAAATCACGAGAATAAGCACATAAAAATAAGGCTAAATGAAGAGCTAAAGGCGAAACAAGAACATATAAAAACGATAGAGAATTTAAATCAAGAAATTAGGAAAATAGAGAGCCTAAATAAAGAATTAAAAGCACAAGAAATAAAGCAAGAAAATATAAAAAATATTCAAGTAAAAAAGGCATTAAATAATGAAAAAAGTAAAGATAAGCTTAGCGATTATTTCGTTGATGTTTTTTGCAGCTTGCAGCAAACAAACGCAAATAGTGTATGTAAAACAACGCCTAGCAAGTAATTTGTTAGAGTGTAAAAGTATAGATTACTCAAATTATAAAATGAGTAAAAATAGTGATTTAGCATTGTTTTTAATAGATTTAAACGATGGCTATTTAGATTGTAAATATAAGCTTGATTTAATTAGGAGAGAATATGGAAACTGAAGCGA
This sequence comes from Campylobacter sp. RM12651, assembly GCF_022369475.1. NCBI lineage: Bacteria > Pseudomonadati > Campylobacterota > Epsilonproteobacteria > Campylobacterales > Campylobacteraceae > Campylobacter > Campylobacter sp. RM12651. Next base: position 434,211 of record NZ_CP059600.1, read on the forward strand.
TAGGAATAGTAGTAAAAACCGCTAAAGCTTTTGAAGACTTAGGCATTATAGGAATTATGTTTGTTTGGATTGTATATCGTGAATATCAACATTATAGATTTTCAAAATCAACTACAGATGAGCTGGTAAAATCATCAAATGCTTTATATAATTTAACAGATAAGATAAATCAAAAAATCATAGAAAGTAATGCAAATAACGCTAAAAATATAGAACTTTTAGGCAGTATTGATACAGAATTAAAACAAAACAATGAAGTAAATAAGCACTTGATAGAATATGTAAAAGATACTTGCGTAGGTGTAAAAGTAAGACTTGATAAACTAGATGATAAATTAAATGAAATAGATAAAAAAATTATAGCACTAAAATGAAATTTGCTCTTTTGCTAGACTAAAGCAAAGGAGCAAGAATGATAAAAATTAAGCTACATAGATACAAGCTAAATTCACACGGAAGATTTGGTGCGTTTAGCTTGTATGATGATGATAAACTCATATATAAATGTAATAGTTTAGAAGAATTAATCGTAGGCACTAAAGCAGGTTGTGATATGGCAATTACAATTGGAGTGTATGAATGCGATTTGCATTATAGCCCAAGTAAGAAAAACGGAAGTAAGAAATATCCAAATAATTTATTAATTAGAGTAAGCAATGTAAATGTAGATAAAGATAGATATATCTTAATCCATATCGGAAATACGCTAAAAGATACGCTTGGCTGCATACTGCTTGGCGTGGTGGATAAGGATTATACAGGAGTATGGAACTCTACAAAGACTACAGGGGAGTTTTACGATAATCTTTATGATTTATGCAAAAAATATGAGTATGAGCTAAAACAAGAGCAAATGGTAGCAACGCTAGAAATTACTAGCGAACTTGAAGATGAAATCGTATGTTTAAGTTAAAGGAGATAAAATGGGACAATATGTAGATAGTAATTTGCTAAATATGGCAAAGCCTGATAAAAATGAATGGCAAGCAGTTGGAGATGGCTTTAAAGAAATGTATAATAATTACATTAGAACTAGACTAAGCCAAAATGAAATAGATTTAAGTGACTTGAGATTAGGCTATGAAAGAGCTACTCAAGATGATAGGATTAGAGCGATTAAGCTAGGAACAGAGAACCTAGAAAATCAAGTGCAAAAAGGTGCAATTGATTTAGATATAGCTAGACAAACTAAAAATAATAAAATCGCACAAGAGCAAATAAAAACCGCAAACGATATGGAAACTCTAAAGCAAAATCAATTCGCTACAAAAACACAACCTGAAATATTTAAAATGCAAAAGGAAAATCACAAAGTAAACTTAAGCAATACCTATTCAATTATAAATGAGCGTAAGCAAAATATGTTTTTTAAAGACCAAGCCTACAAAGAACAAGAAGAAGCTAAAAAAGTAATGAGTGATTTTAATGAGTTTTCACTCAAGTTTCCTAACTTAAAAGGAGATGATTTAAAGAATGGTTATGTAAAAAACCTTGATGATGAGTATAATTATACACTCAATAATCCACTATTAAACGATAGTCAAAGAGTTAATAAATTAAGTGAAATTCATAGAAAGAAAATAAATTTTGCAAAATATTTGCCACAAACCGCACAAACAAATAGCATTATAACACAAGGGTTTAGTCCTTATAGTAAAGGTGGCAATGGTGCAAATGCAACAAGTGGAATAGATACGAACGAAATATTTAACAACCTTAACAAAGAAAAACTATTAAAAGAAGAAATTAACAAAAATAATAAAGATATAACTAATATTAAAAATCAAATCAGTTCTATAAGAAATAATCATTTAATTAGCGATGAAGAAAAAGCAAAACAAATACAAGAATTAGATGGTGCAAAAAAAGACCTAGAAAATAAAAATAATACCTTAATGAACTATCAAAATACAATATACAAATCAGATTTATCTGATATATATAAAATTCTTGAAACTAAAACAAGTAAAGAAATAGCAAAAGACGCTTTTACGAACTTAGAGAATTTAAAAGAAGTAAAAAACCTAATTAATAAAGCAGCTTATTTAAGTGATAAGGTAGGATGGTTTGGTATAAATAATAAGATTTATAGCGTAGCTGCTAATATGGTTGGCTCTACTTTTGATATGAAAGAATTAGAATCCGTAATGACACAAATAAAAGCAAGATTAAGTGCAGAAAAAGGCAAAACATTATCTAAAGAATATCAGAATTTAACTAAATTAGTTGATGACCCAACAACTTTTGCAAACAACTTAAACGCTTTTAGGCAAAGTCTTAGCTCACTTGATGATTATATCATAGGACAAGCTTTAAATATAGGAGATAGTTATGGCAATGATGTTAAAAATCTAGTATCTAATGTCGGTGGTTTTAATAAAAAGGTTAGAGATGATTTCAATAGCGAAGATAATGAGATAAATTTGGTTTTAAAACAATATACCGAAACTACAAGCAGTAATAAAAATCCTACAAATCCTACGCTAGAATTAGCTAAAAGAAGCCCATTTGCATAAAACTAAGACAGGAAAAACTTTAATAATATAGGAGCCAAGCCTAATATTAAGGCTATTATTAAAGCTCTTTTCCAATCCCATTGATTATAACTTAAATTGCTATCTTTTGTATGTTTATCTTCTATTAACTGCTCTTCTGAATTAGTTTTATTGTAAAGATTTTCATTCTTTTTCATCATAGGAACTAGATTATTATAAATTCCACTATGTTGATGTAGACATAATTTACACTCTTCATCGTATTTTGTTCTACTTGTTTCATCACTAAGAATTGAATAAACTTTAAGATAAAGTTCACCTTTTTTATTAAGTGCTGTGCCATATTCGTTAATTAATTCTTCTTTTTTATCTTCATAAGCATTTATGATTTCATCTAAACTAGCTGCCCTACTAACACCTAAGATTTTATAATAATCTAGCATTATAGTTTCGGTATCTTGTTCTTTTTTACTATTAACATTCAAGCTATCATTTGAAGCTATGGATTTTTGTTTATCTTTTTCGCTAGATTCATCAGAAAAAAGAAAACCAATAAAACCAATAATTAAAAATAAAATTATAACAATTGCACCTATGCCTATTAAAAAAGGGGCAATATGCACTAATAACCACATTGCACCAGAAGCAAATGCTAACATTACGCATAGTCCAATTAAACTGCCTATGAATTCAGCCATTAAAATCCTTTTTAAATATATTAAAAATTAAAAAAAACATAAATTATTATACAAGAAATCACCTATAATCTACTTTCTTAGTAATTTCACTAATTCTTTTTGGTCTACCTAAGTATTTTGGCTTGTTTAACTTCTCGTATTCATAATCATTTGTCGTTTTATATAAATCTTCATTTTTCTTAAACATAGGGACTAATTTTGAATATACCTTGCTATGCCGATGTAAAAACTGCTTATACTCTTCATCGTATTTTGCTCTACTTGTTTCATCACTAAGAGTTGCGTAGGCTTTAAACAATCTTTTGCCTTTTTTGTTAGTAGCTGTGCCATAATCTTCAATCAAGAGAGCTTTTTTATTTTCATAAGCATTTACAATCTCATCTAGGTTGGCATTATAATCAATACCCAATATTTCATAGTGATTATCCATTGTATTGGTTTGCAAATCTTCTTCATTGCGTTTATTATTTTCTTCTAATAGCTTTCCTAAATCGCAATTTTTATTATCACCTACCATATCTTCTGTTATATCGCTCAATATCTCTTTACATATCGCAATGGTTTTTTCTTTTTCTCTTTTATCTGAAAATAAAAAATTTAAAAACCAACGCAACACAGCAAATCCAATAATAACCCCACCGATAGCAGTTAAAATTGGTATAGCAATTTTCATTAAACCTGAAGCAAGAGCAGCTATTGCCAATACAAATCCAATTCCAACAAGCCCTATTATAAAATCTGCCAAAAAAATCCTTTTTAACACATTATAAATAAAATAAACTAAAAAATATTTTAATATTTATATTTATAGCATAAAACGACTTTTAACTTTTAGTTATATTAAATATAAGAAAGGACAGAATAAATGAAAAAACATAAAAAAAACAATTTTAATTATAGATTATTCTTATTGTTATACTATTTATAAACCCTAGCAAAACACGGCTAATTTGCTAGGGTTAGGTGAATTGCTTTAAGCTTAGGCTAAGCCGTGCTTCACTATAATTTGATTAGAGAATTAAAAAAGTGTTTTACTTAGAACTTTTTTAAGGTTCTAAGTAAAGCTATGATTAAAACGATTAAAATAATTGTTTCTCCCATATTACCACCTTTCCACCCTAACAAGCCTAAGGCAAAAAGCAAATCATATTATAAATTAATTTTTATTAAAAACATTTTAAATAATATTTTTATGGTATTTTCCGTTTTGGAAATAACCACTTTACGGCACTAAAACGACTTTTAGCTTTACGCTATCTTGAAAATAAAAAGGATAGACAAATGCTAAAAGTTGCGGGATTTTTTGCAGGTAGTGGTGGGATTGAACTTGGATTTAGCCAAGCTGGATTTAATATAATTTATGCAAATGAGATAAATCCACTAGCAGCTAAAATATACGAAGCAAACTTCAAACACAAAGTAGATATTAAAGATATAAAAGATGTAGATAATGTGCCTAATTGTGATGTAATAGTGGGTGGTTTTCCTTGTCAAAGCTTTAGCCTTGCTGGTCTTAAGCTTGGATTTAATGACAAAGTTAATGGTAATTGCTTTTTTGAACTTGCAAGAATGATAAAGCTTAAAAATCCAAAAGCCTTTATGCTTGAAAATGTAAAAGGACTTGTAAATCACGATAAGGGTAAAACGCTAAATATTATTAAAAATACTCTTAAGGATTTAGGATATTACTTACATATAAATATTTATAATGCAAAGGAATATGCAAATATCCCGCAAAATCGTGAGAGAATATTTATAATCGGATTTAAAGATAAAAGAGCTTATGAAAGATACAAACCTTTAAAAAAAGTGCCTTTAACTAAAAGCATTAAAGATTTCGTAGATTTTAATGCTTTATTAGATGAGAAATATTATATAAAAGAGAGTTTTACTAGATATGAATTAGTAAAAGATATAGAAAAATATAAAATATATACTATTGCATTCAAACAAGCTAGAACAAATAAAGATAATGTATGTCCTTGCTTACTTGCAAGTATGGGCAAGGGTGGTGGTAGAACACCTTTTATAAAAACAAGTGATGATAGGATTAGAGTATTAACTCCTAAAGAATGCTTTAAACTGCAAGGCTATCCTGATAATTTTATTTATCCAAAGGATATATCTAAAACACAACTTTACATAGCAGCAGGTAATAGTGTCGTAGTGCCACTCATAAAAGAAATCGCATTAAGTATCAAAGAAGCTTTAAAGTATAATTTATAGCACTAAAATGAGATTTTACAAAACGCTAAACTCTTTTTAATTTAATTAAAAGGAGTTTTGATGACTTATGAAGAATTTCAAAAATTATATAATGAAGATAAAGAGTTTAAAAGTTTAATAGATGAAAAAGCAAAAGCAAAAAGTAAAGCGATTGACAATATTGCTACAAAACAAGTAGAGAGCATAATCGCTGATATAAATACAAGCGATAATGAGTTTTTACAAACACCTAATCAAACGCCTACGCAAACACCTACACAAGAGCCAACACAAACGCCTACGCAAACGCCTATGCAACAAGTAGGACAAGCATTTAATGATAAAACTAAGATATCTAATAATATAAATGAAATGAAAACTTTAAATGAGATAGCAAAAGATAATAAAAGTGATATTACAGGTTATATTAATGATATAACTAAAAAAGAAAGAGAAGAATTTGATTTTTATACTAATGAGATTAAGCAAAATACTAAAATAAAAAGCGATAGTTTCATAAATAAATTAGTTAAAAATTATAGACAATTTAACAAAGGAGAAGATGTTGTTACATATGCAAATAATGTAGTAAAACAAATAAATGATTTTACAAATCAAGGTATGCAAGATTTAGAAGATGATGGCTTATTTGCTCATTATAAAATAGATAAAAATGATTTTAATTCAGAAGCTTATTTTAATTACATTGAAAATCAAGCCCTAAAACAAGAAAAAATCAAGCCCCTTGATAATTTTATATTAGATAGAATGTTAGCGTTAAATGAAGTCAATAATAAGTTTAATGATATAGCAGCAAAGGCTAATCATTTATATACTGATTATTCAGATATTATAAAAGCAGCAATAGGAGATAATAATGATAAAGCTGAATTGTTAGACAAGACTGCTGTAGTAAAAGCTCAAGTTAATTCATATTTTAACAAAAACTATAATAGCCAAATTACTCAAGATGGTAAAAATTATTATGCGATTGATAATATTACAGGTAAAAAGATATTTCTTGGAGATAGCAATAGTATATGGTCTGATTTAAAAGCTGCACCATTTGAAACAACTCTAACTGCTGCAGGTGCCTTAGGTGGCGGAATTATTGCTAAAAATACTTTAGGAGCAAGACTTGGAGCAACTTTAGCTACAGAATTAGCAGGTTCAATCACAGCGGCTGCTTTAGCTGCTAGTGGTGGTTCTATAGTTGATTATTATAAAAATGTCAACGAATTAGGTGTAGATGGCAATTGGGATGAAGCATTAAAAAAAGCAAAAGAAGCAGCCGCTTTTTCTGCGGTTGCTGATATAGGTGCTTTAGGAGTATTAAATACACCAAAACTAATTTCAAAAGGTTTTAATATGACCATAGGTAAAATAATACCTACTAATGCAAAAAAACGAGCGAGTAAATTTATAGGTGGTCAAGGTATTGGAGCAGCAGAAAATTACACTAAAGGTTTGCAAATAGAAGATGATGTATATGAAGTATTACTTAATGCAAATGAAAAATATAAATTTGCTGATTTAAGTGAAATAAAACATAATCACGAAGTAAGAGAAAAATTTGCAGATAAAGTAGTAGGAGTAATAGCTAATCGTTTCGCTCAAGAAGAGATTACAAAATCACAAAAAGAAATGCTATTAAAGGCATTAGTTAGCGAACAAGGTGCAGATAACTTAATAGAAGCAGTGCAGAAAAACATAAGCTACGCACCACTTTTAGAAAAAAACATAATAGGAATTCATACAAGAGCTTTTCATAATTTTATGGGACAAATAAAAGATAATGTAAGTGAAGAAGAAATAAGCAAAATCATATTTAAAAATATTGATGAGATTAAAAATAACTATGCAAATATCTATGAAAAAATAAAGAAAATTGACAAAAATGAAAATCATAAAGTAGATATTAAAGAATTTTCAAAGCTATTAAATAATTTTTTAGAAAGCGATACAAATATCGCACATTTAACAAGTAGACAAAAAAGAGAAAAGTTTTTTAGGGGATTTGAAAATATCGTTTTTGATGATAAGCATAATCTAAAAAGCTTTAATGCTAATGAACTAATAGAAATTAGAAAAGAGCTTTATAGTTATTACTATTCAAATACAAATAAAGGTGCTTTAAAGAAAGATTATAAAGCTTTAAAAGATATTTTAGATAGTAAAATATATGATTATTTAGAAAAGCTTGAAAAGAACGGACATAAAGAATTAGCAAAAGAATTTAGAGCCGTAAATGATGATTATCACTTCTATAAATCAGTTTTATTAGATGATACGATAGGCTTACAAGAAACTTTAGATAAAAGATTGTTAGATAATAACGCCTTTTTAAATGCTTATGAAAAATTATTAAAAGATGATATTAGAAATGAAACAGGCGAAAATTATTTCCATAGGTTTATATCAAAACTAAGCGATAGTGAAAGGGCAAAAATAGAGTTTTCTATAATAGAAAGAAATATTAATAAGAAAATCCATACACAAAGATTAAGCGAAATTGTAAGTTATGATTATGGTAAAATCGCAGATGGCTTAAAAGGATATAACTTTTTATCGCAAACTAGCAAAGATATGGTGGAGTTAATTGATACATATTCTAAGTTTTTTGCAAATGATATAAAAATTTTAAAAGCTATTGGTAAAGATGCTACCGAGCAATTATCACAAGGTATTAGCCAAAATGTAATAACAAGATTTTTTACAATGCTTTCAAATCTTTTTATGCAGAGCTTAAAAAAATATATGTTTTGGACTGATAGTGGTAAAAAAGCGTCGTTTCAATATCATATCCTGCAAGGCATTAAACAATCTAAAAATATAAATGATTTTAACGACTACCTAAAAATGAGCTATAACTTGGCAAAAGATAGCAAATTAGCCTATGCAAGTATTTTAAAAGAGATGGTAGATGATACTCAAAAAATGGTGGATATCAAAGATGAAATCATAAAAGAGAGCGAAAAAGGAACACCAAGAAAAGTAAAAGAGCGTGAAATAGATTTAGATAATGTTACACCTAATTCAGGCAAAGCTGATTTGATGGATGTGGGATTTACTAAAGAAGAAGCTAATAAAATGACTTTAAGACCATTTGATGAATTAGGCAGCTTAGGAGCTGATAATGAAATATTTAAAATGGATTTTAAGAAATATATAAATAAAATAAATGATAATGAAGAAGAATTTTATAAAAGGAGTTATTTAGATGATAGAACAAATTCAAAAGGTGCTACATTCAACAGAATTGGTGAATTTAACGAATTATCGCAAGATAATGGCATTAAGGGAAGCTATAATGTCCTTAACGAAGGAAGAGCAACAGAGTTTAGAAGTGAATTTGGCGGGGATAGAAGAAGAGAGCTTACTAAGACAGATACTAGAATACGAGAAAATCAAGATGAACGATTGGCAGATAAAGTATCTAAGCAATCATCTGATGCCGACTTGGCTGGATTATCAGAGCAACGAAATGCTAATAGCCTTAATGCAGAAAAAACTATGGATAATACTAGATACGATAACACAGAATTGGCAAGTGATAACACAAGAAATTTACCCACCGCAACACACACAAAAGCAGGAGAATTACAGGAGAATGGTAATGAGCGATTTAGAGCGATTGCTGATACTAATAGATTTGAACGAGATAGCAGAATACGACAACAATATGCAAGAAGCGAAGAGAATATTATCACAGGTGTTGAGCTAGAAAAAAAAGAAACGATTAATCATTTAGCTACTAAAAAAGCTAAGCAAAAGGTAGCTAAAGATTTAAGTGATGAAAAAGTATTAAATGAGAGCATAAAAGAAGCAAAAGAGCAAAGGGCTTTAAGCGAAGCTACTAAAAATTATGCAGGAACAATTGATAAAGCAAATATTAATACAAATATACAAAGCTTAAAGTTATTAAAAGAGCTTGAGAACACAGAAAGAATTGCTAATGAAGAAGAACAAAGATTACTAGCTTCTTTTAGTGGATTTGGTAAAGACGCACAAAAAGTGTTTAGCAAAGATAGTAAATATCTAAAAGAATTAAAAGAGTTTTTAGATGATAGCGAGATAGAGCAATTAAAAAGAGCTACGCTAGACGCATATTTTACCCCTACTGCAATTGTAAATAATATGTATGAGATAATGAAAAAGCTAGGCTTAAATAAAGGAGATTTAATCCTTGAGCCTAGCGTTGGGCTTGGTGCATTCGTTAGAAACAAAAACGAATATAACTTTAATTTAGTTGAGCTAAATCCTGTTATTGCAAGATTTACAAAGCAGCTTTATCCATCATCAAAATTAATAAATGATGATTATATAAAAACAAGTGCTAAGGCTAATTTCATCTTAGCAAATCCACCTTATGGCAATATAAAAACTTTTTATAAAAATGAAGAGCTAAATATACACAACGCATTTACTAAAAAAATGATAGATGATTTAAATGAAAACGGCGTTTTAGGTATGATAATAACTCATAGTTTTATTGATAATATGGATAATGCTATGAAAGAATTTCTTCATAAAAACGCTGATTTTATTACGATGATAAAAGTGCCTAATAAGGCGTTTAAAGATACAGATATTAATACTGATATTATCTTTTTACGCAAAGGCACAGGGCAAAACATAGATGTAATGCTAAATAATTTTTATGAAAAATATCCACAAAACTTACTAGGTGCAAGTAAGAGCCAAAAAACAAATCAATATGGTAAATTAGAAGATATTTTTAGTGGTGGAGCATTAGAAAAAGCTCACGCAAATGATGATATAAGGATTAATATAGATAGTATTAAAATCTATGAATACGAAAAAAATCCAATAATTAACAAAGAATTAGACCAACCACTACTAAAAGCTAGAGAATATTACAATAAAAACGCTGATGAAATAAGAGCTGGCGAAGTTTATGTAAAAGATAATAAAGTATATTTTAACGATAGCGAAATAAATTTAAATGAACTTGATAAAACAAGAGCAAGTGCTTATAAAAAATTCATTGAACTATATCCTAATATAAAAGCCCTAAGAACCACATTAAATAGCTTAAGAGAAGCAGAGTTAAGCGACGCTAAATTAGATACTATAAATCTACTTAGAACCAAACTAAATAGTGATTATGATACCTTAGCAAAAAAGCTAAAAAATGATAATATATTTAATTCACACGCTTTAAAATACGGACTTGAAAACGACGCTTATGCTTATGAGCTAAAAGCATTAATTAGATACGATGAAAAAACTAAAAAATACTATAAAAATGATATTTTTAATAAAAGGGTGTTTAATCCTGTAAAAGTTGAAAGTAAGCCTAAAAGCATAACTGACGCATTCTATTATAATCAAAACAAAAACTACGCATTTAATTCTCAAAGCTTAAGCGAGTTGCTAGATAATAAATTTAGTGTTAGAGAGATTGAAAAAGAGCTTTTAGATAAAGAATTGGTGCTTAAAAATCATAATGGCGAATTAGTAGATACAAATGAGCTTTTAAGTGGAGATTTATTAGAAAAAATAGCAGAATTTAAAAATGCAAAAAACTTAGATGAATATCAATTAAAAACACTTGAAAAACTAGAAAACGCCTTGCCCGAAAGGATTAAAATAGATGATATTAGCTTTTCTATGAGTTCAAATATCATAAAAGAAAAATATATAAAAGACTTTTTTAGTGATACTTATAAAGCTAATATAAAAGATATTATTAAAGAGCCAAACACGAGTAAAATAGATATTATTTTTAGCGAACTTGGAGAGCATAAGTTAGTAGTAGATGATTTATATAAAACTTATGATATTAGCGATTTTGCTGATATTATTTTAAATAATAAGCAAATCGTAGCTCAAAAATATATAGACAAAAAGCTAGTAATTAGTGATAAAGGCACACAAGCTTTAAAAGGCATTATAAACGATATTAAGCTTAAATTTGATAATTATGTAAGAAGTAATTATGCAAATGAAATTGAAGAAAGTGTATATAAGCTAAATGCAAAGATAAACAAATCTTATGAAAACTCACATATTAGCGTTGCAGGAATGAATGCTGATATTAGTCTTTACGACCATCAAAAAAGTGCAGTGGCAAGGGTTCTTGATAATAAAGCAACTTTTATAGCTCACGAAATGGGACTTGGTAAAACTATGAGTATTGCAAGTAGCGTAATGAAACTTAAAGAAGTTGGCAAAGCAAATAGAAGTATGATAATAACGCCAAAGGCGGTTGTAGGTCAATTTGCTAATGAGTTTAAATTCTTATATCCAAATAGCAAAATCTTAATGATAGATAAGTTTGATAAAGCAAATCGTTTAAAAACTCTTAATATGATGAAATACAATGATTTTGATGTATGTATCATAAGCCACGATAATTTTAAAAATATAAAAATAAATACTGAATATGAAGCTAATTTTATTAAAAGCGAAATAGATGAGCTAGAAAGCACGATAAAAAGAATTAAAGCAAAAGATAATGATAATATAAACATTAAAAATCTAACAACAAGACTAGAAAACGCCCAAAACAAGTTAAAAAATAGACTTGAAATTGCAAATAAAGAAAAAGATAATGTGTTTTTTGACGACTTAGGAATTGACGCTTTATTTGTAGATGAAGCACATAAGTTTAAGAATATGAGCTTTTATTCAAGTTTTAAAAACTTAAAAGGACTTGGTGCAAACGACGCAAGTGAAATAGCTTACGATATGTATATAAAAACTAGCTTTTTAAGAGATAATGATAAAAGAATTGTTTTTGCGACAGGAACACCGCTAAGTAATAGCATAACAGAGCTATATTCATATATGAGAATGCTAAAACCTGATGAATTAAAAGCGTATAACATACACTCACTTGATGATTTTATAAACGCACACGCAAAAATTGAAGCAGTGCTAGAGCCTAATGCAAAAAACGAGCTAGTAGAAGCTACTAGAATAACTGATATTGTAAATATTAAAACTCTTAAAAATATGCTTTTTAGCGTGATGGATTATATGAGTAATAAAGAGCTTAAAGAAATTTGGGAAATCCGTGCTAAGAATGGAGATTTAATAGCACACGAAAAACTAAGAAGCCTTGCACCTAAGATAGAGCATATTGAAGTGGCTATTAAACCAACAGATGAGCATAAAGCTAGAAATAGATTATATGCTAAGTTTTATGATGATTTAAATAATAGTAATAATCACGCATTAGCAGGACTTGAACACTATAAAAAAATGTATGATGAAAATAGACTAAGCGAAAAATATGAAGGCACTTTTTCAAGTGATAAAATATATTCTAGAAAACTTGCAGCAAATGGAGAATTAAACGCCGCAAGAATGAATGATAGCATTGATATTCGTTTAAATGGTGGTAGTTTAGATGATGAAAATAGTAAAATAAATACTGCAGTAAAAAATATAATCAATACGGCTAAGGATTGGGAAAAAGATAAAGGAACTCAAATTGTGTTTTTAGACAAATCAAATGCTATGCAAGATGAGATAAGAGAAAAATTAATAAAAAGTGGTAAGTTTAAAGAAAGCGAAATCGTAAATATTAGAGATTTTGACAAAATCACAAACGAGAATAAAAGAAATGAAGAAATAGCAAAAGCTTTACAAAAAATGCAAGATGGCGAAGTTAGAGTTTTAATAGGTTCAAGGCAAAAACTTGGAGCTGGAGTGAATGTGCAAAAACGCATAGTAGCATTACACAATATAGACGCTCCGTGGAACGCAGCTGATTATATGCAAGCACTTGGTCGTGCTGAAAGGCAAGGAAATGAGCTAAATAAGATATATGATAATTTTAGTGTAAAAAGTTATAACTATGTTTTAGAAGAGAGTTTTGATGCTAAAGTTTATGATATATTAAAGCATAAACAAAATATATCAAGAACCTTTTTTGCCAAAGATAGCAATTTAAATAGTGCTGAAAATTTTGTAGGAGATATACCATTTGAAACAATGTCAAATTTGGCAAATGGTAATGAATTAGCAACTAAAATGCACGAGCTAATGAAACAAAGAGCTAAATTAGTAGAAAGTAAAGCTGCAATTGAAGCTGCAAACACTAATAACGAGCAAATGTTAAGTAAAAATCAAGCACTTTTTAGCAAAGCAAATAAAACGCAAAAGCTAATAAAAAGCCTTGATATAAAAGAAAGCGAGAATGTAGTAATTGGTGGTAAAGAATATCCTAAAAATACTGATACAAATAAGCTTATAAAAGAGCGTTTAAGGGCTAATCAGCACTCACACGATTTTTTGTTAAGTTATGATGGAGTTTATGTGAATTATCAAAGAAAAAGCTTTAATAAATATGAGCTTTTTATATATGATAGAATTGATGGAGTTGATACAAGATTTGATTTAGTAAAAGAGTTTAGTTTAGATGATAATACAAATATACTGCAAAGATTAAAAAATAGTTTTGCTAAGTTTGATGATATAGTAAAAGAACAAGGCGAGATAAAATACAATGCACTTAAAAAAATCAACGAAGCAAAAGAATATAAAGTGCAAGTATTTAATGATGATGAAAAAATCATAAAGCTAAATAATGAAATCGCAGAGCTTAAAGCTGATATTGAAAGAAAAGTAAAAGCAGCTAAAGAGCAACCAAGTAATGAGCCTATAAAAGAAGAAATAAAAGAAGAGATTAAGCTTTAAAAAACGATTTAATAAATAAAAGTAAAGATGAGCTTTTAAATATCGCTAAAGAAGATAATTTAAGTGAGTGATTTTATGTAAAAAAAACGCTGGTTGCAGTGATAGTGCAACTAGCGTAGCATTTATTGCACTAATTCTATCTAAGTTTGAAATCTGCAGTTCACCTACAAGATTAAAAAAAATAAATGCTAGTTTTTATTTTAACCCTATTTTATTAATATAAAAATAAAAAAGGTTTGAAACTTGAAAAATATTAAAATTACCGATGATTTTATAAATGATTTTAAATTAGATGAAAATATTAGAAAAAAAACCTTTAAAATAAAAGATAATTTATATATTAGATTTGAGCGAAATGTTAAAGCGTTTGATTTTAAAATGAGTTATCAAAATAAGGTATATTTTGAGAAAATAAATGAATTTAATTATCAAGATTTTACGATAAAAGATGCTTTTATTAAAGCTTTAGAAATTAAAGCAAGTATTTTAAAAAACCATAAAATTGATTTTGCTAAAATTATCAATATTACTCCTAATAAATCTAAAAATCAAGTTTTTAGTAGGACTTTAAGAAGAACAAAATTCCTTAAAATTGATAAGATTATTTATAGGCTAAAATATACTGATAAGATTTTCAAGTTTAGAATAAATGAGTATTTAATAGTAAAAGTTTCTAAAAAATGCAAGGCTTTTATTTTTAATTATACTAAAGATAATAATTATTATAATTACAATTTAGGTTGGTTTTCAGCCGATTTTTTATATAAAGACGCTATGCAAAAAGTAGATGAGATAAGAAAAGAATTGAATATTTAATTTTTAAATATAAAATCTAATTAAGAAAAAATATAGTTTCACAACCGATTTGAAACAAAAAAGCATTATAATAAATGCGTTTTAGGTAAATGTTAGTTTCATAACTTTGATTGTGAAATCATTTGAAAAAGTATAAGTAAAAAGGACAATGTGATTAAAAATCACACTCCTTTTAAAAATTGGTTTTATTTTTAACTCTTGCTTTTTTTCCACGAAAGTGCTTTTCATCTAGTAATTTAGCTCTTTTTAGATTATCTCTATTTTTAGTAAGAACTACATATTTATACAGATTTCTTCCTTTTATTAAAAAAATTTCATTTGTGTTTATATTTTTTAGCGTAAAAGTATGTTGTCCTGATTTTCCATAGCTTTCTTTTAAAACTTCGCATTCTAATGCTACTCTGTCTAGAAAAATAGGCTTTTTATAAGTGCCACCCCATCTATCCTGAATAAACAAAATTTTATCTTCTGAAACGATATCTCCTGTGCTATCATTGTGATAGCGTCTTGCAAAAGGTTTTAATAATTCATAAATATCATTATGATTTATAAACTTATCATCTTTAAATCTAAGCTCACAAATCTTTTTTAATTCTTCTAATTTCATTTTAACTCCTTTAAAAAATAATATAATTGTATTTGCTAAACGCTTGATTTTGCGTTTTTGTTTGGTTTTTATGAGTGATGAGTTTAGCTAAGAACTCATCGCTTTTAATTAATTCTAAGAATGCTAAATAATTCATATTGCATCCTTATAATAAAGTTTGCAAAAATCTTTTAAAGCACTTATGGCTTCTTCGTGTTCTCTAAACCTTTCTTTAAGATGATATGTCTTTCTAATATCATCATTAAATCCGCCTTCGCTGATAAAGTCTACTTTATCGCTTAAATATTCTTCTTGCTCTATTGTCGGTGATTTAAGTCTAATATCAGCTTTTATTGTCTCGTTATATATTGTTAAGCTAAGTTCTATGCTTTCGCCTAAAAACCTGCTGCTTTTTGTATCTGCAATTGTAACAATTCTTTTTATTGAATGTCCTTTCGGATAAGCACCTGCTGAAATAATTTCTAATTCTTTAAACTCTTCAAATGCTTTTGCGTAAGCTTTTATGTTAAATCTTTTCATTTTTTATCCTTTTATTTATAATTTTTGCTTAAAATAAAAGCCCTTGCTCGTAACAAGGGCTAAAAGGCTCTTAAGCAAAAAGCCTTTTGCAATGAGATGTTAAAATCTCTTTTAGGTTGGTGTTTTTAGAAAGAGTGCTTATCTCTTCTAAAAACATTTCATCATCGTAAAGCTTTACGAACTCATCTTCTGAAATTTGTTCTCTAAATAATATGTGTTTTAGCAAAAGTTTGTGCTTTTCTTGGAAATCATAAGCACTGAAATTATCTTGCTTATAAGCAATTAAGAGCATTTGTGCTTCTAAACTTAAATTATAGAAATCCTTATCTTTTAACTCGCTAACTATAACCCTTGCAACTTCGTTTAAGAAGTCTTCTAAATTTATATTTAAATCTATCATTTTTTATCCTTTTAATTTTTTTTGGTTTTTTGGCTTTTTAAAAAGCAACTTGTTTTTTATCCGTTTTAAAATCTTTTTTTGTTTTTTATGGCATTTGGTTAGTCTCCTTTCGTTAGTATATATATGTTTAAAAAACATTCTTTATTATTTTTTTTCGTTTTAAAAACATATTAAGCGAAATGTAACATAATATTCTTAAATTAAATTTAAATAAATGTTGTTTTTAAATATTTTTTATATTTTTTATGTTTTATTAACATATATATATTAAACTATCATCATATATCAAAAAAAGGAAAAAAAAATGACAAAAGAAGATTTTCAACAAAAGCTAAAAGATTTGAAATTAAGTCTTACTGACTTTGCAAAACTTATAAACACTCCTTACGCAACCGTGCAAAATTGGACTAGAGAAAATCACACGCCGCCTTCTTGGCTTGAGAGCTGGTTTGATAACTATGAGAAGGCAAAAAGTTTTGATAGTGTAAAAGATGAAGTAATCAAATTAGCTAAATTATTTAATAAAGAATAGATTTAATTCTGAATTTAAATTCTTTATTTTTTTAAGAATTTAAATTCGCCACCCCACTTAAAAAAATCACATACCATACTAAAGTTAATAAACAATTAATTTTATAAAGAATTTAAATTTATTTTAAGGAAAAATTGGTAAAATACTTGTGTCTTTTGCTAAAGCTTAAGAGTTAAAGATGATTTAAAATTATTTTTAATTTTTGTAATCGCTTTACTTAAAACTTTAAAAAGTTTCTAAGTAAAGCACAATTCAAAAAAACCTAAAAGCATTATAAACTTGCACTGCTTAGCTTTAGCTTAAGGCAAAATCAATCCAAAAAAACTGCGGTGCGGTTTTAATGCTTATAAGAGTGAAAGCTTTTATAAGCAATTGGATGATTTAAATCTTTCAAAATTACGCTTAAAATCAAAAAACTTTACTAAAACATACTAAGATACTAATTTTATATTTAAAACGATTTTAGATATGTTTTTGTTAATTTAAAAGCATATTTTATAAACTCGCCACATCAGATTTTTTTACACTTTTAAAATTCGCCGCCCCCCCCCACCGAAAGGAAAATTTTTATTTTTTTATGGTTTTTAACTTTAAAAATAAGTGTTTTCGCCGATTTGTGCTAGGTTTTTAGACAATTCTTTAGGATTTTTTTAAAAATTCTAATTTTTCTAAAAAATATTTTTGCTTTTTTTTGATGGATTTATGTTTTGTATTGAAAACTTTAATCTTTACAAAAATTATTTTTTTAGATTTTTTAGCACAATTTAGCACAATTTATAACACAATAATTTTTTTAATATTGCTAAAACTACGACTACATAAGCAAATAAACATTTTTATACTAATTTTTAGCTCAAATTCAGA
Source organism: Campylobacter sp. RM12651 (assembly GCF_022369475.1). NCBI lineage: Bacteria > Pseudomonadati > Campylobacterota > Epsilonproteobacteria > Campylobacterales > Campylobacteraceae > Campylobacter > Campylobacter sp. RM12651. The sequence continues at coordinate 452,017 of NZ_CP059600.1, forward strand.
AAATCAAAAACGAAAATTTTTAAACAAAAACAACTCAAAACACGCTCACTAATACTCATTGCCTAGAAGTGAAAAATCGTAAAATCATAGGGGGCTATCTTGCCCATCGTAACAATTACCCCTAGCTATGCAAATAATCAATTCTTTTAAAAATTAGCCAATTTGTTTTAAAGCCAAGCAATCATAAAAACAAAAAAAATATTTTTAAATGGGGCGACTTGAATTTGGATTTTGGGGCGATTTATGGCACTAAAATGAGTTTTTAGTTTTGGGTAATCTTTTTACAAAAAGATTAAGGCTTAAAAATGAACCTAGATAAACTCAAAAAAATGTTTAAAGAAGCAAAAGAGATGAAATACGCTGAGCGTAAAGAATACGAGCAAAGCTGCGAGTATTATCACAACAATCAATTAAGTGATGAAGTTTTAGCAATCCTTAAAGAAAGAGGACAACCACCGCAAAGCGAAAACATATTCGCAATGCTTATAAATAAAGTGCTAGGCTATAAAAACCAAGAGCAATTAGACATACAGGTATTGCCTACGCAAGAAAGGAACAAAGACTTAGCGATTTTGCTTAGCAATATTTTAGAGAGTTTATTTGATTACGAGTGGCAAAAAGAAAGCAAAAAGCTTTTTTTAGACCTTGCGAATGGGGTGGCAGTCGCTAAGATATGGTGCGTGGCTAGTAAAACTACAAACAGATGGGGCGAACCTAACAAAGAGCTTCACATAAAACGCATTGACCCTAAAACATTTTTCATAGACCCTTATAGCAAGGAATATAATGCAAAAGATAGCAGATATTTTCATCATATCCAACTAATCAGCCTTGATGAAGCTAAAAAGCTTTTTAAGGGCAAAATCACACCTAGTTGCGTAATAACCAATAGCTATGGAAGTGAATTTGTGCGTATAGTTGAGACTTGGTATAAAGAAAACGACGCTTGGCACAGAACCTTTTGGAATAATGAAACGATTTTTAAAAGTGAAAAAAATGTTTTAAGCTTTAATAAAACGCCTTATGTGGTGCAAAAGTTTAATATAGATGAGAAAAACAATTTTTATGGCTTTTTAAGAACATTAAAGCCTGTATTAGACTTTATAAACTACGCAGAGAATAGAATGGCGAATATGCTAAATAGCACTAAGATTTTTTATGAAAAAAGTGCGGTAGATGACCCTGAAGAGTTCGAGCGTGGGGCTAGTATGGATAATGTGATTTTACCTGTGCGTGATGGAGCATTGTCAGGTAATAAGATAAGAGTGGATAATCAAGCACAAGAAATAAGCCAGATAGCTGCAAAAGTGAATGAGAAGCGTAACACAGCACAATTTCTAGTAGGTTTTAATAGTGAAATGCTAGGCTTTACAAATACTCGTGTAAGCACAGAAACCGTAATGCAGCGTAATCGTGCAGGTGTAATTAGCCTTGAACTTTATATGCAAAGCACAATAGCTTTACAAAAGAATATGGCGAGAATTATGCTTGATTATATTCAGCATTATTTTGATACGGAGCAGGTTTTTAGACTTGTGGATAAAGAAAATTACGAAATATATTATCAAACAATTAACGAAGCAGTTCAAGAAAATGGCGTAGTAATCTATGAAAACGGAAAGCCTAAAATGAATAATGCAATTTCATTTGATAGATACGATATACAACTAACTACTAGAGCTGATACAGACGCAAGTGAGCTTAAGTTTGCAACTTGGGGCGAAATCTTAAAGACTATTGCACCAATAGACCCGCAATTAGTCTATAAACTAATGCCAATGATGTTTAGCGATAGTGGGAATGCAACTTATAGAAAGGTTGCAAATATTATGCAAGAGCATATAGAACAAATGAGCCAAAACACCCAGCAAGACCCAAATGCCGACTTTAATCAAGCTATGCAGCAACTAATGTTACAAGAAAAACAAGCCGACATTAATGTCAAAAAAGCAAAAACAGCCGAAAATATAGCTAAATCTCAATATCATCTTAAAAAAACAGATAATCAAGGAGAGCGAAACGACCTTTAAATAAGGCTTTTCGCACCTTTTTTATTTTTTTTCTTTCGTTTAAGCAAAATTTAAGCTTCCCTAATATATTTTATTTATAAATTAAATTTAATATAATAAATTTAAATTTAAATTTTTAATTAGATAATATCTCTTTATTAGAATTTATTAAAATTCAAATTCTCTAAATTCAAAAAAAAAAAAAAAAAAAAAAAAAAAAAAAAAAAATGGCAAAGCCCTATTTCATCGGCATTTTAGCATTCTTTAAGTATTTTTTAAGGAAATATATTTTCATTTTTACGATTTTAAAAATAAGCTAATTTTATTAATTATAAAGCATTTAAGCTATGTTTATATTAAAAATTTTTTTTGGAAATTTATTTCCTAAGCATTTTTTAAGGATATATTTTTTATAATGATTTTTGTGAATTTAATTCATCAAAGATGAATTAAAAAGTTCTTTTACTTATTATTGTCAAAAAGGGAAATCATAATTTATTTTTTTATGTGAGCTGATTTTATTTTTTTATAAGGATAGATGATGCTACAAAAAAGTGAATATATTCGTTTTGCTACAAACTTAAACAATACGCAAAAACTATTGATGTTAGATGCGTTATTAGAATACAAGACAATAAAAACTAGAACCTTAGATTATTATGTAACTTTATTAGGCGTTGGTAAAAAAATGCTTATTGAATACTTAAAAGATTTATCAGAAAAGGGATTTATTGGCAGTTTAGATTATTCAAAAGATATTATTAAATTCAAAGTATTAGATTTAGATTTTTCAATTTTTGAAGAAATTAAAGAAAATGCAAAGTTTGATTTTAATGAATTTATGAAATACATAGAGTTCAAGAAAGAATATTATGCAAAAAAAGGTGGAAAAAAGAAATTAGTTATTGGCAGCGAACAAATAAGAAAAACTGCTAATTTTTTGAACGCATTAAATGACTACGATTTAGCAACAGCTACTTTAGAAATGAGTATAACCTATGCGTGGATAAAACTACTACCTGAAAAGGCAAAAAACTATCTAATGCAAAAAAGAGCTGCAAATCTTAAAACACAAAATATCAGCATAAGCGAACTTATAAAAGCACCTAACAATACAATAATCCAAAACGGCGTGAAATACACTGCCATCTACACCACTAAAGGTTGGGAGATAGAGCAATGCGTAGCGAGTTAGTAGATTTATTAGACACTGCGATTATTCGTGCAGGACTTAATAAGCAAGAGATTTTAAGGCTTGAAAAAGCCTTGAAAAATGTTTGTTATGTAGATGAGTTTATAGACAATATTTGTGCTGATAGTGATGAGATTGCTGGCTACAACATAAAAGCATATTCTTATATGTATTTTTTACATTATCTTAAAAAGGATGCCGAGAAGGCGAGACTTTTTAAAGCTAAAGATATGTTTAAAAACGAAAAAATATTAAGCAGTAGTGATAAAAACTTAATTATGTTTGCGAAAAATACCTATGCAGATGAAAGCGAACAGCTTTTGTTTGTTTCTCAATATCTTTAAAAAAAGGGGAAGCAATGAAAGTTGTTAATAGAAACAATAAAATCTATATTCATTATACGAATAAAGAGAATAAAATCATTAGGTTTAGCACTAAACTAATTGCAAATAAAAGCAATTTAGCTTATGTAAAAGCAAACATTTTTAAGCTAGTAAAAGACTACGAGTTAGATTTAAAGCTTTCAAAAGAAAGTTTTGAAGAGTATGTAAAAAGGTTTTTAAAAAGTAGCCAAGTTGGTAAAAAAGAAATTACCAATAAAAATAATGCAAGAATTTTTAGAAATCACATTATGCCATACTTTAAAACTTTAAAAGACTTAAATTACAAAAGCGTTAAAGATTTTATTGCAAGATTAAATGATAAAGATTTATGTGCTGAATTTAAAAAAGATATTGTAAATAGGCTAAGGCTTTTATGTGAAGAAGCTATAGAGTTAGGCGATATAAAAACATTCGCCTTTCCGAAAACAAAATTCAAAGATTTAAGGGTAAAAGTAAGTATAAACGATAAGGTTTTAAGCGTTGAAGAACTTAAAACCTTGATTAAAAATTGTAAAGATGATTTTTTAAAACAAATCATCATTGTCAAATGTTTCACTGGTATAAGGAATAGCGAACTGATTGCTTTAACTTGGGATTGTATTGATTATGAGAATGAAAAAATCACAATTAAATATAATATCTCAAGTGGCAAAATAACCACCACTAAAACCAACAGAATTAGAGTGATTGATATGCTGCCACAGGTTAAAATAGCTTTACAAATGCTAGAAACCCAACATAAATATAATGAAACCTATGTTTTAGCGAGTGCTAAAACAAAAAGGCGTTATATAAGTAGTAGTGCTTTAGTAAAAAGGTTTAAAGATTATTTAAAAGACAGCGAGTTTAGAGAACTAAAGTTTTATTGGACTAGGCATATTTTTGCCACTCTATGTTTAAGTAAAAATATTCCTATTGATTGGATTAGCAAAACTTTAGGTCATAGTAAGATAAACACAACTTTATCTTTCTATGCGACCTACATAGAAGATAAAGAAAAGATAGACGCAATAAAAAATGAGCTAAAAGCGTTGATATAATGCTTTTAGAAAATTGTGCTAAATTGTGCTAAATTGTGTTTTTTAGTTTTATTTGCCTAGCTAGTAGGCAAATCAGCGTTTTAACATTAGCACAATTTTAAAAATTAAAAAACGCTAATTTTCCCTTTTTTTCAGTATCTCCGAATTGATTGTGAATTTGAAATAGGAATTTTAAATTCCTATTTCTTTAAAAGTAATAGATAATAATTTAATCTAAATAATAAAAATTATTATTTATTGCTTTTGTTTAAATTTAGCTAATTTTTTTTAGTTAAAATTTATCTTTAACAATCACAAGGAATAACAATGTATAAGATGATATCAAGTATGAAATTAAGCATAATTTTGTTTTTGTTGTTTGCTTTTGCTAGTGGTTTAGCAACTTTTATAGAAAGCAAATATGGAACTCCTACAGCTTGGGCTTTAATATATGCTAGCTGGTGGTTTGCTGCTATTCAGGTATTGCTAGGAATTAATTTATTTTTTGCAATATTTAGATATAAAATGTATGAAAAATTACCGCTTTTTATATTCCATCTTAGTTTTTTATTTATGCTACTTGGCTCGGCACTTACTAGGTATTATGGATTTGAAGGATATATTCATATAAGAGAAAATGAAACTTCAAATATAGTAAGCTCAAGAGAAGCATTTTTTAGTATTTCTGCTATGAAAGATAATAAATACTATTCAAGCGATGAGTTTAAATATATAAGCGTAATAGGTCATAATGATGTAGATATTAACTTAGATTTAGATGGCAAAATAGCTAATTTAAAATTAGAAAAAGTTATTTTACACGCAAAACCAGCTTATAAAGAAGAAATAGGTGGAAAACCTTTCGTATTATTAAATGTTTCAGGAGAGCAAGGCTCAAGTGCATTAGCCCTTGATGAAGGTAGATTTGTTGTATTAGGAGAAGTTGTAATAGCAAATAAAAAAACTATTTCAATGAATGCTAAGCTTTTAGAATTTAACGAAAACAAAATTAAAGCGAATTTTGATTTAGAAATATTTGATGTTAAAAATAAGAAAAATATAAAATTATTAGCTGATAATGAATTTAGCCTTGATGATGGAATGGTAATTTCATTTGAAAATTACAAAATTGGATTTGATAAATTTTACAAAAACGGCGTTAAATACTACGAAGATAGCAAAGATAGCGAGTATCCAAATGCTTATTTAGTAAAAGTAACTTATGATAATGATAGTTTATACGCATATTTATTTGAAGGAGAAGGACAAAAAATCACTCTAGCAAATCAAACTTTTAGCATATCTTATACTGCTAAATTACTTGAATTACCATTTAGCTTTACTTTAAACAAATTTGAATTAGAGCGTTATATGGCTTCAAATTCTCCGAAATCTTATGCAAGTTATATTAGAATAAATGATGATGAAAGTAAGGATTATAAGATTTATATGAATAATGTATTAGACCATAAAGGTTATAGATTTTATCAAAGCTCATACGATAAAGATGAGCTAGGAACTATTTTAAGTGTAAATCAAGACCCAGGCAAAATACCAACTTATATTGGATATTTATTATTAGGTATAGGATTATTTTTAAACTTGATTTACAAAAACTCACGCTTTATGATTTTAACAAAACGCTTAGCAAAAATGAGTTCATTAGTGCTTTTACTTAGTGCTTTAACTCCACTTTTACATTCTGATGACATTAATGAAGCTATAGATAATGCTAATAAAAATCTAGCCCCAGTTAGCCTAGAAGAGCATGTAAAAGAATTAAGCGTTTTACCAGTTCAAAAAGACAATGGAAGAATAGCTCCATTTGGCTCATTAGCACTTGATTTAGTAAATAAAATTCATAAAACAAGCACTTATCAAGGCAAAGATGCAACAGAGCTTTTAATATGGATTATGAGTGATTTTAAAGACTTTTCTAAAGAAAAATTTATTTATCTAAGCAATCAAGAAATAAGAGATTTTTTAAATCTTGGCAAGGGTAAATATGCTAGTTTTTACGATTTTTTTCCAAATAATGTATATGCTTTAAAAGATGAAGTTGATAAAGCTTTAAGAACCAATCCAAACAAGCGTGGAACTTATGAAAAAGAATTATTAAAAGTTGATGAGCGTTTAAATCTTTTATATTACGCTTCTTTAGGTGGTTATGTAAGAGCTAGTTTTGAAGATGGTAAAGCTTTAAATGTCTTAGAAACTAGCAAACCTGATTTAAAAGCTTATTTTTTATCATTAATAAATGCAAATAAAGACAATAATTATGCTTTAAGCTCAAAGATTTTAAATGAGATTAAGGCAAGTCAAGGAACTAATATTGATGAAGCAAAATTTAAATTAGAAATCGCTTTTGATAAGGTAGGGATTTTTACAAAATTAAGCCCTGTTTATTTATTAGGTGGTTTAGTGCTATTAATTTTAGTATTTTCAAGAATGATTAGTGGTAAAACAAGTCTAAAAACTGCCTTTAAAATAGTTTATTATCTAAATATTTTAGTTTTCATAGTTCATACAATTGCACTTGCTATTAGGGGATATTTAAGTGGTCATGCACCTTGGTCAAATTCTTATGAAAGTTTATTGTATATTTCTTGGGCATTAAGCTTAAGTGGTATTGTATTTTCTAAAAAAAGTCCTATTTCATTATCACTTACTTCAATTCTTGCAGCTATTGTTTTAATGGTAGCTCATCTTAGTTCAATTGACCCACAAATAGGCAATCTCGCACCTGTTTTACAAAGTTATTGGCTAACAATTCATGTTAGTATCATAACTGCTAGTTATGGATTTTTAGGTCTATGTGCTTTACTTGGAATTTTTGTATTAGTTTTATTTATTATGTTAGGAAAAAATAAAAAGCTAAATGAAAGAATAAAATCAAATATAAAAGAAGCTACAATGATTAACGAAATGGCTATGATTTTAGGCTTATCGTTGCTTACTTTAGGCAATTTCTTAGGTGGTGTTTGGGCTAATGAATCTTGGGGAAGATATTGGGGCTGGGATAGTAAAGAAACTTGGGCTTTAGTATCTATTTTAGTTTATGCTGCAGTTTTACACATTAGAATGATTAAAGGAATAAATAATCAATTTACATTTGCAGTATGCTCTATGTTTGCATATTTGAGTATTATTATGACTTATTTTGGAGTGAATTACTTTTTAACAGGTATGCACTCATATGCTGCAGGAGAAGCTGCTAGCGTGCCTATTTATGCTTACATTAGCGTAGGAGTTATGGCGTTATTAGCGATTGTTGCAAGTAAAAATAAAAAGGAAGCAGAACTTTTATGAGAGATAATGTATTTATAATTGTCGGCGTAGTAGCTTTTTTAGTAATTATTGCTCTAGTTTTTTATTTTATAATTAAGAGCTCAAAAAATAAAGAAAATCAAATTCTTACACAAGAAAAGCAAGAAGTAGTCAAGAAAGTAAATGCTTTAGATGATTTGATAAAAGCAGCAAAGAGTGCAAAAACTCCAGCTGCTTTAAATAAAGTAGTTTTAGCGTTTTTACAAAGTCAAAGTCTTGAAAATAGAGCAAGTCTTACAACTTTAAGTGAAGATGCTAAAAAAAAATTAGGATTTATTAGTGTTGTTTGTGCTAACAAATGTGCTGAAGCAAAATTAATTGCTTTTTTAAATCACGAATTGGGTAAAAAATATCCAAGTTACAAAAGAGAAATAGATTTATATGAGAATTTAGGACTTGCAAGAAGAAGGATGAAGTAATTGAATAAACTTTATTTTAGGTATCTTGCTAGCCTTTATCTTAAAAATTGTTTAATTTTTATTATTGCTTTTGTAGGATTTTATTTATTTATAGATATTTTAATTAATTATAAAAAGCTGCATTTAAATACCAATATATTCTTATTATATATTGTATATACAATGCTTACAGCTTTTTATTATATATTGCCAATAGCTTTAATACTTGCTATGATTTTTACAAAAATATCTCTTATTAAAAAAAATGAATTTATAGCGTTTTATTCTTTAGGGCTTAGCAAAAACGCAAGTGTTAAGCCTATAATGTTTATAAGTTTAATAATAAGTTTTATCGCAATTTTTTTAAACTATACAAATATTGCTTATGCAGAAAACTATAAAAGCAATATTTTAAAATACGGATATTTAAGCAAAGAACAAATGGATTTGTTTTTTAAATATCAAGATGATTATATTTATATAAAAAGTTATGATAAATCTACAATGAATGATATTAAAATTATCAAAAAAACAAATAATGAAATATCTAAAATCATTTTAGCAAAAAGAGCAAATTTTATTGATGATAATTGGGTTTTAGAAGATGCAAAAGTTATGGAATTTAAATTAGGAAATAATTTTGATGATACCTTTATAATTAATCAAAATTTAGAAAAAGAAATGATTTTAAAAGATTTTAACCCAAGTTTGCTTGATAATTTAGGCACTGATGATAGCTCTTTAAAAGACGCATTTTTTTATCTTAATAATTTTGAAGCTAATAAAAACATAGCAAGAGCTAGTATTTATAAGCAAAGTATATTTTTATTATATGCTCCATTTTTTATGCTTATAATTTTTTACAATATTCCTATTATGCCAAGATATAATGATTTAAATATCTATGCTTTAACATATACAAGTTTATCTTTATTAGTTTATGGAGTTTTATTTTTGCTATTAAGATTTGCTAGTAATGGTAGTATAAATCCTGAACTAGCTATTCTTTTGCCAATAAGTATAATTATTGTATATTCATTAATGAAGTTTAATAAAAATAAGTGATTATAAAAGGAGCAAAAAATGGACTTTTTAAAACTTGCAAATGGTATTAATACACCTTTTTATTTGTATGATTTTAACGAGATTGAAAATAGATTTAATAGTATTAAAAAAGCATTTAGTGGAGCTAAAAATAATATTTTTTACGCGGTTAAGGCTAATTCAAATTTATCTTTATTAAAGTTTTTAGCGAATTTAGATAGTGGATTTGATTGTGTTAGTGCAAATGAGATTAGAAGAGCTTTAAAAGTAGGTGCTAAACCTTATAAAATAATTTTTAGTGGGGTTGGTAAAAGTGCAAGTGAATTAGAATTTGCAATAGAGCAAAAAATACTTTATATAAATGTAGAAAGTAGTGCTGAATTAGAGCTTTTAGAAAGTATTGCAAAGAGTAAAAACCAAGTAGTAAATATAAGTATTCGTGTAAATCCTAATATAGATGCAAAAACCCATCCTTATATTTCAACAGGTCTTAAAGAAAACAAATTCGGAGTTAGCCTAGATAATGCTAGGGCTATGTTTTTAAAAGCACATAAATCAGATTATTTAAATCCAGTAGGAGTTCATTTTCATATAGGTTCAAATATCTTAGAATTAAGTAGTATCATCCAAGCTGCTATTTTGGTAGAAAAATTTATAAAAGAGCTAAATACCGCAGGGCTAAATATTAAGTTTTTTGATATTGGTGGCGGAGTTGGTATCAAATACAAAAATGATGAAATCGAGCCTAATTTAGATGAGTTTGCACATATGATTAAAAATATTGCAAAAGCACAAGATTTGACAATTTGCTGTGAGCCAGGTCGCTATATTGTAGGAAATGCAGGTTATTTAGTAAGCAAGGTTTTATATGAAAAAATTAACGAAGGAAAAAGATTTGTAATATGCGATGCTTCTATGTGTGAACTAATTCGCCCAAGTTTATACGAAGCATATCACGAGATTTTAAGCTTTCCTAGTGTAAATAAGCTAAATGAAAGTAGCAAGGCTGATTTAGTTGGTGGAGTTTGTGAAAGTGGAGATTTCTTAGCAAAAGATATAGTTTTACCACCTTTAATGGCAAATGATTTAGTAGTTATTAAAAGTTCAGGAGCTTACGGATTTGTAATGAGCTCAAATTATAATTCAAGAACAAAGGTTGCTGAATATTCTTTATACAACAATGAGTTAAAATTAATAAATAAAGCTCAAAGTTTTGATGAATTAATAGCTAATGAATTATCTTGTTTGTGAGTATATTATGAATTTAGAAGAAATTAGACAAAATATAAATAAAATTGATGATGAAATAATTAAATTATTAAATCAAAGAATGGAATTTGTAAAGCAAGTTGGTATTTTAAAGCATAATGAAGGTAGTCCAATTTATCGTCCTGTAAGAGAAAACGAGATAATAAATAGACTAAGTGAAAACAGCAAAGGCTTATTAGAAAAAGACGCAATTAAAGCAATTTATCAAGAGATTTTTGCAATTTCAAGAAATCTTGAATTACCACAAAGAGTTGCGTTTTTAGGTCCAATTGGCACTTATACTCATCAAGCAGCAAGATTATGGTTTGGAGCACTTAGTGAATATATTGAGATTGCTACTATTGAAGATGTTTTTGTTAGTTTAAATAACGATGAAGTATCTTATGCAGTAGTTCCTATAGAAAACAATACAGAAGGTGGAGTTGGAGCTACTCTTGATTGTCTTGCAAAATACGATGATATTTTGATTTTTGCTGAAAATTATTTAGATATTCATCATTCATTCGCAAGCACAACTGATGATATAAGAGATATTAAAGTGATTTTTTCTCATCCACAAGGCTATAATCAGTGTAAAAAATTCTTAGAAGCTCATAATATTTTAGACATTGAGTTTGTCCCTACAAAAAGCACAGCCGCTGCTGCAAAATTAGCAAAAGATACGCCAAACTCAGCTGCAATTTGCTCAAAAATTGCAGCAAAATTAAGCGATTTGCCTTTAATGTTTGAATGTATTGAAGATAATAAGGCAAATAAAACTAGATTTTTAGTGCTTAGCAAACATTCTTGCGAAAAATCAAGCAATTCTAAAACATCAATTCTAGCAAATACAGCACATAAAGCAGGTGCTTTAGTTGATTTGCTTAATGAGTTTAAAGAAGCAAATATCAACTTAACTAAAATTGAATCAAGACCTTTAAAGAAAAAAGAATTTGAATATAGTTTTTTTATTGATTTTGACGGACATATTGATGATTTGAATGTGCAAAAAATCTTAAAAAATAAAACAAATATAAAATGGCTTGGCTCATATTTAAAGAATGATAAATGATTAAGCAATTTTTACAAGGAATAGGCAAGTTCTATTCGGGTTTAGAAAAAAAACAAAAACTAACTATATTAGCAGCCATTATTGCAACCGTTGCTTTTATAGTTTTTTTACTCGTATATAATTCTGGTAATAATAAAAACTACTCTGGATATTCTGTTTTATTTGATGAATTAGATACTAAAAATTCAGCTGCAGTTGTGTCAATATTAGAAAAAAATCAGATAAATTATATTTTAAAAGATGAAAGCACCATTTTAGTTCCAAGTGCTGATGTTTATAAGCAGCGTTTAGAAGTGGCAAGTGCTGGAATTTTAAAGGATAATAAAGTAGGTTTTGAGATTTTTGATAAACAAGAATTTGGAGCTACTGATGAAGAACAAAAAATCAAGTTTAAAAGAGCTTTAGAAGGCGAATTAGCAAGAACAATTGAGAGCTTAAATCCTATTAATAAAGCTACAGTTCATATTGCTTTTGGTAAAGAATCTTTATTTGTAAAAGAAAAAGAGCCACCAACAGCTTCAGTAGTTTTAAATATTAAAATGGGTATGAAATTAGGTCAAAAGCAAGTTTTAGGGATTAAAAATTTAATAGCATCATCAGTAGCTGGTTTAAGTGTTGAGAATGTTAAAATAATTGATCAAAATGGAGTTAATTTAGGTGCTGATGAAGTAGGGCTTGATGTAGATGAATTAAACGCACAAATAAATTATAAAAAAGAATATGAAAATTCATTAGAGCAAAAGATTATAAATGTTTTAGCACCTGTTCTTGGTGGTTGGGATAGAGTTGTTGCTAGAGTTAATGCTGATTTTAATTTTGATAAGGCAAATAGTCAAAGTGAAGTGTTTGACCCAAATTCAGTCGCTAGAAGTGAGCAAAGTTTAGAAGAGAAAAAAGAAGGCAAAAAAGGCAAAGAAGTAGGCGGAGTGCCAGGAGCAATATCAAATATTGGACCTGTTCAAGGCATTGAAGATGGAGAAAATAAAGAAAGTTATAGCAAAAATCAAAGCACAATTAATTATGAAATATCTAAAAAAATTACAACCATCAAAGGTCAATTTGCAACCTTAAATAGAATTAGTGCAGCAGTAGTAGTAGATGGAAAATACGAAATTGATGAAAATGGCGAAGTAAAATATGTAGCAATTAGCGATGATGAGCTTAAAAAATTACAAGGTTTGGTAAAAAACGCAATAGGATTTAATGATACTAGAGGAGATAGTGTTAGTGTTGATAATATTAGATTTAATAATATTAAAGCTCCAGTTCCACCATCAATTAAAATTACTAATTTCTTAGAAAGCTATATAATGCCGTTTATCCCACCTGCAAAATATATTTTTGCTATGGTGTTAATGTTTATATTTTATAAAAAGGTTATATCTCCGTTTATTAAGAAAATGCTTGAGGATAAGGTATTTACACCTGAAGAATTAGAAGAAATTAGGCGTGAAGAAGGTGCTGATGATGAAGAAGATGCGATAGAAAAATATCAGCAAGCTAAGAAAAGAGTTGAAGAACAACTTGGAATTGATGCTGGATTTAGTGAAGATGAATTACAATATGATATTTTACTTGAAAAATTAAAAACTATTAGCACAGAAAAAAGTGATGAGGTTGCTATGCTATTTAAAAGTTTATTAAAAAACGATGCTGAATTTAATCAATCTCAAAAGGAAATGTAATGGCAAATTTAAGCAACGAACAAAAAAGCTTATATAATGATTTAAGTATTTTAGAAAAAATTGCAATATTTTTGGTTCTAATGGGAGAAGAGCCAAGCACACTAATATTTTCAAATCTTGATACAGATATGGTAATTGAAATCACAAAATATATTGCAAGTGCAAAGCAAGTCGATAGGGCAGTAGCTACTGCTGTATTAGAAGAATTTCACGCTTTACTTAAGTCAAATCAGTATATTAAAAATGGTGGTTTGGAATTTGCTAAAGAGATTTTATACAATACTTATGGGATTGAAGAAGCTGAAAAAATCTTATCAAAATTAGCAAAAACTTTAGATGGAAATCAAGCATTTTCTTATCTTAGCAATATTAAACCTCAACAATTAGCTGACTTTATCGTAAATGAATATCCACAAACAATAGCTTTAATTATTGCACATATGGAGCCTACTAGAGCAGCTGAGACTTTAGAGTTTTTTGAAGATAATTTAAGAAGTGAAGTAATCCATAGAATTGCTACTTTAGGTGATATTAGCCCAAGTATTATTAAAAGAGTTTCAACCGTTTTAGAGAGTAAATTACAATCTCTTACATCTTATAAAGTTGAAGTTGGAGGGACTAGAGCAGTTGCTGAAGTGCTTAATCGTCTAGGTCAAAAATCAAGCAAATCAACTATTGCATATTTAGAGCAAACTGATGAAAAACTTGCAACTACTATTAAAGATATGATGTTTACTTTTGATGATATTACTAAATTAGGCACAACAGCAATTAGAGAGATATTAAAAGTAGCTGATAAAAAAGATTTAATGATAGCTTTAAAAGGAAGCACGGAAGATTTAAAAGGTATGTTTTTATCTAATATGAGCCAAAGAGCAGCAGAGAGTTTTAATGAAGAAATGGGATTTTTAGGTGCTGTTAGGGTAAAAGATGTAGAAGAAGCACAAAGAAAAATCGTTGAAGTTGTTCAAAAGCTTAATGAAAGTGGAGTAATACAATTAGGCGAAAGTGATGAGATGATAGAATGATGAAAACTATTATTGATAATAAAGCCAAAGAGCATCATATTCAAAATTATAAATTTAAAATTCTAAGCTCGTTTGATACCGATACAAGTGAAGAGCAGCTTAGTGAAGTTATTGAAACTCCACAAGAAATAAAAGAAGAGCCTGTAATAATTAAAGAAATTACTCCGCCACCACCACCGCCACCAAATCCAATCAATGAAGAAATGCTTAAAAAAATGGAAACTTTAAGCGATAATGTAGTAAAACTTCAAATGAAACTTGAAAAACAAGAAGAAGAATTTGAAAAAAGACTTTTAAATGAGATTGAAATAGCTAAAAAAAACGCTTATGAAGAAGGTTTAAACGCAGGTAAATCTCAAAATGAAGATAAAATAAACGAGCTTAGTATAAATGTATCAAATAGTATTAAAAAGCTTGAAAATAAATGCCAAGAATTAAGTGATTTTTGTGAAAAAACAAAAAGCGATTTAAACGAAGCTGCTTATTTAATAGCTAAAGAAGTAGTAAATAAAGAGCTAGAAACAAGTTCAGCAAAAATTGCTCTAGCTTATGCAAATACGATAATGCAAGGAATTGATAAAAGCATTAAGATTAAAATCAGTGTAAATCCTAAGGATTTTGATTATTTAAATAAAGAATTAAGTTCAAATAGGATTGAAATCTTAGCTGATGATGCTATTAATAAGGGTTGTTTGATTATTAATTCAGATACATTAAATACTCAAATTAACTTAAAAGAAAGATTAGCACAAGCAAGGAGTATGATATTAGATGAAGCGTAAAATTGAAAATATCAAAAGCCTTAATGAAAACGAATTAAAAGAATTATGTAGTGATATAAGAGCTACAATCATTGAGCAAGTTAGCAAAAACGGCGGTCATTTATCGTCTAATTTAGGCGTGGTTGAACTAAGCGTTGTTCTTCATCATTTATTTGATATAAAGGAAAATCCTTTAATTTTTGATGTATCTCATCAATGCTACGCACATAAAATATTAACAAATAGGAATTTAGAAAATCTAAGACAATTTAATGGAATTAGTGGTTATACCGAGCCAAATGAGAGCGAGTATGATTTTTTTATAGCAGGGCATTCATCTACTTCAATATCTCTTGCAACGGGGGTTGCAAAGGCTTTTAGTCTTAATAAAAAAGATGCAATTCCAATTGCTATTATTGGTGATGGGGCGATGGGCTGTGGATTAGCTTATGAAGCTTTAAATGAATTAGGAGATAGAAAATATCCAAGTATTATTATCTTAAATGATAATAAAATGAGTATTAGTAAGCCTATTGGTGCGGTTTCAAGATTTTTATCAAAAAGTTTATCAAGTCCAATTTATCAAAAATTTAAAAAAGGCGTTGAAGCAATGCTTGAATACTTGCCTGAAGGTGCTAGATATACTGCAAAAAGATTTGAAGATGGATTTAAATTAATCACTCCTGCTGGAATGTTTTTTGAAGAATTAGGACTTGAATATATTGGCCCAATTGATGGGCATAATATTGCTGATTTAATAACTGCATTAAATCTAGCAAAAAGTCTTAAAAAGCCTGTATTATTGCATATTCAAACAATCAAAGGCTATGGTTATGAGTATTCTTTAAATGATGAGGGTAGTTGGCACGGAGTTGGAGCTTTTGATATAAAAACAGGTAAGAGTTTAAGTAGTTCAAAAAAACCTAGTGCAACGGCAATTTTTAGTGATATTTTAGATGAACTAGCAAGTAAAAATGAAAAAATAGTAGGTCTTAGTGCAGCTATGCCAAGTGGCACTGGAATTGATAAATTAATAGCAAAATATCCTAATAGATTTTATGATGTAGGAATAGCAGAAGCTCACGCAGTAACTTCAATGGCAGCTATGAGTAAATGTGGTTTTATGCCTGTTGTAGCTATTTATTCAACTTTTTTGCAAAGAGCTTATGATAGTTTAATTCACGATTGTGCAATACTTAATCTTAATATGGTTTTTGCACTTGATCGTGCAGGGATTGTAGGAAATGATGGCAAAACTCATCAAGGAGCTTTTGATATTTCATATATATCTTGCATACCTAATTTTAAAATTTGTGCCCCAACGAATGCTAAAAGTTTTAAATTATTGCTTGAATACGCTACAAGTAAAGTTGGGTTAATTGCTATTCGCTATCCAAGGGGAAGTTTTGCTTTAGATGAGAGCTATGAGCCAAGCTTAAAAACTCATTTTATTAAAAATGTAAATTCTAATATAAGCTTTTTAGGTTTTGGAGAAGGCGTTGCAAAAGCTTTAGCAGTTAGTGAAGAAATCAATGCAAATGTAATTGATTTAGTATTTGCTAAACCACTTGATAAAGAGTTTTTATTAAATCTTGCTAAGAGTTCAAAAGAATGGCATATTTTTAGCGAAAGTGCAAAAATAGGCGGATTAAATTCTATAATTTCTAGCTTTTTAAAAGAATATGATTTAGACATTAAATTAATATCTTATGAATATGAAGATGAGTTTATAACTCACGGAAATACAAATGAAGTTATGCAAAGCTTAGGGCTTGATGCAAAAAGTATTATAAATAAAATTAAAGGCAATAAATGATAGTTAGTGCAGGAATAAGTGAGATTTATGATTACGCAGAGCCTATTGGATTAGGTAGTAATTGCGCTATAAAACTTAGCGAATTAATACTTAAAAAGCAGCCAAAAAGATTGATTTTTATAGGTTCAATGGGGCTTTATACTAAAGAAATTGAGCTTTTTAGCGTAAATGAGTTTAAAAGTGCTGTAAATATTGAATTAGCTATGTTAGATGATTTAGTTTATACCCCTATGAAAACTAATGAAGTTTCTAATTTAAATTCTTCTAATTATATTTGTAAAAATTACGAATACGCTAAGAAAATGAATGAAAAATACGGGATATTAGGCGAAAATATGGAGTGTTTTAGTTTTTTTGCGACTGCTAATTATTATAAAATCCCAGCTAGTGCAATTTTAGTAGCGACTAATTATTGTGATGAATTCGCACACGAAGAATATATAAAAAACATAGCAAAAGCTAATGAAATACTAGAAAATTACTTAGAAAACAAAGGACTTTTATGAAAGAATTATTAGATTTTTTACCAGAAGAATACAACCTTAGTCCAAAATATCTAAATAATGAATTAGCAAAATTTGTATATCAAAAATATATAAATGATTTTAGCGAAGCTACAAGTTTATCAAAAGCTTTAAGAGAGCAATTAAAAAATGAATTTAACATTATGCCACTTAGCTTAAAAATAGCTCAAACAAGTATTGATGGGAGTATTAAATTCTTATTTTCCTTGCACGATAATCACACAATAGAAAGCGTTTTGCTACCTATGAAAAAAGAAAGAATAGAAAATGGTGTGAAAAAAAGTGCAAAATACACTATTTGTATAAGTAGCCAAGTAGGTTGCAAAAGTGGTTGTGCCTTTTGCTTAACTGGTAAAAGTGGGCTTATTAGAAATCTTAGCACAGCTGAAATAGTAGCTCAAGTATTATTTATCAAAAAATACGCAAAAATCCCTTATGAGCAAGGTATTAATATAGTTTTTATGGGTATGGGAGAGCCACTTGATAATTTAAAAGCAGTTAGCAAGGCTATTAAAATCTTTTCTCATAATGATACTCTAGCAATATCACCACGCCGTCAAACAATCTCAACAAGCGGTCTTGCAAAGCAAATTGAAGAATTAGGTAAGATGAATTTAGGTGTATTACTTGCAATTTCGCTTCACGCTGTAAATGATACTTTAAGAGATGAATTAATGCCTATTAATAAGGCTTATAATATTGAAAGTGTTTTAAATGCGGTAAGGAATTTCCCAATAGATGCTAGAAAAAGAGTGCTATTTGAATATTTATGTTTAGGTGGGATTAATGATGATTTAAGCCACGCAAAGGCTTTAGTAAAATTACTACACGGAATAAAAGCTAAGATAAATTTAATTTATTTTAACCCACACGAAGGCAGTATCTATAAACGCCCAAGTGAAGAAAAAGTAATTGCTTTTAGAGATTATTTACAAGCACACGGACAAAACGCTACCATTAGACAAAGCAAAGGGCTTGATATTAGTGCAGCGTGCGGGCAATTAAGAAATAACGAGGATGAAAATGCAAAAACCATCATATAGAATAGCTCAAATATTAGTAAGACTTTATAATGAAGAGATATTAAATAAGCACGATTTAGCTGAAGAATTTGGAGTAAATGCTAAGACTATTCAGCGTGATATTAATGAAAGATTATCAAAATTACCAATAATTGCTAGAAGAAATGGGGATTATAGTTTAGATAAAGCTTATATCAAAAGCAATCACGAAGAGATTAGAAAACTTATAAAAATATTTGATATTACTATGCTTCCAACAAGGCTTAGCGATGAGTTTTTAAACAATCTTTTTACTCAAAAAGAACTACCAATTACTAATATTAAAAATAACGAAATTGATGATATTAGTAGTGTTTATGAGAGCTTAACTAATGCAATTTTAAATAAGGTAAAAATTAAAATAACTTATAATGCAAAAGAAAGAATTTTAATGCCTTATAAATTAGTAAATCATCAAGATATTTGGTATTTATTAGCTTGTGAAGAAGCTGAACTTAAAAGCTTTACTTTATATAAAATCAAAAATTTATTAATCACACAAGAAGAATTTATCCCAAATGAAAGCACACAAGAGCTGATTAACAATAATTCAAGTAGTTTTATATCAAATAATATTACAAATGTTATTTTAGAATTAGATTGTGTTGCTAAAGAATATTTTTTAAAAAGAGCAATATTAAAAAATCAAAGAATAATTTCAAGCCATTTAGATAAAATCATAATAGAAACAGAAACAAGCTATGAAGATGAGATTATTAGGCTGGTTTTTAAGTGGATTCCACATATTAAAATTCTTGAGCCAAAAAGCTTAGCAAATGAGTGCAAGGCTAGAATTAAAGAATATTTAAAGAATATTTAATGCAAAAGCAAAAGATATTTGAAATAATTTGTAGTGAGTGTAAAGAAAAGCAAATTAGCATAGTAAATATTGAAGGATTTAGCATAATAAACGAAGAGATTTTTTGCCTAAAAAGCTCAAATAAGATTTCTTATAATGATTTAAGATATATTGATTTTGCTTATATTTTATTAGAAATTAACACGAAAAATAGTTTAATAAATGCTTTTAGTATAGCTGCAAAATTAGTAAGCGATGATTATGAAGAACATAAAGAATTATTAAAAAAATGCTTTTTGCTCTTAGATGATACAACGCATTTTAAAGACCTTGAAAAATGCTTAATAATGTTGCAATTAAAAGAAAGTTACGATAAGTTAGAAGATAAATTCTAGTAAATTATTTACTAGAATTATTGCTTTTTACTATTTGATGAAGGCAAGAGCCATCTTTAACATTTATAAATTCATCATTTTTAGAAATAGCTACAAAGATTTCATCATTATTTTTTAAATAGTGTTTTTCTCCAAAAGGAGTATAAGATAAAGCACCTAAACATATCAATAAATTTGCAGGCTTACTAGCTATTAAAGGTCTTATATCTTCAAGGGTTGCTATGTCTATTTGATTATTTATAGTATCAATTAGCCAAGTGATTAATGTATTTGAATAATAAAAATAATTTTTTATATAATCTTCGTTTGCGTATTTTATTATCTCATTATCTCTTTTTAAATAGCAGTGGATTTTATAATCATTTAATTCATCAAGATTATTTAAAGGAACTAAATTCCCAATACCTTTACTAGCAGTTGAGAAGTTCTTTTTAGAAGATATTTTATTTTCATTTACTCTTTTACTAGCGTCATTAAACGCTGCATAAAATTGTGGTTTTAAATCACTTAGTTTATCATTTTCATAAAAAGCTTTAAAAGTTACACATAATTCAGGCTCAATTTGAACAAAATCTCCATCTAAAATAAGCTCATTTTCACTAATACAAAATCTCTTTAAATATTCTTTATCACTATCTTTAGAGTAGAATGGAAACACACCTTTAGGTGCAAAATCACTTGTATGTAATTCAGTAAAATCTTTAGCTTCGTTAGCTTGATTTAAATGATTAGGAACATTTCCTATCACACCTAAGCATAAATAGTCTTTAAACATTATTTTTCCTTAAATTGAAATATTTTTATAATTTATAGCATTAATTGATAAGTTTTATGTAAAATAAATATACTTTTTTTATTTTAGGAGAAAATATGAAAAAAACGATATTTCTATCCCTATGTGCGATAAGTGTATTGCACGGGAGTATGGTAACAACAGAAAATAAAATTAAAGGTATTTTTATTGGAAATGTTGATAATGCGTATGGTGCTGCACATACTAAACTTGAATTAATACAAGACTTTTATAACTATGGTCGTGATAATGCAATCATTGGTTGTCTTCACGGAAGACCTGGTAGTGATGCTTGGGCTTATTATGATTGTGCTTCTTTAATGCAAGTGTATAGTTATAAAGATGGTAGCGGAAATCCTGAAGCAGATAATGCAAATTATAGAGATAATGTGTATTGTATGGTTGATGGCAGTAATGATTTAGGAACAAATAAAATTCCAAATGCTAGTGAGTTTATTGCAAATATTAATAAAGCTAATCTTGATAAAGGATTATATGTTTCAAAAGATAAGATAAGCCCAAGTATTAAATATGATACTACTATATATCAATACAACTTAGGAAATTATCAAGAATCATATAAAGATTTTGGCGTAAATACTACAGGTAGATTATTAGTAGTTGCTAACAATCAAAAAGAATACAATCCATTTAGTTTTTATCTAAGCGATAATATTAATCTTGGCTCTTTTCCTAATGATTTTAAAAACTTCGTAAATCAAAATCTAGGTATACAAAATGGACAAATGATACCAGGAACAGGTTCAAAACGCTCTAATATGTATCAAAGTTGGGCTCTTTTAGCTCAAAGAACAATATCAGGTGGCAAAGATAGAGGTGCTTGGTGTAATCAGATTTATCACTGGGATGATCGTAGGTTTAGAAGTGGTTCAGGTTGTGGTTCTAGTGATTGGAATAGTTTAAGCGCTCATGGAAAATATGTTAGATTTTTCCATTCTTTATGGGGTTTAGGCTATCAATTTAGAGCTTCTACTGCTAGTGATCATGTTTTAGACTATAAAACAGGTATGGCTCAATATGGTGGGATAAAAAATGAATATGGTCAAGTAGTTCCTTTTGGAATTAGTGGAGACCTTTATGGTTCTGCAGAATTTAGAGGGGATGATACCTATGTTAGACATTATCCAGAAGGCTATAAAAGAGATTTGTATTATCAAACTTATAATCTAAGAAAAATAACTGAAGCAATTACTTTAAAAAATATAAGCTTATATGGAACTAATGAGTTTAATAATAAAGATAATGTGTTTCCTTTTTTTAATAAGAATTTAGATCAAGGTATTAATAATTCTAATGCTTTTGGTAATAATAATAAGATAGGAAAATGTTATTTTATTAATTTACAATATTATGGAAGTAAAAATCAAAATGGTTATGCAAAGTTTGAAGCTATGCAATCTAGCAAATTATTATGGAATAAACCAGCTAATGAGTTTTTACAAAACTATATAAGTAGTTTAGATGGTAAATATGCAATCGCTAATTACTCAATAGATAGAAGCAATATTTATACTAGAGCAACTTCTGGTGAAGAGCATATATTTACTTTAAATACTAGACCTACAAGT
The DNA here is from genome assembly GCF_022369475.1 of Campylobacter sp. RM12651. NCBI lineage: Bacteria > Pseudomonadati > Campylobacterota > Epsilonproteobacteria > Campylobacterales > Campylobacteraceae > Campylobacter > Campylobacter sp. RM12651. The sequence continues at coordinate 474,160 of NZ_CP059600.1, forward strand.
TTTAGATATGATGATGCGAAAAAATACGGCAATTCTTCAAATGGCAAAATTGGTGCTAGATATTATTTACATTTTTATCCTGACGCTGATGGAGCTAAAACTACTGAAATTGATAAAAATTTAGTTCCTAGAAAAGCAAAAGTTGAAAATTTACCAAGTAGCTTTAATGATAAAGAATTTTATGTTGTAACAGAGCTTAAATACGGAGTAAATAATAATGCTCAATTATCATTTACATACGAAGGCGTTGATTTAGACTTTAATAGATTAGGCTTTGAAAATAAACAAGAATGCGATATAAGTAGTGGTAAAAACTGCTCTAATATGAAATTTAAATTTAAAGATTTTAAATACAAAACTTATAAATTAAGCAAAACTGATGGTGGCTTTAGAGTAATTAGCGAAGATAGTGAAAAGAATGGCTATTTTTCAAGTGAATACACAACTGATGTTATGGCATTAAGAGTTGATGAAGGGTTATTAGATGCAATTAAGTATAAATCTGGTGAATCAATACTATTAGAACTTACACTTGATAGAGGTTTTTATGCTGATGATAGACCATTTTTTGAAACCAATTCAAATACTATTATTAATGCTAAATCATCAGGTAAGTTCTATGTAATTATTAGTGATATTAATTTTAATGCTAGTAATGTAGATTTTGGTTCTATTTGGAATAAACAAGACCCTGATAAAATGCCTGTATTAAACAGCACTAGCACAGGTTTTAATCCTACGACTGCAAATACTAGAATAGCTGGAAAACCTGTTTATTTAGGTATTCAAAGTGCAAAATCATCAAATAAATTAAATAATATTGATAATTTTGTAACTTTTGATGTAATAGATGCAAATACTAATAAAATAATTAAATCAGCTGACCTTACTTATTATGATAATGGAACAAGTAAAGTTAATATTAGTCACGAAAATGATTATTTAGTAGGTAATCCAATATTTACTCAAACAGGATTTAGTGGTGCTTATCCGTTTTATAATGGCGTTGTTAGAATTGATGATTTAAAAGTAGGTAGATATAAAGTATGCTATACAATATATTCTAAATCTCAAGTTCAAGAAGAAATCAATAAAAATAATAACAATAAAGACGCTAAAAGCCTAATTGAAGTGCCTGTTAAAGCTAGAAATTGCACTAATGATTTTAGTTTAAGACCTGCTTTAGTTGAATACACTACAAGCACTACATTTACAGCTGGAGAAAATGCTCTTGCGGGTGGAAAAGTAGCAGTATTTAATGCAGGATTAAAAGATGCTGATGATAAGCTAATAGTAACAAATGAAGAATTTGCTTTAACAAAAACTACTTTAAGTGTAGAAGATAGTCAAGGTAAAAATTATGATTTTAGTTTAAATGCAACTAATAAAAATACTATATCTGATAGCAATGAAGTTGCGTTTGTAAAAGACAATAATAATACCTATAAAATCAATGACGCAGTTGTAAATTTCCCATTATCAACTGATGCAAAACTTAAATTATACGAAGGTAAATTCACAAAACCAGATAGTATTAAAGGTTTATGTAATGTAAATGCTATCAATAATAAAGTAGATGAATATGGAAAAGTAGGTTGTTTAATTGATAGTAAAAGTGCTATAAGTATTAATTTTGCTAGCACTAAGGAATATGTTTTAAGAACTCCTATAATAAACAATGCCTTTACAGATGAAAAAACATTCTTTAAGAGTGAAGTAGGCGATAATAATAGCTTAAAGATTTATTATGTATTTAATAATTTAGGTGCTAAGGATACAAATAGCTTAAATTATGTATATCATAAATTTAGCAAAGACCATAATCTTGAGTATGAATTAAATTTTGATAATACTGATAAACAAGCTAAAGATAGATATTTAGTAAATATTGATGAAAATTATACGGATAAAAGCTTTAATACCACAATTAATGGTGCAAATCAAATTCTAGTAGATAGAGTTATCATTACAAAAGATAAGTTAAATAAAGATTTTGATAAAAAATTAGAAGATTTATATAATGATACAAAGACAAATAACATTAATGCTGTTATAGCTGGATTTGCTGCACCAAAAGATAAAATATCTGTAGATTTAGAATTAGCTTACACTAAATACAAAAAAACTCCAGATAATAAAACAATAGATACTAATGCAAGTTTAGCTAAGCCAAGTGTTGCTGAGTTTTCATTATTAAAATCATCAAAAGTTTCTTTAGATGGAGCTAGCACTAATTTAGCTAATGAATACTCATTTATCTTTACTAATGTTACTTATAAAGATAATAAAGTAACAAATACTGACAAAATTACTTTAAATCCTACAACAGATTTAGAGCTTTATTATTTAAATAAGAAAAACGAAAGAACAAAAATACCTTTAAAGAGTTCTTTATATTATAAAGACGCTGGTGCTATTATTAATGAATTATCATTTAATGCTGAATATGGCTCAAGCTTTTCTAAAAATCCAAAAACAGGCGAAGTAACTATCACACTAACACCTGATAATGCTAAAAAGCAATACATTAAAGAAGTAATTAATCTTAATAATACAAGTGATTTACATGGTGGTAAGTTCAGTTTAGAATTTACAAATACTAAATAATTTTAAGAAGGGTTTAAAAACCCTTCTTTTTATTAATGACAAGCCGGAGTGTTTGTCGTTGGTTGAATACTAGAATTATCAGCTTTAGTAGTGTTTAAAAACTCAATTAATTTAAATGCAGCTTCTTCATATCTTTTTGCTACTATTGAATTTGGCTCACACATAGAAATAGGCTTACCACTATCTCCACCCGTTCTAATTGATAAATCAATAGGAATACAAGCTAAAACAGAGCAATCATATTCATGAGCTAAATTAAGCGCTCCACCTTTACCAAAAATCTCATGCTCAACATCGCAATTAGGACAAATAAAACCACTCATATTCTCAATTACACCAGCTACAGGTATATTTAATTTGTTAAACATATCTAAAGCTCTTTTACTATCATCAAGGCTTACTGCTTGTGGGGTGCTAACGCAAACTCCCGCACTAACAGGCACACTTTGAGCTAGAGTAATTTGTGCATCACCTGTTCCTGGAGGCATATCAAGTAATAATACATCAAGCTCACTCCATAACACATCGCATAAAAGTTGCTCAATCGCTTTCATTACCATAGAGCCTCTCCACATTAATCCTTGTCCTTCTTCAATTAAAATTCCCATACTCATAAACTCAATTCCATAAGCTTTAACAGGACGGATTTTATTGCCTACTACTACAGGTTTTTCGTTTTCAGCACCAAGCATTCTTGGCATATTAGGACCATATATATCAGCATCTAGCACTCCTACTTTTTTACCAAGTTTTGCAAGTGATAATGCTAGATTTAGAGTAGTTGTGCTTTTGCCAACTCCACCTTTTCCACTACTAATCATCACAAAATGCTTAATTTGTGGAGCTAGATTTTTGATTTTTGGTCTTTTTACTTCTGGCTCTTCTAATTTTGGTTGAATGATTTTAAGCTCAAGTTTATAATGATTATTTCTAGCTATTGCTTCACATTCATTTCTAATAGCATTTGCTATTTGCTCACTTGCAGCTGGAATTTCAATATCCATTAGGATAATATCTCCTGCTAATTCGCACCTTTTTACAAAACCAAAACTTACAATATCCTTTTGAAAATTAGGATATTTGACATTTTTGAATAGTTCAATTATTTCCATTTTTTCTCCTTTTTTTACCTTTTATGCTAACAAAAAAAGTAAAATAATAAGATGAAATTTGTATTTTTATTAATTATTAGTATTTTTTTAAGAGCAAGTGATATTAGTGTTTGTTATGTAAGTGATAGCTACAAGCGACTTGATACTATGTTTGGGCATATATTTTTAGCTTATAACAATAAAGCGGCTAGTTTTAATCTAAATAGTAATTTAAATATTAAAGATAATTTATCAGCACTTTTTGGAGTAGAAGGCATTATGCAAATTTTGCCTAAGGATAAATTAATTAAGTTTTATGAAGATGATGAAAGACAAGTAAAATGCTATCCGCTTAATTTAGATGATAGCCAAGAAGCCAATCTATCAGCTTTATTTTACGAAGATGAGATTTATGATACTTATACATTTTTGCATAAAAATTGCTCATCGGCTTTAAGTATGTATGCCAAAAACTATGGTGTTAATCTTAAATCAAGCCTAATTCCAATTCGTTTTGTATCACTTAATACTGATTATAAAAAGAACTTTCATAAAGTAGGATTGTTTTATGAATATGATAAAAAAAATAGCCTTGATTTTGAGATAAGTATTCTTAGTCTAAATGATAAATTATCTCATAGTTTAAATATATTAAACTTTAATAAAAATTATATAAGCCCTATAAAAATTAGCGAATACGAAAAGATTAGCTATGAATTTGAATTAGGAATTAGATATAAAAAGGCTAGGGTGTTTGCTAATTTTTTCTTAGGGTATTATTATGAAGGTTTTTTTATAGGGGCTAATAATTATGGCTTAAACATAGGTTATTTAAAGGATTTTGATAATTTTGGTATAAAAATTAGTGCTGATAAAAAACATATAAATCTTAATACTTATTTTGATTATAAAAATTATCGTTTAAGTTTAATTGCTAATCAAAATTACGCTAAAATCGGTCTTATATACTCATTTTAAGGATAATAATGAAAAGCGTTGCAGAGAATAAAAAAGCAAGATTTGAATATAGCATAATTGATACTTATGAATGTGGTTTTGCCTTATTAGGTAGCGAAGTTGTAGCTGTAAGACACGGCAAAATCAATTTAAAAGATTCTTTTGTAAGGATAATCAAAGGTGAAGCTTGGCTACTTGATAGCCACATAGGTCATATGAATACGGCGAATAAATACTTCACTCACGAAGATAGAAGAGCTAGGAAATTATTGCTTCATCGTGCAGAAATTGATAAATTAATAGGTAAAATCAGCACAGATGGATTTACTTTAGTAATACTAAATTGTTATTTTAAGCGTGGGATTTTGAAAGGAACTCTAGCTTTAGCAAAAGGAAAAAATCTTCACGATAAGCGTCAAGCAATCAAAGAAAGAGATTTAAAACGAGAAGCAAGAGCGTATTATTAATTAACTCTTAAATATTAAACTAAAATTATTTTATATTAAGGAAAAATATGAGAATTTATTTTGCAAACGACCACGCAGCAACTAAGTTAAAGTTTAGTTTGATTGAATATTTTAGTAAAGAATACGAATGTATAAATCTTGGTTGTGATAGTGATGATAGTGTGGATTATCCTGATTATGCTAATAAATTAGCAAATGAGCTTAAAAACGATACAAATGCAATAGGTGTTATTATTTGTGGAAGTGGTATAGGAATTAGCATAGCGGCAAATCGTCATAAGCATATTCGTGCAGCACTTTGTCATTGCGAAGATTATGCAAGATTGGCAAGAGAACATAATGATGCTAATGTTATATCTTTAGGCGCTAGATTTGTTGATTTTGAACTTGCAAAAAAATTAATCATAACCTTTATAAATACCCCATTTCTTGGTGGAAGACACGAAAATAGAGTAAAAAAATTAGGGCAATAAATGTTATTTATTTGGATGGTTATTACTGCTTTAGTTTGTATATGTATTTATTTTTTAGTAATGACTTATTATTATAAATCATTACTTAATAAAGAAAGAGCCTCAAAAGAGTTTTTAAAAACTAATTTTGATGATACAGAAGTAGTTATGAGAAAGCTACAAACACAACTTCAACGCTCTTTAGGAAATATAGATGTATTAAATGAAGAATTAGATAAGGTAAAAAGTGAATTAACAAGCCTTAGGACAAGAAATTCTCAATATCGCTTAGAAAATAATAAATTAAACACAAAAATCAAAGAATTAGAAGCAAAAATTGAAAGCTTATTATAAGGATTAATATGAATATAGAAAAATTATTAAATGAGAAGATAAAAAGATACCCAAACTACCCAAAAGAAGGAATTGTATTTGCAGATATTACCACGCTTTTAGCAGATAAAGAAGGTTGGCAAGTTTTAATAAATCACTTAAAAGATAAATATAAAGATGAAGAATTTGATTTTTTAGTAGGAGCTGAAAGTCGTGGCTTTATTTTTGCAGCTGCATTAGGAGCTATTTTAAATATCCCTTTTGTTCCAATTAGAAAGAAAAACAAACTCCCAGGAGAGCTATTAAGTATTGAATATGATTTAGAATACGGCAAAGATAAAATAGAGATGAAAAAGGACGCATTTTTAGGCAAAAAAGATGTAAAAGTTCTTTTTATGGATGATTTATTAGCAACGGGTGGCACTAGCATTGCTTGTATGAAATTATTAAAATTAGCAGGTGCTAAAGAAATTAAGAGTTGTTTTTTAATAGATATAAATATCGGTGGATATAAAGCTTTAAAAGAGCATTGTGATGATATTTATTGCATTTTAAAGGATTAGCAATGGATATGATAATTAATTTTATAAATTCCTTTTTTGCTGATCCTGAGGGGGTTTTAACTTCCTTATTTAGAGATAAAATCGTAATTGCTAGTATTATTATATTTTTATGGTGCACGCTAGAAGGCGAAACTGCATTAATACTAGCAGGACTTGCAGCTCACGGAGAGCATATTCATATAGGACTTATCACATTTATAGCAGGTTGTGGGGGATTTTTGGGTGATCAGATATATTTTTATATAGGAAGATACTCAAAAAGCTATATTAGAAAAAAGCTAAAAACACAAAGGCGAAAATTTGCAGTAGCACAGATTTTACTTCAAAAATATGGCTGGCCTATAATATTTATCCAACGCTATATGTATGGCTTTAGAACCGTTATTCCTATGAGTATAGGGCTTACTAATTATAGTGCAAAGAAATTTGCGGTAATTAATTTTATTTCAGCTCAAGTATGGGCTGCTATTACTATTTTTATAGTGTATATTTTTGGCGAGCATATATGGGAGATTATTAATTGGGCGAAAGACCATTGGTATTTGGCAGGAATTTTAGTTGTAGGATTTTTATGCTTAATTTTATATGCTTTTAAAAGTTTAGAAAATAAATTATTAAGTAAGAAAGGTAAAAAAAATGAAAGTAGTATTTAATGAAAAAAATACTGATTTTAAAGTTTGTTTGATACAAAACAAAGATTTAAGTAGATTTGATGATAAAGAATTTTTTGAAATAAATGATTATAAAGGAGTTGGAGCGATTTGCAACCTAGCTAAAAGAACGCTTTATGTTGGCTTAAACGATGAATTAACTTATGCTAGTTTTATAGCTAGTTTAGGTAGTGCGATTAAGAGCATTAAGAACTTAAATATAAAAAGCATTAGCCTTGAATTTATTAATCTTGGTTGTGAGTTTTATAGTGCTTATGCTCATATTTATGCTGTTATTTCATCTTTATATGAGTTTAATAAATATCATAAAGAGCCTAAAAATTCTAAAATAGAATTAATAAGCCTTGAAACACAACAAAACGATGATATTCAACAAGGCATTGAGCTAGGTAAAGTATTAGCAAATGCTTGTGAAGATGTAAAAAATATAGTAAATGAAATTCCAAGCACTTATAATCAACTTAGTTTTGAAAAAGACGCTTTAAAATTAGCTAAAGAATTTGATTTAGAATGCAATGTTTATAGTGATGATTATTTACAAAAAGAAGGAATGAACGCATTTTTAGCAGTAAATCGTGCAAGTAGTTATCCTGCAAAATTAATCCACTTAGCTTACAAACCACAAAACGCTATTAAAAAAATAGTTTATGTAGGAAAAGGGCTTGTATATGATACAGGTGGGCTAAGTCTTAAACCAGCTGATTATATGCTAACTATGAAAGCTGATAAGAGTGGTGCGGCTGCTGTTTTAGGTATTTTAAAAGCAGCTAGTATGTTAAAACTACCTTATGAAATACACGGAATTATAGGTGCAGCACAAAACTGCATAAGCGAAAAATCATATATGCCTGATGATGTATTGATTTCAAGAGAAGGTGTAAGTATAGAAGTAAGAAATACTGATGCTGAAGGAAGATTGGTTTTAGCAGATTGCTTGAGTTTTGCTCAAGATTTAAAGCCTGATTTATTAATAGATTTAGCTACTTTAACAGGTGCTTGTGTGGTTGGGCTTAGCGAATATACAAGTGGTATTATGGGATATAATGAAGACTTGCAAAACGAGTTTTATAACAATTCAAAAAGAAGTGGCGAATACACTTGCGTTTTACACTTTAACCCACACATTAAAGAGCTTATTAAAAGTAAAATAGCTGATGTTAGCAATACAGGTAGCTCAAGATATGGTGGGGCAATTAGTGCAGGAATGTTCTTAGGCGAGTTTATTAGAAAAGAATATAAAGACAAATGGCTACATTTAGACATTGCTGGACCTGCTTATGTAGAAAAAGTGTGGGGCGAGAATGCTTATGGAGCAAGTGCAGCTGGAGTTAGAATGAATATTATAAACTTACTTAGAATGGCAAGGAGTGCAAAATGAGCCTTAGCGTAGGTATTGTTGGACTTCCTAATGTTGGTAAAAGCACGACTTTTAATGCTTTAACAAAGGCAGCAAACGCTCAAGCAGCAAATTATCCATTTTGCACCATTGAGCCAAATAAAGCTATTGTTGAAGTGCCTGATGAGAGATTAAAAGTCTTAGCAAATATAGTAAATCCTGAAAGAATAATGCACTCAATGATAGAATTTGTAGATATTGCAGGTCTTGTAAAGGGTGCTAGCAAAGGCGAAGGTTTAGGTAATAAATTCTTAGCAAATATTCGTGAAACTGATTTGATTTTACATATAGTAAGATGTTTTGATGATGAGAATATCACTCATGTTGAAGGTGGGGTTGACCCGTTAAGAGATATAGAAATCATAAATCTTGAATTAATCTTAGCTGATATTGAACAACTTAATAAAAAGCTTGATAGACTTAGCAAAGAAGCAAGAGCAAATCTTAAAGGTGCTAAAGAATGCCTTGAATTAGCACAGGATTTATTAAAACACCTTGAAGATGGCAAATTAGCTAGTGAATATGCAAATCGTGATAGCGAAGCTTTTATAACTTTAAATAAAGAATTAAGATTACTTAGTGCTAAAGAAGTAATTTATGGCGTTAATGTAAGCGAAGATGAATTATTAGATGATAATGATTATGTAAAAAAGGTGCGTGAATATGCAGCCAAATCAAATCATAGTGTTTTAAAATTATGTGCTAAGCTTGAAGAAGATTTGGTTGGAATGGACGAAGCTGAAGCTAATGAGTTTTTAAAAGAATTAGGCGTAAATGAAAGCGGTTTAGCAGCTATTATTAGGACAAGTTTTGCTAAGCTTAATTTGATTTCTTATTTTACTTGCGGGGTTAAAGAAGTTAGGTCTTGGACTATTCATAAAGGTTATAAAGCTCCTAAGGCTGCAAGTGTAATTCATAATGATTTTGAAAAAGGCTTTATCAAGGCTGAAGTAATTAGCTATGATGATTTCGTAAATTGTGGTGGCGAAGCAAAAGCTAAAGAAGCAGGTAAATTACGCTTAGAAGGTAAAGATTACGAAGTAATTGACGGCGATATAATGCACTTTAGATTTAATGTATAAACCTTATTAGCAAGGCTTAAAAGTCTTGCTAATCTTTTAAAAATCCTTTTTATTTATAGAATTTAGAAAAACTAAAAATCTTTATAAGTTAAAAATATTAAAAGCATTGTTGATTGAAAATAAATCAAACAAGACTTAAAAAAGTCTTGCTAATCTTTTAAAAATCCTTTTTATTTATAGAATTTAGAAAAGCGAAAAATCTTTATAAGTTAAAAATATTGTTGATTGAAAATAAATCAAACAAGACTTAAAAAAGCCTTGCTTGATTTTAGATTAGAAATTATAAGAAAATCCTAAGTTTATATTGTAGTTATTATTAAAGTGATTTGTAATGCTCTTAGCAAAATCTAAATTAATGTTAGTATTAACGCTAGGTTTATAATCAGCTCCGAATTTTATTTCAAATCCTCTATCTTGAACCCTTTCAAAATAATAAGTCATACCATCATTAGCACTATTACTTGGACTTTCGTTTAAGTCTTTAATATAAGCAAATTCAGTATTTAAACCTACTTTATCATTGATTTTAGCACCAGCTTTAATAACTGCTTTTGCAGTATATTGAGCTGCTTGTTCTGTTTGAATTCCTAATACTGCTCCATCAATATTTACTTTTGGATAGCGAGTAGCTATTAATTTAATATTAGGTTCTACATAATAATCAGAGCCAAATCTTTGTCCTACTTTAACTTTTGCTTGCCATAAATTATCATATCTTGTAGTATTTATCATCGCTAAATCGCTCTTATAATTACCTTTTAAAGTCAATAAATTTAAGTCATAATCAACGAAAAATCCCGAATTAAAATTCGTGCTAGCATAAAGTCCAATGCCAGTTATTCCAACATCAGTGCTTAATGCTTTATTAGCTTTTAGTTTTGCTTTAGAAGCTTTTATACCATAAGCTACATCAAGATTTTTTAAAGATACTTTATTATCTACTCCGACATTAACTCTGCTACCTTTTAAATTATTTGAATCTGTTTCAAAATAACCATAATCAGAATTTATCCAAAAACCTTTATTTTTATCATCATTTCTTAAGTAATTAAATCTTAAGTCATTATCATCAATATAATATCTAGCAACATAATATGGTGTATACATTATGTTTTTAATCGCACTTGTAACAGCTGGGTCAAGATATTCTAAAGTCAATAAATCCTTATCATCAGCACTAACCTTACCAAAGCCTTTTAAAGCTTCTTTATCTATTTCTAAATTAGACCTAATGCTATCTTTATTAATTATTGGTTCTTTATCTGTTAAACCTAAACTCCATACTCCATCTTTACCTATTTCATCAAAGCTTAAAACCTTAGTATTATAAGTAGCTAAAACGGTTTTATAAGTTACTTTAAAGTAAGCTTTATCTTTTTCATTATCTTCTTTTTTACCATTTACAATAGCAATAGGAACTCTTGTATTTATTAACTTACTTAAGTTCGTATTGTATAAAACGATTTCGTTATTTTCTCCTAAAGCTTCTTTATTTACTATGATAGGACCACTGAATTTATCTTCTAAACTAGTATCAATTCCACCACCATAAATATAAAACTTAGAATTATTAGCATTTAGAGTATTAGTTACAACTTGTGCTTGAATGTGCGAATTATCCACTATTAAATTATCAGCTCTAATTCCACCTATACCATTGCTATTTGTATTAGTAGCTCTTATTGTTGAATTTTTGATTGTATAAGTGCTATTTTTTAAATCGCTTGTCTTATCATAAGTATTTGTAGCCAAATCATCAATGCTTGATATAGGTTTAGTTCCTGTAATTTCTATAAAGGCATTATCAGCATTTAGCGTATTTGTTTTAAATGTGTTTGCAGTGAAATTACCTGAAATCTCTGAATGATTATGCACTAAAATATCTTTATTAAAGGTATTATTTAAGTTCGCATTTATATTGCATTGTTCTACATTGTTATTGTAAATTCCATTGCTAGTGTTTAATGTCCCACACTTATTATTGTCATATTTAATAGCAGCATTAATAATAGAATTATTTACATTCAATTCTGAATTATTTGTAATATCTTCGCTTACATTTTTAACATTTGTAAGACTTAAAATACCGCCATCATCATTTGTAATTTTGGTTGCTAATTCGCCTATATTATTAAAGTCTAATTTAGATTTATTTCCATTATTTTTAATACTTGTTCCAGCGATTTTATCAGTATTATTAATGCTTAAATCTCCGCCTTTTTGATTTGTAATATTATTAAATGATTTAATATTATCTAATACCACTTTAATAGCTTCATTTACTAAATCTTTCATAGAAGCATTGCTTAATTTAGTATTGCCTTCGCCTTTTAGTGTTAAATCATCATTAAATGTTGAATTATTTAAATTATTTGTCCCACCATCTATTGTAGTTTTATTGTTAAATTGTGAGCCATTATCTTTTACATTCTTAGCTATAACTTCGCCATCAAATGTAGTTTGATTAGAATCTAGGCAATCTACTTCTACTTTTCCTTTAAGAGTTGTCGTGCTATCTGGTTTAAAACAAGCTTTATTTCCTTTAACGCTTATATCATTTTTTAAAGTTGAATTACTTACTTTAAATTCCCCACTAGCATTTAATTTAGCGTCTAATTTAGACTTATCATCAATATTTTTAATATCCAAATTATTCGCATTAAATGTAACATTTTTGCCTATATTAACACCATTTTTACCATCAATATTGCTTAAGCCTGTGCTAGTGATTGTAACAGGAGTTGTATCATCGCTACAAATACTAGCTTTGTTATTTAAATCCAAATCCTTAGTATCAATGCTAGAGCAAACTTTAGCATTATTAGTTAATGTGGTTTTTCCATTATTTGCAGTGATTATTGCGTCTTTTCCTTTAAACTCCCCACCACTAATAGTAATATTCCCAGAATTTGAAGTAGCTTTAATATTATTTGATTTAGTGTTGTTTAAATTAATATCATTATTTGCATTTAAATTCGTATTATCTTTTATAGTTGCATTAGTTACATTGATATTTTTATCTGCTTTTAAATCAGCATTAACTTGCGTAGGCTCGCTTCCTTTGATTGTGATATTTTCTTTTGAAGTTAGTTTAGAATTAATCTTGCTTGGATTATTCTTATCATCTGAAGTTACAATAATATCTTTTATAGCATTAATTGTCGCATCAATTACGCTATTTGCTATATTTGCCATTCCTTGCAAGATAATATTAGAACTCTTATCATCTTTACCTATTTGAGAATTATTAGCATTAAGATTATTAGCATTTACATTGCTTGAGTTCAATGTAGCATTTGTAGCTGTAATATTATTAGCTTTATTAATATCTGCATTTATCGTTGTATCTTTTCCTAAAGTAATATCATTAGCATTTTTTATAGTAGAGTTAATGGTAGTTTTTTTATTAGCTGCAGGTGGTTCTGGACTAATTCCATCATGCACTCCTAGATTTTGAGCGTCATTGCTTAAGATTATATTACCTGCTACATCAATATTTCCGCCAGCAACTTCAGCCCCATTTGCAATTAGTAGCGTTCCACTAGGATTTTTGCTAGTTAAATTTCCTTTTATAGTAGCGTTATCAATTGTAGCATTGTTAAAATTACTATCTGCATTAATCAATGCACCTCTTCTAGCTACTAATTCATTAGTTTCTATTGCTTTATTAATTGTAGTAGTTGTGTTATTAGCACAAGAGCCACCACCTATTATATCTACTCTACCGCTACTATTAATATTTGAATTAACAATAGAACCATTTTGCACGGTAACTAAATTAGTTCCTTTAATTAAACCATTATTAGTAGTAGAGCAATCTATTAAGGCTTTATTTGTAAATAATTCTCCTAAAACATTTACAACTGATTGTTTAGTAGCTGAAAAATCACTAGAATTACCATTATTTAAAGTTACGCTAGATGAACTTATATCAGTATTTTTTGCATTTAGAGTATTTGTTTTTATATTTTTAGAATTTGTAATGCTTAATTTCTCATCAGCTTTAATTAAATCAGCATTAATTCCTTTAGCATCTTTTGTATTTAAGATATTAGTATTTTTAGCACTGATAGTATCTCCAGTAAATTTAACATCATCTAAAGTTAAATCATTTAAGCGTTTGCTAGTATCATTACCTATATTTGCATTAGTTAAATCTACATTTTTAAGACTTAATGTATCATCTACACTTGCTGCATTTATATTAGAATTACTAATCTTAGAATTAGCAATTTTTAAATTCCCATCAATTCTAACATCATTATTTTTATTAGCATCTTTATTTTGAATGTTTAATTTTTCTAAAAGCATATCTTGAGCTAATTGTAATAATGTTTTATTAGCTTTGATTGTAGTTTCTTGTGAATTATCTAATTTAGAATTAATGAAATTAACTTCATTAGAAGTTAGATTTCCCGATAAAATAGCGTCTTTTATAGTAGTAGTGCTTTTGATATTTACATTACCACTAAGTGTAGCTTGATTTCTTACTTCTAAATTATCAGTATCTTCAATTGACGCTAATACTTTTGTATCTTTTCCATCTATTATGATTTTACCACCATTAGTATTTGTGCTAAGCTTTGTGCCTTCGTTGATTACGCTTTTGTTTTGTAAGGTTATTGTATTAGCATTTATGGTAGCATTTTCTGTTGTTGAATTATCAATCGTTATATCTTTAGCTTGTAAGCCACCTTGTATAGTTGAGCCATTATTTACTTTTATATCAGTAGCATTAATTTGTGAGTTTGTTTTAGTGCTACTATCATTTAAAGTGACGCTATTAGCATTTACAACACCACTTTCTCCTAAAATAGCTTTGCTTTCAAATTCTGCTGTAGTAGTTATTGTAGAATTAGCATTTAATGTAGCACCATCTTTTACAAGCAATTTATTAGCATTAATTGTCCCTTTTATATCGGTTTCTTGAGTGCCAGGTGCAGGGTATTTGCTATCTAGTATTTTATTACTTAAAATAACACTTCCACTATTTGTTATAAACTTAGCATTTTCATCTGATTTAGCTCCGTATCCTAATACAATATCACTATTTTTAGATTCTAATTCTCCGTTTATAGTCCCCCAATATGCTTGGATTTTATTATTTGCCTTAATTTTTGCAGTTTTTTCTACATTTGCATTTAATAAATCCACGCTATCATCTATATCTAAAATACCTTTTATATTTGCAGTTGCTATTCTTGCACCATTTGCTTTGATTGTTTTATCTGCATTCAAGGTAGCATAATTTGATATATCTACAAATCCACTTGCATTTATATTGGCATTGATTGTTGTATCTTTGTCGCTAATAGTAATGTCTTTAACATTTGTAATATCTGCATTAAGCTTACTTCCATAAGATATTGTTGCATTGCCACCTATATCAAGAGCTGAATTAATTTCGCTATTGTTATCTATAATTACATTGCCAGTTGATTTGAAACTATTTCCATTATAAGTTGAGTTTTGAAAATAAGCTCCGTCTGTATTGATATTTGCACCACTAACACTTGCATTAGTAGATTTAAAATAATTACTTGTAAATTCTCCACCACTAACATTAGTTTTGTCTTTACCTAATTCTCCAATATTAATAGAATTTGTGCCAGTAAATACTCCACCATTTACATTGCTACCTGATTTAACATATATATCATTTGCATTTAATTCTCCGCTACTTACATTACCACCAGAATTAATGTTTATAGTGTTATTTGCAGTGATTTTACCACCACTTACATTGCCACCAATGTCGGCTTGATTTGTAGCATTTAGCTCTGATGAGCCACTTATATTTCCATCTTTATTTAAT
Organism: Campylobacter sp. RM12651; assembly: GCF_022369475.1. Taxonomy (NCBI): domain Bacteria; kingdom Pseudomonadati; phylum Campylobacterota; class Epsilonproteobacteria; order Campylobacterales; family Campylobacteraceae; genus Campylobacter; species Campylobacter sp. RM12651. The sequence goes on from NZ_CP059600.1 coordinate 489,594, forward strand.
TTAATATTAGTAGCTGTGTGAGTTCCTTTGCTTACATTTGCACCATTTTCAATGATAATATCAGCTCCTGCTATGGTATTGCCTTGTATATTAGACTTGCCTTTATAAGTAACATTATTAAACTTACTTTCTAAATTAGCGTTTTCGCTTGTGTTTGAATTATCTAGCGTAATATCTCCACCTTCAGCTGTTATTTTACCCGATTGGATATTTGAGTTATTGTTAATATTTACATTTTCATTAGCTTTAAGTGTTCCAGAAAGTATATTTGAATTGTTAGTAATATTGATATTTTTACCATTTATGTTCTTTGCATTACTATCTGTATTATCTAAAGTTACACCGCCTTGAGTTGATGTTACTTCTGTTTTTGACATTAAGGCTTTATCGGTTTTATTATCCTTAATTGTTATATCGCTACCACTTTTTAAGGTTACTAAATCTAGCTTAGAATTGGTTATATTTATTTTATTTCCACTTTGAGTAGACCAAATACCACCATCTGTAGTGTTGTTTGAAGTAATATTTGAATTAGTAATATCAATAGTTGAATTTGGCTTACCCACAACTATGTGTTTAAAATCAACATTTGAACCATCAATTTTAATATCTTTATTTGTGCTAATATTTCCGGTAGTGCTTACAGAACTATTATTTATTGTAAGATTATCAGCGTTTATTCTATCCCCATTTATATTTGCATTATCTGTGATAGTTAGTTTTTGTATAGCGTGTGTTGAAGTGCCACCAGTTGTTCCTATATTAACATCAGTATATTTACCACCTTTGATATTAATCCCACCTGTTGTGCTACCTTTTTCTTGTCCTATATCAGAATTACTCGCAGTAACATTTACAAGGTTTAGAGTTTTATTTTGACCGCCTATTATATTAACAGCGTTTTTGCTAGTTCCAACGATTGTAGTGCCTGTTATGGTTGTATTATCTTTAGTAAAAGTAGCAGCATTATTATCTTTTGTATTTATCGTGCCATTTAGTAAATTAGAATTTATATTAAAGCCAGCTGAATTGATATTAATCGTATTATTAGTGCCGGTAGTTGCATTAGTTGCGTCGCCTAATATTACACTCCCACCATTATGAGTAATAGTATTGCCACTTGTATTGCCATTAATATTTAAAGTCCCACTATCACTTGTAATAGTTGAATTACTAACTTCATTTGCAGTTAAAGTCCCACCTTTGCTATTTATGGTTGATTTATCTTTAACATTATTAACGCTTAATTTTCCATTAGCATTACTATTAATAGTTGAGCCTAGAACATCGCCTGATATAGTTAAATTACCATCTGTATTACTATTAATAATTGAGTTATTTGTAACATTTTTAGTAACTTCAATTTTAGCACCATTGCTATTGATAGTTGAGCTATCTATATTGTTTGTTACCTTTAAAGTCCCGCTAGTTCCATCAATTGTAGAACCTACTACATCATTTTTAACATCAATAGTCCCACCATTATTTTTAATAGTTGAATTGTCAATATTATTTGTAACACTTAAATTCCCACCACTTTCACTATTTATAATTGAATTAGCAGTAATATTATCAGCAGTTATATTTGCACCTTTACTATTAATTGTAGATTTATTTGTGATATTTCCCGCAGTTAAATTCCCACCATTACCATTGATTGTTGAGCCATTAATTTCATTTGTAACTTTAATAGTCCCATTAGTTTCGCTATTTATAGTTGAATTATTTTTTATATTATTAGCAGTAATAGTTCCACCTTTGCCATTAACTTCTGAGCCATTAATTTCATTTGTAACATTAATAGTTACACTGTTTTCGCTATTGATGATGGAATTATTATTTATATTTTCAGCAGTGATAGTTCCACCTTTGCCGTTAACAGTAGTAGATGAAATAGTGTTAGCAATTATTGTACCAGAACCATTTTGTACTTTGGAATTTGTAGCTCCATTACCTTCTACAATATTTAGTGTTATAGTCCCTAATTTATTGTGTAAGAATGTATTATTTAAACTTGTATTACCTTTTACAGTAAATGTTGCATTGCTATCATTTACTAAATAAGTATCATTACCTATTAGATTACCTTCTACAAGTAATATTGCATTTTTATTTTGCATATAGATACCATCTTTACTACTAAGTTCTGTTGCTTCTATTCTACCTGCATTGTTAATATCTCCATTTACAGTTAAATCATTTTTAACTGTCATAGAACTAGTTTTATCCATCCATAAGGTGCTTCTTTGCTCTCTATTATTAGCATGTTGACCACCTTGGCTATTAATTATGAAATTTAAAAAAGTTCCATTAAAACTATCTAAAGGGTGAAAATCTCCACCACCACTCATAGTAAAAGTAGTATTATTTGCATTTGCTTCGTTTTTAAAATTAATTGTTTTTATATCTGTTTGATTTAAACTGCTGTATATATCGTTTGTTTTTTCTATTGTTAAGCTATTTCCACTAAAAGTCGCTGCTTGAACTGAACTAATTATCGTAAATGCTAGTAATGACATTCTTATGGTCTTATTCATATGAAATCCTTAAAAAGTTGCTTGATTTTTATTAATGCTAAAAAATTGATATAAATCAAGGTATTATATTTATAAATTGAAAAAACAAAGCTTAAAAAATGATAATTTTGCAACAATTTTTGCTAAATTTTTCGCAATAAAATACTTAAATATTACAAGTTTTCTAATAGTAATTTAGTTGTATTTAAAATGCTTTATATATTGTTGTAGTAGATAAAATATTAATTTATAAAAATTTAATATTTATTATTAAATATTTAAAATCTTAAATATAAATTAATTTTTATTAGTAAATATAAAAATATATATTTTATAATTTTTCTTAAGAATTTCATTTTCAAATTCTAATTATTCAAAGAAGACTAAAAATACCTTATAACTTTATGATAATACTTACTATATAAAATGTTCTTTTATATTTTAAAAAGGAGAAATTATGGCAATTTCAAGAAGAACATTCCTTAAAGGTTCAGCAATTACAGCTAGTGCGATTACTTGTCCTTTGAGTGCTGATACAAATTTTTATGATATCAAGCAAATCCCACACGCTACACATTTTGGTGCATTTACAGCCGAAGTAAATAGCGAAGGAAAAATAATCAATCTTATCCCACACGAAAGTGATAAAAACCCAAGCGTAATCACTAAAGCTATCATAGATAGAACATATTCAGATACAAGGGTAAAATATCCAAGTGTTAGAAAAAGTTTTTTAGAAGGTAAAAATCGCCCTGATTTAAGGGGTCGTGAGCCTTTCGTTCGTGTTAGTTGGGATGTAGTGCTTGATTTATTATATAAAAAGCTTAAAGCTACAAAACCTGAAAATATCTTTAACGCAAGTTATGGTGGATGGGGTCATGTTGGCTTACTTCATAATTGTAACGCAGTTGCAGGTAGATTTTTTAACACCGTTTTAGGTGGAGCAATAGGCACTGATGGAGAGTATAGTAACGGAGCAGCGGGTAAAGTAAATACTGCTATAGCAGGGGATTTAGAAGTTTATAGTTTGCAAACAAATTACGAGCAAATGATTAAAAACTGCGAAGTTTATGTAATGTGGGGTTGTGATATTTACAAGGATAATCAAATAGATTTTAAGGTAGCTAATCGTGAGAATGATGGTTGGCTTAAAAAATACGCAGCTAGTAATATAAAGTTTATTAACATTGACCCACAATACACAAAAGCAGCAGAAATTACAAAGGCTGAATGGATAAAAATCGTCCCAAATACCGATGTTGCAATGATACTTGGAATGTGCCATTATTTATATACAAGTGGAAAATACGATAAAGAATTTATAGCTAAATATACAGATGGATTTGATAAGTTTTTACCATATTTGCTAGGTAAAACTGATGGAGTAGAAAAAACTCCTGAATGGGCGGCTAAGATTTGTGGAATTGATGCGACTAAGATTAAAGAATTATGCGATTTATTTGTTAGTAAAAGGACATTTTTAGCAGGTAACTGGGCAAATCAAAGAGCGCATCACGGCGAACAAGCTGACTGGGCTATCATAACTTTAGCTTGTATGATTGGTCAAGTAGGACTTCCTGGTGGTGGATTTGGCTTTTCTATGCATTATTGCTCGGCTGGTGGAGCGTTTAGTGGAGCGTTACTTCCTGTTGGATTACCACAAGGAAAAAATAGCGTAAATATAAATATCCCTGCAAGTCGTGTAAGCGAAGCTATCCTAAATCCAAATAAAACTATCAATTTTAAAGGCAAAACCTTTACATATCCAGAGATTAAAATGTTTTATGTAGCAGGTGCTAGTGTTTTAGGTCATCATCCAAATACTAATGAATTAATTCATGCTTTAAGACAACTTGAAACAATAGTTGTTCATGAGCCTTGGTGGACGCCGATGGCAAAAATGGCTGATATAGTAATCCCAGCTACAACAACACTTGAGCGTGATGATATAAGTTTTGGTGGTTCATATTCGCAAGATTGGGTATATGCTATGAAAAAAGTAATCGAGCCTGTATATGAAAGCCGCAATGATTACGATGTTTTCTATGAACTAGCAAAAAGATTTGGCGAAAGAGAATTGGCTAAGTTTAGTGGTGGCAAGAAAGACCATTTAGAATGGATAAGAAGTTTTTATGAGAAGAGTGATTGTATAAATGAAATGGAATTTGATGAGTTTTGGGAGAAAGGCTCACTTCATTTTGAAATTCCAAAAGAAGCTTATGAATTTGTTCGCCACGCTGATTTTAGAAAAGACCCAGTGAATAATAAATTAGCAACAGAAAGTGGAAAATTCCAAATCTATTCACAAAAATTTGCTGATTATAATTTACCTGATTTTAAAGGTCATATAACTTGGTTTGAACCGGCTGAATATTTAGGAAATCAAGAATTAAGCAAAAAATATCCATTCCATTTATTAAGCCCACACCCAAGATATAGAATTCATTCTCAACTTGATAATACTTGGGTAAGAGAGCTTTACAAAATCCAAGGTCGTGAGCCTGTAGTAATTAATACAGAAGATGCTAAAAAGCTTGGTATTAAGCACGGCGAAGTGGTAGAAGTATATAATAATCGTGGTAGATTATTAGCTGGTGCATTTGTAAGTGATGATATTAGAAGTGGCGTTGTAGCTATTCAAGAGGGTGCTTGGTATGACCCTGAAGATGATAAAGATAATGCAAGATGCAATCAAGGTCATGTAAATGTGCTTACTTCATCTCGCCCAACTTCTCAAATGGCACAAGCAACAAGCGTAAATACTTGCTTAGTAGCGATTAGAAAACTTGATAAAAATGAAGCTGTTAAACCATATAAAAACACAACACCACCAACAATTATAGGAGCGTAAAATGAGAAAAATTATAGGATTATCATTAATTACTTTAAGTGCTTTTGCATATAAGCCTGATTATCAGCAAATATTTTTACCAACTCCTGCAAAAGTTGAGACAAAAAAGCAAGAATTTGCTAAAGATATTAGATTTATCTTAGATGAAAAAGCGACAATGCTAGATGAAAATCAAAAGCAAATCGGAACGATTTATGAAGGAACTATGGTTAAGCTAATTGAAACTAAGGGAGATTTAGCTAAGGTTAGCATTAGTGGAGAAGTTGTAGGAGATAAATTAGCATTTAATAAAAATGCGGAATTTGTCTATTTAGAGAGTAAAAACGCTAAGCCTGAAATGAGCTTTTGGGTAAAATCAAGCTCTTTAACTACTGATAAAGACGCTGCTTTTGAAGGTGTTGAGGTGTTTTATTATGATTCTTGCACGAGTTGTCACGCAGCACACGCTCCAAGCGAACACGCAATTGATGAATGGGACGCTTATTTAGGAGCAATGCAAATGAATGCAAAAATTACTGACGAGCAAAAGGATAGAATATTACGCTATATGCAAGCACATTCTAGCAATGGAGCTTTTAAGTAAATTAAAATAGAATTTGTAATTAGGATTAATTACAAATTCTTTTATTATTTTTCTATTTTTGTTTTACAATCTAAGCACTCTATAAATGTGCCTTTTTTAAGTTCTTTTATAATCATTATTCCGCCACAATTAGCGCATTTTTCTTTAGCTAGTGGGTATGAGCTAATGAAATTACATTTAGGATAAGAACTGCACCCATAAAATGCACCCCTTTTAGAAAATCTTTGCACCAAATCGCTACCACATTTAGGGCAAGGGACATCTAGTTTTACTAATTCTTTTTTAGGTTTTTCTTCTTTGTTTTCGGTTTTTGTATCGTTTAAATTCCTTGAATATTTGCATTTTGGATAACCACTACAAGCTACGAATTTACCGAATTTGCCTTCACGAATTAGCAATTCTTTACCACAATCAGGGCAATTTTCTCCTAGTTTTTCTACTTGTTTTTGACTTTGAATACTTGTTTTTCCATCGTTGATTTTAGTGATAAATGGCTCATAAAATTCATTTAAAACTTCATCTAAATCACGCCCATGAGTTGCAATCTCATCTAAACGCTCTTCCATATTGCTAGTAAATTTCGCATCTACTATTTGCATAAAATGTTCTTCTAAAAATTCTATGATTTTTTCGCCTTTTTCTGTAGGGATTAGTTGTTTTTTCTCTAACTTCACATAATCTCTATCAATTAAAAGGCTTGTTGTAGGTGCGTAAGTGCTAGGACGACCTATGCCTAATTCTTCAAGTTGCTTAATAAGACTTGCTTCGTTGTATCTTGCAGGTGGCTCTGTGTGTAAGGTCTTTATTTTTGAGCTTTGTAAAGTCATTTTATCGCCTTTATTTAAAGCAGGTAAAATCTTATCTCCACTAGCATCATCATTCAATCTTAAATGCCCATCAAATAGCACTCTTCTTCCACTTAGTTTAAACTTCGCCTTATTACTTGTGATATAAATTGTATTGTTTTCTATCTTTGCATCAGCCATTTGGGTCATTAAAAATCTATCATAAATTAATTTATACAATTTATATTCATCAGCCTTTAAATACTCTTTAGCAATTTCAGGAGTAAAGCTAACATTAGTTACACGAATAGCTTCGTGAGCTTCTTGAGCGCCTTTGCTTTTAGTCTCATAAACTCTTGCTTTAGTCGGTAAATATTCTTTGCCATAGTCTTTTGCGATTTGCTCTCTTGCTGATTTTATTGCTTCTTCGCTTAAGTTTAAGCTATCAGTTCTCATATAAGTAATTGCACCCATAAATCCTGCGTGAGTTTGAACGCCTTCATATAAAGTCTGTGCTAACATCATAGTTTTTTTAGGAGAAAAACCTAATTTAGAACTAGCAGCTTGTTGTAAAGTAGAAGTCATAAAAGGTGGTTTTGGACTATCTTTACGCTCTTTTATACTGATTTCATCTACGATAAAATCCGAGCTTTTAATGTGTTTTAGGATTTCTTCGGCTAAGGCTTTTTCAGTAATGCTTGTTTTTGATAATTTCTTGTTATCAAATTCTATTAATTCTACTTCTAAATCTGTTTTAAACTTAGTATCAAGCTCATAATACTCAATGCTTACGAAATTTCTTATTTCTCGCTCTTTTAAGATAATTAATCTTAAAGCCGCACTTTGAACCCTACCAGCACTAAGTTTGCTTGCTACCTTGCTTGATAATAAGCCACTTAATTTAAAGCCTACAATTCTATCTAGCATACGCCTAGCTTGTTGAGCATTTACGCTATTTAAATCTATTTTTCTTGGGTGTTTAATAGCGTTTAAAATAGCGTCTTTTGTAATTTCGTGAAAAACTATTCTATCATAGCCTAAAACATCTCCGCCTAAGATATTTGCTAGATGATATGCAATTGCTTCTCCTTCTCTATCTTCATCGGTTGCTAGTAAGACTTTAGCACCTTTGCTAAGGCTTTTTAATTCTTTTACTATGCTTGAGTGAGTTTTACTGATTTCATAATTAGGTTTAAAATGTCCATCTTCTATATCAATTCCTAATTTATTTTTAGGCAAATCCCTAATATGACCTTTAGACGCAATTACGCTATATTCACTACCTACAAATCTTGAAATTGTTTTAGCTTTGCTTGGTGATTCTACTATTATTAGGGTATTACTCATTCGTTCTCCTTGATTAAAACATTGGCAAATTCATCATATAATTTTCTATATTCATCGCCAAGTTTTACTAAATCTTTATTTGTGCTAATGTATTCTAAATCCTTTAACACTGCATAATCTTTTAAAAAATTATTTGCATTTTCTTTTTTAAGATAAGTTTTTGCAAGTTCGTTATATACATTTAAAAATTCCTTTTGAAAATCTTCAAATTTTTCTAAATCAACACTTAATAAAGTATCATTTGAAAAGCTTAAAACCTTGCTTTTAAATAATATTGCTAAAAATATCAAACCCTCACAATAATAAGGCTCTATTTCTTTAGTGCTTTTATAAGCCATTAAAGATACTGCTCTACTTGTTATATTTGCTAATAAGGCCTTTTTGTATTTTTCATCAAAATGATTGCAAAAATCATATATCCCACCAGCACTTGCTTTAAATTCTTCAATATTTTTAAATACTCCATTAGTATTCATTAAGCTTTCTGTATCGCTACCTATAAAGAAAATATGTCCTGCTTCGTGTCCAATGGTGCTAATCTCATAAATCTTTTTCCATAAAAACTCATCATTTAATACGCTTTTATTGTAGTCGTTAAAGGCTTTATCAAATACTTTTTGATTTAGCATTGTTCTTGGTTTTGATTTTGTTTTTTTATAGACAAAATCTAAAAATGCAAATATTTTTTTGCCATAATTTGCTGATACAAATTCATCATTTGGCACAACTTGAGCTGAAAATAAGCCATTTAATTCTGCTCCATAATAAAGTATAGGTTTGCTAATATGAAGCTCAATTTTGTCTAAATTAGCTAGGCTTAGATTTAATGCGTTTTGATTAGTTATATTAGCGTTTTTATAAGCTTTATTTAAGCTATTTTTCATCTTATTAACAAAACTTTCACTATTAAAATCATAATTATCATCAATTCTAATATCCCACTCAAGTGCTACTGAATGAGTAAATGCGTCTTCGTAATATTCTAAAAAATGCCCAACTTGAATGAAGTCTTTTGCCCCCATCCAAGCTATTTCAGCATTTTGCCAAGGCTTTAGGCTAAGCTCTTTACTCATTAAAGCATTTTGCAAGGCTTTAAGATATTTTATATATGCTTCATTTTTATGATTTAATTTAAAAAACTCATTAAAGTATTCATCAATCTTTTTAAATTCTTCTTCAAAATATAAAGAATATGGTAAAAGCTCTGGTTTAGTATCCAAATTAATTGCTATTGCATAAATCCTAGTAGCTATTTCATCATTTTCATCAAGATAATAAAGCTTATTATTTTTTATAAACTCATAAGGATTTTCTAAACTTTTAAAAAATTCATTATTTTTTTCAATTGCCTTATCCCATTTAGGCTGAATACTATTAAAAACAAGACCGATTTTATGCACTAGTTTTAATAAATCTACATAAAATTTATCTAAACAAGGGCTTAATTTTTCAATGATTTTTATATGTCTTTGCTCGTAAAATTCTTTTACTCTTTTATATGCTAAATCCTTTGCTTTTGCTAAGTTTATATTATTTTTTTTGCAAGTATTTTCATAATTTGTAGTATTTAGCTCAATAATTCTTAATAAATATGAATTGAAATTCATATCATTTATCTCTAAGCCAAGTTCTTTTAAATCATTATTGATAAGTCTTGCTAAATCGTGATTGCTTGATGAGTTTAATTTGTATAATGAGAATAATTCTTCTTCGTGCTCTTTTATGATTTTTCCTAACATTTTTGCTCCTTTTTTCGCATTTTGCCAAAAAATATTTAAATATGGAACACACTTTGCTATATAAGTAAAAATATTTTTAAACAAGGATAGAAAATGGCAATTTCACCTATGAATAATACTGCTATGAGTGTTAATACAAGTATCGCTGCACAAAATGCTAATACGCTTTCTGATAAGCAAAAATCAGAGGGCTTTAGTCTTGATAATACCATTCATACAAGTGATGTAAAAAAGCAAGAAGCAGATGCAAAAGCCTTAAAAGAAGCCGATGGGACTAATCCAAATTCTAAGATTTCTCAAGAAGCTTTTATGAGATTATTGCTTGAAGAATTAAAGCATCAAGACCCAACAAGTCCAATGGATAGTGATAAAATGCTAACTCAAACAAGCCAACTAGCAGCTCTTGAAACTCAAGAAAAAACTAATAAAACTATGGATGAATTAGCTAAGAGAATGGAATTACTTAGCAATAGTGTAGGAATTGGTATGATTAATGCGGTTGGTAAAATGGCTGTGCTTAAAAAAGATACCTTTACTCACGATGGTAAGGCTGTTGATTTGCCGTTTAACTTATACTTTCCAAATGGTGCTCCAAATGATGTAGTAATAGGTGTATTTAACTCAAATAAAGAGCAAATTGACGCAATTAAAGTTGATAAAGACATTATTCAAAAAGGTAATAATAATTTTATTTGGGATACTAGATATGAAGATGGAACTATTAGAGAGAAGGGTGATTTTAAATTCGTAGCTCAATATGAAGATGAACACGGAAATATAGTTCAAATTCCTAGTGGTTATTTTAAGGTTGATGGGGTTACTTTTGAAGATGGTAAGGCTTATTTAAACGCTTCTGGTATTAAAATCAGCTTTGATGATATAGCACAATTTCAGGATGAAAAACTATGATGCGTTCATTTTATAACGGGGTTAGTGGAGTAAAAACTCATAGTTTTGGAATGGATTTATTAGCTAATAACATTTCAAACATAAACACCGTTGGCTACAAGGCTGCTATGCCTGAATTTAAAGACATATTTTATCAAACAGGCAATGATGTTGGTGGCTTAAATAATTTTGGGGCAAATCAAGTCGGACTTGCTGCAAGTGGTTTAAGCTCAACTTTTTCTCAAAAACAAGGAGCATTAGTTTCTAGTCAAAATACCTTTGATGTAGCACTTGAAGGCAAGGGATTTTATGGCATAAAAGATTACGATGGTAATACTTATTATACTAGAAATGGGGCTTTTAATATTGATAGCGATTTTAATTTGGTTGATAGTTTTGGAAGATTTGTGCTAGGGACTATGAATGCTGGATTTAATGCGAGTGCTATGAGTGAAAATATTAAAGAAATGTTTGGAAAAGTTAGTTCAAATGCTGGTTTTACAATATCTAATAATGATTTAGATATTAAACTAAACGCACCAAACGCACAAACTCCTATAACATTGCCAAGAACACTTTTTATGAATGCAGTAGCAACTACAAATGTAAATATTAAAGCAAATCTTAGCAATGCTTTTCACGAAGAAGATAAGTATATAAATCTTGATAATATTGAATTAGAAATTGATAATAATAAAAGCACTTTTAAAGCAAGTAATCTTGAGCCTAATGCTAGAATTTTATTAGAAGTTGATAGGGGAGATGGAAGCGATACTATAGAAGCATTTGCTGATGAGTTTGGGAATTTAGAAAAGACAATTAGCGGGAATGTAAATAGCTTTAGTGCAAGGCAAGTAAAGACTATTAATGTAGGTGCTAATAATAAATTTGATATAGCAACTTATGATGCGAATGGAAATATTAGAAAAATTGATTTGCAAATACAAGCTATTGATAAGCTTAATTTTAAAGCTACTGCTATTTTAAAAGATACTCAAGGAAATACTATTAGTGAAGCTAGTGGGAATATTATTTTTAATACCGATGGTTCATTAAATACAAATGAATTAAATCAAATAGATGGAATAAATCTAAATCTAGGAAGCCCAAGAGTTGATGGTAAGGGTGGATATGATGGATTAACTTGTATTGATAATGCAAAAATAGAGCGTTATGTAGAAGCAAACGGCTATCCAGCAGGAGTTTTAAAAGATTACGCTATTGATGAAAGGGGCAATATATTAGCTAATTTTACTAATGGTAAATCTCAAGCTGTAGCTAAGTTTGCAGTGTTTAATTTCGTAAATGAGCAAGGCTTACATAAAAATGGAGAAAATGAGTTCAGCACTACTCCTGATAGTGGAAATCCTATATTTTTTACCGACGCAAATGGTAATGTAATAAACTCATATAAAATCAAATCAAATTATTTAGAGCAAAGCAATGTGGATTTAGGCACGGAGCTTACTCAAGTGATTATTTTTCAAAAGGCTTATGAAGCAAACGCTAAGAGTATCACAACAGCCGATCAAATGCTAAAACGCGCAATAGAGATGAAAAAATAATACAAAATAAATTATATTTAGCACAATTTTTCGTGTTAAATATAATTAAAAATATATTTTAAATAAATTATTTAGTATAAAAATATTTAAAAATTGTGTGTTTTATAAGTAATTTAGAATTTAAAATATGTATTTTTGTGTTATTATCTTTTTAAATAAAGTTAATTTTTATTTTCTTTAGCTTTTAATATATAAATTAATTTTTATTAATATTTTGAAATTTGAAGAAAGTATTGTAACTAGGGATTTTAAGAAAAATTTTATGAATAAAATATAATTTAAAAAATCATAATTTGTATATGTTTAAGTTTTGTTTAATAAATTAAATATATAGTTCTCGTGCAAATTTATTCAAAGGAGACACAATGAAAAAACGTAACAAACCTGTTGCTGGGGGGGGTATTTTAAAGTTATCTCTTGCAGCTAGTGCATTAATTTTCTCTCAAGGCTTAATTGCTGATGAGCCACAAACTTCAAATCAAAACACACCAATAGTAAAACAGAATGAAGCAAACTCGCAAGGTATAAATTCATCACCTTCAAACTCAACTGGAACTCCAACTGCTGAAAATAAAGAACCTTCTGTAGAGAATAAGGAACCTTCTGTAGAGAATAAAGAACCTTCAGTTGAAAATAAAGAACCTTCTGTAGAGAATAAGGAACCTTCTGTAGAGAATAAGGAACCTTCAGTTGAAAATAAAGAACCTTCTGTAGAGAATAAGGAACCTTCTGTAGAGAATAAAGAACCTTCAGTTGAAAATAAAGAACCTTCAGTTGAAAATAAAGAACCTTCAGTTGAAAATAAAGAACCTTCAGTTGAAAATAAAGAACCTTCTGTAGAGAATAAAGAACCTTCTGTAGAGAATAAGGAACCTTCTGTAGAGAATAAAGAACCTTCAGTTGAAAATAAAGAACCTTCAGTTGAAAATAAAGAACCTTCTGTAGAGAATAAGGAACCTTCTGTTGAAAACAAGGAACCTTCAGTTGAAAATAAGGAACCTTCTGTAGAGAATAAGGAACCTTCAGTTGAAAATAAAGAACCTTCTGTAGAGAATAAGGAACCTTCTGTAGAGAATAAGGAACCTTCAGTTGAAAATAAAGAACCTTCAGTTGAAAATAAAGAACCTTCTGTAGAGAATAAGGAACCTTCTGTTGAAAACAAGGAACCTTCTGTAGAGAATAAGGAACCTTCAGTTGAAAATAAAGAACCTTCTGTAGAGAATAAGGAACCTTCAGTTGAAAATAAAGAACCTTCTGTAGAGAATAAGGAACCTTCAGTTGAAAATAAGGAACCTTCTGTAGAGAATAAGGAACCTTCTGTAGAGAATAAGGAACCTTCAGTTGAAAATAAAGAACCTTCTGTAGAGAATAAGGAACCTTCAGTTGAAAATAAAGAACCTTCTGTAGAGAATAAGGAACCTTCTGTAGAGAATAAGGAACCTTCAGTTGAAAATAAAGAACCTTCAGTTGAAAATAAAGAACCTTCTGTAGAGAATAAGGAACCTTCTGTAGAGAATAAAGAACCTTCAGTTGAAAATAAAGAACCTTCAGTTGAAAATAAAGAACCTTCAGTTGAAAATAAAGAACCTTCTGTAGAGAATAAAGAACCTTCAGTTGAAAATAAAGAACCTTCTGTTGAAAATAAAGAACCTTCTGTAGATACAAAAGACCCTGATGAGCCGAAGAAAGAAGGTCAAGTAGATGAAAATCAAAAAGATGAAGCAAGTAAAGAAGATGGTTTAAAAGCTGAAGATACTCCAAAAGTAGATGAAGTTCCAAAAACTGAAGATAAAAAAGAAGAAGTTAAAGAGCCAGAATCAAGCAAAGAAGATACAAATAAAGAAGATGCAAATAAAGGTGAAGAAGATAGCAAAAAAGATGAAGCTACTAAACCAATCAAACCTGATGTAAGCACACCAGCTGTCCCAGAGAAATCTCCTGAAGAAGTTAAAAAAGAGCAACTAATCAAACAAACAGAAGAAATAGTAAAAAATCTAGGCAATCTAGGAAATATGGCAAAAGATAAAGTAAATGAACTTGTAACTATCCTAGTAGATAGCGGAGTAAAAGATTTAGCGACATTTAATGCAAATAATTTAGACGCTACTACAAAAGCAAAAGTTCAAACAGCAGCAAATGCAATAGCAACAAAAGTAATTGATAATGAAAAATCAAATATCACAAGCAATGCTCTAGGTGCGTTTAATGTGCAAATTAATAATATGAATAAGCGTTTAGGTGAGATTAGGGGATTAAATTCTGATATTGGAACTTGGTTTAGAGCTTATGGCGGAAGATTTAGCGATAGTAGCAATCATATTAATTTCTACTCAACTCAATTTGGTGCTGATAAGATGAGTAATTTAAGCGATGCTGATGTGATAACTGGTGCAATGATAGGATTTGATAAAGTTAATGCTGATACTAAGGCAAATGGCTTTAATATTGGTGTATATGGAAGTTATATCCATAATAATGGTTTATTTGTTGATAGCGTTTTAAAATATGCAAATACAAGCTTTAAAAAGACTGGCGTAGAGTTTAAAAAACAAAACTCTGTATTATTAAGCGTTGAAGGTGGATATAGAGCTAAGATTAATGAAAAAGCTTATGTAGAGCCAAGTTTAGAAATAATCACTGGTCGTGTAGGTAAATATGAAGCTAAGAGTAAGGCTAATACAATAAGTGTTAAATCATTTACGCCAATTATGATTAAGCCACAAGTTTATACAGGTATAGAACATAAAGACTTTGTATTTAGAGCTGGAGTTGGTGCTGTAGTTAATGCGAAAAAACAAGAAGCTGATATAGTAATCAACAATATCGTAAATGGAATTGATGCAAAAGCTAAAACTAAGTTAAATAGCAATAATCACGGATTTGCAAGTGTAGGTGGTAGCTATAAAGTAAATGATAATCTAAGAATTAATTTAGGCGTAGAAAAGAGCTTCGGAAGTAAGTTCAAAAAAGACTATGAAGTAAATGCAGTTATTAGATATACATTCTAATTTGTTTAAAGCTTAAGGTATTTAAACCTTAGGCTTTAAAATAAAAATAATTTAGTATGATATTTTTATATTTAAATTATTAAAGGAGTTTTGATGGCTACAAGTAAGGATTATTTGGAGTATGTTTTAGACTTATTTGATGGATTGAATATAAGATATAAATATATGTTTAGTGAATATATGCTGTATTATAAAGATAAGGTTATAGGTGGTATTTTTGATAATCAATTACTATTAAAACCTACAAAATCAGTGTTGAAATACTTAAATGAACCTACTTTTTTATTGCCTTTTAAGGGTGCAAAAAATGAGATGGTTTTGTTTGATAAAGAAGATAAAGAGCTTTTGAGTATGATTGTAATAGCAATGGTTGATGAATTGCCAAATCCTAAAAAGAAGCTTAAAAATAGTAAAAATTGTATTAGTAATTAAAATATTTATAAAAATTCTTAATTTTTAAATTCTCATAGCTATTTTGATTGAAATCTTGTGAAAAGTATTTAATATATTTATAATATATCAAGATAACTTGATATTTAGAATACTATAATAAATTTTCAAAATTATTTTATTTTGAAAAAGGATTTTTATGGAATTTACAAGTGAGAAATTATTAGAAACTTTTTATGAGTTTTTGTTTTTAACTGCTGAAATAAGCTTTTTATTTATTTTTATCAATATGATTATGTTTTATATTAATTCAAGATATAGCTTTAATAAATATTTAAAAAATAATGTTTTTTCATATTTTATAGCAATATTTTTAGGCTCAATTACTACTTTTTGTTCTTGTTCAACTATACCTGTTTTTAATTCTTTAATTAAAAACAATATTAATCACGGAGTAGCTAGTGCTTTTTTACTAACTTCGCCATTAATTAATCCTATGCTAATTACTATGCTACTTAGTGCATTTGGTTTTAGCATAACTTTTTATTACATTATTTATATAGTTATATTTGTATTTATTATAAGCTATTTAATAGGTTTAATACCTGCAAGATTGCTATTAAAAGATATTGTAACTAAAGAATTTCAATTTAATCAAAATACCAAGCTTAATTTGTATGAATGTTTATACAAGTCTTTAAAATCATATAATGATATTTTTTATTATGTATTATTTGGTATGTTAATAGGTGCTTTTTTGCATAATTTTATGCCTGTTGAATTTATTAAAGATTATTTATCTAGTTTTGGAATTTATGGTATATTTTTGGCTAGTTTTGTTGGTTTGTTGCTTTATATACAAACTTGCTTGATTATTCCATTGGGAGTAACTTTAATAAATGTTGGGTTTCCTATCGGTATATTTTTTAGTTTTTTAATAGCTGGTGGGGGTTGTTCTTTACCTGAATTAATTTTACTTAGGTCAATGTTTAAAATTCGTATGATGATAATATTTATCATTAGTATTTTATCAATGGCAAATATTTTTGGAATTTTACTTTATTTATTTTATTAAGGATTAAAATGAAGAATTTATTAAATTATACAGCAGCTATAAATGATGAAACTAGGCTTAAAATCTTAGCTTTTTTAGATATTCATAAAAAATGTTGCGTATGTGAGATATGTGAGAGTTTTGAAATGCTTCAGTCTAGGATTTCAAGGCATTTAAAGATATTAAAAGATGCTGATTTATTAATAGCTAGTAGGGGTGGGGCGTTTATTTATTATGAGATAAATTATGAAAATACTAAAGAGATTTTAGAGCTTTTAAAAAAGGCTAATTTTACTTTACCTGATTTAAAAACCCCAAAAGAATGTAATTCCTAGAAAATCTAGGAATTAAAATAAAAATCCAACAAAGCCATTAACAACAAGAGCATTTACAATGTCTACTAAAAATCCACCCATAATAGGAACGATAATAAATGCTATTTTGCAAGGTCCGAAGTGATTTGTTACTGCTTGAAGATTTGCAATCGCAGTTGGAGTTGCACCCATACCAAAGCCACAATGTCCTGCTACAAGGCAAGCTGCTGCGTAGTTTTTGCCACAAATAACAAAGGTTACATATCTTACATAAATAATAATTGCTATTGTTTGAATTATTAATAAAACGCTGATCGGAACAGCTAATTTTATAAGTTCAACGATATTTAAAGTCATAATTGACATAGCAAGGAATAATGATAAAGCCACATTTCCTATCACACCTACTTCTCTATCAAATACTTTATGAATATTTAGTGAGCTAAAGCCATTTCTAATAATAATACCTGAAAATAAGCACCATACAAATGTCGGCATACTATCTAAGAATTTTAAAAAGCCAATTTCTTTATTGGTAGCTACATTTGCTGCTTGGCACGCATAATCAATTGCATTACCAATCACTAAAGCAAGAGCAATTAAACTTAAGCTTGTAATAAAACTATAACTTGTAATTAATCTTACTTTTTGCGGACTTGTAAATGCTTCATCACTTGATGTTTCGTTGTTTTCTACTTCATCGCTTTTTAGATTAAATTTTTTGATTAAATAATTCGCCATAGGACCACCAATAAGCCCACCAGAAATTAATCCATAAGTAGCACACGCCATTGCTATATCAGTTGCTTGTGCGAAATTATAAGGTGATTCTTGAAATGTAGCTCCCCAAGCAGCACCAGTTCCGTGTCCGCCACTAAGTGTAATTGAGCCACCAAGTAAGCCTATTAATGGATTTTCACCCATAGCACTCATTACTCCAACACCAATTGCGTTTTGAACCACTAATAAGACGAAAACAGCAATTGAGAAAGTAATTAGTAATTTCCCGCCCTTTTTGATACTATCAAAATCAGCACTAAGCCCAACCGTTGCATAAAATGCTAATAAAAGTGGGGTTTTTATATCTTCTGCGAATTTGATTGTAAAATTTGCATAATAACTAGATAAGAATAAAATAAATGCTACTATGATACCACCAGTTACAGGCTCTGGAATATCGTAATTTCTTAAAAAGCTAGAATATTTAGTAATTATTCTACCCAAAATTAAGACAAGCATAATACAAATAAATGTGCTATAAAAATTAAGTTCAAGCACACTAGTGCCATTATCATTGCTAAGCAAAGTTGCAATACCGAGATTGATTTTTTCCATTAAAACTCCTTTTATTAAATCGCTTTATTTTGTCTTAAAATATTTAATTTGTTACAAATATAAGCAATTAATTTTGTTTTTTTAAAAAAGTGAGTAATTTTGTAATAATTTTGAGATTTTATTTAATAAAGTTTTGATTGATATATAAAGAAGAGCTACCTAAAAGGTAGCTTAGAAATTATTTGCTTTCAGCGTCTTTTTTTTCTGCTTCTGGCTCAACTGCAACTGCTTGTGCGTTTGCATCAGCATTTTCTACTGATTGAGTTTGTTCTACTGGTTGAACTTTTGTAGCGTCTGTATTTTCTTCTGCGAATAAACCTGCACTAAATGCACCTAAGATAGCTGTTAAAACTAATAACTTTTTCATTTTTTCTTCCTTTTTAATTAAAATGCGCCGGCATTCTACTCCTACAATCTTAAACTTTACTTAAAAAAAATAAATTTTGAAAAAATATTCTGAAATTCCTAATATATAGTCAAATTAGCGATTTTAAATTAGCAAAATATTTATAAAATTATTAAATATATTTATATAATTTAAATTAAATAATTATGGATTTTAAAATAGGAATTTAGTTCCTATTTTGTTGATTTTGTTTTTGCATTATCTGTGTTTAGTAAAGAACTAATTCTTACTCCATTAAGGTAAATTATCCAAGAAAAATAAAGCCATATAAAGAAAAATAAAACAGCAGAAAAACTACCATAAATGCTAGCATATACTTTATTTAGTGATATATAAAATACAAAAAGACTTTTAAAAATGCTCCAAACTAAAGCTACTAAAAAGCTTACTAGAGCTATGATTTTAGGATTTAAATGTTTATTGATTGATATATGAAAACATACAAAAAATAAAGCCCAAATGATTAAAAAAGGTAAAATTCCTAAGAAATTAAACTTAAGTCCTATTGCATCTATATATTTTTGAATTTTATAACTTAAATAAAAGCTAGTTAATAATCCTAAAGGTGCTAGAGTAATTAGCGACCAATATGTGCTAAGTGATGAAAAAAAGCCCTTTTTAGGAGTATTGCTAATGTGTGAGATGGTATTTTCATAAGCATTAAAAAACATAAATAAAGCAAAAACCATAGCGATAATTCCTGCTACATCAAGTTTTGTGCTATTTTGTAAAAATTGCTCTATGTAATTTACAGAATTTGCTTCTTGGTTTGGCAAAATTAAGCTAAATATAAAATTATTTAATTGGCTGCTTTGTTCTTTAAAACTTGGCATATGAGCGAATACAAAAAAACTTAAAGATAAAATCGGAATAATATTTAAAACACTATAAAAAGAAAGCGAACTAGCGTGTTGTAAAATACCTTTATCACTTACATTAATGATTGTTTTTAAAATGTGTAAAATCTTTTTCATAAAAATCCTAGATAAATAAAAAATATTAAGTTCAAACTTATAACAAAAATTGCTAAATACCTATGAAAAATTGATAAAAAACTAAGTATTAAATAAATGAAAAAATATTTAAATTCTAATTTAAAATTAATTGCAAACATTTTAAAATCTAAAAATATTAATAAGTATTTATCCAATAAATCTCCTAAATTAATAATATGTAAAAACAAAACTAAAGGATAAAAAATCACAAAAATAGGAGTTAAAATAATCCCTAATAATTGTTGAAAGCTAAGCAATGGAAAAAAGTATAAAACAGGTGCAACCATTGCAAAAAAGGTGCTAAGTTCAAGGCAGATTAGTTTTGTAAGCGAATTAGCATTAAAATGATAAATAAATAAAAATATATAAAAGACCCCAAGGCAAGAGAAGAAAAATCCCACATTAAATAAAAAGCTAGGGTTAATAGCAATGCAAATAAAAAATGCTAAAAATAAATGCGAAAAACTAAGAATTTTAATTGCTCTAATTATGAAATAAAATCCCAAAATAGCCATTATAAATGAGCGAAAATAGCTTGCAACTAGACCAATTTCATAAAAATATAAGGCTAAGATTATGAAAATAATTATTCCTAAATCAAAATGAATTGACCTATATGGGAAAAATCTTTTTTGAAAATACTTATAAATAATTGAAAATATAAAGAAAAATATGGAATAAATAAGCCCTAAATGATAGCCTGATATTGCTAGTAAATGTGCAATTCCATAGTAATTTACGCTATCCCTTAAATCCTTGCTAATGCTTTTTGCAAAAAATAAAGCTCCAAAAAATTGCTTCATAGTTAAATTCTCGTGCTGATTTATAAAATAACTTACAAATGCGTTCTCTTTAATCTCTTCTAATTCTTCTAAAGCATAGCTTGGCAAATAAAATCTAGCTTGTAAGTATTCATAAAAATTAAGCTTATTTTTAGCTGCGAATTTTAAGCTGATTTGATTGGATTTAATTTCTTTTTTAGTAGTTGTGTATATTAAAACATCTTTATATGCAAGTGCTAGAACATAATAACTTTTATTATTTTTAGTTTTTAAATAATTATTGCTTATTTTTAACTCATAACTATCTTGTTCTAAAAACTCGCAAAAATCTAAGAATTTCAAATGCACTTGCAAACAAAATATAGCAATTAAAACAATAAATATTATAAAATAATGTTTTTTATTGATTATTAGAGTTCTTTTGCTCTTTATATTCATCACATAAATCGTTTAAAAAACAATTATTACAATCAGGTTTTTTAGCCTTGCAAATATATCTTCCAAACAAAACCATTCCTTTATGCAATTTATCAAGGTCGGTTTTAAATAGTTTTGTAAGCTCTTTAGCACAATCATTGGGAGTTTTTGCATTTGATATTTTTAATCTTTTGCTAACTCTAAAAATATGAGTATCTACAGCCATTACATTTGCACCCAAACTCTCGCATAAAACCACATTAGCAGTCTTTTCTCCAACCCCTGCAAGGTTTATTAAATCATCAAATCTCATAGGTATAATTCCTGAATGAAATTCCACAACACTTTTTGCCATTTTGATAAGATTAATTGCTTTATTTTGATAAAAATTACAACTTTTAATTAATTCTTTTATATTCATTAAATTTGCATTTGCTAAAGAATTTATATCAGGATAGTTTGCAAATAAACTTGGTGTTATTAGATTAACCCTACTATCAAGGCATTGAGCTGATAGCATAACACAAACTAAAAGTTCATAATCATTATTAAAAATTAATTCACTTTTTGCGTTTTTATAATTATTTAAAAATCTATTTTTAATTTCTTTTTCTCTTCTTCTCATAATTACTATCTTACTATTTTTTTACACAATATTTGTAAAATGATATATCAAATCAATTGAAAAAGGAAGATATTATGAAAAAAATTTCATTAGTTCTAGCAGGACTTTTATGTGGTGTAAGCTTAAATGCAGCTGTGGTTGCAACTTATAAAGGTGGAGAAATTACAAGCGATGATTTAGCACCTTATTTAGCTCAATTTCAAATAAGCGATGTAAGTGCGCTTCCAAAAGAAGTTAAAGATGGTTTAATAAGAGATGTATTATCAAAAAGACTTTTTGCTAAAGAAGCTGAAAAGATGAAATTAGATAAAGATGCGAAATTTCAATCAGCTTTAAATAGTGCAAAAGAATTATTACTTGCTCAACAATATTTATTGAAAAAATTTGAAGGTATCAAGGTAAGTGATGCTGAAATTAAAAAATATTATGATGAACATTTAAATGATTTTAAAGTTCCTGAAGCTGTAAAAACTAAACATATTTTAGTTGCTAGTGAAGCTGATGCTAAAGAAATATTAAAACAATTAAAAGGTCTTAAAGGAGATAAATTAGTAGCTAAATTTAGCGAACTTGCTAAATCAAAATCACTTGATAAAGGTTCAGGAGCAATGGGTGGCGATTTACCTTATATGAGTGCAAATGAATTAGTTCCTGAGTTTTTCAATGCAGCTAAAAAACTTAAAAAAGATGAAGTTTCAGAACCTGTAAAATCTCAATTTGGTTTTCATGTAATCTTAGGAGAAGATTTTAGAGCTAGCAGACAAGGAAGCTTACAAGAAGCAACTCCATTTATTGAAAATGGTTTAAAAAATGAAAAACATAAAGAATTAATTAAAAACGAAGTTGAGAATTTGATTAAAAATTCAGGCTTACAAGTTAAATAAGGATTTATAATGGGTGTTTTAGAATTAGTAAAACCAGGTGTTATTTATGGTAAAGATTTAGAGCGTGTTTATGCTTACGCAAAAGAAAATAAATTTGCAATTCCAGCAGTAAATGTTGTAGGAACAAATTCTATAAACGCCGCATTAAAAGCTGCTCGTGAAGCAAATTCGCCTATTATTATTCAATTTAGTAATGGCGGAGCTAGTTTTTTTGCAGGAAAAGATTGTCCTAATTCAGCAGTAATTGGAGCAATTGCAGGTGCAAAGTATGTGCATGAAGTAGCAGCTGCTTATGGAGTAGTTGCTATTTTACATACTGACCACGCAGCAAAAAAACTTTTACCTTGGATAGATGATTTAATTAAGGCAAATAAAGAATTTTATGCAATTCATAAAAAACCTTTATTTAGTTCTCATATGCTTGATTTAAGCGAAGAAAGTTTAAAAGAAAATATTGAAATTTCTTGCGAATATTTTAAGAAATTTAACGCATTAGAAATCGGTATAGAAATTGAATTAGGTTGTACTGGTGGAGAAGAAGATGGAGTTGATAATACAAATATTGACAATGCTAAATTATACACTCAACCAAGCGATGTAGCACTAGCTCATAAAGAATTAAGCAAAATTGGGACAAATTATACAATCGCAGCAAGTTTTGGTAATGTTCATGGGGTTTATAAACCAGGAAATGTAAGACTTGAGCCAGTAATTTTGCATAATTGTCAAGAATATTTACAAAAGGGTGCAAAACCACTTAATTTTGTATTCCACGGCGGAAGTGGTAGTGAAGCAGAAAAAATCACTGAAGCAATCAATTACGGCGTAATTAAAATGAATATAGATACTGATACTCAATGGGCATTTTGGGATGGTGTTCGTGAATATGAAGTAAAAAATCACGGATATTTACAAGGACAAATCGGAAATCCTGAAGGTGATGATAAGCCTAATAAGAAATATTATGACCCAAGAATGTGGTTAGTTGCTGGAGAAAAATCTATGCAAAAACGCCTTTTACAAGCGTTTAGCGAGTTAAATTGTATGAATAGGAATTAATCTTGCAAACAATAATTGTTAAAAAGAAGAAAAGTGTATTTTCTTCTTTTTTATTTTTAATCTTTTTACCTTTATTAGTCTTCGTGTTAGCGATTTTAGCTTATTTAAATATTATAAAACTTATTATGCCATTACATACTATTATAATGTGTGCTGTGCTCTTAGTATTTGCTATGTTTTTTGCACCGCAAAATGAATATTGTGTATATGCAAAAATTAAAAAGAATTCATTAATTTTTGAAAATGATTTAAAAGATTTTATTAAAGATAATTCTTTAAGAATTGATGAAATTAGTAAGGCTAATGTGAGTTTTGATGAATTTTTTGATAATTATTTACATAAGCTAAAGCCACTTTCATTTGGATATATTGCTAGTGCTGTTTTTCCAATGATTGGAATTTTAGGAACATTTATAAGTATTGCAATATCTATGCCTGATTTTAAAGTAGGTAGTTCAGCTGCGCTTGAAGGAGAAATTAGCTTATTGCTTAGCGGAATTTCAACTGCTTTTTATGTTTCAATTTACGGGATTTTTCTTACTATTTGGTGGATGTTTTATTCAAGACTTGGTATTGCTAAAATTAATAATTTTAAAGAAAATTATAGAATTAATAGTAAAAAATATTTTTGGAGCAAAGAAGAATTAGAAAGAATTTCTCTTAGAAAAAATAGTGAGTTATTTTCTAATACAAATTTATTATTATCAAAGCTTTATGATAATGAGTTTTTTAATGAAATATCAAAACTCCATCAAGATAAATTTACGGGTTTTAAAGAATTATTTAAATCTTATGAAAAAATTGCGATAGTTCATACAAATTTAGCTCAAAAATCTTTAGAATTAAGCAATAAAAATACTAAGCAAATGCAAGAAAAGATAGATGAATTTTCATTAAGAATTGAAAATAGCTTGAAAGAATTTGCTAAATTAAAAGAAGATTTAGAAGCTAAATTATTAGATTTTAAAAATATTTATGAAGATGAAAAACACGAATTTAGAATAGTTGATGAATTAAAAGCTGATATTGAAAACCTTAGCAAAGAAGCAAATCAGGTATTAAATAAAATAAATAATGCGTAATAAAGATAATAATAATTTTTGGATAGTTTATGCTGATTTGATGGCTGGATTATTGTTTGTATTTATTTTAGTTCTTAGTGCTATTGTTTTAAAATATATTTTTACACAAAATGAGCTAAAAAATGAACAAAAACATTTAGATGAATCAAAAGCTTTAATAATTAGCAAAGATGAGCTTTTGAGTTCTTTAAATGAAGAGCTTGAAAAACTCAATATTTCATTAAACGATGAGCTAAATAAAAATAAAGATGCAAATGATTATATTAAAAAATTGCTTTTTAATTTAGATGAAAATGCAAAAAATAAGGAAGAATTATTAAGTAATATTGATAAAAAAGACGCACAGATTTTAATACTACTTAAAAATCTTGAAGATACTGAAATAAAAATAAAAAATAAAGATGATAAAATAGACGAATTAGCAAAGCAATTGAGTGGGTTTAAGGTTGAATACGAAAAGCTTAAAAATAATAAAACAAAATTAATTCAAGCTTTACAAAATAAATTATCAAATGATATTTTAATCAATCTTAATTCAGGCAGTATTAGCTTAAATGCTAGTATTTTGTTTGATAGTGCGGAGTATTTGATTAAAGATAGTGCAAAAGAAGAGCTTAAAAAAACTCTAATTAAGTATTTTGATGCCTTGCTTAGCTCACCTGAAATTCTAGCTAATATTGATAGTATAGTGATTGAAGGACATACTGATAGTGTTGGTGGATTTACTTATAATCTTGAGTTATCTCAAAAAAGAGCTTTGGAGATTATGAAATTTATTAATTCGTTTTATAATGATAAAAGATTAGAAAAACTACTTGTAGCAGTTGGCAAAAGCTATAATGATTTAAAATTTAAAGATGGCGTTGAAGATAAACAAGCAAGCAGAAGAATAGAAATAAAATTACAATTTTCAAATGAACAAGCAATCAAGGAATTTGAAAGCGTAATTTCAAAGGATTTAAGTGAAAATAGCAATAATTAGACTTAGTGCAATGGGCGATATTTTTCATATGCTATGGCATATTAATTATATAAGAGCTGCATATCCTAAAGCTAGGATTGATTTTTTTGTAGATTCTAGGTTTTATTTTTTACTTGATGGACTTGTTTGGTTTGATAATATTTATTCATTACCACTCAAAAAACACCCAATAAAAGCATTAAAAGAGATAAAACATTTAAAAAAATTATATGATATTAGTATTGATTATCAAGGAAGAATAAAATCAGGTTTTTTAGCAAATTATTTGAGCGCAAATTCTTATGGATATTCTAAAAATGGCTTAAGAGAAAAGTTAGCTTATTATTTTTATAAAAACCATTGCAATTGTGATTATTTAGAAAATGTGTATAAAAGAAGCCTTGAATTAACTCGCTTTGCTTTAAAAGAATTTAAAAATGATGAGTTGGTAACTAGCGATGTATTAATTTATGATGAGATAAAAACTCAAAATATTATGAATAAAATAAAGCCTTTAGTAGAAGATGAATTTATATTATTACATAATGGCTCAAGCAAGATAAATAAAATGCTTCCTTTAGAAAAATTGATTGATATTTGTAAAAATTGTGATTATAAAATATTGCTTAGTTGGGGTTCTCAAATAGAACTTGATAGAGCAAATGAGATTGCAAAAGAATGTAAAAATGCTAAAGTCTTGCCTAAAATTTCATTAAATGAATTAGTATTTTTAAGCAAATTAGCAAAATTAATTATAGGAAATGATAGCGGGACTACTCATATTGCTGTGGTTTTAAATCGTCCTAATATAACTTTTTTAAACGAATGTGATAAAAAACCTGCAAAAAGATTAATAAGTCCATCTAATTTACAACATTATTTTTATAAATTTAGCGATGTAAATAAAGAAAAAGTTTTAGATATTATTAGTAAGGTTTTTAGCAAATGAGAGATTATTTATATATTTTTATTTTTTATTTTTTTAATTTTTTACTAAAATTAATTCCCAATAAGATTTTAAAATTCTTTGCTAATTTAATCGGTAGCCTAGCATTTAGAATTAATAAAAAACATAAAAATATAATCTTAAAAAACTTAGAGCATTTTTGCAAACTCACACAAGCTCCAAAAAGTATAGAAATTACCAAACAAGTTTATAAAAAATTTGCCTTTTATATATTATCAATGGTAAAAAATCAAGATATAAGCCAAGAAAAATTATTAAAACAAATAAAATTATTCAAAAACGAAGAATATTTACAAGATTTATTAAGTGCTAATGCAAAAATAGTTTTTACAACAGCACATTATGGATATTGGGAGATTTTGCCATCTGCTGTTGCTATTAAGTATAATTGTAAAATTAATATAATTGGAAGAGCTTTAGAGAGTGTAAAAATTAATGCCATACTTACTAAATATAGAGAAAATTTCGGAGTAAAACTAATAGAAAAAACAAATGCTTTAAGACCTATGATTAAGGCTTTAAACAATAATGAATTAGTAGGAATTGTAAGCGATCAAGACGCACATATTAAAGAAAGTAGCGAGTTTATTTTATATGGTAGAAAAGTTACTCAAAGCAATGCAGCAAGTCTTATAGCTAAAAGGTGTGATGCTTATTTATTGCCTGTTTATATTTATGAAATTAGCGATGGTTATTGTATAGAGTTTTTTAAGCCATTAAAGGCTAGTGAAAAAACAATAGAAGAACTTAGCTTTTATCAATTAGAATGCACGAAAAAAATGTGGGAAAAAAATCCTAGTGAGTATTTTTGGTTTCACAAAAGATTTAAGA
Source organism: Campylobacter sp. RM12651 (assembly GCF_022369475.1). Lineage (NCBI taxonomy): Bacteria > Pseudomonadati > Campylobacterota > Epsilonproteobacteria > Campylobacterales > Campylobacteraceae > Campylobacter > Campylobacter sp. RM12651. The sequence goes on from NZ_CP059600.1 coordinate 516,978, forward strand.
CATTTTATGAGGATGAGTATTGAAAGTTTTTATATATTTACCTAATTGGCTAGGCGATGCTATTATGGCTGCTGGTGCTATTAATGCTTTAATTAAAAAATATCCTAATGCAAAAATTACTTTTTATGGAAGTTTTGTAGCTTGTGAGCTTTATAAGGATTTAGGTGAAGTTGTAGTAGAGATAAAAAAACAAAGATTAAAGCAAATTAAGGCTTTAAAAGAAGAATTTGATTTAGGAATTTCATTTAAGGCAAGTTTGTCATCTAAGTTTTTGTTATTTATATTAAATGCTAAGAAAAAATTTTATTTTAAAGCAAACAAAAGTGATAATACTCATCAAGTTTTAAAATATTTTAATCTAATAAAGCCACTTGGATTAGACGAGCAACTAAACACAGCTTTACCTTTTAAAAAGCTTAAAACAAGAAAACTAATAGGAATAGCAGCTGGGGCTAATTATGGTGCAGCTAAATGCTATGAGCCTAGTTATTTTGCAAAAATTGCTAGCACTTTTAAAGAGCATAAAATAATACTTTTTGGGACTAAGAATGAAGCTGGAATTTGTAATTTTATTGAAGATGAGCTTAAAAAATACAATATAAAAGCCATTAATTTGTGCGGTAGAACTAATATTAAAAGATTGGCTTTAGCAGTTTCTAGCCTTGATTATTTATTGGCAAATGATAGTGGAATTATGCATTTAGGTGCTAGTTTTAATATAAAAGTTCTAGCATTTTTCGGACCTACGAATACAAAACAAACATATCCTTTTTGTAATAATGGTAAGTTATTTTCATTGTTTTTGCCTTGTTCTCCTTGTGCTAAAAAAGTATGCCCTTTAAAGCACCACAATTGTATGAAACAAATGACACCTGAATTTGTATTAGAACAAATGAGATAAATCAAGTCTTTTTATTTCTTTAAAGAGTAAAATACTCCTAAAATTATTCAAAGGAGATTTTATGAAATTTAATGTAATTTATGAAGTAAAAGATTGGCAAGGCAATTCAAGTGAGTTAAAAATAACTCCAATTTATGATGATGAAGCGAACAAAGAAATTCAAATTATTTTACCAAAAGGTAAAATTATGCAAGAGCACAAAGCTCCAGGAGTGATTGTGGTTCAGGTTTTAAAAGGGGATATTGAGTTTATAATTGATAATAAAAGTATAAATTTAAAAGATTTGATGAGTATAAAAGTAGCTGCTAATATTAATCATAGCTTAATCGCTAATGAAGATAGTATAATTAGACTAAGTCTTGCAAAAAATGATAATTTTAGTAGGGTAAAAAGCGTTCAAATTGATTAATACTTTAGAGGTTTTTCAACCTCTAAATAATTAGCAAGAATATGTAGTTTTAAATTCGTATGCAGTTGGGCGTTGTTCTACTGGCCAAACTTGATTTTTAAACTTCATATGTTGATAATCTTGTATGCAAACATCAGTAAATGCAGGTTTTAAATAAGCATTATCACGGATTAAACTCTCTAAAGCACCCCTTAGAGTATGTGGTAATTGCTCTATTCCTTTTTCTCTAATTTCATCAAGGCTTAATTTAAATAAATTTTCATCCATAGGTCCAGCTGCAGTAAGCTCATTTTTAATTCCATCAAGTCCTGCTAAAAGCATAGATGAAAATGCCAAATACACATTACTAGAACTATCAGGAAAACGCATTTCAACTCTAGCACTTTTTTCGTTAATTCCATAAGGCACTCTACAACTAGCTGAACGATTTTGACAAGAGTAAGTTAGAATTGATGGAGCTTCAAACCCTGGTATTAATCTTTTATAAGAATTAGTAGTTGGATTTGTAAATGCTGTTACACTTCTTGCGTGTCTTAAAACCCCACCTATATAATGAATTGCAGTCTTGCTAAGTCCTGCATAGCCACTTTTATCATAGAATAAGTTTTTACCATTTTTAAATAAGCTCATATGAACATGCATTCCGCTACCATTATCAAGATGAAGTGGTTTTGGCATAAATGTAGCAGTTTTGCCATTTAGATGAGCTACCATTTTTACTACATATTTATATATTTGAACATTATCAGCAGCTTCTACTAAAGTATTAAACTTAACCCCGATTTCTCCTTGACCTTGTGCGTTTTCGTGGTGATGAACAAAGCATTCAATACCAACACGCTCTAAAACTTGAACCATTTCAGCTCTTAAATCTTGCATACTATCAACAGGAGGAACTGGAGTATAACCACCTTTTCTTCTTGGGCGATGACCGGTGTTATAAGCGTCTTCATAATGCTTACCATCATTCCATTCACCTTCTTCTGTGTCTATTTGATACATAGCATAATTCATTGTATCTACGATTTTAATATCATCAAAGATGAAAAATTCATTTTCAGCACCAAAATACGCAGTATCAGCAATATCACTACTTTCTAGCATTTTAAGAGTTCTTTTTGCTATTGTTCTTGGGCATTTTTCATAAAAATCATTTTTATAAACATCAAAAATATCACAGATTACAATAACGGTATTGTCGCTTGTAAATGGGTCAATAAAAGTTGTTGTAACATCAGGGATTAATATCATATCACTTTTTTCAATTGGTTGCCAGCCCTTATATGAGCTTGCATCAAAAGGAATTCCATTAGTAAGTGTATCTTTTGTTACACTTTTCATAGTGTATGTATGATGATTCCAAGTGCCATCAAGAGAAGTAAATCTAAAATCTACAAACTTTATTTCATTGCTTATGCAAAAATCAAAGAATTCGGTAACATTATTTACAAATTTAGCCATTTTTTTAACCTTAAGTTAGATTTGATTAGCTATGATTTTAGCTAATATTTTTTAATTAAGTATTATTTTAAGGAAGAAAAATAATGACGCAAGAAGAATTAGATGCTTTAATGGCTGGTGGGCTTGATGATTTTGAAGATGAGATTGTTAATGATATAAAAGAAGAAGTTGTAGAGCCTAGTGAAGCAATTGAAGATTTAGAAGATGAAGAATTGAGTTTAGAAGAAGAATATAAATCATATAGACCAGATTCAAGGAAATCTTGGCCACCACCACCACCAACAGAAGATCATAAAGTTGTAAATCAATTAGATGATGTAACTCGTGATAGTGAAGTTAAAGCTACTGAATTACTTGAAAAAATTGAAACAATGATGGATTATTTTGCAACTGCTGAAAAGATTATAAAAACCTTTAAAAAATCAGTTCAAAATCAAGTTGAGTTATTTACAACTTTAAATGAGAAATTTCCTAATGTTAATAAATTTAGTGAATGTTTAGCTGAATGTAAAGAACAATTAGCAAAAATTGATGAAGCATTAGATAATCTAGCTATGGGACAAGATGAAGCTATGATGGCAATGGACGCTATGCAATATCAAGATATTCATAGACAAAAAATTGAGCGTGTAATTAATGTAATGAGAGCGTTATCTAAGTATATGAATAGCTTGTTTGAAGGCAGAATTGATGATGAAAAAAGAGTTAGTAGTGCTGTTCATATTGAAGGAGATAGCACAGCTGATTTGGTTACAAATGATGATATTGAAGCATTAATTGCGTCATTAGGTAAAAAATAATGCTAACTCCACAAATAATTGCTCCAGCAGGTAATTTAAAAAAATTAAAAATTGCTGTAAATTATGGTGCTGATGCTGTTTATGCAGGACTTTCATCGTTTTCTTTACGCTCTCGTGCTGCTAAAGAATTTGATGAAACTAGCTTTGCAGAAGGTATAAAATATGCTCATAGCAAAGGTGTGCAAGTTTATGCAACGGTTAATGGTTTTCATGTGAGTGCTCAATTAGAAGGTCTTAAAAGACATTTAGCCTTACTTGCTGAGTTAAAACCTGATGCGTTAATAATCGCTAGTATAGGTGCTATGAGATTAGCAAAAGAAATAGCTCCTAATATTCCTATCCATGTTAGCACTCAAGCAAATATTTTAAATTATGAAGATGCTTTAGTTTATAAGGATTTAGGTGCAAAAAGAGTTGTAATTGCTAGAGAATTAGGCTTAAAAGATGCTTGTGATATAGCAAAAAATGCAGATATTGAAATAGAAGCATTTGTGCATGGCTCAATGTGTTTTGCTTATAGTGGAAGGTGTTTAATATCAGCAGTTCAGAGTGGAAGACGCTCAAATCTTGGTGCATGTGCTAATGATTGTAGATTTCCTTATGAATTATATGCGAAAAATCCAGAAAATAATGCTTTATTTAGAATAGTAGAAGATGATTTAGGAACACATATTTTTAATTCTAAAGATTTAAAACTTGCTAATTATATAGACAAAATTATGGAAAAAAATGCCATAAATGCCTTTAAAATAGAAGGAAGAACTAAGAGTGAATATTATGTAGCTTGTGCAACTAGAACTTACAAACAAGCTGTAATTGATACTTTAAATAATCAATTTGATGCGAAAAAATATGATGATGAGTTAAATACTTTAAAATCTCGTGGATTTACTGATGGGTATTTAATGGCTAGACCTTATGAAAAAGATGATACTCAAAATCACGAAACTTCAATAATGCAAGGCACAATGCAAGTGCATGGGTTTAGCGAAAATGGTAAAAGCATAGCTAGTAAGGGAATTATTAAAAAAGATTATGAATACGAAATATTTGCTCCATTAAATGCAAGTATTGAATTAGTAAATAATGAAATAGGCGAAATTTATAAGCGTGATGATAAATATTTTTGCAAATTTAAAAAGCTTATAAATGAGAACAATAAAGAATTTAGCGAATTACATAGTGGTAATATAAATGAGATTTTAAGCCCATCTTTATTGCCAGAATTTAGCTTTTTAAGAGCATAGGAGTTTTTATGCAAACATATCTTGAACTTAGTGAATTTTGCAAATTAGTTCATTTGAATGAAGAAGTTGTAATGGCTATGATTAAAAGTGGTTCATTAAAACACAAATATGAAAATGAAAAGCTTTTAATAGAAGCAAATGCAGGGACTTTTGCAATCGTTCCTGTAAAAGATAAAAACATAGAAGTTCAAGATATTGCAAATACCCCTGCAGGTAATTTTATAGAAAAGACAATAGGAACTATTCTTAATCTTCACGAGAAAGTCTTAGATGCAAAAGATGAAACTTTAGAAGTTTTAAGGGGTGAAAATGCCTTTTTAAAAGAAGCACTTTATTCTATGCAAGAGCTTTATGATGAAGATAGAAAAGTAATAGATACTCTAAATAAAGAATTAGAATTAGCTAGAGAAGAAATTGAATATCTTAAACGCAAATATAAACTAATGTGGAATAAAGCTGTAGAAAATTATCAAAAAGATATTAAAGAATAAAAATGAGAAAAATCTTATTATTTGTATTTATTAGCGTGTTTTGTTTTGCTAATCAAGGTTTAGAGTATTATAAAAATAAAGAATACGAAAAAGCTGCTAAAATTTGGGAAAAAGAATGTGCTAAAGATAATTTTAAGTCTTGCAGTTTTTTAGGTTATATTTATAGTCAAGAAAAATATGTAAAGCAAGATTATTCAAAAGTAATTAAGCTATTTAAAAAAGCTTGTGATGCAAATGAGTTTGGTGCTTGTTTTGGTTTAGGTTGGATATATAAAAATGGAAAAAGTATAAAACAAGATGATAAAAAAGCAAATAACTTATATGAAAAAGCTTGTAATGCAGATATTTTTGAAGCGTGTTATAATTTAGGTAATTCTTATTATATTGGACAAGGTGTAAAGCAAGATTATAGTAAATCAATCAAGTTGTATGAAAAAGCTTGTGATGGAGAAGTTTTTAATGCTTGTTATAATGCTGGCGTCTCGTATAGCGAAGGAAAAGGCGTAGAACAAGATTACAATAAAGCAATTAAATTATATGAAAAAGCTTGTGATGGAGAATATCCTATGGCTTGCAATAATTTAGCTCTTGCTTATTTTAATGGTGAAGGTGTAAAAGAAGACTATAATAAAGCGCTTAAATTAAGTAAAAAAGCTTGTGATTTAGGCGAGCAGATGGGTTGCTATAATTACGACATACTTAATCAAATAAAGTATTAGAATTTAAATCATTCATTATAGATTTAAATTCCACATAATAATTTGCGTAAAATATACTTTTTTTTATTACAATCAATAATATTACAAAAAGGAGAAATTATGAAAGTTTTATTAATTAAAGATGTAAAAGGCTTAGGTAAAGCCGGAGAAGTTAAGGAAGTAAAAGATGGTTATGGTCAAAATTTCTTAATCGGTAAAGGTTTTGCAAAAGTTGCTAGCACAGAAGTGCTTAGAAAACACGCAAGTGATTTAAAGAAAAAAGAAGAGCAAGACAGATACGAGCTTGAATTAATGAATAAATTAAAAGATAGTTTAGCTGATAAAAAAGTTATTATTAAAAAACAATTAGGTGCTAATGGAGCATTATTTGGTGGAGTTACAAAAGATGAAATTTCACACGCTATTAAAGAGCAATTCAACCTTGAACTTGATAAAAAAAGCATTCAAGATTATGCTATTAAAGCAGAAGGTGAGTATAAAGTGAGTGCAAAATTAGGTCATGGCATTGTTGCTGAATTTATAGTAGTGGTAAAAGGTGCTTAATGTTTCACGCTACTACGATTTTAGCTTATAAAGGAAAAGATGCTTCAGTAATTGGTGGTGACGGACAAGTTACTTTTGGAAATACGGTTTTAAAGGGTAATGCAGTAAAACTTAGAAAACTTTATGAAGGAAAAGTATTAGCAGGTTTTGCAGGAAGCACTGCTGATGCTTTTACTTTATTTGATATGTTTGAAAAAATGCTTGAGAGTAAAAAAGGAGATTTAGAAAGAGCTGTTATTGAGTTTTCAAAAGAGTGGAGAAAAGATAAATACTTAAGAAAACTTGAAGCTATGATGATAGTTTTAAACAGAAAACAAATCTTTTTATTAAGCGGGACAGGCGATGTAGTTGTGCCACAAGATGAGTGCATTTGTGCTATTGGAAGTGGTGGAGCATACGCACTTAGTGCTGCAAGAGCATTGCATAATCATGCGAATTTAGATGAATTAACTTTAGTTAAAGAAAGTCTTAAAATTGCAGGAGAGATTTGTATTTATACAAACACAAATATAACTACTTATGAATTAAGGGATTAAGAATGCAGATGTTACCTAAAGAAATTGTTGAATTTTTAGATGAATATGTAATAGGTCAAGAAAAAGCTAAAAAGGTAATTGCTATTGCTTTAAGAAATAGATATAGAAGATTAAAGCTTGAAGAAAGTATGCAAGATGATGTTGTTCCTAAAAATATTTTAATGATAGGAAGCACAGGTGTTGGTAAAACAGAAATTGCAAGAAGAATTGCTAAATTAATGGGCTTACCTTTTATTAAAGTAGAAGCTAGTAAATATACTGAAGTTGGTTTTGTTGGTCGTGATGTAGAAAGTATGGTAAGAGATTTAGCTAATGCGGCTTTAACTTTAGTAAAAAATGAACATTTAGAAAAAAACAAATCAAGATTAGCTGAACTAATAGAAAATAAAATTTTAGAAAAATTATTACCGCCATTACCAAAAGGTGTTAGTGAAGAAAAACAAGCAGAGTATGAAACTAGCTTAGAAAAGATGAAAGAGCGTCTAAGAAATAAAGAATTTGAAGATAAGGTTATAGAAATTTATGTAACCCAACGCTCACTTGAGACAAATCCAAATCTACCACCAGAACTTGCAAGTATGCAAGAGATGGTAAAAGTGATTGGTATTGCTGATAAAAAAGTGAAAAAAGAGTTAAAAATTAAAGACGCTAGAAAAGTTTTAGAAACTGAATTAACAGATAGTGTTTTAGATAATGAAAGCATTAAAGATGAAGCCTTAAAAAGAGTTCAAAATGAAGGAATAATCTTTATTGACGAGATAGATAAAGTTGCGGTAAGCTCGGGTAATTCAAGCAGACAAGACCCTAGCAAAGAAGGTGTTCAAAGAGATTTATTACCTATCGTAGAAGGTAGTGTAGTAAATACTAAATTAGGTAATGTAAAAACTGATCATATATTATTTATTGCAGCAGGTGCATTTCATTTAAGTAAGCCAAGTGATTTAATCCCTGAATTACAAGGTAGATTTCCATTAAGAGTTGAGCTTGATAGCTTGGGTGCTGATGAATTGTATGAAATTTTAACAAGACCTAAAAACTCACTTTTAAAACAATATAAAGCACTTTTAGAAACTGAAGGAGTTAATTTAGTGTTTGAAGATGATGCTATTAAAAAAATTGCAAAAATAGCAGCACAAGCAAATGAAAGTATGGAAGATATAGGTGCTAGACGCTTACATACTGTTATTGAAAAATTAGTAGAAGATATTTCTTATGAGTGTGATAAATACAAAGATAAAGATTGTGTAATAGATACAAAATTAGTTGATGATAAATTAGGCTCTATTATAGAAAATCAAGATATAGCAAGATATATTTTATGAAAAGCGGTTTTGTAAGTGTAATCGGCAGAACAAATGCCGGTAAAAGCACAATGATTAATTCTTTACTAGGCGAAAATATTTGCCTAGTATCACATAAAGAAAATGCCACAAGAAGAAAAATGAATGTGGTAATAATGCACGATGAAAATCAAATAATATTAATAGATACTCCAGGCCTACACGAAAGCAATAAGAATTTCAATCAACTATTAATAGAAGCTGCTAAAAAGAGCTTAGATGAGTGTGATTTGATTGTATTTGTGATGAGTATTTTTGATAGTTTAGATGAATATAAAAAATTTTTAGATTTAAAGCCAAAGGTTGAGCATATTGTAGTTATAAACAAAGTTGATTTGGTTGAACCTAAAAAATTGTTAGATAAATTAGAAGAATTTAATAAATTAGATATTGTTCCTAATATCATTCCTTATTCATCAAAAAATAAATTTTATAAAAATAAATTATTAGATGAGATGGTAAAGTATTTACCAGAACACCCATATTTTTTTGACCCAGAATTTAGCACTGATAAAACAACTAAAGATGTTATTAAAGAATTAATAATAGAAAGCATTTATCAAAATCTTAGTGATGAATTGCCATATTGTTGTGAAGTGTTAATTAATAAAATTATAGAAAAAGATAATTTTTTAACTATTTATGCCGATATTATTACAGATTCAGAAAATCATAAAGCAATGCTAATTGGTCGAAATGCTAATACAATTAAGCGTATTGGAATAGTCGCTAGGAAAAGAATTGCTGAAGTTTTTTTATTAAAAATTAACTTAAAGTTGGTTGCAAAAGTTCAAAAAAAATGGTACGATAATGAGAACTTTTTAAAAAAAGTAGGCTTAAAACAATAAAAAATAAAAGGTATTTAAATGGCGAAAACAGCGAAAAAAAGAGAATTGGTCGCTTTTGATTCAAGTACAAAAAAACTCTATAAACTTGCTGATAATGTCCTTAGTGAAATTACCGTTAAGGAAAAAAGCAATTCTGCTTACAATATTACCTATATGCCAGGTGAAAATGTAAAGTATGCTTCTGTTGAGGTTCCAAACGATACAGATGAGGATGAAATCAGTATAATTACAAACAAAACTTATGAAGTGTTAGAATTAGATATAGACAAGGATTATAAGATATCTTATAGTATTTCTAATGCTAGTATGGGAATTAATACAGTATATAATGTATTTGTAGTAGAAAATGAAAAAATTGAAACAGAATTTAAAGATGTAGCTAATAAGCTTCAGTATATTGATTATATAGATATTGAACCATTGATGTATCAAAATTATTATACAAGCAAACTTATAGAAAGTGATGGAGTTCAAGTATTTATATATTTTCATAAAACATATACAACACTTACCGTGTATAAAGATGGAGAATTAATAAACTATAAGATTATTAATAAACTTAGCATAGATATGTTGCATGGTAGTTTTTCTCATGATTTAGGAGAGAGAATTCCTGAACATATGTTTTTAAATGAATTATCAAAATATGGTTTTGACCATGTAGATGATGCAAAAAGAGTTTCACTTAATAAGGTTTTAAGCGAGTCTTTTAAATTCTTAATTAACAATTTATCTTTAATATTAAGAGGTGCTCAATTAGATAATGTTACTATTACAAAAGTATTTGTAGGAACTGATATTGGGTTAAGTCAAAATTTCTTAAAAAAAGTTGAAGTATTGTTTTCTTGCTTTAGGTGTCTTGATGATGATATTATACTTGAAACTATGCTTAATAATAAAGTTGAAATTGGAATTAATAGTCTTGAAGTAGCAGAATTTGTTAATATCCATAAAATTAAATATGATTTATTTAAAAATATTAGAAATTTTACCGTTGAGGTTAATACACCTTCTGAATTTACAACTACTCCTGAAAAAGAAGGCGGAGAATTAAGGATTAATCCATTTGTTTTATTAAGCTTGTTAAGAGCTAATGAACAATTAAAAATGCCAAATGATGTATTTAACATATCTACATTTTTAAGACCACCACCTTTTGCGAAGAGATATTCTGGGAAGTTAATTTTATCAATTTTGGCTGTTATTGTATTGGCTAGTATTTATCCTATATATAATTACATAAATGGTAAATTTATTGAAGTAGAAGAAAGAGATACTAGTGAAAAAATTCCTGCTAAACAAACAGAATATACAAGAATTGATAATGAAATTAAAAACCTTGAAAGTAGATTATCTAGTTTATCAGCTGAAGTAAATGAAGCTAGAAGAACTTTAGAATTTAGATATACACTTTTAGATAATATTTATGATAAAAAAGTTAATTATCTATCAAAAGCTAGTGCAGCTACAAAAATGGCTAGTATCTTAAATCAAAGCAATATTAAAGTAACAAGTATGTCTTTTGATAATGATATTATAAATGTTAATTTAAAAGGAACTGCAACAGGTATAACTTCATTCTTAAAAGAAATAGGTGCTGATGATACTTATAGTATTGAATCAAGAGATGTATTGATTAAGATATTAAATCTTGATGATAAAGATAAAGAGCATGAAAGTAATATTGTAATAAAGGTTTTAAGATGAAACAAGGTAGTATTTTTGATAAAATAGATAATTATTACGAAAAGCAGCCTAATACTAATATATTCTATATGAGTATATTTATGTGTGTATTTTTATTTGGTTATTTAATCTATGATTATACATATGAGAGTTCAGAGCAGTATGTGGCAGAACAAACAGAATTGTTAAATAAAGCTAAAGAAGAGTTAAGAAGGCTTGATGATTTTATTGAAAGAGAAAAGCAAAACTCAAGAATACAAAAATTAACACAAGATATCATTAGCGAAGAAAAAGCAAGAAAAGAAATCAGTGATGAGAATATGTATTTTGATGATAAATTAAAAGAAGCGTCAAAATTATTATATAATCAAAAAAATTGGTCTGAGTTTATGGCTAAAATTAATGAATTATCTAAAAAATATCAAGTAGTTTTAGGTGATGTAAGAAGTAGTGTAAATGATTTGGTAAGTCAAAAAGTAGAAGAAGTTTTTAATGTTCAATTTTCTTTAACTGGTAAATTCCAAAATATTTTACATTTTGTAAATAGCTTAGAAAAATCAATTGATGTTGTAGATGTAAATATGCTTAAACTATACAAAATTGAGCCTACAGATAATCCTAATAAGGATAATAATGGTGGCGAAAATAACAAAGTTTATACAAATGACATTCAAGCTGATGTTAAAATCTCAATATGGGGGATTAAATATTAATGAAAAAAGTATTATGTATATTAGTTTGTATTCAAGCAATTTTTGCTATGACAAGAACAGAACTTGACAATAAATTTAATGAATTAGTTCAAGTTAGAAATACAATAGACTATCTTGAAATTACAAAAACAAATGATCCTTTTTATAAGGACAAAATCAAATCAGACGAGGTTATAACTTTTACTTTATATGCTATTGTAGATAAAAGAGTGAAAATCAATCAAAAATGGTATGGTTTAAACGAAATAATTACTGCAGGTTATAGGGTAGTTAGTATTAATAATGAAAGAGTTGGTCTTTCAAATTCAATTAATTATGTAGAACTTAATTTAAAGGATAATCAGAATATTCAAATCAGTGTTAAATAAAACTATTATATCTTTAAGTGCAGCGCTAATGCTATCTAGCTCATTAAGTGCAGCAGATTGCTCAAAAAGAGCTTTTGATATTAAAGTAAATAAAGAAGATACTTCAGCTTACGAAATAATTAATCAATTATCAAAAGTATGTGATTTTAGTGTAGTTTATAAAGATTCATATTCAAAAGGAATATTGAGTACTAGACAAGATGGAATAAGCATTAAAAATATGCATATTAATGGCATTTTTGATTTGCTTATTGCTGAACAAGGTTTAGATTATGATTTTTCAAATAATATCTTAAAAATTCAAGGTTTAAATACTAAAACATTTAAATTAGATTATATTACTTCAGTTCGTAAGGGTAGTGCTATTACTAAGGCAAATGTTGAATCTCAAGCAAGCAGCAGCGATAGCAGTAGCTCAAGTTCAAGTTCAGGTTCAAGTTCAGATAGTGATAATATGATTGAAACTAAAGAAGAATTTGATTTTTGGAAAAACATAGGCAAAGAGATTTCAGAAATAGTTCAAAATTCAGGTCAAAATATTCCTATTACACCTCCTACAATCAATGCTAATGCAGGTTTAATCACAGTTACTTCAAGTAATGAAATTTTAGATAGGATTGAAACTTATTTAAATCAAGTTCAAGAATCACTTAAAAAACAAGTAGTAATTGATGTTTCAATTATTGAAGTAAGCCTTAATAAATCTCATAAAACAGGTATAGATTGGACTCAATTTAATTTAGGATTTGATACTACTGGAGCATCTCTTACAAATCTTATTGGAAACACTGCTAATGGCACTATTATTTTAACTGATAAAAAAAATACTTCTAATGTATTTTGGGGTAAAACCGATAAAGGTAGATGGCACGGAGATGAAAATATAGCTATTAATATGGGTATTAACCTAACAGGTATGATAAATTTTCTTAAAGAAAGTGGAGATGTTAAAGTTGTTTCAAGTCCTAAAATCGCAACTTTAAATAACCAACAAGCATTAATCACGGTTGGTGATACATATAATTATAAATTAAAAGGAAGTAGCACAACTACAGATAGTGGTAGCACGGGTGATGCTGATGAAGAAAAATCAATTTTCGTAGGTATTTTATTAAATATCTTACCTGAAATATCAGATGATAATAAAATTATGCTAAGAATTAATCCAAGCATTAGTGAGCTAATAAATATTGAAGATAAAAAAGTTAAAGATGGCTATAGGGTTGTTGCTCCAGATACAAAACAAAAGAAATTATCAACAGTTGTTCAAGTAAGAGATGGAGAGACTATTGTTTTAGGTGGACTTATTACTGATTCTGAATTATTTAGTAAAAATGGAATTCCGGTATTACAAGACATTCCTTTATTAGGAAAATTATTTGGCTCTAAACAAAAATCAAAAGAAAAAACAGAATTAGTGTTTGTTATCACTCCGCATGTTGTTGATTTTACTAAAGATAAAGAAGAAGTAAGAAAATCTTTAGAAGATTTAGGATACTCTTTAGCACTAGATTATAAAGAAGATTTAAAACCTACTGCTACTAAAAACTTATTTAAAGAAAAAGCAGAAGAATTTGATTCAATAAATAATGTTGAATAAGGGTTGCTATTGAATAAATATACATTAGCTAAAGAATTATTTATAGACAATTTAGAAAGCCTTAGATTTATCAATCTTGATAAATCTAAGATTGCTTATCATAAGATTATAACTTCATTAGAAAAGCCTTTAAAATTAGTATTGTTTTATGGTAAGCCAGGTTGTGGTAAGACTTTTTTATTAAATAAAATAGAAAAAGATTTAAAAGAAAAAAATAAAAAGATTATATTATTAGAACAGCCATTTTATTCAGAATCAGGATTTTACACAGAGTTGCATAGAAAAATTTTTAATGAATATGTAGAGATTGAAAAATACGAAGATTTTTTAAGAATTTTTAAAGATAAAGTTACTCAAACTCCTGAAGAATTAAAATACGATGGATATATGGTAATGCTTGATGAAGCTCAAATGTATCCTAATATATTAATAGAAAAAATTAGACTACTATCAGATACTAGAATGTTTAAATTCTTATTTACAGTTCATAAGACAATTGCTGATGAGGATATTTTAGCTCAAGAGCATTTTACTACTAGAATTTGGGAAAGTATTGAACTTAGTGAATCTAGTGAAGATGAAATTAAAACTTATATTAATAAGAAATTAGAAACTTTAAAGAATGGTTTGGATAAAGGATTTTTTAGTAATAAAAATTATAAGTTTATATATAGCGTTACTAAAGGAAACTTAAGAACTGTTAATATGTTATTGTATAAAGCATTTGAAATATATGAATTTTACGAACAAGAAAGATTTAGTGAGTTTAGTAATCCAAAAATCAATGAAAAAGTATTAGAAATGGCTGCTCTTGATAAAGGTTTATTAAATGCTTAATTTACATGAAGTTATAGAATTAGAAAATAAATGGAAAATTTATTCAAGTAAGAAAAAAAAGAAAAAGTATATCTTTTTATACATATTAGCTTTTATTATATTTGTTATTTTTATATCTGCTTTAATATATTTTGCATACTCAAAAGGTGCTAGCGAATTAGAAACTAATGTAAAAAAAAGTAATAATGAAGTTAAAAAGATTATAAATGATACTAAGGTTAAATTAGAAAAAGAAAAAATATTAGATAATAAAAATATTATCAATAAACCAGTAGAAGTAATTAGTAATAAGCCAGATAATGATAAAAAATTAGTAGATATGCCTAAACAAGAAGAAGTTAATACTACTACTTTATCAGATACTACAAATAATGAAACTATATCATTAAGTATTATGAATATAGATGTTAAAAACTCATCTTTTAAATCAAATACAAGTGAAACAAAATCAAGTAATATTAAAAATAATAACATTATTAAAAATATACCTAAAAATATAGAAACTAACACAATAGTTATTACTGATTTAAATTCTACGGCTACACCTAAGGTAGAAAGCAAAAAAGAATTAGATGATTTAGAATATTTGAAATTAAAATTTTCTGAAACTAATAGTATATATTTTGCTTTAGATATAGCTGATGTATATTATTCTAAAGGCGATTTTAAAAACGCTAGAGAATGGGCATTGACTGCAAATAAATTAGATGTTAAAAACGATAAATCTTGGGTTATGTTTGCAAAAGCAAGTTATAAATTAGGTTTAAAAGAGCAAGCTATTAATTCTTTAACTAATTATTTAAATTCTAATAGTTCAACTCGTGTTAAACAAACTTTAGACTTAATTAAAGAAGGTAAATTATGAGAAAAATTATTTTTTTATTAATAGCTTTAAATTGTTTCGCTATTAGTTTAGCAGATATTAATAAAGCTATTGAAAATCAAGAATATTCAAAAGTATGCAATAATTTAGTATATGATTTAGCTGTAAAAAATCAAGATGATGGATTGATGAATTTGTATGGTATTGCATGTTTAAGAACAGATTATATAAACAAACTATCAGCTGTTATTATTGCACTTAGAAATTCAAAAGAAGCAAGAGCTAATGCTGTTTATTATTCAACTATTTTATATAAGAAAAAATTATTACATTCAGCACTAGTTGATAACCTTAATATAAGCTCTATTAAGCTACCTAAGTGCGATTATATTTTATCTGATATTTACGATGATTATATATTAGGTAATTATATAAAGGAAAATGATAAATATATTTTTAGATATAATGATAAAATCTATGAAATGAGTTTGAGATTTGATAAACCATTTACTAAGATGGTTTTAACTATTTTAAATTCAAACAATCAAATATTAGAAGTGAAAGAGTACTGGTAATGGAATTTGTAGATCGTTTAGGAGTTTTAGTATATAGAAGAAAAATGGAATTAAAAGACACTATTATGTCTTTTGAAAATCCACAAGATAAGTTAAATTATTTAAAAAGCGTTTTAGATGAAAGCACATTAGAATCTTTATTGATTGACCTTTATAAGACTAATGGTATTACTTTAGATGATATTGCATTACATTTTGAAATAGGTAATAAAGAATTTTTAGAAAAAATTGCACAAAAATTAAGATTTGAATATATAGATTTAGATTCGGTTGATATTAATTATAAGATTTCTGAAAAAATTCAGTATTCAGTTTTATCAAACTATGGATTTTTACCTTTTAAAGAAGATGAAATTAATTTATATGTAGCATATAAAGAACCATTTAATTTAGAAACTCAAGATAAAGTTCAACATTTATTTAGTAGAAAACTTGTTAAAAACTATGTCGCACATCCATCTCAAATTGATAGATATTTAAGTAAAATTCAATTAAATGAAAGTATAAAAGATATTATCAATGATATTAGAAAAGAGTTAAGCTCTGATCCTACAATGACTGGTGGAGAGCAAGATAGCTCTGGAATTTTAAAATTAATTGAAGTTATCCTTAGAACTTGTATTGTAAATCGCTCAAGCGATATTCATATTGAGCCTACTGAGACAAACTGCATTGTTCGTGGTAGGATTGATGGTATGCTAACTGAAATATTTATTTTTGATAAAGATATATATCCACCAATGGTTTCTAGAATGAAACTTTTATCAAATATGGATATTGCAGAGAAAAGAAAACCGCAAGATGGTAGATTTTCAGCTAGGGTTTTAGATAAAGAATATGATTTTCGTATTTCAACATTACCTATTATAAATGGCGAAAGTATAGTTTTAAGGATACTTGATAAATCAAAGATTTTAATTAGTCTAGGCAATCTTGGAATGCACCCTACAAATCTTGAAAGATTTCAAGCAGCAATGCATGCACCTTATGGGATTATTCTTGTAACTGGTCCAACAGGAAGTGGTAAAACAACTACTCTTTATGCTGCGCTTAATGATATGAAAAGCGTTGAGACTAAAATTATCACGGTTGAAGACCCTGTAGAGTATCAGTTGAATTTGATTCAGCAAGTGCATGTTAATGAAAAAGCAGGGCTAACATTTGCAGCTGCACTTAGGTCTATTCTAAGACAAGACCCTGATATTATAATGATAGGTGAGATTAGGGATGCTGAAACATTAACAATTGCTATTCAAGCAGCACTTACAGGACACTTAGTATTTTCAACTCTTCACACGAATGACGCAGTTTCAGCCGTTACTAGGATAGTTGATATGGGGGTTGAGCCTTATATGGTTAGTGGTGCATTAACAGCAATTGAAGCACAAAGACTTGTAAGAAAGCTTTGCCCTAATTGTAAGCAAGTTACAAAAATACCTGATAATTTTTATTCAAGAATTGAAAAGTATGTAAAAGAAGTAGAAAATCCACAATTTTATAAGCCTGTAGGTTGCCCTAAATGTTCTCAAACAGGCTATACTGGTCGTGAAATGATAAGTGAAATTCTACCAATCAGCGATAGAATTTCTTCTATGGTTGCAGCGGGTGCATCTAAAGAAGAGATTAGAAAAGTAGCTTATGAAGAAGGTTTTGTTGATATGTTTCATGATGGTATAGTAAGAGCTGCTAAGGGTGTTACTAGTGTTGATGAAGTATTAAGAGTTGCGAAAGAGTAATAAATGAAGAAATTTCAAGTTGAGTATATTAGTAAAGGACAAAAAAAGGTCTTAACTCTAACAGCGCAAAGCAAGGCAAGTGCTGTTGAACAAGCTAAAAATAAAAATTTAGGCCGTATAGTAAAGGCTGGCGAAGTTCAAACCGTTTCGCTAGGAAGTGCTGTTGATAAATTAAAAAATTTATCTTTTTTTAAACCTACTATAAAATTACCTGATTTGATTGCTTCAATTAACCAATTAGGTGTTATGGCTGGTGCTGGTATTTCTATCCATGATAGTGTGAGAGAAGTTGCAAATTCAAGTGCAAATAAAAGGGTAAAAGAGATTTTTTCTAAAGTTTATGAGGACTTGAATGCTGGTCTTAGTATAAGTTTATCACTTGAACCATTTCAAGCTGAATTAGGTGATATTACACTAGCTATGGTTAAGCTAGGTGAAAGCACTGGTAAATTGGGTGAAAGTTTAAAAAAACTTGCAGAAATTTTACAAGAATTATATGACAATCAACAAAAGTTTAAAAAGGCTTTAAGGTATCCTATAATAGTTGTTACAGCTATTGCTATAGCATTTACTATCTTAATGCTTGTTGTTGTTCCGCAGTTTAAGGAGATATTTGAACAATTAGGGGCTAATTTACCACCTGCTACTAAGGCTTTGTTATTTATTGAGCATACTTTAAGAAATTATGGGATATATGTTTTAGTTGTGCTTATTGGTGGGATATTTGCTAGTAAAAGATTTTATGGAATTAATGATAATTATAAAGCTTTAGTTGATAGATATGCTTTAAAAACTTATCTAATAGGAAAGATTATTTTATTTGCTACTATGAGTAGATTTAATCTTATTTTTACAGAGCTAGTAAGAGCAGGTATTCCTATTGCAGATGCACTTGATACTTCACTTAGAACAATATCTAATACAACTATGAAAAATAAATTAAATGCTACTAAAGTTTCAATTTCAAGAGGGCTTAGCTTAACTGAATCTTTTAAAGAAACAGAACTTTATGAGAATATGCTTATTCAAATGATTAAAGCAGGCGAAGCCAGTGGTCAATTAGATGCAATGCTTGAAAAAGTTACTGGGTATTATAAGGAAAGATTTAATAATATTATAGATAACCTATCAAGCTATATTGAGCCAATTCTTATGTTATTTATTGCTGGTATGGTTCTTTTCTTAGCACTTGGTATTTTTATGCCTATGTGGGATTTAGGAAGCGCTGTAAAAAGCTAAATAAAATCTTTAGTCAAGAATTTGACTAAAGATAATACATTTCTTTATTAGTTTGAATTTACAATAATTTAACTAAGTTCTATACAATCACTAAGCTACAATATTTTTTAATTTGATAAATAGTTTTAATTTTAATGAATTAAAATAATCTTTGTAAGCTATTTGGTTTATAATATAAATTATAGATTTTGATAAGGTTTTATCTGTATTAGTAATTATTTAAAGGAGTTAAAATGACTAGAATATTAATGATTGAAGATGATTTAGAATTAGCAGAAATTTTAAAAGAATATTTAGAGCAATATGATATGAAAGTTGATATTGCTGATGAACCATATATTGGATTGTCAAAATTAAATCTTACTACATATGATTTGATTATATTAGATTTAACATTGCCTGGAATGGACGGACTTGAAGTATGTAAAGAAATTAGAAAAAAATATACTAGTCCAATTATAGTATCATCTGCAAGACACGATATAAATGATAAGGTAGAAGCTTTAGAATTAGGCGCTGATGATTATTTACCAAAACCGTATGATCCAAAAGAATTAAAAGCTAGAATTACATCGCATTTAAGAAGATTTGAACAAATTCAAATAAGTGCAAACGAGCATAGCAACAAGACTTTAGAATATGATGAATTTAAACACGCTATTTATTTTAGGGGCAAAGAATTAGTTTTAACAAATGCAGAATTTGATATTTTAAGTTATTTAATTAAAAAAGAAGGTGGTGTAGTTAGCCGCGAAGAATTAATTTACAATTGTTCTTCAATTAATGAAGAAAGTTCTAATAAAAGTATAGATGTAATTATTTCTAGAATAAGACAAAAAATTAGTGATGATAGCAAAACTCCAACTCATATTCACGCAATTAGGGGAATTGGTTATAAGCTAACACAATGAAATCTAGTATTTTTTATGTAATTACTTTTATTTTTATATTAGCTACTTCAACTATAGGAATGGCGTTTATTTGGTTGATTAATTATGATAAGGATAATTATTCAAACGAACTAAACGCTAGATATTCTTACTTAGCGAATTTAAAACTCCAAGAATTAAATAATGCAATTACTGAAGATGAATTTAATTACAAACAAAATCAATTTAAACTTAAATTAATAGACCAAGATAGTAAAAAATTAATTTTATTTGATGCTATAACATTGGCTGAAGATAGTAATAATTTAGGAGCAAGTAAAATTCTTACAAGTAATGGCAAGAATTATTTATATATAATAGCAAATGATAAAGATTTCTTATATGAAGATACGAATTTTAATTCTTATAGATATATGAGTATTCAAATAATATTATGTATAGTTATTTTGGTTTTATTAATTAGTTATATATTTGTTATAGGTAAATTAAGACCTATTAGAAGACTTAAAAGACAAATTACAAAATTTGCTAGCAATGACTTAGATAATATAGAAAATATAAGCAAGGGTAATGATGAGATTTCTCAAGTTTCAGATGCTTTTTATCAAGCTATTAAAAAAATTAAAGATTTAAATACTTCAAGACAATTTTTTTTAAGAAATATAATGCACGAGCTTAAAACTCCAATTACAAAAGGTAGAATTACAGCTGAAATGCTAGAAGATACGAAATTTAAGCAAAGACTTATAAATGTATTTGATAGAATGGTTATTTTAATAGATGAATTGGCCGCAGTAGAGCAAATCACAAGTGGAGTTGCAAAAAATCCAAAGAAAATTTCAATTACTCACATTTTTAATGAAGCAAAAGAAATGTTGCTTTTAGAAAATGAAAAAATTAATATTATAAGTGATAATACTTTTGTAGTTTATGTTGATTTTAAATTATTTACAACTGCAATTAAAAATTTATTAGATAACGCTATTAAATATTCAGATGATAATGCTGTAAGAGTTATAATTTGCCATGAAAGTATAAAGTTTTATAACAAAGGTAAAAAATTAGATAAAAATATTGAGTATTATTTAGAGCCTTTTACTCAAGGTGGTAATAAGAGTTCAAATTCTTTTGGCTTGGGGCTTTATGTTGTAAATACGATTTTAGAAGCTCATAAATTGAAATTAAATTATAACTATGATAATGGTTATAATATTTTTGCTATTACTAATCTTGATAATATAATCAAAGAAGAAAAAACTCAAGAAAAATAACTTTTATTAACTTTAAAAAAGCTAAAATACCCGCTTATTTCACACACACCAATCCTTATTTGTTGCAACGCTAGTTGTATTTGGGTGTGGAGGTAAAAACAATTTTTTAAGGAGAAACCTATGGTTACAATGAGAGATTTATTAGAATGTGGTGTGCATTTTGGGCATCAAACAAGACGCTGGAATCCTAAAATGAAAAAGTTCATTTTTGGTGAGAGAAAAGGTATTTATGTAATTGATTTACAAAAAACAATTAGATATTTTAGATATACATACAATATCGTTCGTGATGCAGCAGCAGAAGGTAAAACAATTTTATTTGTTGGAACTAAAAAGCAAGCAACAGATGCTATTAAAGAATATGCAATTAAATGTGGAATGCCATATGTAAATCACAGATGGTTAGGCGGTATGATGACAAACTTTGAAACTATTCGCCAATCAATTAGAAAACTTGAAGTTATTGAAAGTATGCAAGAAGATGGAAGCATTAATTTATTAACTAAAAAAGAAGCATTAATGCTAAATCGTAAAAAAGAAAAATTATTAGATTATTTAGGCGGTATTAGAGACCTTAAAACTCGCCCTGATATGATTTTTGTAATTGATACAGTAAAAGAAAAAATTGCAGTTGCAGAAGCAAATAGATTAAAAATCCCAGTAGTAGCTCCAATTGATACAAACTGCGATCCTGATGTTGTAGATTTTCCTATCCCAGGTAATGATGATGCTATTCGTTCAGTTCAATTATTCTGCCAAGAAATGTGCGAAGCTATATTAGAAGGTAAAGCTTTAAGAGAACAAGATGGTGAAGTAGTTGAAAGAGCAGAAGTTAGTGAAGATGAAAAACAAGAAGTATTAGAAGAAGCTATGATGGAAGGGGAAATGTAATGGCAGAAATTACAGCAGCTATGGTAAAAGACCTGCGCGAAAGCACAGGTGCTGGAATGATGGATTGTAAAAACGCACTTAAAGAGTGTGATGGAGATATGCAAAAAGCGGTTGAATACTTAAGAGAAAAAGGCTTAAGTAAAGCTGCTAAAAAAGCTGATAGGCTAGCAGCTGAAGGTTTAATTGGTGTTAAACTTTCAAATAATTTAGCAAGTTTAGTAGAAATCAATTCAGAAACTGACTTCGTTGCTAAAAATGATAAATTTATAGATTTAGTAAATAAAACAGTTGAACAAGTTCAAGTTAGTGGAGTTTGCGATGTTGAAAGTTTATTAAATAGCAATATTGATGGGGCTAAATTTGAAGATTATCTAAAAAATCAAATCGCAACTATTGGAGAAAATTTAGTTGTAAGAAGATTTGCTACTTTAAAAGCAAATGATAATGAAGCTTTAAGTGGTTATTTACACACAAATGGTCGTGTAGGTGTTATCGTTAAGGCTAAATTTAATAATGCTGCTAATAAAGCAAAAGTTGAAGAATTTTTAAAACAACTTTGTATGCATATTGCAGCTATGAAACCAAGTGTTTTAAGTTATAAAGATTTAGATAAGGAATTTGTAGAAGCTGAATATAGAGCTTTATGTGCTGAACTTGAAAAAGAAAATGAAGAATTAGTTCGCCTTAAAAAGCCACTTCATAAAATTCCACAATTTGCAAGTAGATTACAAATTACTGATGCAGTTTTAAAGAAAGCTGAAGAAGATATAAAAGCTGAATTAAAAGCTCAAAATAAACCAGAGCAAATTTGGGATAAAATTGTTCCTGGTCAAATGGCAAGATTTATAGCTGATAACTCAATTTTAGATTCTCGCCTTACATTAATGGGACAATTTTATGTAATGGATGATAAAAAAACAGTAGAGCAAGTTATTGCTGATAAATCAGTTGAATTAAAAGATGAATTAGTAATTGAAAGCTTCGTAAAATATGAAGTTGGCGAAGGCTTAGAAAAGAAAAACGAAGATTTCGCAGCAGAAGTTGCAGCTCAAATGGGTAATTAATGTTAAAAGCAAGCGGTATTGGTAAAAAATACGATGCCGTTTTATTTAACAATTTAAATTTAACTTTAAATCCGCAACAAACTTTAGCCGTCTTAGGCAAAAGTGGTTGCGGAAAATCTACATTATTGCATATTTTATCAACACTTTTAGCACCTGATAGCGGGGAAGTCTTTTATAAAGATAAGAATATTTATAAACTTAGCGAAGATGAAAGATTATTAATAAGAAGAAATGATTTTGGAATTATTTTTCAGCAGCATTATCTTTTTAAAGGATTTTCAGCTTATGAAAATATTGAATTAGCAAGTGTTTTATCAAATAATAAAATAGATGATGAGATAATTAATTTTTTAGGTATTAAAGAAATTCTAAATAAAAAAGCTAATGAATTAAGTGGCGGAGAGCAACAAAGAGTAAGTATTGCTAGAGTTCTTTGCAAAAAACCTAAAATTATTTTTGCTGATGAGCCAACTGGAAATCTTGACCCAGTAAATGCAAAAATAGCTATGAAGTTATTAATTGATTATGTTAAATTAAATAATTCAGCCTTATTTTTAATTACTCACGATGAAAATTTAGCTTTAATGTGTGATGATATTTTAAGGATAAATAATGGGTAAGTTAGTTTTTTTAAGTGGTGCTGGTCTTAGTGCTCCATCTGGCTTAAGCACATTTAGAGATAATGATGGTTTGTGGGAGCAATATGATTTAGATGTGGTTTGTAATTATCAAACTTGGATTAAAAATTTTAATTTAGTTCATGAGTTTTATAATAAAAGAAGACTTGAATTAAGAAAAGTTAAACCTAATAAAATGCACGAGAAGATTGCTGAAATATCAAAGCGTTTTGAAGTTATTAATTTTACTCAAAATGTTGATGATTTATTAGAGCGTGCAGGGTGTGAAAATGTAATTCACTTGCACGGAAAATTATTAGAATTACACTGCACTAATTGTAATGACATTACTAAGCTTAATTTAAATGATGATTTGGAATTTAAATTTGAAAATTGTAAAAAATGCCAAAGTAAATTAATTAAACCTAGTGTGGTATTTTTTGGAGAACAAGCGCCATTTTATACTGATTTATATTCAACATTTTACAATCTTAATGAAGATGATTTGGTGGTTATCATAGGAACAAGTGGTGCAGTTATTAATATAAATTATTTATTAAGGTTTGCAAAATCTAAAAATATATTAATTAATTTAGAAAAAAATAAATATATAAATGAAGCTTTATTTTCTCATATTATTTATAAATCTTGTGATGAATGTATAGATGAATTAGAGCAAATTATTCAAGAATGGAACTAGTAAGATTATTTAGTGAGCAAAACATAGTTTTGTTTATGCTATTACTTGCTAGAATGAGTGGACTTTGCTTGTTTTTTCCATTTTATTCGCATTTACAAATTCCTGTGGTTATTAAGTCTAGTTTTGTTATTATTATGACTTTTTTTTTCTATCCATTAGCTCATACTAATATAACGCCAAATTATTTAGTTATTGCCCTTATAACTGAGCTTTTGTTAGGACTTGTTGCAGGTCTTTGTTTGCAGCTTACTTTTACGATTTTACAAATGAGTGGAGAACATATTAGTTTTATTATGGGTTTTTCTATGGCTAGCGTGCTTGACCCAAATACTGGTGCAAATACTCCTATCATCGGTCATTTTATCTCTCTTATTGCATTGCTTTTGTTTTTAGCTTATGATGGACATCATTTGGTTTTGTTATTTTGGGCAAAGAGTTTAAATGGTATTGCTTTAGGTGATTTTGCTTTGCATGATGGTTGGTTTAGACAGATAATGAATGAGACTAAAGACATATATTTAATTGGTCTTAGCCTTGCGTTTCCAATAATTGCTATATCAATGCTTAGTGATTTTGTATTTGGTTTGCTTATGAAAACAATGCCACAATTTAACCTTTTAGTGGTAGGCTATCCTATAAAAATAACGATAGCATTTATTGTTTTGATGACAATTTTAGCTACAATCTTGTTTTATTTTAAAGAATTGGTTTTAAAAGTGTTTTTACAACTTGAACTATTTGTAAGTTAGGAAGGTATAATGAATGCAATATTAATTAATAAAAATCCAGCAATTTCAAGATTAATAAGCCTTAGTTTGCAAAAATTAAATATTACTTATAAAGAAATAAATAATTTAGAAGAGCTTGAACCTTGTGATATTATTATAGCTGATAATGAGTGTGAAGTTGATATTAAATTATGTCAACAAATGTCTAAAAAACTAATTCTTATATTAGCAAAAAATGAAACAAGTAATGATGCAATAGTTATTCATAAACCATTTTTACCTACTGATTTTATAGATTTGATAAATAGTTTTAAAGACGAATTAAAAGAAGATTTTAATACTAGCGATTTAGATAATATTGATTTATTAAGTGATGATATTGATTTGGAAGAATTTAAAATAGATAATATCACTGATTTAGATAGTTTAGACTTGAATGATTTTGGTAATAGTTTAGGTTTGGAAACTAAGCTTGATTTAGATAATACTGATGAATTAAATTCTATAGATGATTTTAACATAGATAATATTGAAGAACTTGATAATTTAAATAACGATGAATTATTACAAGATTTAGATAGTTCTAATGATTTAACTTCTTTAGATGATGAATTATTGCAAGATTTAGAGAATTTAGATGATGTTGATAATAAATTTAGTGAAGAATTGGATAATATTGAAGAACTTGATAATTTAAATAATGATGAAGCATCTCAAGGTTTAGATGATATTAATAATGAATTAGATGAGAATTTAAGCGCTCTTGATGATTTAAATTCTTTAGATGATGAATTAGATACGAAATTATCTGATTTTAATGAAGATGAGAATTTAAATAATGATGAATTATCACAAGATTTTGATAGTTCTAATGATTTAACTTCTTTAGATGATGAGTTACCACAAGATTTAGATGATACTAATGATGAGTTAGATGAGAATTTAAATACTCTTGATGATTTAAATTCTTTAGATGATGAATTAGATACGAAATTATCTGATTTTAACGAAGATGAGAATTTAAATAATGATGAATTATCGCAAGATTTGGATACTTTAAGTGATATTGAGAATTTAGATGAATTAAGTAATGCTATTGTTTTAGAAGAAGATTTAAAAACTACGAAAGACATAGATGATTTAGAAGAGAATTTAAATAATGATTTAAATTTAGATGATTTGAATAATATTGATGAATTTTCATTACCTGAAAGTTTTGAAGAATTAAGTAGAGATTATCAAGATTTATTGCAAGATGATATTGATTTTACAAGTTCAAATGGTTTAGAAGAAGATATAAATAATAGTTATGAAGATGATAATTTTAAAGATTTAGAAGATGATTTAAATACAGAAATAACAAATGATTTTGATGTTGTTACGGGTGATTTAGATGTAGCTGAAGATATGAAAGATGATTTTATTGATAGTGGTTTAGAAGAAGAATTTGAAGATATGAAAGAAGATTTGAATGTTAATAATCATTTAGAAGATATTCAAGATAATGAATTAGGTTCTTTAGCTGCTTTTGATGATATTAAAGATGATATTGAAGATATTCAAGAAATTGTAGGAGATGAAAAAGTGAGTGATTTTGATGATTTAAATGAAATTGAAATTAAAAAAGCGTTAGGGGAGGAAGTTGTAGAATTATTAGACAATAATGAAGATATAAAAGAAAAAAATAATGATTTTACTAATAGCATAGAAGCAAATGTTGATGATGACATTAGTGAAGTTAGCGAAAATGTTACAAAAGCAGTAAATCAAGCTATTATCAATAGCACAAAAGGCACGAAAAATCGTATAAAAGATATAAATATATCAATTAATATAAGTTTTAAAGATTAATTATGGCAGGAATTTTATTAATATCAGGCCCAAGTGGTGCGGGCAAAAGCACACTATTAGAGCGTTTAGCACAAGATTATAATGATTTTTATTTTTCAATATCAGCAACCACTAGAGCTCCTAGAGCAGGAGAAAAAGAGGGTGTAAATTATTATTATTTGACCCACGAAGAATTTGAATTAGGAATTAAAAATGATGAATTTTTAGAATATGCTAATGTTCATGGGAATTATTATGGAACGCCATTAAAACCAATTTATGACGCTTTAGAAAATGGTAAGAATGTTATTTTAGATATAGATGTTCAAGGCTTTAGAATAGTAAAAGATAAATTAGGTAAAGATTTTTTATCAGTTTTTATAAGTCCTGAGAATGAAAAAGTATTAAAAGAACGCCTTGTTTCTCGTGGCACAGAAAATCCTGATGTAATTGCTAAAAGACTTCATAATGCAACTGCTGAAGTTCAAGCTATTGGAAGATATGATTTTTTTATTATAAATGATGATTTGGAAAAAGCTTATAAAGAGCTTAAATTACTTTACCAAGCAGCAAACTTAAAAGTGTTAAATAAAGACATTAAAAAATTTATTTCAGAATGGAAAAAAGGAGAATAATATGGGAATAGGTAGTGGATGGCACTGGATTATTGTTTTATTAGTAATCATTTTATTATTTGGTGGTAAAAAATTACCAGAACTTGCAAAAGGCTTAGGAAAAGGTATTAAAACATTTAAAAAAGAAATGGCAGATGATACTACTGCAAAGCCTGTGAATGAAATTGATGAATTAGCTGATAATACTAAAAAAACTGAAGCTAATGAAGTAAAAAGCGAGCAAAAAGCCTAATGCTAAAGGAAAGTATTAAAGAGTATTTATCAAAAGTATTAGAATGCGAATTTAGTTTAGAAAGTCCAAAAGATAGAAATTTAGCTCATTTTGCAATGCCTTGCTTTAGCTTTGCAAAAGAGCTTAAATTAGCCCCAAATAAAATTGCAGCAGATTTTGCAGAAAAATTGAAAAATTGTGAGATTTTTAGCAGTGTTGAAGCAGTGAATGCTTATGTCAATTTCAAATTATCAAATGATTTTTTAGATAAATTATGTAAAAATGCTTTAAATAACCCAGAAGATTTTGCAAAAAGTCCTAAAAAAAATTATAAAATCTTGCTTGAATATGTAAGTGCAAATCCTACAGGACCACTTCACATAGGGCACGCAAGGGGTGCTATTTATGGAGATAGTTTAAATAAAATTGCAAAACATTTAGGCTATACATTTGATACAGAATATTATGTAAATGATGCAGGTAATCAAATAGATTTATTAGGCGAAAGCGTTATTTTAGCTATAAGAGATTTTGTTTTAAAAGAAAATGTTGAATATCCTGAAAGTTTTTATGGTGGCGAGTATATGCAAGAACTTGCTAGGATTTTTTATGATAAATTCAAAGATGATTTTATAAATAACAAAACCAAAATAGCAAGTTTAGCTAAAGATGAAGTCTTAAAAGAAATCAAGCAAACTTTAGCAAATGCTAGAATTGAGATTGATAATTATGTAAGCGAAACTGCTTATTATCCAAAGCTTGAAGAAACTTTAGAAAAATTAAAAAAAGCCGAAGCAACATATTTAAAAGATGATAAATTATATTTAGCATCTACAAAATATGGAGATGATTTAGATAGAGTTATAGTGCGTGAAGATGGTAGGGGGACTTACTTAGCAGCTGATATTGTTTATCACGATGATAAATTAAGTAGGGGATATGATAAAGTTATTAATATATGGGGAGCTGATCATCATGGCTACATTGCTCGTGTAAAAGCTGCTATGAGTGCTTTAGGGCACGATGCTAATAATCTTGAAGTAATCCTAGCTCAAATGGTTAATTTGCTAAAAAACGGACAACCTTATAAAATGAGTAAAAGAAAAGGTAATGTAATTTTATTTAGTGATGTTTTAGATGATATTGGCGTAGATGCTTTAAGATATATTTTTATAAGTAAGCGTTGTGATAGTCCGCTTGAGTTTGATGTAGATGAGTTTAAAAAGCAAGATAATTCAAATCCTATTTTTTATATAAACTACGCACACGCAAGAATTCATCAAATATTTGCAAAAGCTAATAAAAACTTTAATGATGTAATTAATGTTAGTTTAAGTAATTTTAAAGATGAAAATGCACTTAATTTATTATTTGATGCTTTAGCTTTAAATGATGTTTTAGAAGACGCTTTTAATAGTAGAACTCTTTCTAAATTATGCGATTATTTAAAACAAATCGCAAGTTCATTTCATAAAATTTATAATGAAACTAGAGTTGTTGGACATGAAAACGAAGAGCAATATTTAAAAATATTTGCTCAAGTTGCTTTATGTATAAAAACAGGTTTTAGCTTAATTGGTATAAATGCAGTAAGTAGAATGGAAAAAGAGTGAGTAAAAAACACAACAAATCCCCAGAGCAAGTAGCTTTGGGGGTAAATAAAATTTATAAAAGTAAAAAAATAGAAAGTTATGTAGTATTAGTAGTTTTAGCATTTTGTTCTTATGCTATTGGTGAATTAAGCTTTTTTAAGAACTTTGGAATATCAGCTTTAATAATTGCCGTAATTTTGGGAGCTGTTATTGGAAATTTCGCACATCATAATGTAAGCTTATTAAAAAAAACAGGTGCTTTAGGAGTATGCACTAAGCAGATTTTAAGACTAGGGATTATTCTTTATGGTTTTAGAATTTCTTTAAGTGATATTGAAAGCATTGGTTTAAGTGGAGTTGGACTTGCTTTTTTTATAGTTTTTTCTACATTTTTTATTGGCTTATTAATAGGAAAATTATTAAAAATAGACTTTTTACAATCAGCATTAATTGCTAGTGGTTCTAGTATTTGTGGAGCTGCTGCTGTTTTAGCTAGTGAGAGTGTGCTAAAAGGTGGTTCGGCAAGAGTTGGTATAGCAGTTTGCACCGTAGTTGTGTATGGTTGTATTGGAATGTTTGTTTATCCATTGGTTCAAAATCTATTTGATTTAGATGGTAGATTATTTGGCTTTTTAGTAGGCGGGACTTTACACGAAGTTGCACATGTTGTAGGAGCGGGTTCTAGTATAGGAGTTGATGGGGCAAATTCAAGTATAGTTATAAAAATGGTAAGAGTTTTAATGCTTGTTCCATTTTTATTAATGCTTAGTTTTGGATTTAAAAAAGAAGAAAAAAAAGGCAATTTCTTAAATCAAATTCCTTGGTTTGCTTTAGGATTTTTACTAGCTTGTGGCATATCAAGTTTGCCTATTTTAAATACAGAATATGCTTTAAATGTTATAAAGCCTAATATTGCTATTTTTGATACATTTTTATTAAGTTTAGCAATGGTGGCACTTGGAGTAAATATTAGAAAGGATATGTTAAGCAAAGCTGGTCTTAAGCCATTTATTATGGCAGCAATTTTATGCGTATGGTTAGTGGTTGCAGCTTATGCTTATATAAAGGTGTTTTGTTAATGAGAGCAGAATGGCAAAAATGTGAATATATATTATTAGCATTACCTCATAAAGATAGTGATTGGTCGCCTTATTTAAATGAGATTTTAAATTCTTATTTAGAATTTGCAAAAGCTATTACAAATCATTGTAAGGTGCTTTTAGTTCATCACGAAAGTGCAAATCTTGATGAGTTTAAAAAGTTAAATAATATAGAGTTTTATTGTTTTAATACTAATGATACTTGGATTAGAGATTTTGGTCCAATTGATAATAATTTGGATTTTGTTTTTAATGCTTGGGGGAATAAATTTAGTTCTAATTTAGACAATGCTTTTAATGAAAATTTGTTTAAAAATTATCTTAAAAAAGACCTAAATAAAATTGATTTTATTTTAGAAGGTGGTAGCATTGATACTAATGGCAAGGTATTATTGACAACTACTGAATGTTTATTAAACGATAATAGAAATCAACAAAGCAAAGAAGAAATAGAAAATACACTTAAAAAATATTTAAAAGTTCAAGAAGTTTTATGGCTTGAAAATGGTGTAATTATAGGTGATGATACGGATTCTCATGTGGATACTTTAGCTAGATTTATTGATGAAAATACTATCGCTTATAGTTCTTGCGAAGATGAAAATGATGAAAATTACGCTAGTTTAAAAGCCTTAGAAGATGAGCTTAAAAAAACTAAATATAATCTAATCCCACTACCAATTCCTAGCCCAAAACATTATAATGGCAAAAGACTAGGCTGCACTTATGCTAATTTTGTGTTTGTAAATGATGCTTTAATAGTGCCTTGTTATGATGATAAAAATGATGAATTAGTAAGACAAAAATTACAAAAAGCTTTACCTAATCATAAAATTATTTTAGTGAATGCCTTAGTCTTCGTAAGGCAAAATGGTTCATTACATTGTTCTTGTATGAATATATTTGAAGAATAATTTTATTTTCATAATTACTCTTTTTAATTAATTTTTTAATTTATAATAAAATTTTTATTTTAAAAACAAGGGGTAATTATGAAAAATATTTTAGATTTAGTAGGCAATACACCAGTAGTTAAACTCAATGCTTTAACAAATGATAAGATGGCTCAAGTTTATGTAAAACTTGAGAAATTTAATTTAAGTGGCAGTGTAAAAGATAGAGCTGCTTTAGCTATGATAGAAGAAGCTAAATTACAAGGAAAATTAAATTCTAATTCAATCATTTTAGAGCCAACTAGTGGAAATACAGGTATTTCTTTAGCGTTGATTGCTAGATTAATGGGCTATAAAGCTTGTATAGTAATGCCTGATACTATGAGTAAAGAAAGGCGAGATTTAATAAAAACTTTCGGAGCTGATTTAATTCTTACGAGTGGAAAAGATGGTATGAAAGGTGCTATTAATAAAGCTTTAGAATTAGCAAAGAGTGATAATAGATATATAATCTTACAACAATTTGAAAATCCAGCGAATACAAAAGCGCATTATACGAAAACAGCAGAAGAAATCATAAAAGAATTTAAAACTCTTGATTATTTTGTAGCAGGAGTAGGCACAGGTGGGACTATTAGTGGTGCTGGTAAGAGATTAAAAGAGCATTTTAAAGATATTAAAGTAATAGCAGTAGAGCCAGAGCAATCTCCAATGCTTAGTAAAAATACAGCAGGAGCGCATAAAATTCAAGGAATAGGGGCTGGATTTGTTCCTGCTATTTATGATGCTAGTGTGGTTGATGATATTGTTTGTGTAGATGAAGCTGATGCAATTAATATGGTAAGATTATTAGCTAGTAAAGAAGGATTGTTATTAGGAATTTCATCTGGTGCTAGTATATTTGCAGCCTTAGAGTTGGCAAAAACTTTACCAAATGATAAAAAGATTTTAGCAATAGCTCCTGATGGCGGAGAAAAATATATTTCTATGGGGATTTTTGATGTTTGATAATTTAAAATATGATTTAGAAAATATTTTAAAAAACGACCCAGCAGCAAGAAATAAATTAGAAGTTTTTTTATTATATCCTGGTGTACATTCTGTGTTGTTTCATCGTTTAGCGCATTTTATGTATAAGAAAAAATTATTTTTTATAGCTAGATTTATATCTCAATTTTCAAGATTTTTAACAGGTATAGAAATACATCCAGGAGCAATAATTGGCAAAGGCTTATTTATTGACCACGGAATGGGAGTTGTGATTGGAGAAACGACTATTATAGGAGATAATGTTACTATTTATCACGGGGTTACTTTAGGCGGCACAGGTAAAGTTAGTGGTAAAAGACATCCTACCATTGAAGATGGAGTAATAATTGGAGCAGGCGCTACTATCTTAGGCAATATCACAATTGGTAAAAATGCAAAAATCGGTGCGAATGCTACTATTTTAAAAAATGTATCGCCAAATACAACAATGGTAGGAACTATAGGAAAGGAAATAATCAAGAATATAAAATAACTAGAATTTGATAATATCTTGAAAACTTATAAGGATAAAAATATGTTAAAAATTGGTTTAGTATCACAAAAATATAGCGAAAATATGAGAGAAATCACAAAAGCAAAGATTAAAAATGTTGCTAAAAAAGGTGCAAAATTAGTAATTTTACAAGAATTACACCAAAGTGCTTATTTTTGCCAAGTGCAAAATACTAATAATTTTGACCTAGCTAGTGATTATGAAAATGATTTGATTTTTTGGAGCGAAGTAGCAAAAGATAATAATATCGTATTAGTTACATCTTTATATGAAAAACGCCTAGAAGGTTTATATCACAATACCGCTATAGTTTATGAGAGTGATGGAAGCATTGCAGGAAAATATCGTAAAATGCACATACCTGATGATCCGCATTTTTATGAGAAATTTTATTTTACTCCAGGTGATTTAGGTTTTCGTGCGATTGATACAAGTGTAGGAAAATTAGGAGTTTTAGTATGTTGGGATCAGTGGTATCCTGAAGCTGCAAGACTTATGGCTTTAGATGGAGCGCAGATTTTAATATATCCTACAGCTATTGGTTGGCTTTATGAAAACGGCGTTAGTGATGATAGTGAAACTATGCAAGACCAATTAAATGCGTGGCTAGGCGTTCAAAGAGGACATGCAATAGCTAATTGTTTGCCTGTTGTGGGGGTAAATCGTGTTGGTTTTGAAGATGTAAGTCTTAGTGGCGAAAGCAGCATTACTCAAAATGAGAAAAAACATTTTATAAATAACAATGAAACTACTAAAAATGGTATTGATTTTTGGGGTAATAGTTTTGTATATGATGCACAAGGTAAAGAGCTATTTAGAAGCAATGAAAGCGAAGAGCTTGAAGTAGTAGTTGCTATAGATATGAAAAAATGCGAACAAATAAGACGCTGGTGGCCGTTTTTAAGAGATAGAAGAATAGAACATTATTCTAATCTAACAAAAAGAGCTATAAAAGAATAAATTATTTTGGAATTTAATTAGGAATTAGCATCAAGCTAATTTCTAATTGCTAGGATATTTTATGGCTTTTAAAAACGCAATTATTGATGATAGATTAGATAAAAAATACTCACTTTCTTATATCTACGGAGAACATACTAATAGTTGGTATGGCAGACAATGTCATAAATTTCCTTATGATTGGGATATTGTAATAGATGAAGAATTAGACTGCTGGTTTATGAATTGTATGTATTTTGATGACCCTGAGCTAGACCATGCAGAGCTTAATAAATCTTTGTGGATTTTATATTATAAAGGCGAGCATATAAGGATAATTTTAGATTATGATATTAGTCAAGAGATTGATAATGTAGTTTATAATAGAGTTTATAAAATCCTTTCTATAAGAGATAATAAAACATTAAGTGAAAAAGAAATAATAGCCTTATTAAGAGAAATATTAGCTGTTTATAAATGGAATGGAAGCTTAAATAATGATAAAGAATTTAAAGCATATATAATAGATGAAGTGTTTGAAGATATTTTGTAAAAAAATTAAATCATTTTAAAAATATAAAGGATGAAAATGTTTTATAAAGAATGTGAGCTTTGCTCTTGTAAGATTTCAAAATTAAAATTATATACCTATAAAAAGGATTTAGGAATTTATACTTTAAAATGTCCTAATTGCAATGCTTCTTATGGATTGAAACTTAAAGTATATTTTGTAATGATTTATGCTATTTTGAATGAGATTTTAGGATGGTCTGTGTTTTTGCTACCATTTTTTTGTGTGTTTTTATGCAGTGATTTTGTGAGTAAGAATGCTGTCTTTTTAATCTTTGTATGGCTTGTATCTTTTCTAGGTATTGGGCTTTTTGTGGTAATACTTGAGCATTATTTAAATTTATTTATATTTTCTAAATTTGTTTTAATTGATGATAATGAGAAGTTAGAAGTTAAAAAAACTAGATTAATTAAATTAAAAGATTTTTTCATAAAGCTTATAAAAAGATGAAAATGTTTTATAAAGAATGCGAGTTTTGCTCTTATAATATTTCAAAGCTAAAATCATTTTCTTATAAAAAAGACTTAGGTATTCATACCTTGCAATGTCCTAATTGTAAGGCTTCATATATTTTAAAAGGCAAAATATCAAGATTAAAAATTAGCGAAATGATAAATATTATTTTTGGTGTGTTAGATTTTAGTATTGCATTTTTTATAGCTAGGGCTTTTGTTTATGATAATATTTTAATTTTTATAATTTTGTTTTTCTTAGTTTTTGTGATTTTATCTTTTATATTCTCTATTATTCAGCGTTATTTGGATTTATTAGTATTTGCAAATTTAAGTTTAATTAAAGATATAAAAACTAAAGATAATTGGCTTAAAAAAATAAAATATTATATTTTTTATAAAAGCTAATTCTTATTTTAAATTCCATAAAATTTTAAAGAATTAAAATATGAATTTTACTTTCAAAAAAGGAGAAAGAATGGCTTTTAAAAATGCAATTATTGGCGATAATTAGAGAAGAAATATTCTTTTGTAGATATTTGTATTGAGCATACTAATGATTGGTATTTAAGACAACATCATAAATTTCCTTATGAAGAACGCATTGTAATAGATGAAGAATTAGACTGCTGGTTTATGAATTGTATGTATTTTGATGATTCAGAACTTGACCATGCAGAGCTTAATAAATCTTTGTGGATTTTATATTATAAAGGCGAGCATATAAGGATAATTTTAGATTATGATATTAGTCAAGAGATTGATAATGTAGTTTATGACAAAGTCTATAAAATACTTTCTATAAGAGATAATAAAACATTAAATGAAAAAGAAATAATAGCTTTACTGAAAGAAATATTAGCTGTTTATAAATGGGACGGAAGCTTAGATGAAAAAGAAGAATGCACAATTTATGTAAGAGAAGAAGTATTTAAAGATGAAGTGTAAAAGAATTTGATTGTTGGTTTAAAGATTTTATTTTTTAGTTTTTTGATTAATAAATTATGCTTTAAAAAGTTAAAGGCATAATTTATTTAATCTTTTATTAATCTTCTATCAATTTATATCCTAATGACGCATTATATATTATAAAACTATGGCAAGTATCAACTTGAAATTTATCAGAATCAGATTTAGGTTCTAAATCTACATTGTCATACCATTTTTTACACCAATCAGGCAAGCACGCATCTTGTATAACATAGCCTACTTCTACAACTTTATTATTTCTAGGGTCTGTTTTGAATGCACATTTTTTACCATAATTCATATTTCCTTGAGTTACTATAGTTTTATCAGGATATGTTCTTATGATTTTAGCTGTGTTAGTATTAGAATTGTTGTTATGGTTTATAACATTATTTACATTTAAAAGTTCTGGCATAACGCAACCTGTAGATATAAAACATAACGCACTAGCCATAATTATATTAATTTTTTTACTCATTTTCTCTCCTTTATATTAGTTTTTTATTTTAATAATATAATACTTATAATTGACTTAATACAGAATATCAAAATTAATACTTCATCTTTTTAAATTCTCTTAGTTTTATTTATTTTTTGTAAATTTGTAACAATTTTGTAATTTTTTACGATTTTTATGCTTATTTTTCACATTAAATTCACATAAAAATCCTAGCATTTTCTTAAATCAATTTAAGGAGAAGTTATGAAAACTAAAATTAGTATGATTTTATTATTATCATCTTTTGCATTTGCGATAGACCCAAGTGTGAATAAAACCAAATCAGAAACAGGCATTAAACAAGCTAAAATGAATTGGGTAGTGCCAAGTGCTATGAATGATGATGGGTATTTAGATGAAGAAAAATTACCTAAAGGCTCAAAATATATTGAAGCAGTGATTTTAGGCAATAAAATCCTAAATGAAACCACATATTACATAGGTCCAAAGGCAAAAGATGAGAGTAAAAGATATGCAGGAAATAATTTATCTTGCAGCAGCTGTCACGCAAATGGCGGGACTATTCCTTATGAATCAGGTTTTGTAGGAATTTATGCTAGATTTCCACAATACTTAGCTAGAGGCGATGTAGTCGCTACTCTTGAAAATCGTATAAATGGCTGTATGGAACGCTCTATGAATGGTAAGCCATTGCCTATTAATTCAGTAGAGATGAAAGCAATTGTAACTTATATGCACTATTTAAGCCAAGGTGTGCCAGTGGGTGCTAATGTTGAAGGGCAAGGACTTACTCAAGTAAAATTATTAAATAGAGCAGCTGATCCTAAAAAAGGTAAAGTTATTTATGAAGAAAAATGCTCAGCTTGTCATGGTGAAGATGGGGCAGGAATGCTAAATGACGAGCAAAAAGGTGGATATTATGTATATCCTGCTTTATGGGGAGATGATAGCTATAACACAGGTGCTGGAATGTATAGACTAATAAAAGCAGCTTCGTATATTAAAGGTAATATGCCAAAAGGTGATGCTACTTTAAGTGATGAAGAAGCTTTTGATGTGGCAGCTTATATTAATTCAAAACCAAGACCAATTAAGGCTAATCGTGAAGCAGATTTTCCTGATAGAAGGACAAAACCACTTGATATGGATGTAGCTCCTTATGATGATGATTTTAGCATAGAGCAACATAGATTTGGACCTTATATAAAAATGCAAGAAGTTAGCAAATCTAAAGCAAAATAAGTAAAGAAGGAATTTCAATTTTGAAATTCCTAAAATCTTAATTAAATTTAACATTATTTATATTTTTAAATTTTAAAATTATGTTTCATTTAAAGTTTCAAAAGGAGTATGTAATGTTAAAAACTATAAAAGCAAAACTTGGTTTTGTTATTATTTTAGGATTGTTTGTTTTATTTTTGATGCTTTATTTATTTTACAATAATAATCAAAAGACAATTCAAGCTAATTCAAATGAGGTAGCAAGAATTATGCAAGTTGATATAGAAGAAAAATTAAAAATATCAACTGATGCAATGATTAATGCGCTTTCAATTCATTTAAAAGATTTACAGAGTGAAAAAGAGAAAATTGATTATATAGCACAAGCTATAGAAAATTTTAGATTTGACAATGGTAATGGGTATTTTTTCGTTTATAAAGATACCACAGCAGTAGCTCACCCAGTTAGCAAAAAGCTAATAGGACAAGATTTAAAGGGAATGCAAGCTCCTGATGGGACTTTTTTTATTCAAGAATTAAGCAAAAAGGCTAATTCTGGTGGTGGTTTTGTAACCTTTCCTTTCCCTAAACCAGGCACTGATATTACAGCACCAAAATTATCTTATGTAGCATTAATACCTAATACAAATTCTTTATGGATTGGAACAGGTGTTTATTTAGATGAGATTGATAAGAATACTCACGAGTTAGAAAATTTAATCAATAGTAGTTTTGTTACGACATCTATTATTGCTTTATTTGTATTTATAGTGGTTTTTATCCCTTATATTGTATATGTGATGATGCTAATAGTAAAATCTTTAAGCAAATTAAATAATGGTATTAACGAATTCTTCTCTTTCCTAAACCACGAAAAAGAAGACGCTCACGAAATCATCTTACATTCTAAAGACGAATTTGGCTCTATGGCAAAAGCAATCAATGATAATATAGAAAAAACTAAATTATCTTTATTAAAAGATGAAGAAGCAGTAGAACAAAGCGTTCAAACAGCAGCAGCAATTGAAAGTGGAGATTTAAAAGCAAGAATTACTTTAAATCCTGCAAACCCACAATTAATTGAATTAAAAAATGTCTTAAATAAAATGCTTGATACTTTAGAAGAAAAAGTTGGAGCTAATACAAACTCAATTGAAAAGATATTTGATGAATATAGCCAAAACGACTTTAGAAATGAAATAAAAAATGCTAAAGGTAGAGTAGAACTTGCAACTAATATGTTAGGTAAGCAAATAAGAGATATGTTAAAAACAAATCTTGAAACTGCAAGAAACCTGCAAGATAAATCTAAAATACTAAAAACAAGTGTTAGTGATATAAACGAAGGTGCAAGAAAGCAAGCAAGTAGCTTACAAGAAAGTGCAGCAGCAGTAGAAGAGATGAGTGCATCTATGCATGCAGTAAATCAAAAATCAAACGAAGTTATTAAAAACGGAGAAGATATTAAAAATGTTATTACTATGATTAAAGATATAGCAGAACAAATTAATCTACTTGCACTTAATGCTGCAATAGAAGCAGCACGTGCAGGTGAGCACGGACGTGGGTTTGCTGTAGTTGCTGATGAAGTAAGAAAGCTAGCTGAAAGCACTCAAAAATCACTAACAGAAATAGAAGCAAGTGTTAATGTATTAACTCAAGGAATAAATGATATGAGCGAAAGCATTAAAGAACAAACTCAAGCAATATCTCAAATAAATGAAGCAATAAGTAGTATAGATGAGCTAACACGTGCTAATGTAGTAGTAGCTGATAATACTAATAAAATATCAGATGAAGTAGATTTAATGGCTAGCATTGCTGTTGAAGCTGTTATGAAGAATAAGTTTTAATACTAATTATTCTTAAGAACTTTTATTTATTAAGTTCTTAAGAACTTATCTAAAGCTAGAAAGTAAAACTTTTTAGCTTTATTGTTTTTATGAGTTTTTGTATTTTTATTAGTGATTGTTTTTTAAAGCTTATTATTTTTACCTTAAACCTAAAAGTTTTTTATATTTTTAATTTTCTTTTATCTTTTTTACCTATTTACTCTCATTAGAATTTGTAAT
The DNA here is from genome assembly GCF_022369475.1 of Campylobacter sp. RM12651. Taxonomy (NCBI): domain Bacteria; kingdom Pseudomonadati; phylum Campylobacterota; class Epsilonproteobacteria; order Campylobacterales; family Campylobacteraceae; genus Campylobacter; species Campylobacter sp. RM12651. Next base: position 556,499 of record NZ_CP059600.1, read on the forward strand.
ATTTATGAATTGAAAAAGTTTTAAGGCAACTCATTGTATTTTTAGGTGTATTTTTAATAATTTTAAAAATAAAGAATTTAAACTAAGAATTTGGTTTTAACTCCAAAAAGAACCAACGCTAATTAAGTTGGTAAAAATTGGTAAGATTTTGAGTGTTTAACATTAAAAATTATGGAATTTGAATTAAGAATTTGATTTGTGGTTTTAGTTTTAAAATTAAAATTCCTGTTTTAAATTCTTTTTTTCAGTGTGTTTTTTCCACTCTTGAGACTATTATTTATAACTAGCAAATGAATTGCTAGTTATAAATAATAATGAGAGTGAATAGGTAAAAAAGATAAAAGAAAATTAAAAATATAAAAAGTTTTTTGAATGGTAGGTAAAGATTATAAAAAACATAAAAGCTTTAGAATAATAATCACTAAGAAAATTATAAAAATTAAAAAATATTAAAAACTTTTAGGTTTAAGGTAAAAATACAAAAACTCATAAAAACAATAAAGCTAAAAAGTTTTACTTTCTAGCTTTAGATAAGTTCTTAAGAACTTAATAAATAAAAGTTCTTAAGAATAATTAGTATTAAAACTTATTCTTCATAACAGCTTCAACAGCAATGCTAGCCATTAAATCTACTTCATCTGATATTTTATTAGTATTATCAGCTACTACTACATTAGCACGTGTTAGCTCATCTATACTACTTATTGCTTCATTTATTTGAGATATTGCTTGAGTTTGTTCTTTAATGCTTTCACTCATATCATTTATACCTTGAGTTAATACATTAACACTTGCTTCTATTTCTGTTAGTGATTTTTGAGTGCTTTCAGCTAGCTTTCTTACTTCATCAGCAACTACAGCAAATCCACGTCCGTGCTCACCTGCACGTGCTGCTTCAATTGCAGCATTAAGTGCAAGTAGATTAATTTGTTCTGCAATGTCTCTAATCATAGTAATAACATTTTTAATATCTTCTCCGTTTTTAATAACTTCGTTTGATTTTTGATTTACTGCATGCATAGATGCACTCATCTCTTCTACTGCTGCTGCACTTTCTTGTAAGCTACTTGCTTGCTTTCTTGCACCTTCGTTTATATCACTAACACTTGTTTTTAGTATTTTAGATTTATCTTGTAGGTTTCTTGCAGTTTCAAGATTTGTTTTTAACATATCTCTTATTTGCTTACCTAACATATTAGTTGCAAGTTCTACTCTACCTTTAGCATTTTTTATTTCATTTCTAAAGTCGTTTTGGCTATATTCATCAAATATCTTTTCAATTGAGTTTGTATTAGCTCCAACTTTTTCTTCTAAAGTATCAAGCATTTTATTTAAGACATTTTTTAATTCAATTAATTGTGGGTTTGCAGGATTTAAAGTAATTCTTGCTTTTAAATCTCCGCTTTCAATTGCTGCTGCTGTTTGAACGCTTTGTTCTACTGCTTCTTCATCTTTTAATAAAGATAATTTAGTTTTTTCTATATTATCATTGATTGCTTTTGCCATAGAGCCAAATTCGTCTTTAGAATGTAAGATGATTTCGTGAGCGTCTTCTTTTTCGTGGTTTAGGAAAGAGAAGAATTCGTTAAGTCCTTGGGTGATTTTTGATAAAGGTTTTAAATAAAAATTAATAATTAAACTTAAAAATCCTATTACTATTATTAAAAATATTAAAAAGCTTATTAAAGTAGCATTTCTAGCATCATTTACACTATTATTTATTACATCTTCTAAAATAATGGTGCAAATACTAAATCCACTTATATCATTAATAATACAATAAGCTAAGTAATTTTTATTATCCTTTGTAAAAACAATATGATTTAAATTCTTATTAGTTTTTAGCGTAGATAATTTTTGATTTAGGCTATCAAGCCATTCAGGTTTGCCTAATTCGTTTGCGTTTTCACTAGCTATTATCTCATTATTTTTATCAAGAATTAAAGTGCTAATATCATTATGAGATTTAATTTTTGTAATGGTATCGCTAAAATCATTTATTAGTATATTTCCACCAATTACAGCTACGATTTTATCATTTTTAAACACAGGTGCAAAAATAGTTGTGGCTGATTTTTTGCTTGAGACATCTTGATAAATTGATGAATTACTAGCCTTTTTTAAAGCTACTGCTTCTTTATACCAAGCTCTAGTTCTACCATCAAAATTAGGGATTAATCTAAAAGTTAAATCAGGTTCAGCCTTATAAACATTTCCATTTGCTAAGCCTATAAATAATCCTTGAAAATCTAAAACCCTATTATCACTACTAATGATTTGCTTGATAAATTCTGGGCTTAAATCATCAGCATCTTCAAAAGTTTTTGCAATTTTTTCAATTTGCTCAATACGGGTTTTGATATATTCATCAACATAAGCATTTCTTAATTGCAATTCTCCTGCTATTGAAGAATCGTAATTATTTATGATTATATCTTCTGTCTTATTGCTTTGCATATAAGATAAAACTAAAAGTAAAACTACAAATAAACTTGCAGTTGTTAATGAAATTTTGAAAGAAAGTTTCATTTGGTAATCCTTTTTTTAATTGAAATCGAATACCAATTTTACCCCCCCCCAACCTTAAATAAAAATAAAATTATAAAATAAATTATTAGATGATAAAAATTATTTACATTAATTTAAATTCTTATTTTAAATATCTTAAAAAATACAAAAAAGTTTTTAAGCTTAAAAATTAATAAATTTAATAAATCATTAAGCTAAAAAAGAGATAATCAAACTTATTTTTTTTAAAGGACGAAAAGATGAAAATTATAGATTTAATCAAGCACAACAAATATCTTACTATCCGTCATCATCTTCGTCATCTACATAATACTCATTAATTTATAATCGTTTTTTAGTTGTGTTTTTACACTTTTTATTATTTTGTTTAAAGGAAAAAAATTGAAGAATTTAGAAAATATTTTTAAAGTAATTTTTCCACTTGCAATAGTGATTATTACTACTTATTATTGTTATCCATTTAAAGAACTTAGCGAAGCAGAGCATTTAGCTTATCTTAAAAGTTATGGCACTACTTTAGGACTTACTTCACTTGGTTTGATTATTGGTCTTACTGGTGGATTTTTATTAGCGTTTTTATTGGTGCTTAGGAATAGATTTTTAACAATGTTAATCAATGAATATTTAGATTTAATTAGGGGTATGCCATTAATGCTACTTTTAATGATATTTGCATTTGTGGTTTTTGCTCAAGTTGAAAATGTATTTTTTGTAGCCGTTATTGCTTTAGGACTTAATTCTAGTGCTTATGTTGCAGAGATTATTAGAAGTGGGATTGAAAGCGTTGATAAAGGTCAAATGGAAGCAGCAAGGTCTATGGGTTTATCGCATTTTCAAGCTATGAAAATGATAGTTTTTCCACAAGCTGTTAAAAATATCATTCCTGCTTTAGCAAATGAGTTTATATCGTTGTTTAAAGAAACTTCAGTAGTTGCGTTTATAAGCGTTGTTGATTTGACTTTTCAAAGCAAGATTTTTCAATCACTTTTATACGACCCTAAGCCTTATATTTTCGCAGGTGTTGTGTATTATGCTAGTGTTAAAGTATTTACTTGTTTTGTAAGATTATTAGAAATGAGGCTAAAAAGAAATGATTAAGATATCTAATTTATGCAAAAATTACGGGAATTTAGAAGTATTAAAAGATATTAGTGTAGAGATTAATAAAGGCGATATTATTGCTATTATTGGACCTAGTGGCGGTGGAAAAAGCACATTTTTAAGATGTTTAAATAAACTTGAAGTTGCAAGTAGTGGAGAGATTTTAATCAATAATGAAAATATCTTAGATGAAAAAATTGATATTAATAAGCACAGACAAAAAGTATCAATGGTATTTCAACATTTTAATCTATTTGCAAATAAAAATGTATTGGATAATTTGATTTTAGCCCCTGTTAGTTTAAATATTTTAAGCAAAGATGAAGCTATTAAAAAAGCTAGAAATCTTTTAGCTAAAGTTGGTTTAGCTGATAAAGAAGAGTTCTTTCCACACAAATTAAGCGGCGGTCAAAAACAAAGAATAGCAATAGCAAGAAGCCTTATGATGGAGCCTGAAGTTATATTATTTGATGAGCCAACTAGTGCGCTTGACCCTGAAATGGTAGGAGAAGTTTTAGGACTTATTAAAGAAATAGCAAGTGGAGATAATGCTCCTATTATGATATTAGTAACTCACGAAATGGGTTTTGCAAAAAATGTAGCTAATAGAGTATTTTTTATGGAAAGTGGCAAAATAGCAGTAGATGATACACCACAAGTTGTATTTAACTCTAGCACAAATGCTAGATTAAATGAGTTTTTAAACAAAGTTTTAAACCATTAGGATTAGATATGAAAAAGATTTTTTTAGCTTTATTTATAACTTTATTTGCTTATGCAAATGAAGTTGTTAAGGTTGGTATTTCGGCAAATTACGCTCCATTTGATATGATGGTTGATGGTAAATTGAGTGGTTTTGATGTTGATTTGGTAAATGAGATTTCAAAGGTTGCTAATCTTAAGATTGAATTTGTTAATATGAGTTTTGATGGGCTTATTCCATCTTTAGTAGCTGGTAAAATCAATATGATAGCTTCAGGAATGAGTATTAGCGAAAGAAGAATGAAGAATTGTGATTTTTCTAATCCTTATTTTTTTGGAAAAACTATGTATCTTAAAAGAAAGGGCGATATTTTCACTACAAAAGAAGATTTAAAAGGTGTTAAAACAGGAGTGAAACTTGGCACAATTCAAGAAAATACTGCAAGAAAGCTAGGTGCTAATGTGATTTTACACGAAGATTCAGCAGTGGTTGTTATGAGCCTTGTGAATAAGCAAATAGATGCGGTTGTTTTTGATTCTTTTGTGGCTAAGAAATTTATGGCAAAAAATCCTGAAATTGAGAGTTTTTATGAAGAAAATGACGGGGCTTTAGGTTTTGCATTTGCATTTGCAAAGGATAAAAATAAAGACTTAATTGATATAATCAATAAAGCCCTTGAAGAAGTAAAAGCAAGTGGTAAGTATGATGAGCTTATCAAAAAATACGGGCTATAAGGAGTAGTTATGAAAAAGTTTTTATTAGTAGTGTTTGCACTGATTTTTAGTGCTTGTTTATATGCAAATGACAAGGTTTATAAAGTTGGGATTTCTCCTGATTATCCTCCATTTGATATGTTAGTTGATGATAAGATTAGTGGTTTTGATGCTGAATTATTTGATAATTTAGCAAAAATTGCTGGTATAAAATATGAATTTAAAGCTATGAGTTTTGATGGACTTATTGCAGCACTTAAAGCAGGTAAGATTGATGCTATTATGAGTGCTATGAGTTCAAGCGAACAAAGAAAAAAAGCTTGTGATTTTAGCAATGTTTATTATAAAGCTAAGACAATTTATCTAAAGCATAAAGATAGTAGTATCGCAACTAAAGATGATATAAAAGGTAAAAAAGTAGGAGTGCAATTAGGCACGGTTCAAGAAGCAGCAGTAAAACAAGTAGGTGCGTTAGTGCAACCTAATGAAAATCCTGTTGTTTTAGTAATGGCTTTAAATGATAAAAAATTAGATGCTTTAGCATTTGATGCACTTGTAGCAAGAGAATATTTAGCAAAATATCCTAATTTAGCTGAATTTTATAATGAAGATGATGGCACAGAAGGATTTTCTATAGCGTTTAGCAAAAATGAAAATGTAGAGCTAAGAGAGAAATTAAATAAAGCTTTAGAAGAATTTATAAAAACTAGCGAATATGAAGCTTTACTTAAAAAATACAATATAAATTAATATGAGAAGTGATTTTTTTAAGCCTAGATTTAAAACTAGGCAAATTAGTGTAGGCGGGGTTAAAATCGGTGGTGATGCTCCAATTAGCGTTCAATCAATGCTATTTACAAAAACTCAAGATATTAATGGATGTTTAGAACAATTAATTGAGTTAAAATTAGCAGGTGCTGATATAGTAAGAGTTGCGTGTTTGGATATAAAAGATGCAAGGGCTTTAGCAGAACTTAAAAAGCAAAGCCCACTGCCGCTAATTGTAGATATTCATTTTAATCACAAATTAGCTTTATATTGTGCTGAATTTATAGATGGGATTAGAATAAATCCAGGAAATATCGGTGGCAAAGAAAATATAAAAGAAGTAGTAAATGCTTGTAAGCAAAGAAATATTCCTATAAGAATTGGTGTAAATCACGGAAGTATTGAAAAGCAATTTGAAAACAAATACGGCAGAAGTGTAAAAGCCTTGCTTGAGAGTGCTGTTTATAATATTAAATTACTTGAAGATTTTGATTTTAGGGATATTAAAATAAGCATTAAAACTTCAGACGCACAAAGCACAATAGAAAGTTATACGAGATTAAGAGAATTGTGTGATTATCCGTTTCATTTAGGAGTAACTGAAGCAGGAACTAAGTTTCATAGCACAATAAAAAGCTCAATTGCTATAGGTCAGTTATTATTAAATGGCATAGGCGATACTATTCGTGTTTCTATGACAGGAGAGCTTAGCGAAGAAATAAGAGTCGCTAAAGCGATTTTGCAAGATAGCGGAGTGCAAAAAAGCGGTATAAATATAATCTCTTGTCCAACCTGTGGAAGAATTCAAAGCGATTTGTTAAGTGCTGTTAAAGTGGTTGAAGAAAAGACAAAACACATTAAAGCACCATTAAATATAAGCGTAATGGGTTGTGTTGTAAATGCTTTAGGAGAAGCTAAAGGAGCTGATGTAGCGATTGCATTTGGCAAAAATGAAGGCTTAGTAATAAGACACGGCGAAGTGGTTGCAAAATGCAAATATGATACTTTAGTAGATAAATTTTTAGATGAAGTATTAGACGAAGCAAAACTTCACGAAGAATAGAATTTGAAATTCCTATTTCAAATTCTTATTTTAATTTCTTTAATTTTTACGAGAGATTAAAATAAGAATTAAGGAAGAATTATGAGTAAGTATTTTGATATTGAATTAGAGCAAAGTATTTTATTAGCTTGTATAGAAAATAATGAAAATATAGATATAGCCGCAAGTATTATTAAGCCAAGTGATTTTTCATATAGATTACACGCTGATATATTTGAGTTTGTATTAAACAAAAGAAGACTTAGAGAGAGTGTGGATTTAAAATTAGTAAAAATCTCTTTTGCAAGTGCAAAGGATAGTTTTTGGACTGCACTTGAGCAGCAAAATTCTTTCATAGAAGTTGATGAATATTCAAAAATGTTAAGGAATTTAAGTGTAAAAGACCAGCTTAATTCTTTAATGAATACAAGCACACAAGAGCTAAGCAGTGTGCAAGATAGTATTGATTATACGCATAATTTAAATGCTAAGATTTATTCTTTAGTATCAGGCGTTAGTGATAATACTTTAAAAAGCTCAAGAACTGCTGTTAATGAGTTTTATGAAGAATTAAATAGAGTTAGCAAGATAATTGATAAAGATGTAATCGGGGTTGATACAGGTTTTTCTTTGTTAAATCATTATACAAAGGGCTTTAAAGCAGGGGAGTTAATAATTCTTGCAGCTCGTCCTGGTATGGGTAAAACTACATTTGCTTTAAATATTTTATTAAATGCACTTAAAAAAGATGTTGGAGTGGTGTTTTATAGTCTTGAAACAGAAGCTTATAAGATAATGGCTAAATTAATAGCACAAGATACAGGAATAGGTTTGCAAAATATCTTAACAGGAGATAGATTAACAGAAGATGAGATAAATAATATGCAAATGAGTGCGAATATGCTTAGTGAAAAGACTTTATATATTTATGATAAGGGTAATTTAAATATAGAATTTCTTCGCTCATCTTTAAGAAGATTAAAAGAAGAGCATAACAATATAGGTTTATGTGTATTAGACTATATTCAGCTTATGAACTCACTAAATACAAGGGCTGATAGACATATTCAAGTAAGTGAGATTAGTAGGGGGTTAAAATTACTTGCATTAGAATTAAAAATCCCTATTTTAGCACTTTCTCAAGTTAATCGTTCGGTAGATTCTAGGATGAATAAAAAACTTATGCTCTCAGACATTCGTGAGAGTGGTAGTATAGAACAAGATGCTGATTTGATATTATTTATTAATAAAGCTGATGATGATCCGACTATTTTAGCAGAACGCCACGCTATACTTGATATTGCTAAGAATAGAAGTGGGGAATTAAAAGAAATTCATTTTGATTTTAAAGCTTCTAAAGCGAAATTTTTACAACTTGAGTTTAGAAAAGACAACGAACCAAGCGAGACTGAAGAATTTTAATTTAGGAAATAAATTCCTAAATTATTCAAGTATTTTTAGGTTTTCACAAGCTATATTGTTTCCTAAATCACAAGATTTTTTATAATACAATTTAGCCATATTTTTATCTTTTTTATGATACATAACGCCTAAATTATTGCATGCGTATGCGTCTTTATTATCGCAAGATTGATTCCACAAACTAGCTACTTTATCATAATCTTTTAATTCATAATATACATTACCTAAATTATAACAAGCATTATAATCTTTAGCAGAGCAAGCAATTGATAGATATTTAATAGCTAAATTATTATTTTTTTCATTAGCATATAAATTGCCTAAGCCATAACAAGCTGGGATTAAATTATCATCACAAGCTTTTTTTAGATATATTTTTGCATTATCAAATTCTTGATTTTTCTTAAATAATATTCCTAAATTATAGCAAGCGTCTTTATAGCTATTTTCACAAGCTCTTGCTAAATATTCTTTTGATTTATTAAAATCTTGAGTATTAATCCCTGCATAAAAGCAAGCTTCATAATTTCCATTATCGCAAGATTTTTCATAATATTTACTTGCTTTATCTTTTTCGTTATTTTTACTATAAATTACCCCTAAATTGTAGCAAGCATTATAAATATCGCCATCACAAGCTAGGGTAAAATGTCTTATAGCAAGACCTAAATTATCTTGATTATATTCAACTACACCTTGATTATAACAAGCAGCAGGAATTTTGCTATTTTCACAATCACTTAAATAATCAGCCATTGATACTAAACTCATACTAATTAAAAATAATATCTTTTTCATGTTCTAAACTCTTGTAATTTTTTATTTAGCTCTTCAGTCATTTCACTAAGGTGATTTGCTGCACCAGCTATTTCTTCAACGCTTCTTGCGTTTTCGTTCGTTATTGTATTCATATTGTTTAAATTATTTAGAATTTCTTCCATATCTTTACTTGTATTTATATAATCATTCACGGTTTTTTCACTTGAGCTAATAGCTTCTGCTACGCTATTTTTCATAATACTCATATTATCTTTAGTAGAATTTGCAATATTACTTAAATCTTGCATTTGGTTTGAGTTAATACTCATTTGCTCACTTGCGTCTTTTATGCCTTGAACTATAATGCTTATAGTAGCATTTACCTCGCTAAGACTTCTTTGTGTTCTTTCAGCTAGGCTTCTTACTTCATCAGCTACTACGGCAAATCCACGACCTTGCTCTCCTGCACGTGCAGCTTCAATAGCAGCATTTAATGCAAGAAGATTTGTTTGGTCTGCAATTTCGTTAATGATTTCTAATACTGATTTTACATTATCAGCATCTGTGCTAAGCTTTTCTATCTTCATAGCAAGTTCGCTTTCAATACTTGCACTATGTATGATTTTATTACTTAATATATTAATTTCTTTATTTGAAGTTTCTATCATACTTAATGCTTCATCTAATTTTATAGTAGCGTCCTTAGCCTTTTGAACTCCTATTTCCAAGCTTTCTTTGGTATTTTGTCCTTTTTTAGCTATTTGATTTACTATTTCACTGCCTTCTTCAGCGCGTTTTCCTGTTTGAAGACTAGTATTGCCTAATTCACTTGCTATTGAAGCATTTTCGTTAGAAATATTTTTAGCTTGTTTGATTAAAATTCTTATTTTTTCTAAAAATTCATTAATAGCACTTGAAGCGTGAGCTATTTCATCATTTCCTTTCACTTCTAATTTATTAGTTAAATCCCCATCTCCACTGCTTAAATCTCTTGCTTTAATCTCTAATATTTTTAAAGGTTTTGATATAAATAAAGTTGCAAAAATATATGCAATAAGCATTAAAACTATGAAAATAATTGCACTAATAATTATAAATTTTATTAATTCTTTAAATTGTTCTTCGCCTAATTCTTTTGCGTTTTTATCTAAAAATGTATAAACACTATCTAAATCAACTGCAGTGCTAAATATCAAGCCACTAGCTTTATCTTGCAATGAATATGCTAAGAATTTCTTAGTAGTTTTATCTTTATATTTAAACTCATATTCGCTAAATCCACCACCATTTTTTCCAGCATTGATTATATCTTGTATGAAAGCTTTATTATTGGTATCAACTGAATTAATTTTATTAGTTCCAATCCAATCTTTTAGTGTGTGATACACAACTAAACCATCTTCTTGAAATACTAAAAATCCTTTAGTATTGTTATCGTATCTTACTTCATCTAATTTGTTTTTTAATATGTCATTAAATTCTTTTAATTTGTTTTGATTTTCTAAATCTTTATATGTTGTTTTTGTATATTGAACCATACTTTCTACTAAAGTTTTTACTTGTTCTTTTCTAAGATATATGCTTTCGTTTTCAATTTCAGTTAGCATTTTGTTTTCTAACTTATCAAACATTAAACTAGAATTAAAGCTAAGTGATACTACTAATAGCAATAATGAACAAAATACCAATATACTAATCTTAAGTGAAATTTTCATTCTAAATCCTTTTAATTTTTTGTAAATAATAAATATATTAGATAAATTTTTATTAATTAAATTTTATTTTTTTTACATTTTTCATTCTTTTTAATTTGTATTAATTATTAAATAAGCAAAATTTGATTAAATCCTAAGAAAAAACCTAATGGAGGCAGTATGATTACAGGTGCAAAGATGATTTGTGAAGCTTTAAAGCTAGAAGGTGTTGAAGTAGTTTTTGGTTATCCTGGTGGAGCAGCTTTAAATATCTATGATGAATTGTATAAGCAAAATGATTTTAAACATGTTTTAGTTCGTCACGAACAAGGTGCAGCTCACGCAGCAGATGGCTATGCAAGGGCTAGTGGTAAAGTTGGAGTTGCTATTGTTACAAGTGGTCCAGGATTTACAAATACTTTAACAGGGATTGCTACAGCTTATGCTGATAGTATTCCTATGGTTTTAATTTCAGCTCAAGTTGCAAATTCACTAATAGGAACTGATGCGTTCCAAGAAATTGATGCAGTTGGAATGAGTAGGCCTTGTGTAAAGCATTCTTATTTAGTAAAAACTATTGAAGAATTACCAAGAGTTTTAAAAGAAGCTTTTTTTATAGCAAGAAGTGGTCGTCCAGGGCCTGTTCATATTGATATTCCAAAGGATATTACAGCTATTAAAGGCGAATTTAAATATCCTAGTGAAGTAAATATGAAAACATATAAGCCAACTTATAAAGGCAATCCAAGACAAATTAAACGCCTAGCAAGTGCTTTAATGGAAGCTAAAAAACCACTTTTATATATAGGTGGTGGTTGTATTAGTTCAAATTCTAGTGAGGCTATCCGTAAATTTGTAGAAAAAACTAAAGTTCCTGCGGTTTGCACTTTAATGGGTTTAGGGGTATTAGAACACGATAATCCGTATAATCTAAGAATGGCAGGAATGCACGGAAGTTATAGAGCTAATATGGCTATGAGTGAATGTGATTTATTAATTTCATTAGGTGCTAGATTTGATGATAGAATTACAGGTAAAACTAGCGAGTTTGCAAAATTAGCAAAAATTGCTCATATTGATATTGACCCAACTTCAATTTCTAAAATCATTAAAGCTGATTTTCCTATCGTTGGAGATGTTGGTAGTGTTATTAGCGATCTTTTAGATGAGGTAAAAGAATTTGAATTTGATTTATCAACTTGGCATAGTGTTTTAGATAGACACGAGAGTTTATATCCATCATTTAGCTATGAAGATAGCGATGAAATCTTAAAACCACAATGGGTAATTAATGAATGTGCGAAAATTACTCCTAATGCAAATATTATTACCGATGTAGGGCAACACCAAATGTGGGTAGCACAATTTTTTAAATTCAATGAGCCAAGAAGACTTAGTACAAGTGGTGGTTTAGGAACTATGGGATATTCAATTCCTGCTGCTTTAGGAGTTGCATTTGCAAAAAATAATGAAGTAGTTCTTAATTTTGCTGGCGATGGTTCGTTTTTGATGAATATTCAAGAATTAATGACGCTAACTGCAGAGCGTAAAAAAGTAATTAATATTATTTTAAATAATGCTTATTTAGGAATGGTTCGCCAATGGCAAACTAGATTTTATAATGAAAGATATTCAGAAACTAATCTTGAAGATGTGCAACCTGATTATGAAATGTTAGCAAGAAGTTTTGGCTGTGATAGTTTTAGAGTAAAGAGCAAAGATGAGTTTATTAAAGCATATCACGAATGTTTAAAAAGCCCTAGAACTTGCGTGATTGATGTTGTTATTTCAAGATTTGAAGATGTTTTACCAATGGTTCCAGCAGGTGCTGCAATTTATAATATGATATTACCACAAAAATTAATCACAAAGGATAGCAAATGAGAAGGGCGTTAAGCGTTATTGTAGAAAACCAACACGGGGTTTTAAGTAGAGTAGTAGGGTTATTTTCTGGTCGTGGTTATAATATAGATAGCTTAACTGTTGCTCCTATTGCAGGGACAGAGTTTTCAAGAATTAATATAATTACAAGTGGAGATGAAGCTGTGTTTGAGCAAATTACTAAACAACTTCACAAATTAATTTCTACTTATAAAGTTTTTGAAGATTGCGAATTTGTTGAGCGTGAATGTGTTTTGGTAAAAATCAATATAGACCAAAATCTAGCTGGTCTTGATAGTTTATTAAAAGGCTATAATGGAACAATAGCTCACTCAAATGATGAATATATGACAATTTGCGTAAATGATACTAGCGATAGAGTGGATAATTTTTTAAAGACAATTAAAAAATACAATCCTAAAGATTGTGCTAGAAGCGGCGTTGTTTTGATGGAAAATTAATATGAAAAGTTTAAAAGAATTATGTGAAAATGTAGGAATTAAAATAGAATTTGAAATGCAAATTTCAAATCTAAATTCCTTAGAAGATGCAAATGAAAATGAGCTTAGTTTTTGTATAAAAGAATGTGATGCTTTAAAAACTACTAAAGCAGGTGCAGTATTAATTAGTGAAAAATTAGCAAATCTTTTACCAACAAATGTAAAAGCAGTTATTTGCGAAGACCCAAAATATATTTTTGCATTGTTTAGTAAGGTATTTTCTAAGGATTTAATTAGAGTTGGTAAAGACGCAATCATAGGCGAAAATACAACAATAATGCCAAATGTTTATATAGGTAAAGATGTTAGCATAGGAAGTAATTGCACTATTTTAGCAGGTGCTTATATTGGCGATGGAGTTTGTATTAAAGATAATGTAATAATATACCCAAATGTTACAATTTACAATGATAGTGTAATAGGAAATCATTGTATAATTCATGCTGGAAGTGTTATTGGAAGCGATGGTTTTGGCTATGCAAGTAATAGCAAAGGACATTTTAAAATCTATCATAATGGTTATGTAGAATTACAAGATTTTGTTGAGATTGGTTCGTGCGTTTGTATTGATAGAGCAGTGTTTTCAAAAACACTTATAAAAACAGGCACTAAAATTGATAATTTAGTTCAAATAGGACATAATTGTGTTTTAGGTCAAGGTTGCTTAGTGGTATCTCAAACAGGACTTGCGGGTTCAAGTGAGCTTGGAAATGCTGTCGTAATGGGCGGTCAGAGTGCAACGAGTGGGCATTTAAAAATTGGCGATGGTGCTATTATTGCTGCTAGGGGCGGAGTTAGTAAAGATTTAGCTGGTGGCAAGGTTTATGGTGGATTTCCTATAATGGAGCAAAGTGAGTGGCTAAAAATGCAAGCAAAATTAAAAAGGATTAATAAATGAAAGCTGAACTAATTAGTTCAATTTTACTCAAAGGCACTCAAAGTGGCAAAATATCATTAGCTAATATTAAAAACCCTTATGGAGATGGTAGCAATGATGTTTTAAGCATAGCTGTGTGTTTAAAAGAAAATATTCCAGAATGGAAAGTTCATATTCCTTATGAAAATTTAGATGAATTAATAATAGCTTTACAATCAATTAGTGGCAAAAGGCAATAAAATTGATTAAAACCCATTTAAGAATTTTTGAAATAGTGCTAATACTTATGATGTTTAGCATAGTTTTTGTTTTTTCTATGGGTTTTTTTAACTATGGGGGACAAAAATCTCCTTATGGTTTTTTATTTTCTCAAACCCTTTTTGCGATTGTTGGAGTGCTTATTATTTTTACCTTTCAATTAATTAGCGAAAAGGCTTGTTATAGAATTTTATATGTTATTTTAGGTTGCAGTGTTTTAGCTTGTTTTGTCTTACCATTTTTACCTGCTTCGTTAGTTGTTGAAACTAAAGGAGCTAGAAGATGGATTAGGCTTTTTGGTTTTTCCATTGCACCATTAGAATTTGTAAAAATTTCTTTTATAGCTTTTTTGGCTTTTACATATTCAAGAAAGATTGATGAAAATAAAAGAAAATTTTTACAAGATTTGCGATTATTAGCTCCAACTATAGCTATATATTGTTTTATTTTTGGCTATGCTTATATTACTCAAAATGACTTAGGACAATGTGTTGTAACTGCTGTTACATTGTTTATTATGGCATTAGCTGCTGGGGTTAGATTTAGAAATATTTTATATTTATTTTTAGCTGCAATTGCTGCTGGAATTTCATTAATAGCTTATAATCCTAGAAGACTTGAAAGAGGGCTTGAGTGGTGGGGTAGTATTCAAGATTTTGTTTTACCAATTTTCCCTGAAAGCATTCAAGAAAGTCTTAAAATAGCCCATTCAAGTGAGCCTTATCAAATATCACATAGTTTAAATGCTATTACAAATGGAGATTTATTAGGGCAAGGATTTGGATTAGGGGTTTTTAAATTAGGATTTTTAAGTGAGGTTCATACTGATTTTATTTTATCAGGCATTGCCGAAGAAATAGGATTTTTAGGATTTTTGTTTGTTTCTTTATTGTTTGGTTTTTTAATAGCTTCGGTATTAAAACTATCAACTTATATGAAAAATAAGCAAAATTATTTGTTTTGTATAGGCTATGGTGTTTGTATTATGGCTACTTTTTTAATGAATATTGGTGGAATTATTTCTTTAATTCCTTTAAAAGGAATTGCAGTGCCATTTTTAAGCTATGGGGGTAGCTCTATGTTGGCTAATTCTATAGCTATTGGAATATTATTAAGTATTTTTAAAAATACAGGAGAAAATATTAATTTGGAAAATAAAGAATGATAGCAATTACTGGTGGTGGAACAGGCGGGCATTTAGCAGTAGCTAAAGCTGTGTCAAAAGAATTAGATGAGTTTGTTTATATAGGTAGCACTAAAGGACAAGATAGTTTATGGTTTGAAGGTAGCAATTGCTATTTTTTAAAAAGTAGTGGTTTTGTAAATCAAGGAATTTTAGGCAAGATTAAAGTTTTATTTTCTTTAATAGCTTTAGTATTTGAATGCCTTAAAATATTTAAAAAGCATAAAATTACTTGTGTTTTAAGCGTTGGTGGATATTCAAGTGTGCCTGCTAGTATAGCTGCAATTATTAGTTTTAAAGCACTAATAATTCACGAACAAAACTCAAAAATGGGTCTTGCAAATCGCCTTACAAAACCATTTGCTAAAAGGTTTTTTTCAGCTTATGAAAAAGAGTTTTGCCCTTACCCTGTGCAAGAAAAATTTGCACTCAATAAAAGAAAAAGAACCGAAATTAAAACGATTTTAATAATAGGTGGCTCTCAAGGAGCTAGATTTTTGAATGATTTTGCATTAGAGCTTTATCCTGAATTATTAAAATTAAATATTAAATTAATTCATCAATGTGGTGCTAAAGAGTATGATAAATACGAAAAAGCGTATGAGAAATACGAAATTAAACCAACACTAATAGGTTTTTCAAAAGAGATTGATAAATATATGCAAGAAGCTGATTTTGCTATTAGTAGAGCAGGTGCTAGTGCTAGTTTTGAGCTAATAAATATAGCTTTGCCAACACTTTTTGTGCCGTATAAATATGCTTATAAAAATCATCAATATTTTAATGCCTTGCATTTAGTAGAAAACAAACTAGCATTTATTTGTGAAGAAAAGAATTTAAATAAAGAATTTGTATTGAATTTGCTTAAAACAAATGCCTTAGAATATGCTAATAATTTATATGAATATGAAAATGTAAATGGTGCTAAATTCTTAGCAAATGTTTTAAAGGAATATTGATTTGAGCTTTTTTTCTGTTGAGTTTTTAATATTAATATTTATATTTTTCATTGTATTTAATTTGCTAGGCAAAAATAAGCAAAATGCTTTATTGTTAGGGTTTAATATACTAATACTATATTTATTTAATCCTTATTGCTTATTAGTAGTGCTTGTTTTTAGCTTTTTTATTCATTTTTTTGCTTTGAGCGTTTATGTTAGGAATTCTAAAAATATCTTTTATACTGCTATATTTTTTATAGTGTTAAATCTATGTATATTCAAATATTATTCAAGTATTAAAGATAGTGTTGATTATGTTCTAAGCTATTTTGATATTATGATTGCTGATATAATTTTTCCTTTAGGGCTTAGTTTTTATACTTTTAATGCAATTACTTATATTGTTTGGGTTTATAAAGAAAAACAAGAGCCAGTTGGTTATTTAACGCTTTTTACTTATCTTAGTTTTTTTGCTACTTTTGTTAGTGGTCCTATATTTAGATATGTTGATTTTATTAAGCAATTTAATACTTTAAAACGCTTTAAACACAAGGATTTAATACTAGCTAATTTATTGTTTGCTTTAGTAAAAGTATTTTTGATTTTACCTATTGTTGATAAGTATTTTTACGCATTTTTAAATGATTTAAATAATTTAAGTTTTTTAGGTTTATTAAATTGTTTTTACTTGTATTCAATCAAATTATATTTAGATTTTAGTGCTTATATTAATTTAGTTTCTGCATTTGCTTTAATGATTGGCTTTAAATTGCCTAAGAATTTTAATAATCCATTTAAAGCTAGAAACATTCAAGATTTTTGGAAAAGATGGCATATTAGTTTATCAAGTTTTATTCGTGATTATATTTATATTCCACTTGGTGGAAATAGGGTAAATAGAACAAGTTTAAATATTATTATTGCCTTTGTTATTTCGGGTATTTGGCACGGAAATTCGTATAATTTTGCTTTATGGGGTTTAGCTCACGCTTTAGGGCTGATTTTTATTTCTTTATTTTCTTATAGGTTTAATAAATTTGTAGCTTCATTTATAACTTTTACTTATATTAGCATTGTTTGGAGCTTTTTTTATTTTGTGAGTTTTGATGAGGTTAGAGAATATTTTTCATTTTTCTTGAAATTTAATTTCATTGATAAAAGAGAAATTTATATATTTTTAGTAGTATTTGTTTTATTTATAATTAATTTTTATTCTAAAAACCACTTAGCATTGGTTGTAAATATTTTAAGACACTTAAATATTTTTATAAAAATTATTGTAATTAATCTAGTTTTATTAATTGTGTTTATTTATATGCCAAGTGGAATTCCTAACTTTATATATGCAGGGTTTTAATGAGAGAATTTATTTTAATAATTATTAGTTCAAGCATTATTTTTATTAGCTTATTTAACGACTCTTTAAAAGAATATTATGAAGTAAATTATCATAAAAATATAGATTTAGATTTTGTATTTTTTAAAAAAAGCAATGAATTTAAAGAATACCTAGAATACAATGTGTTTTTTACAAAGGTAAAAGAAATAAAACCACAAATAAGCAATGAAAACAATAATAAAATAAAGGTATTTCATAAATGCTATCTTGATACTTTATATATGATTAAGCTAATTGCTAAGCAAGAAATTCACAATAATCAAAAATTAGTTTTAAGTAAAAATAATGGAGTAATTTTATTAGGCGATAGTTTAATGCAAGGTGTTGGGCTAAGTATATGCAATTCTTTAAAAAAACAAAATATTAAATGTGAGAATTTAGCAAAGCAAAGCACAGGATTACTTAGGAAAAAATACTATGATTATGCAAAGGTTTTAAAATCTTCTTTACAAGAAAGTGCGATTAAAAATGTAGTAATTTTAGTAGGTGTAAATGATTTATGGAATGCTAATGAAAACAACAAGGTATTAAAATTTGGCGATAGTGAATGGAAGAGTTTTTATACAAAAAGAATTGATGAACTTGTAAAAATTACAAGAGATTATAACGCTAATATTTTTTGGTATGAATTACCTGTAGTTAAAAACGATGAGCAAAATGAAAAAATAAAAATATTAAATGAAGTATTTTATGAATTGGCTAAAAAAAATAATTATCAATTTATAAAATTAGATTCTGTATTAACCGAGCATTTTGATTTTTATATCAAGATAGATGGCAAAAGCAAAAGGATTAGGTCAAATGATGGCATACACTTTACTCCACTTGGGTATGAGTTGATTTCACAAGATTTTTTTAAAACAGTTGAAATACAATGAGAATTATTATTTATCTTAGTATAGTTATATTTTTTTCATCTTGTAGTTATGTGGATAGTTTATTTATAAAAGAGATAAAAACAGATAAGATTTATAAATCCCCTAAAATATCTCAAAAAAGCCAAAATGAAATTCTTGTAAGCAAAGAAGCAAAAGTTAAAACAAATTTAGTTAATTTTCAGCCTGATAAACCAAAAGAAATCCAAGTAAAACCTAAAAGCAATCTTTTAATTCCTTATAAAAAAATAGCATTTATAGGAGATTCTCATTTAGCAAGTGATTATATTCCCGAATATTTTAGAAAGGCTTTAAATATTCACTCTTTAGGATTTGTTCCTGCGATTTTACCTAAATGGCACAATCAGTATTTAGCAGATTATAATAATTTAGGATTTAATGTAGAGTATTTGATAAATACAAAAACTAATTTAAGTTTTGGTGGAATTAATGCAAATTGCAATGCAAAATGTGAAATTAATATAAATCTTAAATTCAAGGCTAATAATGTTGAGTATTTAGAATTTAAATCAGGAATTTGGAATATAAAAAATTATCAAAAAAATACAAATCAGATTAATTTTTCTACAACGGCAAATAAAATCGGTGGTTTTATTACTAATAATTCTAGTTATATTGATAATTTAGGTATTAATGGAGCTAGTATTTTTAATTATTCAAGAATAGATTATAACTTAGCTAAAAGTGTTGCTAAGAAATTAGATTATGATTTAATAATTTTTTCTTTTGGCACAAATGAGAGTGTGTCAAATAAGATTAATCAAGAGAATTTCATTAATAACTATTTAAATATTATAGAACTTTTCAAAACAAAAAAATCAAAAATAATATTATTAATCCCGCCAGAACCAACATTATTTGTGAATAAAAACTATGTTAAAGGAGAGAATAATGCTTTAGTAAAAACTTTAATCAAACAAGTGGCAAAGACAAGTGGTGTTTATATTTTTGATATAGATAATTTAATGCAAAAAGAAGGGGGAAAAATTGCTTGGATAAATGATAAAAAATCATTAAAAAATACACATCTTACTAAGTCGGGCTATGAGTATGTAGCATTTAGGTTATTAGAGTTTTTAAAGATTACAAAGGAATAAAATGAAAGATGAATTAATATATAAATTAGAAGATAGGCCTCCGTTTGTGCGTGCTGTTTTAGCTGCACTTGTTCATTTATTAGCTATGTTTGTAGCAGTAATAACTCCTTCATTATTAATAGGAAAAGAATTAGGACTTAGCCCTGAAAATGCTACTAGGATTATTTCTATGTCATTATTTGCTAGTGGGGTAGCTGGATTTATTCAAATGATGACTTTAAAGGTTGGAAAATTTCAAATTGGTTCAGGTTTATTAAGTGTTCAAGGAACAAGCTTTAATTTCGTTTCAGCAATCATTACAGGTGGTTTGGTGCTAAGAAATCAAAACCTAAGTGATGCAGAGATTTTAGCAGCAATTTTTGGAACTCTTATGTTATGTAGTATCACTGAAATGCTAGTATCAATTAGTTTAAAATATGTGAAAAGAATTATTTCAAATCTAGTTTGTGGAATTGTTGTAATGATAATAGGTCTTACTTTAATTAGTGCAGGACTTATTAGTGCAGGCGGTGGATTTGCTAGTATGAGCAAGGATATTCCTGCGAATTTACAATTTGCAAGTTTAGAAAACTTAGCTTTAAGTGGGGTAGTATTATTATCAATTGTAGTATTTAACTCTTTTAAAAAGCCTATTTTTAGAGTTGGAGCTTTATTTTTCTCAATTATTATTGGTTTAATACTTGCTACATTTTTAGGTAGATTTGATTTAAGTAATGTGCATTCAGCTAATTTATTTATAGTTCCTGAACCATTGTTTTATGGTCTTAGCATAGAAACTAGCCTAATTTTGCCATTTGCGATAATATTTTTAGTTACTTCACTAGAAACCATTGGCGATATTAGTGCTACAAGTGAGCTAAGTCATCAGCCAATGAAAGGCGAAATATATGAAAGAAGATTAAGGGGTGGGGTATTTGCTAATGGGTTTAACTCTTTAGTATCAGCATTTTTTAATACCTTTCCAAATTCTTGTTTTGGTCAAAACAACGCAGTAATTGCACTAAGCGGGGTTGCAAGTCGTTATGTTGGATATATTGTTTGTATTATGCTTATGATTTGCGGGATTTTTCCTATTGTTGCGGAGTTTGCTTTAAGAATACCTGAACCTGTAATTGGTGGTGCTATTTTAGTAATGTTTGGAACAATTGCTGCAACTGGAATTAAAATAATTTCAAGAGAAGAATTAAATAAGCGTTCTGTTATGATACTTTCAATCTCACTTGCTCTAGGTTTAGGAGTAAGCACTCAACCACTTATTTTAGAGCATTTACCTGATGTGTTTAAAAATCTATTTGGCTCAGCAGTTGCGACTGCAGGATTTAGTGCTATATTGCTTGAGATTTTATTACCTAAGGATAATAAATGAGAAAACTACTAATATTATTAATTCCTAGCTTTATTTTTGCTAGGATTTTAATTCAAGGTGCAATGCCTATTGAGATTGATACTTTAGTAAATGCTATGAGTGATAAAAAGGTAGTTAAAATAGGTAGCTATATATTTTATGAAGGCAAAATTAAAGGAAAAGATATTGTAGTATCAAGGACTTTAATAGGTCTTGTAAATGCTTCAGCAGCCACAACTTTAGGCATAACTTATTTTAAGCCTGATATTATTATAAATCAAGGCACAGCAGGTGCTATTGTAGAAGGTCTTAAATTAGGAGATATAGTTGTAGGAGATAGAATTTATAATGCAAATTCTTATAAAACTCCTAAGAGTTTATACACTATCAATCCTTTAGCAAAAGAGCCAATGATAGCTCCACTAACTTTGCTAGATACAAATAATGAAGATTTAAAAAATGAGTATTTTACAAGTGATGAAACTTTAGTAAATAAATTTATAAGCCTAGCTCCTAAAGGAGTTTTAAAGGTAAATATAGCTAGTGCTGATGCTTTTAATAAAGAAATCTTAATGCTTCATCTTTGGAATAAAACCTATAATGCAAGCGTTGAAGAGATGGAAAGTGTAGCTGCTGCTCAAGTTGCTAAAGCTTTTAATGTGCCGTTTTTAGCTGTTAGGATTGTATCTGATAATTTGATTGAAGATATTGATTATACTCCTAGTATTGCTATTAAATTACAAGAATTATTAATAAAGATTATTGATAAGTTTTGATATTTAATTTTTATCCTAGCAAAAACTAGGATAAAAATCTTTTTATATTTTAAAATATTTTATATGTTGTGTTAAGGTATTTGCAATTTCTTTTAAGCTATTTGCTGCGTGTGTGTTTTCTTGCATAGATTTATTGGTATTTTCAGAGCTTTTTGTGATACTTATCATATCGTTATTTAGGCTTTGAAGTTTTTCTACTTGTGCGTTAGCAGCGTTACTTACTTCATTAGCTTTTAATAATGAATCATTTGCTTGATGGCTGATTTGCTCTAAAATCAAATTAGCTTCATTAGCTAGTCTCATTCCGCTTTCTACTTGTGGAACTGCTGTTTGAATAGCATCAACCGTTGCTTGAGTTTCGCTTTGTATTATTGAAATCATATTTGATATTTCATTTGTTGCTGTGTCAGTTTTTTCTGCTAATTTTCTAATCTCATCAGCTACAACTGCAAATCCACGCCCATGCTCTCCTGCACGAGCTGCTTCAATTGCAGCATTTAATGCAAGAAGATTTGTTTGCTCTGTGATTTCTTTAATTAATTCTGCACTATTGCTAATTTCGGTTGAGTGTTTATCTAGCATTTTGATTTGCTCTGAAGAATAATGCACGGTTTCTGTGATTTTTTCTATTTCTTTAATTGTAGTTCTCATAGAATTAATTCCATTATTTGATAATTCAACCGTTTTTTGAGAATTTTCTTTCGTTTGATTTGCTATATTTAATACATCTTGCATAGCTATTCTAGCATTGTTTATATTTTCTAAAGATTCTCTTGATTTGTTTTGTTGTTCGTTTGATAATTTACTAGCATTATTTGAAGCATTTGTTACTTCTTTTGCACTATTTTCTAATTCTTTTGAAGAATGAATTACTTCTCCTACAATATCTTTTAATTTATTTTCCATTTCTTTTAAAGCATATAGCATACTATCTTTATACTTAGTATCAATTTTAGTATCTAAATTCCCATGTGATATGCTAATTACTGCTTTAACTGCGTCTTTTACTTCACCACCAAGTGAGCTAATAATCAATCTTGTTATATAAAGTGCTAAGAAAATCGCTACTAAAAATGCAACTATGCTAATTGCTATACTACTACTTAAAAAGCTGCTAATTGTCCCTCTTGCTTGTTTTGTTAATGCTTGATTTTTTGCTTCTTGATAGTCAATAAATTCATTAATAACATTTAGCCAAGTAACAAAACTATCTCTTGCTTGAGATAATAATATTTCGTGAGCTTTGTTTGTATCATTATTGTTTTTATATTGAATTATTTCTTTTATTAAAGGAAGAGTTTTTGCTTCTACGCCTTTAATTTTTTCTAAAATCAATCTATCTTTATCATCTACCAAATTAGCATTTGCAAATATTTTTGCCATATTATTAGCTGCTACATTGTAATTGTTTTCTAATTTATCAATTAAAGATATAGCATTATTTATCTCGTTTTTATCACTTAATAAAACAACATCTCTAATAGCTATTGCTCTATCATGCACACTACCTCTAAAATCAACTGCATACCTTTGTTTGACAGCATTTACATCGCTAATTTCGTTTAAATCATTATTTACGCTATTAATTTTAATATATCCGCTAAAAAATATGATTAAAATAAATGCAAGAATACTAGCAAAACCAATAAATAATTGTGCTTTTAAAGAAAGATTTTTCCCTAACATTTTATTTCCTTTTAAATTAAATTTATTTTATTATAATAAAAATTATTAATTAGCAAAATAAAAATTAGAAAAATTATAATGATAATTTAATATATGAATTAATTAAGTTTAATTTAAGCATATAAGCTAGGAATTTTAGTTGAAATTCATATATTTAATAGCGTTAAAATCAATATCTTATGATGATTTTTATATTTTAAAATTAAAAGAATTTAAATTAGGAATTAATTGCATAATCCTTTTAATTAATAGCTTTTGTGTTTTAAGGTGCTTAAATTTATTTTTTTAAAGGTTTTTTGATAATTTCAATTTTAGTTTAATAATTTTCATTAATTTAGCAAGATAGCTTATGGATTAGGTTTTTGTTTTATACCAAAATTGACCTAATCCCATTATAAGTCCTTTTTAATCTTTAATAATCTTACGAAGGTGTCTAAGACAGAGCTTCGTATTTTTCTAAACTTAAAGTGATTTCAAACGCTAATGTGTTGTAAGTCTATGATTAGTTTTTCCACTAAAGTGCTAAAATTTGAAAGAATTTTAAAAGTGGAAAAATCACTACTTTTTAAAAACTCTCAAATACTTAACATATAAGCAAGTTTTCCTTGCAATTGCAAACCTAATTCTACCACAACATGGTTTGAAACATTTGAATACTTAAAGTTTTTAGCTGATTTGTAATTGCAAACCTAATTCTACCACAACATGGTTTGAAACGCCAAGTACTCTACTGCTGAGCTACAATGACATAAAAATATATGTTAAGACACTGTTTTTTACAACATCTTAACATTTGAAACTTATTATAAGTTATAGAAGTCTTCAATTTTATCAGTACAATTTGTATCCTCTAAACCGTAATTTTCATACTTTGTATAATTATAGAGTATTCCTTGTTCGTTTGTTCCATTACGTTTTTGTGCTTCTTTTACTAAAGTTAAAACCTGAGGTTTAATGTTTATATATAGTTCAAGTAATTCTTGGTAAGCTTCTTTAGCCTGTTCTTTTGCTTTATCTAATTCCTCTTGTTGTTCTTTAGTGGTTGGCTTACGATCATATACAGGACCATTTTCTTCATTATGTCGTGCTTTTATACCATAAATTTTTGAAATACTTTCATGCATCTTTATTTTAGCATCTCTATATTGTGAAGTTATAATAAATATGTGATGATGAAGTCTTGCATTATCATAATTTTTAAAATTTGCAGTAGAAGCTTTTACATCATGTAATATATCTGCTTTTCGTATAACACATTCTGACATGCGTTTATTATCCTCATTATCATCACTAAAAGAATCGCTATTTATTCCTTTAAATGCTCCAAAAGAACCTACAATAGCTATTATAACTAATAGCATTGCTATACTTTTAATATTAAATAATTTTTTCATTGTTTTTTCCTTTCAAAATAGTTTTTTAATTTTTAGATTTTTTATATTTTTTAGTTTTAAAATAAATTAGTTAGATAGCATCGTAATTTTTATCCATATTAACTCCTTTAATGAAATAAAATTTATTGTAATACCCCCCCCCATTAATAAAAGTTAATAAGATTAATTAGATAGTTTAAAAATAAGTTTTTTTATGTGAATTAAATATTAAATGTCGTTATAAGGCAAAATATTATATTTTGTGCTTAATCAAAATAATTACTAGCTTAGAATTTAAATTAAAAAAATTATTTAATAGAGTATGTATTTTCCTAATTTATAGCTAAATTAGGAAAATTTATTAATTAGATAGTATCTCCGTTAAAGATTGAGTTTTTAACCACTACATAATCAACTTTTCTAATATCACGAAGTTCTTTTCCACCTGCATAAGAAATTGAGCTTTGCAAATCTTCTCTCATTTCATTTAAGGTATCAAAAATATTTCCCCTAAATGGAACATACATTTTTTTACCTTCTACATTTTTACGCTCACCTTTTTGAAATTCACTTGCTGAGCCATAATATTCTTTCATTTTTTTGCCATCAATTTCTATGGTTTTTCCAGGACTTTGCTCGTGTCCGCTAAATAATGAGCCTATCATTACAAAAGTAGCTCCAAAACGAATTGATTTTGCTATATCTCCGTGATTTCTAATACCACCATCTGCAATTATTGGCTTTTTAGCACTTTTAGCACACCAGCGAAGCGCTGCAAGCTGCCAACCACCAGTTCCAAAACCGGTTTTAAGCTTAGTAATACATACCTTACCAGGTCCAATACCAACCTTAGTTGCATCAGCTCCAGCATTTTCTAAATCCCGAACAGCTTCAGGAGTTCCGACATTTCCTGCTATTACAAAGCTAGTTTTTAATGTGCTTTTAATGTATTTAATCATCTTAATTACATTGTCACTATGTCCGTGAGCAATATCAATTGTAATATATTCAGGATATAGCTCATTTGCTTTTAATTCATCAATAAATTCGTATTCTTTTTGAGTAATGCCAACAGAAATTGACGCAAAAAGCCCTAATTCTTGCATTTTTTTTACAAAGTCTAATCTTTTTTCAGGCTCAAATCTATGCATAATGTAAAAATAATCACTTCTAGCAAATGAAATCGCTAATTCTTCATCAATGATTGTTTGCATATTTGCAGGAACTACAGGTAGTTTAAAAGTTCTATTACCAAGCCTTACGCTAGTATCGCATTCGCTTCTTGAATTGATTATACATTTTGCAGGGATTAATTGCACGTCTTCATAATCAAATACTAATAAATTATTTAACATCTCATCTCCTTAAATTAAAGAACTGATTTTATCTTATAAACAATTAATAAAAACTTGATTTTAAAAGTAAAAATACTTTACGGAATTTAAATCCGGATTTTCACCGGAATTATTTTTTAGCTATCGCTTCTATTTCTATTCTTGATGCTTTTGGTAATGCTGCTACTGCAAATGCACTTCTAGCAGGGAAAGGCTCTTTAAAAAACTCAGCATAAGCTTCATTAACTGCTGCAAAATCATTTATATCAGCTAATAAAACCATTGTTTTTATAACATTATTCATATCTAAACCTTGCTCGTTTAAGATAGCTTTTATATTTCTTAAACTTTGTCTTGTAAGCTCTTTAATATCGCCTTTTACAAACTCGCCTGTACTAGGGTCAATTGGTAGCTGACCACTAACAAATACTAAATCATCTGATTTACCACACACACTATAAGGTCCAATAGCCTTTGGATAATTCATTTTTTCTCCTTTTTTGAAAAATTTTGCAAAAATATTAGCAAAAAAATATTAATTGATAAAAAATAATAAAAAATATTACTTTTTTACTAAAATTTTCTTAAATTTATCTAATTTTAAGAAAATTTTATTAAATTTACTTCAAAATAATAATTTTATTTTTAAAGGAGAGTTGAGATGTTTAGCATTTTGTTTTCACTAGTAGCAATTGCCATATTAGTTTTTATGCTTGCAAAAAAGATAAATGCTCATATGGCGTTGTTGCTTAGTGGTTTGTTTTTATTATTAGTTGCGACTATGCACGATAGTAATGCTATTTTTACTAGCAAAGTCTTAGACGCTAAAGGGGATTTAAATTTTTGGTTTTTTAATCTTTTTGAAGTTTTTAATAAAAACCTTTCTTCTACACTTAGTGGTCTTGGGCTTACTCTTATGTGTATAGCAGGTTTTAGTGCGTATATGGAGCATGTTGGGGCTAGTTATGCTTTATTTAAGGTTTTTGAAAAGCCACTTAGTATGGTAAAATCTCCTTATATGCTTTTAATAGTTTCTTATTTTGTTACACAATTTTTGGTAATTTTTATACCATCTCACGCTGGACTTGGACTTTTACTTATGGTTACTATGTATCCTATTTTGGTTAGGACTGGTGTTTCAAAATTATCAGCATTAACAGTTATTGGGACTTGTCAATATATTGACCATGGTCCTGGAAGTGGTAATGTTATATTAGCTGCTAAAACAGCAGGAGTTGATCCAGCTACTTATTTTGTTCAGTATCAATTACCAACTACTATACCTATCATATTAGCTGTTGCGATTGCTATTTATTTTACATCTAAATATTTTGATAAAAAAGATAATTTTGTGTTTAATAAAGATGAAATTGAAAAAGAACTTAGTGAAAATGGCGAAAATAAAACAAAATATCCGCCAAAAATTTATGCGATATTGCCAATAATTCCACTAATTTTAATATTAGGATTTTCAAAAGTTGTTGGAAGTAGCATAAAAATGAATGTTCCTGTAGCTATGATGATTTCTACATTTGCAGCAATTATTTTTGAAATGATTAGATATAAAAGCGTAATTGAAACTTTAAATTCTATTATGGTATTTTTTAAAGGTATGGGACATTTATTTGTAATAACCGTAAGCCTTATTGTATGCGGTCAAGTATTTGCTGCTGGGCTTTTATCAATAGGTTTTGTGGATACTTTAATTAATTTTGCAAAAGACGCTGGATTTGGTGTATTAGCAATAATTATATTTGTATCAATTTTACTTTCTTTATCAGCATTTTTGATGGGTTCAGGAAATGCAGCATTTTTTAGTTTTGCACCATTAATTCCAAATATTGCAAAATCTTTTAATGTTGAAACAATTATGATGATAGCACCTATTCAAATAATGACAGGATTTGGAAGATGCGTAAGTCCAATTGCACCTGCTATTTTAGCAGTAGCAGGAATTGCTAAAGTTAGCCCATTTGCGGTTGTAAAAAGAACAGCAATACCTATGATAGTAGCTGTTATTGTAAATATTATTTGCACTTGTATTTATATTTAAAAAAAGGAGAGAATATGAAAACTAAAACAAAATTAATTCATTTAGGTCGTGGTCAGGATTTACCTGTAAAAGCAGTAAATCCTAGTGTTATGAGAGCTTCAACTATATTATTTAAAGACCATAAAACTTGGCAAGAATATCGTGAGCTTAGAAAAACGCAAAGAGTTTTAAGTTATGGTGCAAGGGGAACTGAAACTACTTTTGAACTTGAAAAATTATTATGTGAGCTAGAAGGTGGATTTAGAGCTTCGCTTTATCCAACAGGACTTGCAGCACTTGCTATGGTTTTATTAAATTATGCAAGTAAGGACGCACATTTTTTAATAACTGATGGAATTTATGGACCTGTTAGAACTATATGTGATTTGTTTTTAAATAAAGTTGGAGTAGAAGTTGAGTTTTTTAAAAGCAGATGCTAGTGATGTTGAAAGTAAAATAAAGCCAAATACAAAACTTATTTTATGTGAAAGCCCTGGTTCTATTATGTATGAAATAATTGATGTTCCTAAATTATGCGAAATAGCACATAAACACAATATACCTGTAGCAATTGATAGCACATATTCAAGTGCATATTTATCAAATCCTATAAAACTTGGGGTTGATATTTGCGTAATTGCAGCTACAAAATACCTTAGCGGACATTCTGATGTTGTTATGGGTTGTGTGATTGTTAATGAAAAAGAATACAAAAATTTTAATGAATTACCAGAAGCTTTAGGTTTAACTACAAGTCCTGATGATTGTTATTTAGTTCTTAGGGGTATGAGAACTCTTGGAATTAGACTTAAAAATCACGAAGAAAATGCAGATAAGGTTGTTGAGTTTTTACAAACAAGAAAAGAAATTAAAAATATTTTTTATCCAAAATTACCAACCCATCCAAACAATGAAATATTTAAAAGAGATTTCATAGGAACTAATGGTATGGTAACTATAGAATTTAATTCAGGAATTAGCAAAGAACAAGCTATTAAATTCGTAGATGATTTGGAATATTTTTCAATAGGTGCTAGTTGGGGTGGATATGAAAGTCTTGCAACGGTTACTATGCCACCAAGAACTGCTACTAAAGTTGATAGTAATAGGGTTTTTGTGAGATTTCATATAGGTTTAGAAGACGCTAGTGATTTAATAGCTGATTTAGAACAAGCATTTAACAAAATTAAATAAAAGGAGAAATTATGACAGGTATTAGTGTATTTGATATGAGATTATTAGGTGATTCTTGGAGCACAAAAGCTATGCGTGATATTTTTTGTGAAGAAAATAGAATTCAAAAATGGCTTGATGTTGAAGCTGCACTTGCAAAAGCTCAAGCAAAGCTTGGCATTATCCCAGAAGCTGCAGCTACAGAAATAGCTAAAAAATCATTTTATAAATATATGGATATGGATTTTATATTTAATGAATATAAAAAGACAAAACATCCATTAGTTCCAACCGTTAGGGGCTTAGAAAAAGCTTGCGAGAATGGATATGGAGAATTTGTTCATTTTGGGGTAACTACTCAAGATATTATGGATACTGGGTTTGTTTTACAATTTAAAGAAGCTTTAAAGCTTATAAAAGATGATTTAAAAATCATAGCAAAATCTTTAAAAAGACTAGCAGTAGAGCATAAAAATACAGCTATGATGGGAAGAACTTTAGCGCTTCAAGCTCTTCCTATTACTTTTGGACATAAAGTTGCTATTTGGCTTGATGAGCTTAATAGACATTATGAAAGAATACTTGAATGCGAAGAAAGACTTTATGTAGGTCTTATAGTTGGTGCGGTTGGCACTAAAGCTAGTTTAAGTGATAAACATAATGAAGTTGAAAAACTAACAATAAAGAGTTTAGGATTAAAAGTTCCTTATATTTCTTGGCAACCAGCAAGAGATAGATTTATTGAGCTTGGATATGTATTAGCTAATATAAATGCTACATTTAATAAAATAGCTCATCAGATTTTGATTTTATCTCATAATGAAGTAAATGAAGTGGCTGAACCATTTGGCAAAGGTCAAGTAGGAAGCTCTACAATGCCACATAAAAGAAATCCAGCAATAAGCGAAAATGCTGTAACGGTTAGCAATACTTTAAAAGCAAATATTGCAATTTTAAGCGATATTGAAAGACACGAGCATGAAAGAGATGGTCAGGTTTGGAAAATGGAATGGAAATTACTTCCTGAAATCTTTTTAATGCTTTCTTGTGTTCTTGATAATATGAAAACAGCTTTAGGCGGATTAGAAGTTAAAAAAGATTCAATGTTAAACAACCTTAATACTTTAAAAGGTTTTGTTTTAGCCGAAAGGGTTATGTTTGCATTAAGTGAGCATTTTGGAAAACAACACGCTCATGAGATTGTATATGAAAATGCTATGATTGGAATTGAAAATAATAAAACATTCAAAGAAGTTTTATTAGCAGATAGTAGAGTAAGAGAAGTTTTAGATGAAAAATCAATAGATGCTTTACTTGATGCTACTACTTATGTTGGATATGCACCAAAATTAGTTGATGAGTTTTTAGAAAAAATTAAAAACGCAGAGATTTTAAAGGATTAATTATGCTTTATAGTGAAAAATTAGCTGAATTTGTAGTAAATAAAAGTTATGAAGATATACCAGCTGATGTAAAAACTAGAGCAAAAGAATTGATGTTAGATACCATTGGAGTTGCTCTTGCGGGTAGCAAAAATGATGCTATTTTAAAAACCATTAAGGCATTTAAAGAAGAGAATGCTAATACAAGCATTTGGGGTAGTGAATTTAAGGCTACCCCACTTAATGCTGCTATGATAAATGCTATGAGTTCTCATATACTTGATTTTGATGATACTCTAACAGAAGCTATACTTCACGCAAGTGCTATTTTAACCCCGCTTTGTCTTAGTTATGGATTTTCTAAAACAAACGATGGTAAAAAAATATTAAAAGCTTTTATTATGGGTTGGGAAGTTGCAGGAAGAATTGGGGTTGCTAGTAATGGGACATTTCATAAAAATGGTTTTCATACAAGTGCTATAGCTGGAGTTTTTGGAGCAAGTGCTGCAGCTTGCGTTATAAATGATTTAAATGTTTCGCAAACAATCAATGCTTTAGGTTTTGCTGCTAGTTTTGCAGGTGGGATAAATGAGTTTTTAAGTAATGGAAGCAATTCTAAAATACTTCATATAGCAAGTGCGGTTTTAAATGGAATTAGAGCTTGTGAATATGCAAAAGCTGGTCTTTTTGCTCCTGTTAGTATTTTTGAAGGTCGTGATAATATCTTTAGAGCATTTGGTATAGAAGATGAATGCGATAAGACAAGGCTTGATAAAAATTTAGGAAAAGATTATATGGTAAAAGAAGTATCAATTAAGCCATATCCAAGTTGTCATTTCGCACACGGGCTTGTTGATTGTGCTAAAGAACTTAGAAATGATGGTTTAAAGCCTGATGATATAAAGGAGATTTTATGCTATGTAGATAGCGTTCCTATTTCTTTTATATGCGACCCTATAGATAAAAAACACAATCCAAAAACAGAT
The DNA here is from genome assembly GCF_022369475.1 of Campylobacter sp. RM12651. Taxonomy (NCBI): domain Bacteria; kingdom Pseudomonadati; phylum Campylobacterota; class Epsilonproteobacteria; order Campylobacterales; family Campylobacteraceae; genus Campylobacter; species Campylobacter sp. RM12651. The sequence goes on from NZ_CP059600.1 coordinate 588,349, forward strand.
TATGAAGCAAAATTTTCATTTGCGTATTTAATAAGTTATATGTTTATAGATGGCAAAGTGAATTTAAATTCTTATAATGAATTAAATCGTGAAGAGATTGTTAATTTTGCTAAAAAAATTAAATATGAAAAATATATTTCAGGTGGATTTCCAAAGTATTTTTGTGGCAAATTTAAAGCAACGCTTAATAATGGAAGCACTATTATTAAAGAAGTGAAAATTAATAAAGGTAATCCAGATAATGCTTTAAGTTTAGATGAATTACTTGAGAAATTTAATGCAAATGTAAATGACAAAAATCTTTCAGAAAAAATTAAAAAACAAGTCTTAGATTTAGAAAACATAAAAAGTTTTGAATAAATTAAAATTTATCGTTTTTAGATTATAATAATTTAAAAACGATAAAGGTTAAATATGTTTGTTAATAGAGAAAAACATTTAAAAACTTTAAACGATGAATTTAATAAAATCGGTTTTACTTTCACTATTCTTTATGGTAGGCGTAGGGTTGGAAAAACTAGACTTATTAAAGAATATATAAAAGATAAAAAAGCTTTTTATTTTTTATCAAGCCTTGAAAATATTAACATTACAATTAATAGAATGAAAGATGAATTAGCTAATTTTTATAATGATGATTTATTAAAACAAATTCAAATAAATGATATTAAAACTTTATTTTTATATGTAGCAAATAAAATAGATGAAAAAATAGTAATAGTAATTGATGAGTTTCAATATCTTGCAAAGCTTGATAATTCTATTCCATCGCAATTTCAGTATATTTGTGATGAGATATTTAAGAATAAAAATATTCATTTGATTTTATGTGGCTCAATTATTTCTATGATGTATGAATATACATTATCATACAATTCTCCTTTATATGGTAGAAGAACTAGTGCTATTAAGCTTGAAGCACTTGAGTTTAAGTATTTAAAAGATTTTTTTCCTAATAAAACTAAAAATGAGCTTATAGAAATATATAGTGTGTTTTATAGTATCCCAAAATATCTTGAGCTTATAAATGATAAAGGGGATATTTATGAAAATATTAAAGCAAATATTTTAAATCCAAATTCATATTTATATAATGAAGCTAGTTTCGTATTGCAAAATGAAATCAATGAACCTATAACTTATTTTTCAATTTTAAAAATTATTGCTAGTGGAGAACATAAGATTGGAAATATTGCTAGTAAATTAGGTAAAAGTCCAAATAATATAACATCTTTTATAGATAAATTAATTGAGCTTGATATTATTTATAAAATTATTCCTATAACCGAACAAAATCCAGAAAAATCAAAAAAAAGTTTATATTTTATAAAAGATAATTTTTTAAGATTTTATTTTGCATATATATTTCCTTATAAATCTCAACTTGAACTTGATAATACAGATTATGTAATTAATATAATTAAGACAAGTTTTATGGAATTTATAAGTAGGGTGTATGAAGATTTAGCGATTAATTATCTTTTAAACGCACATAAAGACCTTTTAAAATGTGGTAGATGGTGGGATAAAAATACAGAAATTGATGCGGTTGGGGTCGCTAAAGATTATTTAATAGTTGCTGAATGTAAATATAAAAATAAAGCAGTAGGAACTAATGTTTTAGAAGATTTAAAAGCAAAAGCTACTAAAATAGATAGTAATTTACCTATTAAAAAATATATTTTATTTAGCAAAAGCGGTTTTACAAATGATTTAAAAGCACTTGCTAGTGATGAAATACAATTAATTGAATTATTATAAATTTCGTATGTTTAAGGCATACGAAATTTAGTTTATAGGCTATATAAATTAGGCTTTCTTTGAGATATACAAGGCAAGGCTTTTCTAACTTCATCAATTTTATTAAAATCAATTTCAAATATTTGAATACCTTCATCAACGCCAAGTTTTATTTCTTCAAGTCCAAGTGGATTTATTAGGCACGAGCGACCTGTGTAGATATTACCTGTTTGATTACTAGCACATAAATATATTGTGTTTTCTAAAGCTCTTGTTTTAGTAAGTAGCATAAAATGTTCATCTTTATATTTGCCATCTACCCAAGCAGTAGGAACTAATACAAGCCTTGCACCATCAAGTGCTAAAGTTCTAGCAATTTCAGGGAAACGAAGCTCATAACACACCATTATCCCCATTTTACCCCATTTTGTATCAAAGGCTTTTATTTTTTCATTACTAGCATTTATATCTTTACTTTCATCATAGCTAAAAGCATCGTAAAGGTGAGTTTTTGAATATTTATGGATTATTTTGCCACAATCAGCAAAAATTACACTATTTTTAGTTTTTTCATTATCTTTTTCATAAAAACCAAAAACAACTGCGATATTTAACTCTTTACTTTTATTAATAATGCTTGTTGCAAATTCTTCATCAATATTTTGAGCAATGGTATTAAAATTAATCCCTTCATTACTAGGCACAAAAGCCTGTGAAGTTTCTGGAAACACCACAAGCTCAGTACCAAAAGACTTTGCCTTTTGCATAAAATCAATAATTTTTTCAAGGTTAATTTTATAATTTCTATCAGTTTTTATTTGAGCTAAAGCAATTTTTAATTTATTCATCATAAACCCTCAAAATATTTATTTGCACCTAAAATTTCGCTAAGTGGAATGCCTTTATCTATTTTTGCTTTTGTTTCAATTTCTCCGATTTGAACATTTATTGCTCTTTTGCCAAGTTCTTCAACATTATCAATATCTGGATTTAAAACCAGTATTCCATCATCATCAGCTACTATCAAATCTCCTGGATTTATAACAACATTATCAATAGCAATAGGAACATTAATTGAGCCTTCAATTCCTTTAATTCTAGTTGTTAAAGCACTAACATTTCTATACCAAACATTAACGCCAAGATTTTTAATAGCATTCAAATCAGTTACACAACCATCAATGATTACTCCACCAACTTTTTTGTGTTTTGCCATATAGCAAACTAATTCTCCAAAAGGTGCTCTTTCATAATCTTTATTGGTATCAATTACTACAATATCACCTTCATTTACAATATCAAATACTTTATGAACAGCAGTAGAATCAAGGTGTGGTATTCTAACGGTTATAGCAGTTCCTACTAATTTTTTTCCACTATGAAGTGGCTTTAAATTTCTAATAAAACCACAATCTTGCATATGTCCTATAGTTGAAGGGCAAACCTCTTTATAAAGATTAAGAATTTCATCTGAAACTTTACTAACTCTTTTGTTTAAAATAAACATTTTTTCTCCTTTTATTAAAATTAATTACTTTCTAAAGCATTGTCAGGTTTGACAAATAAATAAGCTATCATAGCAAGTGTTACAGGAATTATATTAAATAATATAGCTATATTCCATCCATATTTTTGTGCCATCCAGCCAACTAAAATAGGCGAGAACGCTGAACCTACATTTCCCCATAAATTCATCCAAGAGCTAACCGCTGCTGCTTGACTTCTACCTTTATCAGCTGCAACAGCCCAAGATACAACAACAGGAAGTCCTAAAAACCCAAAACCAAGACTTAAAAATAAAATACTAAGCATTGTATTTTCAACATATACAACTAAAAATAAGCATATATCAAATATTAAAAATCCAGCAACTGCTAAATAAGTTCTAGCTTTTTTAAAACTATTTGTAATTTTTAAAATCTTATCGCTTAATCCACCACCAAGTGCAACAAATATACAAATAGCAAGCCAAGGAGCTCCAGCGTAAAATCCCATAGCTTTTAAATCAAGTCCTTTAGCTTCTAGTAAGAATGTAGGAAGCCAAGTCATAAACATACCTGTTATATAAACACAAAAAAAGTATGCAATTCCAAGTGCATAAAATTCTTTATTTTTTAAGAATGCTTTCCAAGGAGTTTTTTTAATACCATCTACAAATCTTTCACTTTGAATATATAAAAGTTCGTCTTTACTAATAAATTTATTATCTTCAGGTCTTGATGAACTTATAAAATAATAAATCAAGGCGATTAAAATTCCAATCGCACCAAATACATAAAATACACTATGCCAACCATAATTATTGACAAGCCAAACAGATATAAATGGAGCAATTACTGGCCCAAAGTATGAACCTGCTAGTAAAAATGAAGCTGCTCTTGCTTTTTCTTTTTTACCAAACCAGTTATTATTAAATGCTGCATTGCTAGGATATATAGGAGCTTCTCCTAAACCAAATAAAAATCTAACTACTAAAAGTAGCATAAATGTTCCTGCAAGTGGCGTTAAAATAGTAAAAATTGACCATAAAATTAATGCAAAAATAGTCATAAATTTATTGCCAAATTTTTGAATTAAAATACCACTTGGAATTTGAGCTGCGGCATAAGCTATAAAAAATGCAGAATTTAATAAGCCAAATTGAGTTTTATCTATATTAAATTCTTGCATCATAAAACTAGCAACGACAGAAATATTTGCCCTATCCATATAAGCGATTAAGCCTATTAGGAAAAATACAAAGGCTATAAGCCACCTAAATCTCATAATTTCTCCTTTTTTTAAAATTAACTTATTTTCATTATATAAAAATAATAAAATTTTATTATTATTTTTTCTAAAATTAATAAAAATTTGTTACTTTTTGTAATATTTTATGAAAAAGTAAGAAAAATTAAGAAAATTTATTAAAAAAAATCAAAAAAATTATTATTTTAAGAAAATTTTAAAGATGGGGGGGGGTATAATCAAATGATGATTTTTAAATAAAGGAGAAAAGATGAGCAATTTTGCTTTAATTTCGGTCTTAATAGCTTCTATTGCCTTAGTTGTGTTTTGTATTACAAAACTTAAAATCCACGCTTTTTTATCATTAAGCTTAGCAAGTATTTTTGTCGCACTTATAACTGGTGTTGATTTAACAAAAATCGGTTCTATTATTGAAAATGGAGTAGGTGGGACGCTAGGATTTTTAGCTGTTATTATTGGTTGTGGAAGTATCTTAGGAAAAATGCTAGAAGTTAGTGGCGGGGCGCAAAAAATAGCCCTATCATTACTAAATCTACTTGGTAAAAAAAGAGCTGATATTGTTATGATGTTGGTTGGATTTATTGCTGGTATTCCTGTATTTGTTGAGGTTGGATTTGTCTTATTAGTGCCTTTAGTTTTAGTTGTAGCTAAAGAAATAGGTGTTAGCAGAATAAAAATAGGCATAGCATTAGCAACTTCACTAATGGCAGTTCATTGTATGGTGCCACCACACCCAGCAGCTACTAGCATAGTAGCTACTTTAGGTGCTGATATAGGTCAAGTAATTTGGATGAGTATAGTTGTGGGTATGATATGTGCTTTTATAGGTGGGGTTTTGTTTTTGAAATTCTTTGATTTTTCAAAAGATAATGAGATGAGTGTTTTTGATAATACAAGTTCTACTTATAACTCTATGCCAAGCACAGCAATTACTTATTTTACAATACTTTTGCCTTTAGTTTTAATGTTGCTTAAGACTTTAGTATTTAAAGATAATGCAGTATTTGCATTCATTGGAAATCCTATTATCGCATTATTAATAAGTGTTTTTGTAGCATATTATACTTTAGGCTTAAAGCAAGGCTATTCTATGCAAAATTTAATGGATTTTAGTGGGGATTCATTTACGCAAATTGCTTCAATTTTATTAATCATAGGAGCAGGTGGAGCTTTTAATGAGATATTAATTGCTTCAGGCATTGGCGAAGCATTAAAGCAGACTTTAGGAAGTTTGAGTTTAAATCCTGTATTTTTAGCTTGGTTAATTGCTATTATTTTACATGCTAGTGTTGGAAGTGCAACGGTTGCTATGATTAGTGCAGCAGGAATTGTTTTACAAATGGATAGTAATGTTAGTAAAGAAGTTTTATGCCTTGCAATAGGAAGTGGTGCTATAGGTTGTACTATAGTAACTGATAGCTTATTTTGGCTAGTAAAAGAAAGCTTAGGAATGAGCGTAAAAGCTATGTTTAAGTATTTTACAAGTGCGACTTTAGTAGCAAGTATAAGTGGTTTAATCTTAAGCTATGTTTTATCAATAATTTTATAAGGAGTAAAAATGTTAATTGAAAATCTAAAAGCAATGAAAGAAACAAGTTGGATTAATACAAATCTAAGCAATGATGTATTAAATGAATTAAACAAAGGTGCTATTAAGCTTGATAGAATTGATGATGCAAGGGCTAGGCTTAATCGTTTTGCACCTTTACTTAAGATAATTTTCCCTGCTACAAATATTACTAATGGTATTATAGAAAGCCCATTAGTTTGTGTGAATAATTATAAAAAAGAGTTAGAAAAATTAAGTGGTGCTAGTATTAATGGCGATGTTTATATAAAACTTGATTCACATTTACCAATATCAGGCTCTATTAAGGCTCGTGGTGGAATATATGAAGTATTAAAACACGCAGAAGATTTGCTAATAGAAAATAATATGCTAAGCATTCAAGATGATTATTCAAAACTTGCCGAGCCAAAATATAAAGAATTTTTAAGTAAATATAAAATAGCAGTTGGCTCAACCGGTAATCTTGGTCTTTCAATAGGAATTATGAGTGCAAAACTTGGCTTTAAAGTAGAAGTTCATATGAGTGATTGTGCTAAAGAATGGAAGAAAAAAATGCTAAGAGAGCACGGATGCAGCGTGATTACTTATGAAGATGATTACGGCGTCGCAGTAGAGCAGGGAAGAAAAAGTTCTGAAAATAATCCGTATTGTTATTTTATAGATGATGAAAACTCGCATAATTTATTTTTAGGATATAGCGTTGCTGCAAAGAGATTAAAAGGACAATTTCAAGCATTAGATATTAATATCAGCAAAGATAGACCGCTTTATGTTTATCTTCCTTGCGGTGTTGGTGGTGGTCCTGGTGGGGTTGCTTATGGGCTTAAGGCTGAATTTGGCGATTGTGTAAAATGCTTTTTTGCTGAGCCAACGCATAGTCCTTGTATGATACTTGGACTTGCTACCGGAAAACATAATGAAATAAGTGTAGCTGATATTGGGCTTGATAATATTACGGCTGCTGATGGGCTTGCTGTTGGTCGTGCGAGTGGTCTTGTAGGTAAAGTGCTTGAGCGTGTAATTGATGGAAGCTTTACGGTAAGTGATGAGAATATGTATAGATATTTAAGCTTACTTGCATCTAGCGAAGGTATTAAGCTTGAGCCTTCGGCTTTAGCTGGAGTTAAAGGCTTAATGATTTCTAATGAGCTTAAAACTGAACACAAAAACGCAATTCATCTAATATGGGCAACAGGTGGAAGTATGGTGCCAGACGCTGAAATGGCTGAATTTATTAAAACAGGAGATGAATTATTATAAAATAAGCCCTAAAATAGGGCTTATAATTACTTTACGCAACTATAATTTACAAAACATTTACCGAGGGCTTTATGAATCAACAAACAAGAACAGAATATATAAAATTAGTGCATTTTTTAGCACAAGCTTTAGGCAAGGATTATGAAATAGTTTTGCACGATATAAATGATGATGGAATGAGTATTGCAGAAATTGCTAATAATCACATAAGCGGAAGAAGTATTAATTCTCCTATTACAGGATTTGCACTTGAGCTTGTTAATAAAAAGATTTATGAAGAAAGAGATTTTTTAAGCAATTATAAAGCAAGTGCAGGTGGAAAAAATATAAGAGGTAGCACATTTTTTATCAAAGAAGGCAATAAATTAAGTGGAATGCTATGTATAAACTACGATAAAAGTAGAATGGAAAATATAGCAGCACAATTATTAGGTAGCGATATACCTGTAGAAGAAGCTGCTTATGAAGAAGTTTTGAGCCTTGATTTAAATGAGCTAATTCAAGAATTAACAGGGCTTAGCGTAAATGAGCTAAAAAATACTAATCTAAAACCAAAACAAAGGCAAATAATAGTAGATAAAATCTATGAAAAAGGTATTTTTAATATAAAAGGCTCAATTACAGAAATAGCTAATCTTTTAAATCTTTCAGAATCAAGCATATATCGTTGTATAAACAAATCTAAACAAAAATTTTAATCAAGCATAAACGCTTGATTAAGTTAAATTCCATTAGTATTTAGTGCTAAAATCTCAATAGTAATTAATATAAAGGTATTTTTATGAAAGTAATTTTTGGCCCAGTTAATTCAAGAAGATTTAAAAAATCTTTAGGTATAGATTTAAGTCCTAATGAGAAATGCTGTAATTTTGATTGTTTATATTGTGAGCTTGGAAAAGCTAAATTACAATATGAAAATAAATCAAATTTAAGTGTTGAATATATAATAAATGAGCTAAAAGAAGCTTTGAAAATACATAAAGATTGCGATTATATAAGCATTAGTGCAAATGGCGAACCTACTTTATATCCATATTTAGATGAATTGATTATAAAAATAAATGAAGTTAAAAAGAATGCAAAATTATTAATTTTGAGTAATGCAAGCACAATTTTTGATAAAAATATTCAAAAGGCATTATTAAATCTTGATAGCGTTAAACTAAGTATTGATAGTGTAAATCCTAAAGTATTTCGCAAAATTGATAGGACGAATATAGATATAAATAAAATAGTTCAAGGTATAAAAGAATTTAGTCAAATTTATAAAGGTGAGTTGATTTTAGAATGCTTGGTTTTAGATGGTATTAATGATGATGAAAAGGATTTTATTGCTTTAAATGATATTTTAAAGGATATTAAAGCAACTAGACTTGATTTAGGAACTATTGATAGACCGAGTGATTATAATGTAAAGGCTGCAAGTTTTGAGAAATTAAGTAAATTGGCTAGTTTGATAACTAATATAAAAGTTAATATTATGAGTAGAAATACTAATATAAATAAATATGATGATTTGCTTAAAACTATTAGTTTAAGACCATTAAGCTCACAAGAAATTGATGAAAAAGATATAAAAATGTTAGATGAATTAGTAGATAAAAATATAATAAAATGTGTGAAAATAAATGATATTAATTTTTATAAATTAAACAAATCAAATTCTAATTAATATAAAAGCTATTGTGATTAATTTACTTATTTTAAGTGTATTTATAAACCAAGTGCGAATAAAATAAAAAGGGCTTGATTTTAACATCAAGCTTTGTTATATCAATATTAAAATTATTTAAAAAATATTCATACAAAAGCGAATAGTTAGAATTATTCATATAAATACAAATAATATTCTCATTATCTTCTAATAGTAAAGTATCATAAAATCTTTGATTATTTAAAGTAAAAATTTTATAAATATTTTTAAAAAATACTAAAAGTATAAAATTACAAACACTCATAAAAATATAAAATATACTCAAAAAATTATTTAATTTATATAATTGTTGTTTGCTTTGAATATTAAGGCAGGTTTTATAGATTTTAGCATTTTTAAATATATTGTTTTTTCTTTCTCATTAAGCTCATCTCTTTGCCTACAACTATGATTAACAAAATGTATAAAATCCTTATGAAAATATAAAATATTAGGTTTTTTAAACTTATAATGCAAATATCTCTCATCAAAATATGCAGCAATAATAAATAAATTAATACTAGAAACCTTCATAGAAAAATTACCAATATACATAAAAACACAAAAGCAAATAAACAAAGCACTACAATGAACTAAGCTAGTAATATAAGCGTTTTTATCTTTTAAATAAAATAAAGGCGTAAAATTACTAGAAGTTAAATATTCGCTCAAATTTTCTCCTTATTAATGTTTGCTTCTATCAACTTTAATTGCGATTTTTGTAAAATCACCCCTTATATTATCATCATCTATTAGATTTGTAATGACTGCTTTATATGTTTTATTTTCAGGTATAAAATAAAATCCAAGATATCTTATTGCTACATGAACCTTTTCATTTTTAATATTTATACTTATTCTACCACTTACTCTTGTATTTTCATTTGGTGTAGCGACTTTATCAAATACTAATATCTCATCACCATCCTTAGTAAGCTCATATATTTTAATATCAAGTGCAAGTGGATAATAAGGATTATTTCGTATATCATTTTCTAATTTTTCATCGTATAAATAAACTGAATAAAAATCCTTACCTACTTTACCATATTCAAAACGCAAAGGATAAAAAGCATAAAGTCCTAAATACTCTCTTATATCTTTTCTTTGTGGCTTAAAGATTATTTCAAATTTAGTGCCTTTTTTGCTTAAATCAAATAAAGTATATATGGGAGTTTTTGGTATTTTATCTTTATGAACAAATTCAAAAGCATTTAAACTAAAAACTAGCATAAGCAATAAACAAATTTTTTTAAGCATTTAAACTCCTTTATTTTTTCATATCATAACATTATTTAAGAATATTTCTTGGTTTGTAAATGTGTTTAAAAGTTAAAATATGATTTTAAATTCTTAGAATTTAAAATGGATAATTAAATATTTTTTATTGTTTAACATTTGCCTTTATTAGGAGTTTTATAAGTTGAATATTTGTAAAATTTGAATACAAATTATTTAAGCTCATTCTTTCTCCTTTTTTAGATTTATTTCACAATGTAAAGATTTTAATTCAGTAAATGTATAAGGGTATGCCCTTGTGTAAAGATAATATGCGTTAGATACAATATTTGCAATACTATGTATATAAATTTCATATGTTGGATATGCATTATAATAGTAAATCTTATAAACCAAAAAATAATCTCTTTCTTTGTAATTTATCGTAAAAATTCTTTGTGTAAGCTCATGAAAATCTGTTGATATTTTTATTCTATTAGATTTTTTTATGACATCTAACAGATTTTTATTTTTAATAGGATGATTGCAAAAATCTTTTTCTATAAACAAAATATTTCCAATTTCACCTAATAAAGCTAAGTAATTTTTATTATCTAAAACTACATCGCCAATAGTTATATTTTTGTGTTTTTTTATGTATTTTTTACCCTTAATTTTACTTGCAAAATAGAGCTCTCCATTTTTATCAACTTCATAAAAAGAATAACTCACATCATTATCAACACCATAGATATTATCACGCCCTATATCTTTATAAACTTTTCTATCAAGCCCTAAATCCCAGCAGTATTTAAGAGTATCTTTTACTTCTTGGCTAGAGTATGGCTTAGTATCTACAATTTTTGGCTTTATTTTTATATCTTTGTATCTAAAAAAATTTTGCCAAAAATTATTTATTGATATCTCTTCGCAATCTACTGTGCATTTACGCTTATAACAATCAGTTGAGTTTTCTTGAATTATTTTTATATGTTCTATTAATTCTTTAGGATAGGTTTTTGAGTTTTCAAGACTAGTGCTAAGCTCTTTTATTCTAGCTTTATAAGAATTTATAATGCAATTATTATCATCTTTGCAATCACTAATGCTTTTTAGAAATTCATCTTGGTCTTGCTTTATTTCTTTTGTAATATAAGGAAAGCTTTTATAAATATTATCTAGCTCTATTTTTAACTTATTTATTTGATATAAATAAATATTTGTAATTAGTAAAATCATTAATATTTTAAACATAACTCTCCTTTATTTTTCATATCATAGCATTATTTAAGAATATTTCTTGGTTTGCAAGTGTGTTTAAAAGTTAAAATATGATTTTTAAATTCTTAGAATTTAAAATGGATAATTAAATATTTTTAATACTTTTAATGTGTTTTTATAAATATGAGTAATTATAGTGAAATTAAGCTAGGAAAACCTAGCTTAATTTTTTAATGTAGTTCTTTCCAGATTGCGTTTTTCCAAGCATAAGCTAATATTGCTAATAATGCAAAATAAGCCATTATTTTGTATCCTAAATCTTCGCGTTCAGCTTTTTTACTATCTCCAACGCTAGTTAAATAAGCAACAACATCATTTTGAGCTTGTTCGTTAAGTCCAACTCTAGGCATTGCAGTTCCTGGAAGTTGTTTTTGAGTATCGTTTATGAATTTATGTAAATACTCATCTCCTTTAGCACGAATTATTATTGATAAATCAGGTGGCGTTGAACCCATATAATCTTTTAAATCTCCGCCATTTACTTTAGCAATAAAACCATCATATTTAACATCATGACATCTTCCGCAAGCTTCTTCAAAGATAACTTTTTTGTTCTCAAAATTAATTTTTGCAACTTTTTCGCTATCGCTTAATTTACCTGCATTTATTTCATTAGCAATTTTTGCTTTTTTTGCTTCAAGAGCAGCTTTTCCGATACTATTTAAATATCCTACTATATTAGCAACTGATTGAGCATTTTCATCACTTATACTGCCATCATCTTCTAAAAACGCTGTCATCATAGGATGTGGATTTTCATCATTATATTTTTTGTTATTTTTCATAGCAAGTGCAGGATTAAGAGAAATTGCCATTAAGAATTTACTATCATAAATAGCTCCTGCTGTGCTTAAATCAGGATAAATAATACCTTGAGCGCTAATTCCATCATCAGCAGCTACTAATTCATCAAATTCAACTCTATGACAGCTAGCACAATTAGCTTCAAAATCAGCCTTTCCAGCTTCAACATCAGTTTTTAAACTAGCTATTTTATCAACATTAGCCCAAAGTTTTTTAGTATCTTCTAATTTTTTTGTAGCAAAATCAATATCATCTTTTTTACCACTTTCATTAGCTTTTTTTAATTCAACTTCAGCTTGAGCTATATCGCCTGCTTTAAAATCAAAATTAACTTCGCTAGTATGTTCGTGCATTTGTGAATGAGCGTAAGGCTCAACTCCCCAATAAACAATACCTGTGAATACAACTAATATTGCAAATATTTTTAACTCTTTCATTACTTAGCCTTTCTTTCCATAAGAGTAATTACTGGTAAAACTACTATTAATAATGCTAAAAATGTAACAGAAGCAATAGTTGCTATTGTATTATTAATTCCAACAGGAGGTAATTTACCATAAATAGTAAGAACAATCATATCAATTACTAATAGCCAAAACCATACAAAAAATGCTCCACGCTTATGTGCAGGCGCTACTACATTTGAGCGGTCTAGGAATGGTAATACAAAGAAAATTACTTGAGCTATACCAAAGCAAGCAAGACCAACTTCATAAGAAAATCCTCTTAAGATTTCATAACTCCATAAGAAATACCATTCAGGATAAATATGTGGTGGAGTTTTAAGTGCATTTGCTGGTTCAAAGTTAATTGGATCCATAGCAAAATCATAGTGAAAGCATACTAGATAAAAATAGAAAATCATAAATAAGCAAACATAAAAAATATCTTTACATAAGAAATCAGGCCAAAATGATATAACTTTCGCTTCTTTTTTCTTGCCAGCTAAATATTTTTCAGCTTCTAAATCAAAATCAATTTCTTCAGCAATTTCGTTATTTACATGTGGAAATCTTAAAGCATAAAAGTGAATTGCAACAAATGCAATAACAACTATTGGTAATAAGCAAACATGTAGCATAAAAAATCTATTTAATGTAGCATCTCCAACAGCGTAATCACCTCTAATCCATTCAACTAATTCAGGTCCTATGAAAGGAATACCACCAAAAAGATTAGTAATAACCATAGCAGCCCAATAGCTCATTTGTCCCCAAGGTAGCATATAACCACTAAATGCTTCAGCAGAGAATAATACGAATAATACCATACCGCTTATCCAAATGATTTCACGACCTTTTTTATAAGAGCCATAATAAATACCTGTTAATAAGTGTATATACATTACTAAAAATACTACCGACGCAGCAACCCCGTGCATATGTCTCCATAGCCAACCATATTCAACTTCTTGCATAATAGTTTTATTTACACTATCAAAAGCAAGTGCAACATCAGGTTTATAATACATTACAAGTAAAAGTCCTGTAATAAATAGTATTGCAAACATAGTAAGTAAAATTACTCCCATTGCCCATAAAAAGTTAATTTTCTTAGGAATCCAGTATTGTGTCATCATAACTTGCATAAATTTTTTGATAGCAAGTCTTTGATCTAGCCAATCAACAATTCCATTTGATTTTTCAAAATGTGCCATGATTAAGCCTTTCCTACATTTTTCATAATTTCTTCATACTCTTTGCCAATTTCTCCTAAAACTAATTTAGTTCCATCAATTGAAAAAGGTGGAATTTCAAGTGGTTTAGGAGGTGGTCCTGACATATTTTTTCCGCTTACATTAAATTTTCCACCATGACAGGCACAAACAAATTCTTTATCAGCTGAATGATATGCTGGAATACAACCTAAATGAGTGCATAGTCCAATTACTACCGTATATCTTGCATCTCCTGCTATTATATCTGTATTGCTTTGTTCCATATCACTTGATTTTTTTAGAATGAATATTGGTTTTTTTCTCCATTCAACAGTTCTTAGCTCTCCATCAGCTAAAGGCGATAAATCAACGGTTGTAAAACCTGCTGCTTTTACACTAGGAAGTGGATCCCAAGTTTTTTTCATACCCACTAGTGTAAAAACACCACCAACAGCCGCAGCAGCGCCTAATGTAAAGCCCATAAAGCTTCTTCTACTAGCCATACTTATCCTTTCATAAAATTTGAAAATAAATAGCTAGTTTAGTGAAAATTGGGTAAATATTACAAGAGTATATTATTATTAATAGTTTTGGAATATTATTTGCTATGGGATTTTTGCATTTTAATTTAAGGAGAGAAAATGGAATTTTATAAATCTAAACCATTGATTGTAAGTGCCTTAGCCGGTAGAGATTTAAGAAATAAATTAATTAGCTCAAACATAGCTAATATTGATACTCCTTTTTATAAATCAAGAGATATTGATTTTGAAACAGCCTTAAACGAAAATGCAAATAAACTTTACAAAACTACACAAAATGCACAAATTGCAGCTACAAATTTTATGCATTTTGGAAAAGGTATGAGTAATAAACTAGCAGTTACTAATGAAAGGCATTTACAACCATTAGAATTTGAAAATAGCGAAAATGGAACTATTTTTGCTAGAGATGGACATTTGCAAAGAAATGATGCAAATACCGTTGATTTAGATGTAGAAACAAGTGAATTAAGCAAAAACGCAATTATGATTAGTGCGCTTGATTCTGTGCTAAAAAAACAAAGTGAAGTTGTAAGAACTATAATTGAGAGTAGTTCTAAATTAAGTTAAGGGATAATTTATGGCATTTTTAAGCGATTTTGATATTAGTGGATATGGACTAAGCGCTCAAAGATTTAGAATGAATTTAATTAGCTCAAATATAGCTAATGCAAATACTACTAGAACAAATGAAGGTGGTCCTTATAGAAGGCAAGATGTAGTATTTAAAGCCGTTAATTTTGATGATGTTTTAAATGAAGAAATTAATTCTAAAAATAGTTTTTTTGAGTATGAAAATCCTTTAAATGACCCTGTAAATTTTCCTGAAGCAAAGCCTGCTGTTATGGGTGTAGTAGTAGATAAAGTAGTAAGAGATGATAAGGATTTTATATTAAAATACGAGCCAAATCATCCCGATGCAAATGCTAAAGGATATGTAGCATATCCTAATATAAATCCTGTTGTAGAAATGAGTAATTTAATTGAGGCAACAAGGGCTTATCAAGCAAATGTGGCAGCATTTACAAGTGCTAAAACAATAGCTCAAAGTGCTATTGATTTATTAAGATAGGAATTTAAAATATGAATAATATTAAAATCAATCCAAGTTTGATTCAAAGTATTGAAAATACCAAATCAAATTCTAATAAAGTTGATAATGGTTTTTCATTTGCAGATGCTTTAAAACAAGAATTAGAAGAGCTAAATAAAGAACAAATTGTATCAGATAAAGCTATGGCTGATGTAGCTACTGGAAATGTGAAAGATTTACATCAAGCAGCTATTGCTATTAACAAGGCTGAAACAAGTATGAAATTTATGTTAGAAGTTAGAAATAAAGCTATTAACGCATACAAAGAGATAAGTAGAACTCAAATATAAAAAATGCAAACACCTTACGAGCCTAGTAAAAAGACTTTTATAGTATTGTTTTTTTTGTTGCTCGCTTCTTTTTTTATTATTTTTTCTTTTGTTAGAAGCAAAACTAATGAAAGGAATGTAGGTAGTATTGAAAGAGGTGAGCGAGTAGGTGCTTTAAATGGAGATATTATTAGTGCTGATGGATATACATTAGTAACTAGTAGAAGAATTTATAGAGCTGAAATTGATATTAGAAGTATTAATTTAGATAAATTAGATTATTTTTTAAAATTATTTCAGATTTATGCCTTTATTGATGATAAAGAAATGAAAGATATTAAAGCAAGATTATTAAAAGCTTTAAAGCAAAAAAAAGTTTATAATTTTGTTTTATCAAAAGAAATTGATTCAAAAGCCGCAAGTTATTTACAAGAATTATCTAAAAAACTTTATGTTTCAGGATTTTTTAAATCCTTTAAAAATGCAAATGGAAAAGTAAGCACAAGAAGACTTGAGATAATTGAGCATAAAGAAGAAAGAGTTTTTTCTAAAGGAGATATTTTAACCCCAATTCTTGGTTATTCTCAACTAAGTTTAGAAGATGGAATATATTCAAATATTCCAAAAAAAGGTTTGGAAAAATATTATGAGCAGTATTTAAGCCCTAAAAGTGATTATAAAATAACAGGTAGTAAGGATATTGGTGGAAATATAATTATAAATTCTGATAGCTTTTTAAGTGATAGAATTAATGGTAGTAATGTATATTTAAATGTAAATTTAAAGCTTCAAAAAGGGTTAGAAAATATAGCAAGTGTTGCTAGAAAAAATTTTGGTGCTAAGCAAGTAATAATAGGCATTTTAGATAGCAAAGACGCAAGTGTAATTGCACTAGCAACTAGCAAAAGGTATGACCCATATCATAGAAAAAGTGATTTATCGTATCTAAATACCGATGCTGTAGAATTTGAATACGAACCAGGCTCGGTAATTAAGCCAATTGCTTTTGCTAATTTATTAAAACTAAATCGCATAACCCCTTTTGAATGGGTAAAGACTTATGGCGGAAGAATGAAGCTTGATAAGTTTTACATAACAGATACACATCCTATGGATAGTATGATTGCTGAAGATATTATAGTTCATTCATCAAATATAGGAATGGTTCAAATTTCTAATAAAGAAAATGTAAAAGAATTAATTAATGGTTATTTGGAATTTAATTTAGGAAATTTAACTGGTATTGACTTGCCTTATGAAAAAGCAGGTTTTATAAAAGATGCTAAAAAAACTTATGAAGTAGAAAAAAACACTATGGCTTATGGATATGGTTTTAGAACCACTTTTATACAACTTTTAGCAGCTTATAATGTATTTAATAATCGTGGAATTTGGATTAGTCCTAAAATTGCTAAATATTATAATGAAGATAAGGAATTAAAAGAAATATATACTAAAACAGAAAAAGAAGTCTTGCCACTTGAAATTGCAAAGCAGATGAATAGGATATTAATAAAAACTGCAAATCAAAAATCTTTAGCAAAATATTGGCCTTTAGGAATTAGCGTAGGTGGTAAAACAGGAACAGCAAGAATTAGCGTTAGTGGAAAATATGAAAGAGAATATAATGCGAATTTCTTCGGTTTTGCAAATGATGAAAACAATAGATACACAATTGGTGTTTTAGTAATGAGCCCTGATAAAGATAAAGAAGGATATTATGCAGCTCAAACAGCTTTACCTGTTGCAGCACTTGCTATTAATCAATTAATAGAAGATGGTTTTTTAAAACCAAGTTATAATAGAATTGATTAATATTTATTTTATAAAATGCCCCTAAAAACGGATAAATAATGCAAAATATTAAAAATCAAATGATTTCATTTGCTAATGAAATATTAAAAAATTTTAATGGTGCTGTTTTAGGGCTTAGTGGTGGGCTTGATAGTGCTATTGTATTAAGAATATTAAGCGAGTGTGAAAAAAAGCCACATTGTCTTATAATGCCTACTAATATTTCAAATAAAACAAATCTTGATGACGCTATTAATTTAGCAAATAAATATGCTTTAAAATATGAAATTATAAATATTCAAAATATTTTAGATGAATTTATTAAAGCAAGTGGTTCTAATGATAAGGTATTAATAGGAAATTTTGCAGCTAGGATTAGAATGACTTTATTATATGATTATTCAGCTAAGCATAATTTATTAGTAGCAGGGACAAGCAATAAGAGTGAATTAATGTTAGGATATGGCACTATTTGGGGAGATTTAGCCTGTGCTTTTAATATTTTAGGTGATTTTTACAAGAGTGAATTATTTGAGTTTGCTAAATTTTTAGAACTACCTAATAATATAATTAGTAAAAAACCAAGCGCAGACCTTTATGAAGGTCAAGATGATGAGAGCGATATTGGTTTTACTTATACAGAAATTGATAAGTTTTTAAAAAATTATGAAAAAAATATAATTGATAATAATTATATAAAACTATTAGATAGAATAAATAAAAATAAGTTCAAAAGAGAAAATATAAAAATATTTAAAAGGTCATAAATATGAAAGAAATTTCTTGTTTTTTAAATGTAATTACAGAAGATGATAAAGAGTTTTTAATTAAATCATTAGATAATGATATAAATAGTATTAAATTATTAGAAGATAGTTTAAGTGAAATTTATAAAGGTTCTCGTATAGTTTTAACCAATAATCATACAGCAGCACACCATTTGGCTTTAAGTGCGATTGATTTAAAGCGTGGAGATAAGGTAATTTGCTCTGTAAATTCATTTCCAACAATTGCTCAAAGTATTAGATATTTTGATGCTGAACCTATTTTTGTAGATGTTGAGCTTGATAGTTTTAATATTGATATAAAGAGTTTAGAAGAAGCACTAATTAAACATAATCACAAGAAATTAAGAGCAGTTTTTGTAAATCATACCGCAGGGCTTGCAGCAAAACTTGATGAAATTAGAGCTTTATGTGAAAAATACAATGTATCTGTAATAAATGATTGTGGTTTTGCACTTGGTATGGAGTATAAAGGCGAATTAGTAGGAACTAAGGATTTAATATCTTCTTTTGGGTTTAATGCGATGAGAAAAGACCCTGTGTTTGCAGGCGGATTTTTAGTAATTAATGATGAAAAAGTTTATGAAAGAGCAAAATTATTAAACTCAAATGGAATTTCATCAAATGCTTGGGGAGATGATGGCAATCTTGGATATTTTTATGATGTAACAGATATTGGACACGAGTATGAAATCACTAAAGTATGTGCGTCTTTAGCTTTATCTAAAGTAAAAAATTATAAATATTACTTAAAAAGAAGAAGAGAAATAGCAAATATTTATAATGAAGAGCTAAAAGGTTTAAAACATATTAAATTGCCTACAACAACCCCAGAACACACATTTTTAAGATACATAATAAAGGTTGATAAAAATAGAGATAATTTTGCTAAAAAACTAAAAGAAATGGGGATAAATACAGGAATTCATTTTATACCTTTAAATTTCTTAAGCTACTATAAACAAAAATATAATCTAAAAATCAATGATTTTCCAAATGCTTTAGCAAACTATGCTCAGATTTTATCAATACCAATTCATATAAATCTTAGCGATGAAGATGTAAAAAGAGTTTGTGATGCTATAAAAACTCTTGATTCAAGCTGGATTTAATGGGTTTTATTGATAGATATTTTTTTAATCCTAATTTATGGCAAAAGATTTTAATTTTCACTCTTTTGCCGTTTTCTTATATATATTCTTTTATTGCTAGTAAAAACTTTAAATCTACAAAGAAAAATGATTTTAAAATTCCAATAATTAGCGTAGGAAATATCAGCGTAGGCGGTAATGGTAAAACCCCATTTTGCAAGGCTTTAAGCGATATGCTTTATCCTATTTATAACGATGATATTTTTATTATTCTTCGTGGTTATAAACGCAAAAGCAAAGGTTTGCTTGTAGTAAAATTGCGTAATCAAATTCTAAGTGATTATTTAAACGCAGGTGATGAAGCATTAGAACACGCTTTATTTACAAAAGCAAATGTAATAGTTAGTGAAGATAGAATTAAAGGCATTCAAAAAGCACTAGATTTAGGTGCAAAATGTGTTATTTTAGATGACGCTTTTTCTAAGACAAATATAAAAAAATTTGATATTTTATTAAACTCAAATATAAAATATAAATATAATTTTACCCTTCCAAGTGGAGCTTATAGACTTCCTAAAAGTTATGAAAAATTTGCAGATTTTAATGCTTATCAAGATTTACATTTTAAAAGGACTTCTTTTATTAAATATATTAAAGAAGATATGATTTTAATATCAGCTATTGCAAAGCCTTTTAGATTATTGCAATATAAAGATTTAGTAAAAGCTTATTATTTTTATAACGACCATTCAAGCTTTAATAAAGAAGAGCTAATAAATCTTATGCAAAAGCACAATGCAAAATATATTTTGCTAACTAAAAAAGATTATGTAAAAATAAAAGATTTTAATTTAGAAACTATATTAATTGATGAAGAATTAATAATTTTTGATGAGTTAAAAACAGCTATATTTAATTATTTAAAGGAATTTAATGTATCTTATAAAGACAACCAGCAATGATTTAGAATTGCTTAAAAAAATTGCAAATAAAATAATCAAAAAAGAGCTTAGCAAGTGTATTCATATTGCTAAAATTACAAGTATTTATAAATGGGACGGAAAAATTATTAATGATGATGAGTTTAGTTTAGAAATAAAATCAAAAAATATAAAAAAGGTTTATAAAATAATCAAAAAACACCATAATTACGAATGTTTTGAGTTTGTGTATTATAAATTTAAAGCAAAAGATAAGTATTTAGAATTTTTAAAGGAGAAATAATGATATTTTATTCAAGTAGAGATGAAAACATTACAAGTGATTTTGCAAATGCACTTAAAAATCCACTCTCAAGCGATGGGGGATTGTTTTGCCCTAGTAAATTGCAAGTATTTAATAAAGATGAATTAAAAGGTTTGGGTTATAAAGAATTTGCTAAAAAGATTTTTTCAAGTTTGAGTGATGATTTGAGTAATTTTGAAAAGAGTTTAGATGAATATTTAGATTTTGATACTAAAGAGCCTTTTGTTATCAAAAAACTTGATAGTAAAACTGATATATGTGAATTATTTCACGGAAAAACTAGAGCTTTTAAGGACTTAGCATTAGCACCACTTGCAAGACTTATGGATAATGATAAACATTTAATTATCTGTGCTACTAGCGGAGATACAGGCCCAGCAACTCTTAGTGCATTTAGTAAAAACAAAAGCTCAAAAGTAGTTTGTATTTTCCCAAAAGGAAAAACAAGTGCTGTTCAAGAGCGTCAAATGGCTAATGTAGATTATGGTAATTCTTTAGTTTTAGCAATTGATGGTAATTTTGATGATGCTCAAAGCACATTAAAAAATCTATTAAATGATAAAGAATTTAAAGAAATTGTAAAAAATCAAGGCTTAAATCTAAGTGCTGCAAATTCACTTAATTTTGGAAGAATTACTTATCAATTGCTATATCATTATTATCTTAGTCTTCAATACAAAAACCCAATAAATGTGATAATTCCTAGTGGGAATTTCGGTAATGCACTTGCTTGTTTTTATGCTAAGCAAATGGGTGCAAATATAGATAAAATCAAAATCGTAAGCAATGAAAATACAATTCTTTATGATTTCTTTACTACAGGCGAATATGATTTAAGAAATCGTGAGTTTAAATGCACTTATTCTCCTGCTATGGATATTTTAAAATCATCAAATCTTGAACGCTTAATGTATTATTTCTTCGGAGCTAGTAGAACTAAACAATTATATTTAAGTCTTGAAAGTGATAAATATTTTAAAATTACTAAAGATGAACTTGCTAGATTAAAAGAACATTTTATAGCTTATAAATGCAGTGATACCGAAACTTTAGAAAATATTAAAGCTTATAAAAATTATTTATTAGACCCACATACAGCAACAGCGATTAATGCTCTTGATGATAGTTTTAATGTGATTTGCTCTACTGCTGAATGGACTAAGTTTACCCCTAGTATTCAAAAAGCTTTAGGCATATTTAAAGATGAATTAAGTGGCATTAAAGATTTGGCTAAAAAGTATAATTATAAGCTGAATGATAGTCTTTTAAATGCTTTAAATTCAACTAATTATTATGCAAAAGATATAAAAGTAGATGAGATTAAAAAAACAATAATAGAATGGATAAAACAATGATTATAATTCCTGCTAGACTTAAATCAAGTCGTTTTAGTGAAAAGATTTTAGTGCCAATCAAAGGCATTCCTATGTGTATTTACACAGCTTTAAATGCTAGTAAGGCTGATAGGGTTGTGATTGCTACTGATAGTTCTAAGGTATTAGAATTGGCAAAAGAATATAATTTAACAGCTATTTTAACAAAGCAAACTCACGAAAGTGGGACTGAAAGATTAGCTGAATGCGTTGATATTTTAGGTCTTAATGATGATGAATTAATTATAAATCTTCAAGCAGATGAGCCTTTATTTGAGCTTAGTAATTTAATTAAGTTTAAAGAATTTTGCAATGAATTTAAGAATGAATTTTTTATGGCGAGTTGCTATACTATAAAAGATACTCCAAGTGATGAAAATATGGTAAAAGTAGTCCTTGATACTAAGCAAAATGCTATATATTTTTCAAGAGCACCAATTCCTTATGATAGAGATAAAAAGGGTGTAAAATACAATCATCATTTAGGCATATATGCTTATACAGCTAAGTCTTTAAAAGAATTTATAACTCTTAAATCAAGTTTAGAACATATTGAAAAATTAGAGCAATTAAGAGCTATTGAAAATGGCAAAATCATTAAAATGTGCGAGATTAATACAAAGTCTTTTGGTATTGATACAAAGGCTGATTACGAAAGATTATTGCAGGTTTTAGAAAATGACAAATGAGCTAATTTTAGCCATTATTAGTATTGTATTTTTTATAGTTTGCATTATTTTTTATATTCGTTATATAAATATTTTTAAGAGTGAAAGCTCGCTTAAAAACGAGTTTTTATCTCTTGCTAAAGATAAAGAATATTTGAGTGTTTTGAGTGAGAATTTAAAACAAGAATTAAATAATTATAAAAATAATTTAGTGCAAATTGAAAATGAAAGAAATAATTTAAATATTCAAAACTCGGCTTTAAGCGAAAAAATAAGTAATCTTGAAAATGATTATAAAGAATTAAAAAATGAGAATAATTTTATAAATGCTGAAATAGCAAACAAACGTAATCAAAATGAAATTTTAAATACAGAACTTTCAAGGCTAAATGAAGAGCTTAAAAATACTAAAGAGCAATTTGAAAAAGAGTGCGAAAACTTAAAAAATACAAAAGATATTTTAGATAATTTATCTTCTAAATACCATTTAGAAAATGCTAAAAACGAAGCTTTAAACGAAAAAGTAAAATTGTATGAAAACAATTTAAAATCTTTAGAAGAAAAATATGAAAATACTTTAAAAACCTTAGAAAATAACCTAAAAGAGCAAAATGAAAAAAGCTCAAAATTAATTTATGAAGAAAACACAAAAGTATTATTAAATAATTCAAATGAGCTTTTAAATAAGATTTTTAGCCCTTTAAAAGAGCAAATTAGCGAATATGAAAAAGCTTTATTAAAGCAAAATACAAGCATAGAAAATAATATAAAAACAATGTTTGAAACAAGTCAGAATTTGGGTAAAAAGGCTGATGAATTTGCTAATATTTTAAAAGGTGATAAAAAAGCTCGTGGGGATTTTGGAGAGATTATGCTTAAGCAGTGTTTATTATCTAGTGGGCTTATTGAAAACGAGCATTTTTTTATGCAAGAAAGCTTTAAAGATAGTGATAATAATACAAAAAGACCAGATGCGATTGTGTATTTTGAACCTAACAAATGCGTTATTATTGATTCTAAGTTCTCTTTACCAAGTAGTGATAATTTAGAAGTTTATAAAGATGAAATTGCAAATAATTTAAACGCTAGGATAAATGAACTTGCGAAAAAAGATTATGAATTAGCAGTTGATTTTGCAAATGAATATGTGATTTTATTTGTGCCTTATCAAAATATTTTAGATTTAGCCTTAGAAAGTGATTCGCAGATTTTTAAAAAAGCCGAAGCTAAAAAGATATTTTTAGTAAGTCCTACTACGCTTTTTATGGGACTTAAAATGATTTATTTTGGCTGGAAAAACTATGAAGTAAATCAAAACGCTTTAAAAGTCTTTAATGAATTTGGTAAATTTTATGATAAATACGCTAGTTTTTATGAAGATTATGAAAAATTAAAAAAACAATGCGAAAATGGTTTTTTAAAAATTGATACTCATTTATATGGTAAAGGTAGTATTAGCTCTCGTTTAGAAAATCTAAAAGCCTTAGGTATTAAAAACAAAAAAGAATTAAGCGAATTAGCAAAAGATTTAAAAGATAGTGAAATTACTAGATTGATTGATGAAAAATAATTAAAGTATTAATTATTTTTAAAAGTTTTATAGATTAAATAATAAATTATAAATTCTTTTAAAAGTTCTATTTTAAGGGGATTTTTTTAAAATTTTTGAATTGTTTTTTTAAAAAAATTTGTTATTATTTATAAGCATACATTTAGGAGAGAAAATGATTTTTTTAATACCATTAATTATATTTATAGGAATACTTTTTGGGATTGATTACATATATTTTCAAGATGATGATAATAATGTAAAACAAGAAAAAGTTATAAAAAAACAAGAAGTAAGCAATGTAGATGAATATATCAAAAAGTATACAAAATGATAAAACAAGCTTTAATTGATACTTTTGCCGTTGCTGTTGCTTATATAGTAATTGGTATTGCATTTGGTATTCTTGCTTATTCAAATTCTTTTAGTTTTTTTGAAGTTTTTGTGGCTGCTGTTTTTGTTTTTTCTGCGTCATTGCAATTTTTATTATTATCTTTACTTAGCTCGGGTGCTAGTTTAGTAGAGATTTTAATAGCTTCAAGTTTGCTAAATCTTAGACATTTTTTCTATGTTTTAGGAGCTTTAAAATATTTTAGAGATTTAGGCTTTATAAAATACTATGCGATTTTTACTTTAACTGATGAGAGTTTTGCCTTACTTAGTGCAAAAGATTATGATAAAAAAACTGCCGTATTAATTCTAACTTTTAATCATTTTTATTGGATTTTTGGTTGTATTGTAGGGTATTTTATAGCAAGTTTTGCTAAGGCTGATTATAGTGCTTTAGGATTTTCTTTAAATGCTTTATTTATAGTTTTAGCTTACGAACTTTACATAAAACATAAAGAAAATAAAGTATTTTTCATAGCCTTAACTCTTGGGCTTATAGGTTTATTTTTCATAGATAAACAATATATGATGTTAAGTTGTATTTTTTCAGGAATTTTTATATTGATTTTAGGAAAGAAATTATGTCTTATACGATGAGTGCTTTATTAATTGCTGGTTTTAGTGCTGTTGTTTTAAAGGCTTTAGCTTATATATTTTTTGGGACAAAAAAACCAAATGAGCTTTTAATGTATCTTGAAAAACATATGCCACTTTTGATTATGGTTATCTTAGTTTGCTTTTTATATAAAGGATTAGATTATGAAAACCCACCTTATGCAAGTGATTATTTGGTGGCTGGGCTTGTTGCCTTAATCTCTCATATAATGTTTAAAAAAGGTTTTATTAGCATTATTTTAGCAACTTGTGTTTTTTATGTTTTACACGAAATTATTTTTTAGGAATTTAAATTGAGATATAGTGTTTTATTACTTAGTTTATTGTTTTTGAGTGCTTGTGGTGGTGGCGGTGGTGCTGCTAGTGTAGAGCCAAATAGTTCAAATAATCAAAGCACAATTAATAAAGATTATACAAATTATTTGCCTACTGCTAATTTTAATTTAGAAGATAGTTTATATAATAGTAGTTATTTAAAATTCACACCGCAAAATTCTTCATCAAGCTATGTTACAAATATAGGCTTTAGCTCTAATTGGAATCAAGGTTTTTTAGGAACAGGAATAATCTTAGCTATCCTAGATACAGGGACAAGTGATTTAAGCAAATTAGCTTTTAATAATCATTATGAATATAAGGAAGTAGATAGAGCGCATTGGAAATCACTAGATTATAGATTAAAAAATACTAATTTTACTGCTAACACTTACAAAAGTTCTGTTTTGATTAATGAAAAAACAAAAGCAAAAGCAACTCATGGAATGCTAGTAATGAATACAGCAAGTTATTTAGCAAAGGATATAAGGTTTGCTAATGTGCCTTTGCCTTTACTTGATTCAGATGGAAATAAGTTAAGTTCAGGAGATGATGTAAATCTTGCTGCTACAATTGATTATTTATCAAATAGCGGGGTAAGATTTTTTAACCGCTCATTTGCAAGAACAAAAACAATAGATACTAGTGAAGATAATATCGGGGTATTTTATCCAGCGATTATGCAAAATAATGCTCTTGTAGTTAGTTCAGCGGGAAATGAGGAAACAACAGGAGATTTTTCAGCTCATGCTTTACCTATTAATAGCCCACTTAGAAAAGGTTGGATAATTGCACTTGGTTATTATGATAAAAAACCAAAAGAAGATTACAAAAATATTTATTATATTATGGATAATGGGGTTAAAAAATATGTATATTCTGCGGGAAATACTTGCAAAAAATATGGTTGGGATGATTGTATAGCAGCTCCTTTTTTAATAAATAATAATGCAGGAACTAGCTTTAGTGCCCCAGCTATTTTAACTCTTGGTGCTTTAATTTATGAAAAATATCCTTGGATGAGTAATGATAATATTAAAGAGAGTATTTTTACAACGGCTTATAAGGTTTATGGAGCAAGCGAAAGCGAAGTTAAAGCTCATTTTGGAGAAGGCATTATAAATCCAGCAAAAGCAATGAATGGAGTTGCAAGTTTAAGGCATGATTTTAATGCTAATGTGGATATAGATAATTTATATTTATTCTCAAATGATATTAGTGGTAATGCAGGGCTTATTAAAGATGGGATTGGAACTCTTGCTTTAAGTGGAAAAAATACTTTTACAGGAGATATAAGTATCAAAAAAGGTGTTTTGTGGCTTAGTAATTCAAATAAAGCTAGTATCACTAATAATTCTATATTAAGAATGAGTAATGCTAGTGCTGCAAATTTAACTAATAATGGAATTTTAGTTAATGAAGGAATGGAAGTTAATAATCTAAAATTAGCTAATACAAGCGTAGTTTATACAAATATAGGTGAAAAATTTAATGTAATTAATAAAGCTACTCTTAATGGGGATTTAAATGTAGTTGGGGTTAAATACGGCTATACTTTAAATAAAGAAAGAGAAAATATCTTAACAGCAGGAAGTATTGAAGGTGAGTTTAAAAATATAAAACCAAATTCTACATTTTTGAAATTAAGCGAACCAATATATGATGAAAATAATTTAAGTATTAAGGTAGATAAAATTGATGATTTAAATACTTTACCTGAATTAAATGCTTATGCTAAGAAAAATTACACAAGTTTATTTTCAAAATTTGATAGATTGCTTTATGAAACAAAAAAGCCTGATTTACCATTGGATACGGCAAATTATAAAGAAGTGAATTTAAATGGTGGTTTAAGCGAAAATGAGTTTTTAAAATACAATATGATTGCAAATGCGATAATAAATACAACAAAAGATGAATTAGCATCTACTACGAAATTATTATTTGCAGAAGATATTTATACAAACTCAATTTTAAATATCGCAAGGATAAAATCACTAAATAAAATAAGTTTTGATAATTTCGGAGTAAGTTATAATTACAATAAAATTAGTGATTTAAAAGAAAGTTCAAGTGAATATAAAATAGCTAATAATTTTGATAATTTAGGTCTTGCTTTTGTTTATAATGACGCTAGGATTTATAATGATAATTTTAAAAACAATTCAAGAACTTTAGGCTTTTTAGCAGGTTATAAAATAGATTTAGATGATTATTATTCTAAGAATTTGATTTCGTATTTTGATATTAAAAATAATGCAAATAGATTTGATTTAAGCTCAAAATTTAAAAATAAAGCCTTTTTAATCTCAAGTGAATTAGGATTAAATAATAATATTAGTCCTTATTTTAGGTTAAATTATTTGAAGTATTTTCAAGATAGTTTTAGTGAAAATAGCAATCTATTAGCTTTATCGTTTAATAAGTTTAATAAAGACTTTTATTATGCTAATTTAGGAATTAATTCTAATTTTGCTTTTAAAAAGCTAAATCTTAAAACTTATGCTGATTTAGAATATAATTTCAATAAAGATTATTATTTTTTAGCTAAATATGATTTTTCTGATGAATTAAAAATATCAAATGGCTTTTATAAACAATATTTATTTAATTTAGGTATTAATTTATCTTATCGTTTAAATAGTAAAATTAATTTTAATTTTGATTATAATAATTCATTTGCTAAGAATTATTTTGCAAATAAATTTAATTTAGGATTTTTATATGAATTTTAAACTATCATTAATTGCTTCTATATTTTTATTAAGTGCTTGTGGTGGTGGAGGCGAAGCTAATACTCAAACTCCTAATATAAAATCTTCACAAAATACTTCTATTTCAAGACCACATAAACCTACAGCTAAAGTATCAACTAATGAGAATTTTCAAAACATAGTTGAAAATGCCAAAATAACTTCGGATTATTCTAATTTGCCTGTAATTAATATACCTAAAAAAACCAATATAGCCACTAAGTTAAACACTAAAACTGATACTGCTACTATTAGTGTTTTTGCCAAGCTTTATGATACAAATTTAGCTACTTTTCAAAGTGCAAATAATCCATCAGGCTATTCAAACAAAGAAGTTGCAAGGTCAAATAATAATCAAACTAGCTATGGATTTAGCCCTAATTGGAATCAAGGCTTTTTAGGAAAAGGAATAATTATTGGGGTAAATGATTCGGGGACTGATGATTTAAAAAATGTCTTAGTAAATAAGTATTTTGATTATAAAAAGACAAATCACACTAAATGGAATTCATTGGCAAATAGGATAGATGATGATAATTTTATAAGTAAAAACTATTCAAATTCTTTTTTAAAAGATAGCAATAATAGTCCTATTTTACACGGCAAAAATGTAATGAATACTGCAAATACAATTGCAAGTGAGATTAAATTTGCAAATATAGTAAATCCTATTAGTAAAAGTGAAATTGGCGATGATATTAATTTAGCCGCTACAATTGATGCTTTATCAAATAGTGGAGTTAGGTTTTTTAATCAATCTTATGAATATAGTAATTTAGATTATTCAAGTCCAAATACAGGCATATTTTATACAGCAATTATGAAAAATAATGCTTTAGTTTTTAATGCAGCAGGTAATATTACTGATAATATTAATAAGCCTTTTACAACCCACGCAATCCCACTTGATAGTCCTTTAAGAAAAGGTTGGGTAATTGTTTTAGGATATAAAACAGATACTGCAAGAGCAGATGAATATGGTAAGCATTTTTACATACAAGATAATGATGGGGCAATTAAAGAAGTTTTTCATCACGGAAATACTTGCAAGAAAAATGGTTGGGATGATTGTATTTCAGCTCCTTTTGAGATAAATGGAGTTGAAGGCACAAGTTATAGCACCCCAATAACTGCTAGTGTGGCGGCTTTAATTTATGAAAAATACCCTTGGATGAGTAATGATAATATTAAAGAGAGTTTATTTACAACCGCATTTAAGGTTACAAGCACTACAAATAATGCTGATGATATTAAGGCTCGTTTTGGGGTAGGGGTTTTAAATCCTACTCGTGCTATGAATGGGGTTGCTGAGTTTAGAAAAGACTTTTATGCCAATGTGGATTTAGATAATTTATATGTATTTTCAAATAATATTAAAGGTGATTTTGGTCTTATTAAAGATGGAATTGGGACTTTAGTATTAAGTGGGGATAATACTTTTAAAGGTAATAGCGAGATTAAAAACGGCACATTGTGGCTAACTGGCAAGAAAAATCAAGCGCATTTTACAAATACAAATGGTGTTTTAAGAGTAAGCAATACAACTGCAAGTGGTATTACAAATAATAGTGTTTTAATAAACGAAGGTTTAACTTTAGGTAGCCTTGAATTAGGTGCAAATAGCAAGATTTATTCTAATTTAGGCGAGAGTTTTAGAGTTTTAGGTAATGCTAAATTAGACGGGGAATTTAATTTAGTAGGTGTTAAATCAGGTGCAAATATAACTCAAGGTCAAAATGTAGATATTCTAACGGCAAGAAGCATTGAAAATAGATTTAAATCGGTGCAATCATTAGTAACTTTTTTAGAAATTAATGAGCCAACTTATACTAATGATAAAGTAAGCGTTATGGTTAAAAGAATTGATTTGAATAAAATTAATAATTTAAATGATTTTGCAAGCAAAAATTATCAATTATTGTTTAATCAACTTGATAATTATTTAGAATACGAAGTTGGCAAAAGAGATAAAACAAGCGATGATTTAGCTTATAATAATATTAATTTAGATGGGCATTTAAGCGAAGCTGAATACAATTTAAGAAGAGCTGATTTGTTTTATGCTAGTATTTTAAATACTACTCAAGACGAATTAGTAAAAAATACAAATAAGCTTTTTGCTAATGATTTATACGATAATAGTTTAATGAATATTGCAAAGGTTAAAAGTATTCAAGCAAATGATTTAAAAGATGATTTTAATATAGAACAAAGCTATAAATATAATAAAATTAATTCTTTAAAAGAAAGCTCAAATGAGACTTTAATTAGCAATGCTTTAATAAAAGATGATTTTAAATTCGCTTTAGGTTTTGTTTATAATAATTCAAATATTTATAATGATGATTTTAAAAACAATGCAAGAACTCTTGGCTTAATTGCTAATGCGAATTTTAATTTAGATGATTTTTATATCAATAATAAATTAAGTTATATTAATACTTTAAATAAGACAGAAAGATTTGGCAATTATGCGAAATTTTATGATAATTCTTTAGCATATACTTTAAAATTTGCTTATAAATTGAATGATTTTTATCCTTTTGTCGCTTTAAATGGTATTTTTTATAAACAAAATTCTTTTAATGAATTAGGCAATGATTTTAGCGTAAGTGTTAATAGCTTTAAAAAGTTTTTTACTTATTCAAATATAGGACTTGAGTATAAGAAAAATTTAAATTATTTAAACTTGTTAGCTAGTGTTGATTTAGAATATAATTTTTACAAACATTATTTATTAAAGGCAAAAAATATAAGCTATCAAAATAGCATTGATATTAGTAATGGTTTTTCAAAAAAACTATTAACTAATATTAATTTAGGTTTAGGTTATTCTTTTAACGATAGGCTTAATCTTGGGATAAATTATAAGTTAAATTATGCTAAAGATTATTTTGCTAATAAATTTATGTTGGGTATTAATTATAATTTTTAAGGAGCTTTAATGAGAGTTTTTAAATTTGGCGATAATATAGATACAGATTTAATCATAGCCGCAAGATATTTAAATACAAGTGATGAAAAAGTATTGGCTAGTTATGTTATGGAAGATGCTAGACCTGGATTTTTTAAAGAAATTAAAGAAAATGATTGCATAGTTGCAGGAGAGAATTTTGGCTGTGGTTCTAGTCGTGAGCACGCACCAATTGCTATTAAAGCTGCAAATATTAAATGTGTAATCGCAAAAACTTATGCGAGAATTTTTTATAGAAACGCATACAATACTGGACTTTTAATATTAGAGTGCAACGATACTGATAAAATTGCAGAAAATGATGAATTAGATATAGATATTACAAATGGAATTATTAAAAATATCACAAAAAACGAAAGCTATAAAATAAATCCAATCCCTGTATTTATGCAAGAATTATTAAATGCAGGTGGTTTGATTGAATACGCTAGTAAGGTTGCAAAATGAATAAAATTTGTGTAATTAAAGGCGATGGAATAGGCCCTGAAATAATCAATGAAGCTATAAGAGTTTTAAAAGTAGTTCGCCCTGATTTAGAATATACTGAATGCTTAATGGGTGGAGCTGCGATTGATGAGGTTGGAGTTCCTTTACCACAAGAAACTATTGATGTAGCATTAAATTCTAATGCAGTTTTATTTGGTGCAATTGGTGGAGAAAAATGGGATAAGCTAGAACGCCATTTAAGACCTGAGAGTGGATTATTAGCACTTAGAAAAGCTTTAGGAGTATTTGCAAATCTTCGTCCTGCTTTTGTATATGATGGACTTGAAGAGCTTAGCACTATTAAAGCTAGTGTTGTAAAAGGCGTTGATTTACTTGTAGTAAGAGAATTAACGGGTGGAATTTATTTTGGACAACCTAGAGAAAAACTAGCAGATAGAGCTTATAATACAATGGTTTATACTCGTGATGAGATAATTAGAATTGCAAAAATTGGTTTTGAAAGTGCAATGAAACGCCGCAAAAAATTATGTATGGTAGATAAGGCTAATGTGCTTGAAACTTCAGCTTTATGGAGAGAAGTTTGCGATGAGTTGGCTGTAAATTATCCTGAAGTTGAGTTAAGCTATATGTATGTAGATAATGCTGCTATGCAACTTATTAAAAATCCAAAGCAATTTGATGTGATTTTAACAGAGAATTTATTTGGAGATATTTTAAGTGATGAAGCTAGTATGGTAGTTGGCTCAATCGGATTACTTGCAAGTGCTAGTATAGGTGGAAAAGTTGGACTTTATGAGCCAATTCACGGAAGTGCTCCTGATATTGCTGGTCAAGGCATAGCAAATCCAATTGCTACGATTTTGAGTGCTGCTATGATGTTAAGATTTGCATTAAACGATGAAGTATCAGCATCAAAAATAGAAAACGCAGTAAAAAGAGTAATAAGCGAAGGCTATGGATGTGCTGATTTAGCTAATGCAAAAATTAAATTAAATACCCAAGAAATGGGCGAATTAGTAGCGAAGTATTGCTAATGCAAACAATTACCGCAGCAAAGATTTATGAAGAACAAGGGCTAAGAGAAGAAGCCCTTGAAATATATAAAAATATTTTAAAGCGTGATAAAAACAATCAAGCAGCTAAAGAAGGTATTTATAGATTAAGTGGTGCTAAGGTGCATAAACTTGAGCTTAATTTATTAATGTATGATTTTTTTATGAATGCTAAAAGCGAACAAGAATATAATGAGTTTAAAAGGTGGCTAATAAATATATGAATAATGAAGAATTATCACAAATGATTGATAGATTATCTCAAGTAGCAGCAGAAGAGATTAAAAAAGAATATGAAAAAACTGAAGAAGAGCAAATAAATGAAGTAAAAGCAGTAAATGAAATCAGTAGCGAAGAAGAGATAATAGCTAAGATTGAAGATATTCAAAGAGCTAAAGAAACTACTAGCACAGCTATGCTATCAACTTATGAAAAGCAATATTTATTGAAAATTAAAGAAAGAATTTTAGTTCTTTTTGAAGCTTTAAACACTAAGCAAAATGAAGAAGATTTACAAAAAAGATTAGAAATAACAATATCTTTTATTGAATTTTTACTAGCAAGTATTGAAGAGCGTTTAAAAAATTAATGCTTCCTTGGGATGATGAGACTTTTTTAACAATACAATTAATTTTATCAAAATACACAAAAAGAGCTTATTTTGTGGGTGGTTGTGTTAGAGATATTTATCTAAGTAATAATACAAATGATTATGATATAGAGATTTATGATGTAAGTCCTAGTAAAATGGAGCAGATTGCTAAAGAATTAAACGCTTTAGGTGTAGGCAAAAGTTTTTTTGTATATAAAAAAGCAAATTATGATTTAGCACTTGCAAGAACAGAGAAAAAAACAGGCGATTTACATACGGATTTTCGTGTAAAAGTTGAAACAAGCATATACAAAGGCTCGCTTAGAAGAGATTTTCGTATGAATACAATAATGATTAATATTTTTACACAAGAAATAATAGACTTACATAAAGGCATACGAGATTGTAAAAAAAAGCTAATTAGAATAGTGAATTATTATACATTCAAAGAAGATTCGCTAAGGCTTTTAAGATTTATTCAATTTATCGCAAGATTTAAGCTAAAGACTAAGAAAAAGGATTTAAGGTATCTAAAAAAAATTGATATTTCAAACCTTAGCAAGGATAGAATTTATAATGAATTAATAAAATTATTTGAAGCAAAATACCCTGAAATTGGGCTTTATTATTTGTATAAACTAAATTTATTTGAAAAATGTTTCGGTTTTAGTGTTAGCAAATATGAATTTTTTGCTGTTTTAAAAAAGATTAAAGATAATAAGAATTTAGTTTGTAAGGAAAAAAGATTTGCTTTAATGTTTTTTTATTTTATTGATTATTTTAATATATATTATCAATTTATGCCTTATAAAAAAATGCTTTTCTTTTTAACAAAAGAGCCAAATTTTAATGATTTAAATGACTATAATTTATGTAAAATTGCTATTAAAATGCCACTTAGAGAGTGGCTTGGGCTAAATAAGGATATTGTAAAACGAGCTAAAGAATTAGGAATTTATAATGACAAAATAAAAGTCGTATATGAAAATATTAGCTCAAAAGAAGAAGCACTAATATGCGAAGAAAAAGCCATTAAGGAGTATATGAAAAATGTTTAATATAGTTTTAGTTGAGCCAAGAATTGCAGGAAATGTAGGGACAATAGGTAGAATGTGCTATAACTTAGGTTTTAAATTACATCTTGTTGGACCTCATTTTTTGGACTTTTCAAGCAAAAAGATTATGCACGCAGGTCTTGATTATTGGGATAAACTTGAGCCGATTTTTTGGGATAATGCAAAGGATTTTTTAGCTAATAATGATATTGCTAAAATGAAATTCGCTAGCACAAAATCAAAAAATCCTTATTTTAACGCTAGTTTTAATGAAGGAGATTTCATAGTGTTTGGAAGTGAGAGTTTTGGTTTGCCACAGCCTGAAATTAAAGAGATTTTAAGCAATGAAAATACCTTTTTAATACCTATGAAAAGTTATGGCAGGTCGCTTAATCTAGCTCAAAGCGTTGCGTTTTTAAGCTCGGAAGCCTTAAGGCAGAATTTTAAAAATTTTAGTATTTAGTATTTATCTAGTTACTACTAACTAGATAAATTATTTTTTCTAAACAAAAGCAAAGAATTAAATACCACAACAAGCGATGAAATACTCATAAGCATAGCACAAAGTGCAGGATTTAAATGCAAATTAATCTCGCTAAAAACCCCACAAGCTAGAGCAATTCCTATGAAATTATAAAAAAACGATATGAATAAATTTTGCTTAATCTTACTATAAGCTTTATCAAAAATCTCAAAAAGTTTTATGATTTTAATCAAATCATTTTTTAGCAATATCGCATCGGCTTTATTTTTAGCAATTGCATTTGCGTTGCTAAATGATATACCAAAATTAGCCGTTCTTAATGCCTTAATATCATTAGCCCCGTCCCCAATAAATACGCTTTTTGCGTTTAAATTCTTTATTATCGCAGCTTTATTTTCAGGTGTAACTCTAAAATAATATTCGCTAATTTCTAGTTTGCTTGCTAGATTTTCTACTCTTTCTTTACTATCTCCGCTAATTATTATTATTCTTTTATTGAGTGATTTTAAAAAGCTAATTAATTCTTTTGCATTTTCGTTAATTTCGTTTTCTAGAGTAATTTTGCCTAAATACAAATCATTTTTATAGCATAAAAACTCATTTTCGCAAGGTTTTATTTCTACTTTTAA
Organism: Campylobacter sp. RM12651; assembly: GCF_022369475.1. NCBI lineage: Bacteria > Pseudomonadati > Campylobacterota > Epsilonproteobacteria > Campylobacterales > Campylobacteraceae > Campylobacter > Campylobacter sp. RM12651. Next base: position 624,035 of record NZ_CP059600.1, read on the forward strand.
ATTCTCATCAGTATAAATTAAAGAATTATCCTTTAAAGCACAAGTTCCATTTAAATCTAAAAAATCAGTAAAATTATTCGTAATACTCTTAGCTATTGGGTGATTTTGAGTATTTTCAATACTTGCAATTAGCCTAAAATCAGCTTCACTTAAATCGTGTGATATTTTTTGCACGGAATTTGTAAGTGTGCCTGTTTTATCAAAAACAAAGCATTCTATATCTTTTATTGAGTTAATTAGCTCTGGATTTTTTAAAATTATTCCTTCTTTAAAGCATAAATTAATGCAAATTACTATTACCATAGGAATTGCAAGTCCTAAGGCACATGGACACGAGATTAACAACACACTACTAACATAAAAAAACACTTTAGAAGAATCTATAAAATACCAAGCAAGTCCTGTAATACTAGCAATTATACAAATTATTAATACAAAATATTTGCTAATCTTATCAACTAATTTAAAGGCTTTTAAATCCTTATTATTAGCTTTCATTGCTTCATCTTTAAGCTTTTCAAGTGAGCTTTCATAATAAGTGCTAGTTGCTTTTATCTTTAATAATTCGCCCTTATTAATGCTACCTGCATAAACTAATTCTCCTATTTTTTTGCTTAGACTAAAGCTTTCTCCACTAATAACGCTCTCATCAATTAAGGCTTCATTTAGACATATTCCATCTACTAAGATTTCTTCGCCGTTTTTAATAAGTAGCTCATCATCTTTATTTATTTGATTTGCTTTTATTATTTTATTGTTTGCTAGGGTTATTGTAGGGATTTTGCTTGGTGTGATTAAAGAATTTGCTTTAGCTTTTGCTTTATTTTCAATAAATTTTCCAAGCCTAATCACAAAGCAGACAAAAGTGCTTTCAAAAAAGAAATGATGATGAATACTAAAAAATGAATAAAAATAATTAATGCTAATTCCAAGCACTACAAGTAAATCCATTCCATAGCTTTTATGAAATATTACTCTTTTATAAAAATCAAGCGAAAGTAAAATAGCCAAACTTGCAAAAACACAAGAGAATAAAAAGCTAAAATCAATAAAAGTTAAAACACTAAAAATCGCTAAAAAAATTAGCCTAATGCCTTCGTAAGTTTTTTTTGCATTTATTTTTTCTAAGCTTACTTCAAAGCCTAGTTTTTTGATAGCAAAAATTAGCTTTTCACTATCAAAATCATCATTTACACTAAATTCTCCAAATTTATTGATAAAATCAACCCTTGCATCTATTACGCCTAATTTTAAGGCTTCTTGTTTGATTGAATTAGCACAATTTACACAATGCATTCCGTTAATAAAAAGCCTTATATTTTTCATACTAATTTACCTAATCTAAATCCTAATTCTAAAAGCTCATCTTCAAATTCTTCTTTATTCGCATTTATAAAAATATATTTTAAATCATCACTAAAAGTAATTGTTCCGAAATCTTCTTCTAAAGCATTTTTTATCTTATTTACACAATGATTGCAATTTACATTAAAAATCTCATATTTTTTCATTTTATCTCCTTTAAAAAATGTAGCTTTCCCCATCATCTGGGATTAAAACTCTATCGTTTAAATTATTCTTATTTACAAATTCTTTTAAAGCTTTTCTAGTTAAAATACAATGATTAATAGCTTCTAAATGAACGGCTATTATCTTGCTAGTTGATATTTTAGCAATATTTTTAATATCGTTTTCATTCATAATAATACTATCATCAAATCCTAAAACCATAGCATTTCCAGCATTTACAATAACAATATCATAATTTTGTTTTAAAGTATTTTCAACATCTTTTGTTAAAACACTATCTCCTATTAAATAAACACTTTTGCAATCTTTTGCACTAAAAATAACTCCCATAGTATCACCTAAAAGCCTTGCTAATTCTTCGTTTTTATATATTTCTTCGCTTCCGTGTTTTGCTTTAGTTTTTGTTAGTTTTACTCCTTGAAATTCTAAAGTATCGCTTAAAATCTCAAGATTTTTAAATCCTAAATCTTTAAAATAATTATAATCTTGATTATCTTGAACGAAAACTTTAATATTTTTATCTAATTTTTTACAGGTATACTCATCTATATGGTCTAAATGATTATGAGTAATTATTACAGCATTTACATCATTTATAATTTCTTCAAAACTAAATGGCAAATCCACTAAAGGATTTCTTAAATGTGAATTATAAGTATTTGCAAAACCTTCATAAGTGCCTTTTGGTGCTAACATAGGGTCTATTAAAAAACACACATTATTTATAGTGATTTTTACACAAGCACTTCTAATTAATTGAACTTTTGTATTCATAAAATCTCCTTAAATTAAATTAAAGGATAGATATTATCTTTTTTAAAAATAATTGTAAATTACTTACTTTTTCGTATGTATGATAAGCTTTTTTCATTTAAAGCATTAAATAATTTCTTTTCTTTTAAAACTTCAATGCCTATTTCTTGAAAAATAATAATTGCTTTTAACATTTGCTTTCCACGATTTGTTAAAAAATATTCTACTTTTAGCGGATAGCCATCATAAGTTATTTTATCTACTAAGCCATTTTCTCTTAATTGATTTAGGTGTTCAAGAAGCATTTTTTGACTAATTCCAATTATATCTTTTTGTAATTTTGATAAAGAAGAATTACCTAAACTTAATTGAAAAATGATTATGCTTTTCCATTTTCCATTTATCATATTTGCAGCTATTTGCAAAGGACAGGTTACATTATTCATATTTATTTGCATAAAAACTCCTTATACTTACAAATTCGTAAGTAATTTACATTTACTTAAATATGAATTATAATCATAAAAATTAAAAAGGATTAAAGTTATCCTAAAACTCAATTTAAAGGAAAAACAATGACTTGCACCTATCAAGACTTAATTCATAAACCAATAAAACAACATTCAAACAATCATTCTTGTAATCACTCACACCATAACCACTCCCATAATAATTCTAATCACTCACAAGAACACCACGACCATTCTCATACTCATTCTTATGATTTTACTAAGAATAAAAAAGCATTATTATTAAGCTTTATAGTAACTTTTGTAGTAATGTTTGCTGAATTAATTTATGGGTATTTAGCTAATTCTTTAGCATTAATTAGTGATGCACTTCATATGATAACACACGCTTTTGCATTGATAATAAGTTTTATTGCACTAATATTTATTAATAAACAAGATAGTAAAAAAACTTATGGATATTATAGAAGCGAAATAATAGCTGCTTTTATAAATGCTATTATGATAGCTATATTTACTATATTTATCATCTATGAAGCTATTGAAAAACTATTAAACCCAAGTAAAATAGATATAAAGACTATGCTTATAGTATCTTGCTTTGGACTTGTAGCAAATATAATTAGTGCTTTATTATTAATGAAAGCTGATACAAGTAATTTAAATATTAAATCAAGTCTAATTCATATGCTAAGTGATTTACTTAGTTCTGTTGCAATTATTATTGGTGGGATTATTGTTTATTATACTGATTTTTATTTTATTGATTCAATACTAGCTTTATTAATAGCTTTAGTAATTGCTAAGTGGTCTATATCATTATTTAAACAAAGCTTAGATATTTTACTTGAGAGTTCATTCATTGAGATTAGTGAAGTAAAAGAATTTATATTAAAGCAAGATTTAAATATAAAAGATATTCACGATATACACATTCATTCAATCTCTCAAGATTATCATATACTAACAGCTCATATAATCTTAGATGATTTAAATGAGTTTAAAAGTGTTTTACAAAAGCTTAATGCTTTACTTAAGAATAAGTTTAATATACATCATATTACTATTCAGCCAGAAATTAGCGAATAATTAGGAATTAACTTCCTAATTATTCTTCAATTAATTCTTTTTCGCCTTTTTTACGAGCTGCTATGATTAATGGAACTCCGCTTAAATCATAGTGCTTTCTTAATACATTTTGTAAATAGCGTTTGTAAGAAAAATGAAGTGCTTTTGGTCTATTCATTACAAGTGCTATTTTTGGTGGTGCAACGCTATATTGAGTAGCGTAATAAATCTTAACAAGTTTGCCTTTATCGTGTGGCAATGGATGAGCTAGACAAGCTTCTTCTATGATTTGATTTAGTTTTGAAGTTTGGATTTTTTGAATGTAGTTTGAATGCACTTTTAAGATTAAATCTAAAAGATTTTTAATACGCTTTTTACTAAGTGCTGAAACGCTAATAATAGGTGCATAGGCTAAGAATTTAAATCTATCAAGCCTTAAATGTTTGCAAACTTCATCAAATTCTTTATCACTCTTACCACATAAATCCCATTTATTTAAAACTATAATCACGCCTAAATAATTCTTACCTAAAAGCCCAGCTATTCTTTCATCAAGCTCGTTAAATCCTTCAGCAGCGTCTAATACAAGCAAGGCGATTTGAGAGTTTTCTAGCATTTTTTCGGTGCGATTTAGAGCGTATTTTTCTATACCTAAAATTTTACTTCTTCTTCTAATTCCTGCGGTATCAATAAATTCAAGCGTTTTGCCATTATATTCAATACTTTCATTTACAGGGTCAATTGTTGTTCCTGCAATGCTACTTACAACACATCTTTCATCATTTACAAGTGCGTTTAAAAGTGAGCTTTTACCTACATTTACACGCCCTAAAATTGAGATTTTTATATGATTTTCATCAATTTCGCTAACTTCGTTAATGCCTTCTTCATCATATTCACCAGCTATATTTTCATCTAAGAAATCTTCTAAGCTAAGCTCTGAATTATCAGGCACGAAAGTATCACGCAAATGTGAGCTTAAAAAATCATTTAATTCATCAATCCCCGTTGCGTGAGATACGCTTATATTAAATACATTTTTAAATCCAAAACGAGTAAATTCCAAGCTTCTTTCTTCATCTTTTTTACTATCTACTTTATTAATTACTAAAGCTGTTGGTTTTTTAAGCTTTAATAAATCATAAAAATAAGCCCTATCATCATCATTTGCACCCAATTTACAATCTACCATATAAACGATTATATCAGCGTCTTTTGCTTCTTTTAAGGTGTTCTTTTTAACATTTTGAAATAATTCATCTTTATCATCAAGCCCACCACTATCTACTAAAATAGCCTTTTTTCCATTAATATCAACTATTTTTCTATTAGTATCTCTAGTAGTGCCACTAATATCAGAAGTTATCGCTAAGCGTTCTTTTGCCAAGCGATTAAATAGTGAGCTTTTGCCAACATTTGGCTTTCCTATTAACATTATTTTTTGCATATATATCCTTTATTAAAAAAGCTCATTTTAGCTATTATTGTTTAAGTCCTAGCAAAGTATCTAACATTTTATCAACCGTTGTGATGATTTTAGCACTTGCACCAAAACTTGCTTGATATTTCATAAGATTACTTAATTCTTCGTTCATATCAACACCACTTACTGATTGAAATTCTGCTGTTACATTAGCCAAGATAGCTTCGTTTGTTTTGTATAAAGTATTATTGTTTTCTGCACGACTTGCTATATCTGTTGTTAAAGACCTATAAAATCCTTCAAAAGTAGCTTGAGTGCTTTCTCCTTTAGTATCATAAAAATCAATTTTATTATATTGAAGTTGATTGATTGCATTTGCTACATCGTTATTTCCATCAGCACCAGAACTACTTGCTCTAAGTAAAGTTGGGTCGTGTCTTAGGCTAGTATCTACATTTATATTGCTACCATTAGTGCCTTCAAAGAATTTCCCAAGACCAAAAATTCCAGGAAAATTAGTGCCATGATCTTCTACGCCTACTTTAAATCCATCTAGTTTAGGAATAAGACTAAAAATACCACTATCTTTTGTTTCATCATAAGAATAATCAGCTAAAAAATAATCATCAAAATCGTTTAAATTGTTATTATCATTATTATCATCTGTATTAGAATTAATTTTTTCTAATAAACTAGAACTTCTTACTCCACCTGTCATTGATGTGCTTGTATCAAGAGTGATTGTTTTTCTTGCTACTTCTTGACCATTATCGTTATATACGATTAAATCAAATGTGCCTGTTTTTAATCTATTATCTGCATTCATAATAATATCATCACTCTTTAGATGAGACATTTCATTTGATAATATTTGCTTTTGAGCTGCTCTTGAGTAGATATTGTTTGTTTCTGTAATCATAGTTTTTGCAAAAGAATCAAGATTGTTTATATAATCTTGCAAAATACCATCATCAAATCCATTAGTTTGGGTATTAAACTCACGACCCCTTAAATCAAGTTGAGCTCCTAATTGTCCCCCACTTAATTTAGAAGTTAAATCAGCAGTAGTTCCATCTTGAAGCTCATAATAAATCCTTTGAAAAGGGCTTCCTGCAGCAACACTATCTATTCTTAATGGATGAAATGTTGTCCCATCAACTATAGAAAAACCTTCAATATTTAAATGATAATCTATGCTCCCATCTTTTACATTTGTATCAAATGAAGCATTTTGTTCTAAATTCTCTTTAAAAACTGATGATTTAACGAGTTTTGAAAGTCTTAATTCTAATTCATCTCTTTTATCTCTTAAATCATTTGCCATAGAATCACCAGCGCTCTCACTTGCTGCTATTTGAGCATTAATTGTAGAAATATCCTTACCAATTCTATTTATTTCTTCAATAGTTAAAACTACATCATCATTTACTGATTTTTGCATTTTAAACATATCATCTCTAGTAGCTTTTATATCTTTTGCAAGGGTTGTTGCTACTTGAACTAGATTTATTTTTGTAGCACCATCAGCAGGGTTGCTAGCATAATTATTCCAAGCTTTTTGATAAGCTTGTAAATCATTTAAAATTCCAACATCTTTTAAATCAGGAAATCTTTGTGCTGCTTCTTCAAGTTTTGTTTTTAGATATTTAGTATGTTCAAAATTATTTGTATTATCACGCATTTTTGTGAAAACATACTCATCGTGAATTCTTACAATCTTATCAACCTTAGTTCCAAGTCCAATATCACCAGCTGGCACATGTAAAGCATCTGCTGCTGATTGAACCACTCTTTGCCTAGTATAATAAGGATTGTTTGCATTTGTAATGTTATGTCCTGTTGTAGATATTTGAACTTGTGCAGCTCCAAGACCACTTACACCTGTATTTAGTGTTGAAAATATACTCATAATTAACCTTTAAAACTTTAACTTGATTTAAGCTTGTTAGCAAAATATATTCCATATCGTAAAAATTTTATTAATCTTTATATTTATTTGAAATTCTTTTTTTGGATATTGATTTAAAAAATATTTTTTAATAACTTATATTAAAATTAAAAACTTATAATCCAACATTAAAATATTTATTAAAGGAAGAAATATGAAAATAATGGTAATTCAAGGACCAAATTTAAATATGTTAGGTCAAAGAGACCCTAGAATTTATGGAACTATGACTATGGCTCAAATACATGAACAAATGAGTATAGCTGCTAAAGAAAGCAATGTTGATATAGAGTTTTATCAAAGCAATTATGAAGGCGAAATAATTGATAAAATTCAAGAGTGTGTAGGAACTTGTGATGCAATTATTATAAATGCTGGTGGATATACTCATACATCAATTGCGATTGCTGATGCAATAGCAGCTACTAGAATGCCTGTAGTTGAAGTTCATATTAGCAATATTTATGCTAGAGAAGAATTTAGAGCTAAGAGTTTCTTAAGTCCTGTTTGTGCTGGAACAATTAGTGGTTTTGGACCATTTAGTTATCATTTAGCATTACTTAGTGCTATTCAAATGGTTCAACAGCAAAGAGCATTTATAGCAGCTCAAGAAGAAGCACTAAAAGCAAATAACGCTTAATGCCAAATATCAAGATAAATGAAGCGAGATATTTTAAAAGGATTAAGTATTATCCGTATTTTAGTAAGGATAATAAAGCTTATAAATATTTAGCTTTAATTTCTCTTGGTAGTAATATAGAGCCTGAGTGTGAAAGATTTGTAAGATTATTTAAAAAATTAAAATCTGATAGAAGATTTAAGATTATTCAAACTTCAGCATTATTAATAAATGAAGCTTTTGGGTATAAAGAGCAAAAAGATTTTACAAATGCTTTAATGTTTGTTAAAACAAGTCTTCACGCAAGAGAGCTTTTAAAAGTTTTACAACACTATGAAAATATTTTTCATAGGACAAGAAGTTTTAAAAATGCACCTAGAACTCTTGATTTAGATATTGTTTATTTTAGTGAAAAAACATATTGCGATAAGAGATTAGTATTACCACATTATGGTGCAGAAGATAGGATTAGTATAACTTTAGTATTAGGAACAATGTAAGGAAAAAATATGGCAATTAGGCAAGATAGTTTTAGAGTAGAAAAAGGACAAGATTATTTAGCTTATGTTAGAGATTATTATGGAGATGAAGCTGAAATAGTTGCTGTAACTCAAGTAGAAGGAAGAACTCCAACAAGCCCTGCTATGGTAGAAGTAGTTGTAGCTATTAATGATACAAAAGAAAAAAAGCAACCAATTGTAAATAAAAGAGCAGCGTTACACTACGAAAATAGCTTAAAAGAATTTAAAAGCGATAATTTTGATAGAAAAATAGCTATAGAAAATAAGCAAAATCAAAATGAAAATAAACCACTTAATCAAGATTTAAATTCTAAAAAAGAATTATCTAGATTAAAGTTTAATCCTAATTCTAGCAATAAGTCAAAAGATGATAAGCAATTATTAAATGAGTTAAATAGCAAAGTAGATTATTTAATGAGTATGAGATGGGGAGAACTTGCTCCTGCTAGAAATAATCTTGAAATTCCACCTGAGTTTGCATTAATTTATGATAAAGCAAAAAAAAGTGATATGTTACAAACTCATTTAGATGAAATTATGAGAGCAACTCTTAAAAATATGCCAAAAGCTTTATTGAGTAATAAAGAAGCAATTACTAGATATTTTACAACCTTACTTAAGAGTATGATACCTTGCAGAGTTGATGCACCTATTAGAAAACAAAAAATAATTATGTTAGTTGGCCCAACAGGGGTTGGCAAGACTACAACATTAGCTAAGCTAGCTTATAGATACGCATACGGAAGCAAAAGATACAAAACTGCTATAGTTTCACTTGATAATTTTAGACTAGGTGCTAAAGAGCAATTAGCTGAATATGCTAGGACTATGAGATTACCAATTGCATTTGTATCAACCGAAGAAGATTTACATAAAAACCTTGAGACTTTAAGTGGTTATGATGTGGTTTTAATAGATTCAACCGGTAATTCTCAATATGATAAAACAAAAATTGAAAAATTAGAAAGTTATTTAAAGGCTAGTGAGAGTGAAATTGAAGTTGCATTAGTATTAAATGCAGGTATGAAGTATGATGATATGGAAGAGACTTTTAATGCTTTTAATGCTTTAAATATTGATACTTTAATACTTACAAAATTTGATGAAACTAGAGCTTTTGGTAATATTTTTTCATTAATTTTTAATATTAAAAAACCTGTTTCGTTTTTTTCAATAGGTCAGAATGTTCCTGATGATATTTTAGTAGCTAATAGCGAGTATTTAATTAAATGCGTTTTAGATGGATTTAAAGGATAAATTATGCAAACACAAGCTGATAAATTAAATGAGCTTATGAAAAATGAGCATAAAGTAAATAAGAAAAATACAAAATTTATTGCAATTACAAGTGGTAAAGGTGGGGTTGGCAAAAGCACAATAAGTGCTAATATTGCTAATTTACTTGCAAATGATGGATATAAAGTAGGTCTTTTTGATGCTGATATTGGTCTTGCAAATCTTGATGTAATTTTAAATGTGAAAATAGGTAAAAATTTATTACATGTTTTAAAAGGAGAATGTAAGCTAGCTGATATTATCAAACAAGTAAAACCGAATTTAAAACTAATCCCAGGTGATAGTGGTGGAGAGATTTTAAAATACAATAATTCAAGTTATTTTGACGCTTTTTTAGAAGATGCTGAATTATTAGAAGATTTAGACTTTTTGATAATTGATACTGGTGCTGGTATTGGTGGAACTACTTTACATTTTTTAGAAATTGCTGATGAAGTTATTGTTGTAACTACACCTGATCCTGCTGCAATTACTGACGCTTATGCTACTATTAAAGTTACTTCTGATGTAAGAAATGATTTTTTAATGCTTTTTAATGTGGTAAAAAGCGAAAAAGAAGCACTAGATTTATTTACAAATATTTCAAAAGTTGCATCAGCAAATATTAAAAATAATCCTGAATTAAAATATTTAGGATACTTAGAAAGCTCTGCTTATGTTATTGATTGTATTAAAAGTAGAGTTTTATTTTCTCAAAGTTCGTCAAGAGAAACTAATCAATTAAAAAAAGCTACTAATAATCTTTTATCAAGATTGGAACGAAATGTGCTTAAAGATTCTGATTCAGGAAATATAAAAAGCTTTTTTAAGAGATTAATTGATAGGATTTAAGGTATATGAGAACGGATAATTATATTGCTTTTGTTACAGTTTGTGGATTTTTTATAGGTTTTATTTGTGCTGTATTTAAGATTGATGATCCGTTTATGATGATAGGTTTTACCTTATTTACTACTTTTGTTTTTTATATTTTAATTCACCTTGTTGTTCTTAATTTTGTTGATGCAAAGAAATTAGGTAGTAGGAATTTTGATAAATTTGCTTATGAAAATACCACAAATCATTTCATAAAAGAGCTTGAAATTAGAGAAAATAGAATGGATAAGATTATTCAGAGTGTAGAAAGTGAATTAGAAATTATCAAAAAGCAAACAAAACCTGCAAGGAAATATAATGCAAAAGCGGCTTAATGCGTATGCAAGTGCTTTAAGAAATGCTCAAGATGAATTAGCTGTTAAATATCAACCAGCATTAAGAGCTATGGCATTTAGATTAAAAGAACGCTTGCCTGCTAGTGTTGATGTTAATGATTTAATAGGTGTTGGGACTGAAGAATTAATCAAATTAGCAAGACGCTATGATGATTTACAAAATGATAATTTTTGGGGATATGCTAGAAAAAGAGTATATGGTTCTATGCTTGATTTTTTAAGAAGTCTTGATACTTTAAGCAGAAGCAATAGAAAAATTGTAAAAGATATAGAAAAAATAATAAATGATTATATAAATGATTTTGATGAAGAACCAAGTGATGAGTATTTAGCAAGTGAATTAGGTATAGATATAGATAAGATTAAAGAAGCAAGATTAGCACAATCAATTAGCTATATCGTTCCATTAGATGAACAATTACAAGTATTAAGCGATGAAGACGCTAATGAAAGACTTGATAAAGAAAATTTATTAGAAAAAATTACCGAAGTTTTAGAAGAATTAAATGAAAGAGAACAATTGATTATTCAGTTATATTTTTATGAAGAGCTTAGTTTAAAAGAAATTAGTGAAATTTTGCAAATTAGCGAATCAAGAGTATCGCAGTTGCAAAGTAGGGTAATTAATACATTAAGAAAAAGGCTAATTGATGGCTGATATTTTATCTCAAGAAGAAATAGACGCACTTTTAAATTCCGTTGATTCAGCCGATAGTGTCCCTGAAGTAAAGAAAGAAAACGATGAAAGGCAAATCATAATATATGATTTTAAGCGTCCAAATCGTGTTAGTAAAGAGCAACTTCGTGCAGTAAAAGGAATTCATGATAAATTAGCAAGAAGCCTTGCTACTCAAATTTCTCAAATGATGAGAAGTATGGTGGAAATAAAGCTACATTCAGTTGACCAGATGACTTATGGTGAGTTTTTGATGTCTTTACCAAATCCTACTAGCTTTAATGTTTTTTCAATCAAGCCTTTAGATGGAACTTGTGTTTTAGAGATAAATCCTAGTATTGCCTTTCCTATGATTGATAAGTTATTAGGCGGAGCTGGAGAAGGAAGTGAAAAAAATAGAGAATTAACAGATATTGAGATTAACTTACTTGATAGTATTTTAAGAATTATGATGGGTAGGCTTAAAGAAAGCTGGTCAATAATTACTGATATGTATCCTAGCGTAGAAGCTAAAGAAAGTAGCCCAAGTGTAGTCCAAATTGTAAGCCAAAACGAAATAGTAATAATGGTTGTAATGGAGCTTACTATAGGTAATAATAGCGGTATGATTAATATTTGTTATCCTGTAATTTATTTAGAACCAATTTTAGGTCGTTTAGCAAATCGTGATGTAATGCTAGGCGAAACAAGTGCTAAAAAAAGTAGAAATAAAGAAATCAAAACCTTAGTAGGTCGTGCTGATATGGTCTATGAAGTGATTTTAGGTAAGGCTTTTATTAGTGTAGAAGAATTTTTAGGACTTGAGAATGGAAATATTATTAAGTTAAATAGAAATGCTGATGATAAAGCTATTGTGAGCGTTGATGGAAAAGATGTATTTTTAGCTCAATTTGGTATTCATAGATACCAAAAATCAATTAAGATTTTAGATTTAATTAAAACTGATAAAGATGAGGTTAAAAACATACTTGAAGCTTACGAACTAGAGCGTAAAACAAAGGCTGCAGAATTTGATAAAGTAGTAGAAATTCAAGAAGAATTGTCAATGGAAGATGAGGAAAAATTAGATGATTGATGAGTTTTTAGGTTTATTTGTAAATGAATGTATTGCCACTATTGAAGGGCTTACAGGAAAAAGTGCTAGATTTAGTGAATATAGTGAGTTTGATATTAAAAACAATGCCTTAAAACCACCTATTTTAAAAGCTGTTTTTAAAAGCGAAGATAAAGAATTTGCATTTTTATCAAGTCCTGTTTTAATGAGTGCGATTTCTGAATGGATGATGGGTGAAGAAGAAATCTCAATGAATGAGAATTTAGGCACAGATGAGCTTGACGCTAGCAAAGAAGCAATTAGCAATATATTTTCAGCATTTTCAACTTCATTAAATGCACAAAAAGATTTACCTAAGTTTAATTTTAGCTTAGAAAAATGTGAGTTTTTGACTGATGAGTGTGATTTATCTAAGTTTTATAAAATTTATTTTTATGATGTAAATATCAATGATTTAAATGAGCAAATAAGTCTTGCTATCAATGAAAAAGCTTATAAGCTTTTAAATCCTAATTCAAATTCTACAAAAGAAAGTGAAGTAAGTGCGCCTAAAATGGATTTGGGTGAGTTAAAAAATATTAATTTAATAATGGATGTAAAGCTTCCGATTAGAGTTAGAATTGGTAGTAAAAAAATGCTTTTAAAAGATGTTTTAACAATGGATATAGGTTCTGTTATTGAGCTTGACCAATTAGCAAATGACCCTTTAGAAATCTTAGTTGGGGATAAATGTTTTGCTGAAGGAGAAGTTGTTATTGTTGATGGAAATTTTGGTGTTCAAATTACTAAAATCGGAGATAAAAAAGAAAGGTTAGAAAGTCTTAGATGAAATCAGTTACAATTTTTGGCTCGGCTAGATTTGATGAAAATAATAAATATTATAAAGACGCTTTTGAATTAAGTGAAGTTCTAGCAAAGAACGGCTATAGCATTACTACAGGTGGTGGCGGTGGTATTATGCACGCTGCTAATAAAGCTGCTTTTTTAGTTGGCGGGGTTGAGAGTATTGGTATTAATATAAAATTACCAATGGAACAAAGATTAAATGAATATTGCACTAAATCTATTGAATTTAGCGATTTATCTTTAAGAAAAAAAGCCTTAATGCAAAATGATGTAATGATAGTTTGTGCTGGTGGATACGGAACTTTAGATGAATTATTTGAAGTTTTAACCTTAGCTCAAACAAAATTAAGAAATTATAAAATCATTTTATATAACGAAGAATTTTTTAAACCATTAGTTGATTTTTTTAAAAATACACTTTTAAATTCCGGTGCAATTGATGAGAGTTCTTTAAATATTTTTAGCATAGCAAATACACCTAGTGAAGTTTTAGACTTAATAAAATAATTTTTTTACCGATATACCCTAAAGATTATTAACAAGGAAAAAGAATGAGAATAACAAGCTCTTATATTTATTCACAAAATTTAGGCAATTTTCAGCGTCAGCAAAATATGATAAATGACGCAAATAACCAATTAACAAGTGGTTTGAAGATTAATCAATCTTATGATGACGCTGGAATTTATTCAGAAGGTTCAAGACTTGTTTATGAGATTTCTACATTTCAGCAAATTAGCGAAGCTGCTAGTAAAGCTATAAATATTACAAAAAACTCTGATAAAGCAGTAGATGAAATGAGTAAGGCACTAGACCAATTTAAAAACAAATTAATTCAAGGTGCAAACGAAGTTCATTCTGATACTTCTTTAAACGCTTTAGCAAATGACTTACAAAAAATAAGAGATCATATTGTAAATATTGCAAATACAAGTATTAACGGACAATATTTATTCAGTGGAACTAATGTTGGGACTAAGCCTTTTGATGAAAAGGGTAATTATTATGGCAATGATGAAAATATGCAAGTTTTACTAGGGTCTAATGTGTATAATGATTACAATATTTCAGGTCAGGAGCTTATGAAAGGTGTTGATAATGATTACAAAAAAATAATCAGCACAAATGTTCGTTTGGTTGATAGAAGATATGATATTAATAAACCAGAAGAAGTGCATTATATTACTCAAGATAGTAAGATTAAAGACTTAATTGGTAAAGAATATTTAAAACCACAAGCTAATGGAAAAGAGCTTAATGTGAATGATCATTTTTTAAAAAATGATGAAGGAAGATTTCCTGATACTTATTTTTATGTTCGTGGGACTAAGGGAAATGGTGAGAGTTTTAAAGCTAAGTTTAAGATGGGTGCTAGTGAAGATGTTGGTGCTATGCTTAATAAAATAGGTGAGTTATATGGAAATACTAAGGAAAATAAGGTAGTAGATGTAACGCTTAGCAATAATGGAACAATAGAAATTACTGATTTAAAAAATCAAGAAAGTAGAATTAATTTTTCTATGTTTGCAGCTACTGCTAAGGCTGATGATTTCGGACAAATTTATCCACCAAAAATACCTGATACACCACCAATGCCTATCATTCCTTTTCCTGTTAAAAGTGAGTTAGCAAGTGTAACTAATCCAAATGATTTAAGAAATAATAATAATGTTTTTGTTTTAGAATTTACAAATACAGGTAATATTGATACTTCTTTTACTAGCGATGGGATTGATTATTCTAGGTCTTTATTTAGTAAAAAAGATAATATCTTAAGCTCAAACATAGCTCAAGTAGATAAAAATAATAATGTAGCTACTAATGAGACTAAATTAGTTGAGGCTTCGCAAGGAACGTTAAAACTAAATCCAAATGATAACACGAGACCTGATAGTGTTTTAAAACTAGAAATTACTTCAAAAAATAAGGTACATTATTCAATAGATTTTAATATTACTCAAGGCACTGCAACGGCTAGTTATAAACAAAATGGTCAAGATAAAAAAGTAACTTTACCTATTACAAATGTGGTTTATGATAATAATCAGCATATTTCAGATAGTGTTAAGACAAATCCTGAAAATATAACATATAAGCAATTAGGAGATATTATTTCTATGTTTGCTAGTGATAATATCCCAACTAAAGATTATCAATTAGTGCCAAAATATCCAAATCAAGCTAATTCTCCTATGATTTTAAATAATGATGATAAAGCAGAATTAGAAAGGCTTTTAATTAATTCTAAAAATTCAGTTGATGTAGGTCTTAATGAAAAAGGTCAAATGACTTTAATAGACAAAGGTGCGACTACTACTAAAATAGATTTAGCTATATTTGACGCTAATACTATGAACGCTAATGAATTTGATTTTGGAAATGATGCTAATGGTGTGGCTATTGCTGAAGGTTCTAAAAAGGGAGATTTGTTTAATTTTAATACAAATTCTACTTTAATTGTTGATGAAGGCAGGGTTGATATTATAAAAGACCTTGATAAGATGATAGAAGCTGTTAGAAATGGAAATTATAGAGCAGATAGTAATAATCCTGAATTGTTAAAAAGTGTTGGTATTCAAGGAGCTTTAAAAAGGATTGACCATTTACAAGATCATATTAATAAAGTTCATACAAAAATAGGTGCAACTCAAACAAGTATTCAAAATTCTCAAGATAGAGCGGATTTAATGAAAGTAAATGTTGAACAAGTTAAGGCAAAGGTTCTTAATTCAGACCCTGTAGAAAGCCAATTAATGCTAATGCAAGCGACAATTACCTTACAAGCTACTTTACAAGCTAGTGCGCAGGTTTCAAAATTAAGCTTATTAAATTATATGTAAGATGAAAAAAGAATTTATATTTATATTTGTTTCATTTATATTATTTTATTTTAGTTTCGGGCTGTTTTTGCCCGAAGCTAATGGATTGTTTTTAGCAAGTGCTTATTTTAGCAAGGGCTTAAGAATTTGTTTTGGAAATCTTTCTTATATTTTTTTATTAGCATTTGTAGGAAATTACTTATTTGTATATAAATCTTTTAAATATGCTTTAAAAATATTAGCCAATATAATTTGTAGTATTTTGATATTATCTTTACCTTTTTCTAGTGTTTTTGATTTTGGAATTATTAGCTTTTTAGGTTTTGTAAATATTGTATTTTTTATCTTGCTTGTATTTGTTTTAATTTATTTTAATCATTCTTATATTTATTCAAAATTACAAGATAAAGATAAGTTCAAAAATCTTTTTAAAAGCAAAGAAAAACCTATTAAAAAAGAAAAAATCATAAAAGAAACAAAAACTCCTAAAGAAGACAAATCAAAACCAAAAGAAGAAATTTTAAGTGATTTAGGCAATATTAGATTTGTAAAATCATATGAAATAAAAACCACTAAAGAAGATGAAAAGACTAAAATTAATTTTACAAACGAACAAGGCAAAATAATTAGTGAGCCAAAAATAATCTTAGAGCCTTTAATGCAGAAAATAAACAAAGATAGCATTAATAAAGATGATTTTAAAATAGTTAAAAACGAAATAAAAGAAGAAAAATCAGTAGAGCAAACCGAAGAAATACAAAATGAAATTCCTGTTTTAAATTCTAATGATTTTCAAGATATTTTGATAGTAGATGAGCAAGATTCTCAAAGTTTTGTCCCTAAAAAAGGCAAAAAAGTAGAGATTTTAAATGAGCTTGAAGAAAATAAAGCAATTTTAAAAGATATTGAATTAGGAGCAATTGAAATACCAAGAGATTTTGAGCTACCTAGTGTGGAATTATTAGATAAAGCCGTAACTACAGAAATAATAATTAATGAAGATGAGCTTGATGAGAAAATAAACGAGCTTTTAGCAAAATTAAAGCATTTTAAGATTGATGGAGATGTGGTTAAAACATATTGGGGTCCTGTGGTTACTACATTTGAGTTTAGACCTGCTGCTGATGTAAAGCTTAGCAAAATCTCAGGCTTAGCTGATGATTTAGCTATGGCACTTAAGGCTACAAGTATTAGAATTCAAGCACCAATTCCAGGAAAAGATGTGGTAGGGATTGAAATTCCAAATAAAACTTCTCAAACAATTAATATTAGAACTATTTTTGAAGATGAATTATTTTCAAAATCTAAAAGCAAATTAACAATAGCCTTAGGTAAGGATATAGTAGGAAATACTTTTGTAACTGATTTAAAACGCTTACCGCATTTATTAATAGCAGGAACTACAGGAAGTGGTAAGAGTGTAGGTATTAATGCTATGATTTTAAGTCTTTTATATAAAAATAGCCCAAGGACTTTAAGGTTATTGATGATTGACCCTAAAATGCTTGAATTTTCAATGTATAATGATATTCCGCACTTATTAACTCCTGTAATTACAAGAGCAGAAAAAGCAACTTTAGCTTTAAAAAATATGGTTTTAGAGATGGAAAGACGATATGAATTAATGGCTAGCGTTTATACTAAAAATATTGAGAGTTTTAATGAAAAAGCACCTAAATTAGGACTTGAGCCTTTTGCTTATATTGTAATTATTATTGATGAGTTGGCTGATTTAATAATGACTAGCGGAAAAGAAGTAGAAACTTATATAGCAAGATTAGCTCAAATGGCAAGAGCAGCAGGAATTCATCTAATAGTAGCTACACAACGCCCAAGTGTAGATGTAATAACAGGTCTTATTAAGGCAAATTTACCTAGTAGATTAAGCTATAAAGTTGGAACTGGAGTTGATAGTAAGGTTATACTAGATTCTAAAGGAGCTGAGAGTTTGCTTGGTCGTGGAGATAGTTTATTTACTCCACCAGGAACAAGTCAGATAGTAAGATTGCACGCTCCATTTGCAAGTGAAGAAGAGATAATTAGAGTAGTAGAGCACCTAAAAAAACAAGAAAAAGCAAATTATGATGAGAGTATTTTACAAGATTCAAGCTTTACTCAAACCTATGTTAAAAATAATGATGATAGTGTAGATGAATTATTCAGTGAAGCTGTAAGAATTATGCAAGAGAGTGGAAAAACTAGTATTTCTTATATTCAACGCCAATTAAATATAGGTTACAATAGAGCTGCTAATATTGTAGAGCAGTGCGAAAAGCAAGGAATTTTGAGCGAACCTAATTCAAAAGGTGTGAGAAGTCTTTTATAAAAAAATCTAAGGAGAAATATGACAAAAATAGGAAAAAAAGAATTTTATGTAGTAGCATTAATGCTGTTTGCTATGTTTTTTGGTGCTGGGAATTTTATTTTGCCACCAAAACTAGGAATGGATGCGGGGAGTAATTTTTATTTAGCGATTTTGTTTTTTTGTGTAACAGGTGTTGCTTTACCTGTTTTAGGCGTTGCTGCAGTTGCTAAAGCAGGAACATTAAAAGAATTAGCAAGTAGAGTAAATGTAACATTTGCAGTAATTTTTGTAGCAGTTATTTATATTACCATAGGGCCTTTAGTAGCAATTCCAAGAGCTAGCACTATGCCTTATGAAATAATGATTTTACCTTTTGTTGATAATGAATATAATGTATATTATTTAGCTTTTTATAGTTTTATATATTTTGCACTTAATTATTATATATGCTTAAATCCTAGCACTATGTTAGATACATTAGGCAAGTATTTAACACCGATTTTACTTATTTTAATAGCAGTATTTTTTATATGCACTTTAATTTATTCAGAAGTAAATGTTAGCATTCCTAATCAAAATTACACTACCCACCCAGTAGCAACAGCATTTGTAGAAGGCTATCAGACTATGGATGCGCTTGCTGCTTTAGTATTTGGGATTAGTGTTGTTGGGGCTTTAAAATCATTAGGAGTTACTAATAAACATCAATTATCATTACTTACTATAAAAGCAGGATTATTTTCTGGAATTATTTTAATGATAGTTTATTTTGCTTTAGGGTATTTAGGCTATGTTTATGGTAATACCTTTAAAGACGCTAGTAATGGGGCTATTTTATTATCATTAATTAGTGATGATTTATTTGGTAGTTTTGGTAGATTTATTTTAGGATTTACAGCTTTACTTGCTTGTCTTACTACTACGATTGGTTTGATTGGCTCAAGTGCTAGCTATTTTAGTAGTGTTACTAAGATTTCTTATAAAAATTGGGTTATTATTTGGGTAGTTGCTAGTTTTGTTTTATCAATTCAAGGTTTAACGCAGATTTTAAAAGTAAGCGTTCCTATATTAATAGCGATTTATCCAATAGCTATAGTTTTAATAATTTTATCTTTAATAAATAATTTAATAAATGAGAGCAAAATCATTTATAGATTTAGCGTTTATACTGCGGCTTTTATAGGAATTTTAAACGCAATTGATAGCTCAATTTTAAACATAAATGATGAAAAAATATTATCTTATTTAGGTATAGCTAAATATTTAGAAATGTTGCCATTTTACTCATCTATGCTTGGCTGGGTTATACCTGTGATTGTTATGTTTATATTAGGATATATTATTAATGCCTTTAGTAAAAAAGATGATTTTTAATTAAATCATCTTGTTACAATTCTACACACTTATTTCTTATTAATTAACAATTAATATCAAAAATTAAAATTTTGTGTTAAGATTAAGCATTTTTTAAAAGGAGTGCTAATGAAAGCAAAAATTTTAAAAGAAGCACTTAATTCACAAGAAATTTTAGTAGCACCAGGAGCTTCTTGTGCTTTATATGCAAGACTTATTGAATTAGCAGGTTTTAAAGTTGTTTATGCTACAGGAGCAGGTATGGCAAATATGCAGTTTGGTTTTCCTGATATAGGACTTGTTAGTATGAATGAAATGTTAGAAAATACAAAGAGAATAAACGATGCTACAAATCTTCCCGTAATAGCAGATATAGATAATGGCTACGGCAATGCTTTAAATGTTTATAGAACAGCAAAAGAATTTAGCAAAAACAAAATAGCAGCAATTCAAATAGAAGACCAGCAACTACCAAAAAGGTGCGGGCATTTTGATGGGAAAAAATTAATATCTCAAGATGAAATGTGTGCGAAAATCAAAGCTTGTAAAGACGCCTTAGAATATGATACTTTAATAATTGCAAGAACAGACGCAATTGCTGTTAATGGTTTTGATGATGCTATTAATAGAGCTAATGCGTATTTAGAAAGTGGAGCTGATATATTATTTATAGAAGCTCCTACTAGCATAGAACAAATGGCAAGTCTTCCTAAATTAATAAAAGCTTATCATATTGCAAATATGGTAGAAGGTGGCAAAACTCCGATATTAAGCAATGATGAATTACAAAAAATGGGCTTTAATATAGTTCTTTATGCAAATGCTACTTTAAAAGCTGCTATTAAAGGTATGAATGATTTATTAAATCATCTAAAAACTACAGGCAGAACAGATAATGCAGAACATTTAATGATTTCTATGAAAGAAAGAAATAGAATATGTGAATTTGATAAGTGGATGGATATAGAAAATAAATTTAAAGGATAATTATGAAAATTAAATGCAGTGTTTATAGGGGTGGCACGAGTAGGGGGCTAATATTTAACGCAAATGACTTGCCTAAAGATAAAAGCACTTGGGCTGATATATTTAAAAAATCTATTGATTGTCATAACCAAAACGCTATTGATGGGCTAGGTGGTTCTATATCATCAACCAATAAAATATGCGTTGTAAAAAGTGTAAATAATAAAAATTATGATATTGAGTGGGAATTCTTTCAAGCTGGGGTTATGAAAGATAGTATAGATAATAAAGGCACTTGCGGGAATTTAATAGCTGCTGTTGGAGCTTATGCTATTAATGAAAAGTTATTTAGTTTTGATAGGTTTGCAAGCAATGTATGTGTTAGAATTTACAATACAAATATTCAAAAAATTATTGAATTTAAAGCTAAGATTAAAGATGGAGAATTTGTAGAAAAAGGTTCTAGTATTATGCAAGGAGTTTTTGGTGGTTGTGAGCTGGCTGATGTTTTTATTAAAAATGCAGGGGCTGAACAAACAGGACTTAAATATCCATTAGGAAAAATTAGCAATTTTAATGGTTATAGAGCTACTTTACTTGATTTAATAAATCCATTTTTATATGTTGATGCAAGGGAATTTGATTTAGATTTTAATTTAAATTATAATGATTTTAGTGCTTTAAAAGCTATTGAAGATTTAAACAAATTAAGAGATTTTTATGCTATTAAATTAGGTTTTGCTAAAGATGAAAATGATTTAGAAAACAATCAAGCTATACCAAAAATAGCAGCACTTTTTAAATCTGATAATAAAAGTGAATTTGATATAGGAATTAGGGTTTTAAGTCTTAGAAATCTTCATAAAAGCTCGCCTGCTAGTGGATTATATAATTTAGCCGTTGCAGCATTAGAAAATGGCACTTTAGCAAATGAGCTTAGTGGTTTAACTATGATACAAAATGGTATTCAAGATGTAAAAATTAAACATTTTTTAGGCGTAGTAGATGTTAGCGTAGAGATAGAAAGTGGTAAAATCATAGGTGTTGGACTTAAAAGAAGTGCAAGAAGAATAATGGACGGATTTATTTACATTAATTAAAAGGAGAAAATATGAAGAAATTTAAATGTAGTATTTATAGAGGTGGCACATCTAAAGCTGCTTGTTTTTATGAAAAGGATATGCCAGCAAGAGTTAAATGGGGCGAGTTTTTAGCTGATGTTATGGGGACTGCTACAAAGCAAATTGATGGAATTGGTGGTGCTGCGTCAGTAACTTCAAAAGTAGCTATAGTTGATATTAAAAATAATGAATTAACTTATACTTTCGCTCAAGTAAATATTGATAAAGAAATGGTTGATTTTAATAGTAATTGTGGAAATATTAGCTCATGCGTTGGTGCTTTTGCTTATGATTTGGGTTTGATTGATTTAAATGATTCTAAAATGTATGAAAAAATCATTATAAAAGATGAGTGTGATTTAGAAAATAAAATAATTTGCGTTAGGATTTTAAATACCAATACAAATAAATATTTAAAAGCTAGATTCAAATTAAGCGATGATTTAAAAAGTTTTGAACCAGCAGGAGATACTAAAATAGCAGGAGTGCCAAATACAGCTAGTGAAATTAAATTAGGTTTTATTAATCCTGAAGGCTCTATGAATAAAGGATTATTGCCTACAAATTCTGCAAAACAAGTTGTAAATACAAGTTTTGGCAATATTGAAATTAGTATAGTAGATGCTGGAGCAGCGCTTGTGTTTATGAGAGCTAAAGATTTATTAAGTGGCAATATATATGATGAAATTTCTCAAAACGAGCTTGATAAAATTGAAGAAGTAAGAAGTATAGCAAGTGAGCTAATTGGCTTAGCAAAAAAAGAAGAAGCAACAGCAAAAAATCCATCAGTGCCTAAAGCTTGTTTGGTTGATTTTGTGCAAGATTACACTAGCACAAGTGGTGCTAAAATATCAAAAAATGATATAAATGTATGCGTTAGAATGATGAGTATGCAACGCCCACACCCATCAATTGCAGTCACAGGAACGGTATGTATTTCAATGGCAGCAAAGACACAAGGCACATTAATTAATGAGCATTTAAGTAGCTTTTCTAATGAATTAGTAATAGCTCATCCAAGTGGGACAATTACGGGATTTATTGATAATGATAGCGTGAGTGTTATTAGGACTGCAAGATGCTTAATGCAAGGCTATGTATTTACTAGAAAAGATTATTAAGTTAAATTTCTAATTTAAATTCCTTTTTTGGAATTTAAATTAGGATTAAGTATTTTATAAATTAATAATGGCTTATAAAATACTTTAAAAATTATTTGATTTGATATTATTTTTTTCGTGTTTATTTAAAAACTCTTTCATATTAGACACTTCACAAGTAAATCTTCCTAGACTTTCATCAGAGCGAATTACTCTATGGCAAGGTAGTATTATTAAATAAGGGTTTTTTGATAATGCAGTTCCTACTGCACGATAGGCTTTAGAATTTATTCTATATGCTAATTCTTTATAAGTTATAGTGTTTGCATAAGGTATATTTTTAAGTTCATTTAAAACTTCTTTTGTAAAAGTAGAAAATTTATCAAGATTAAGTTTTATATTTGTAAAATCAAAATCTTCTCCCTTAAAATACTTTAAAAGTTCAGATTTTACTAATGAAGTTATTTGATTTGGTTTTTCTTTTAAAGTAGCAAGATTTGTAATATCAACTGAAATCAAATACTCATCATTAGCTTTTATTAAAACTATAAAGTTTTTAAATTTTATAATTTCAATATACATTAAGAGCCAAAACTACCAGAACTACTAGCACCACTTGTGCTTTGGCTTTTAAAAAATCCACTACTTTTTGAAGCTCCTGCACTAGGTGTGCTTTTAAAGCTATTTACACTTCTTTGATATGTGCTTGGGTTTTGATAATGCGTAGCTTTGTTTGCATTAAAATGTGAATTATTAAATAACTTATTGCCTATCCAAGAGCCAATTATTGCACCTGCTACAGAGCTTAGCAAAACTTCGCCTAATGAATGATTTGAACCAATACTTTCATTTGTTAATGAGCTTTGATTTGCTTCTATTTTTGCATTTTCAGCTTTTATTAGCTCATCCATCTCAGCCTTGCTTAATACTCTTTCATTTCCATTTAATTCTTTTAGAACTACTCTTGTTTCATCACTTGGAAATTCATCTTTAATTCTGTATTGTTTAGGAGCATATTCTTCTATTATTAAAAATGAGCCTTTAGCTTGTTGTTGCTCTTCGCCACCACAAGCACTTAATAATGAACCAGCTACAATTGCAGTTAAAGACGCTTTGTAAGTTAAGTTATTTAAATTCTTAAACATTTTTCCTCCTAAATCTTTGATAATTTTTTGTTTCTTATAAATACTTGATTGTTTTCTAGTTTTATTTTTTTACTTTTAAAAAGCCTTGATATGAGATATTTTTTTATTTTTTCACGCTTTTTTTTCTTAAATCTTAATAAATATTCATCTATTAAAATCCATTTTGCTTTTATAATTACTGGTAGATTTATTTTATTTTTTAATTCTTCGTTTTCTTTTTTTAATTCTTCGTTGCTTAGTTTTAAGATTTTTATTTGTTCTAATAGCTCATCTTTAATAGCTAAACTATTTTGTTCTGGTTCTATTAAAACATAGGTTTTATTATCTTCTTTTATTGATTTTAAAGTGCCTCTTCTAATTCTATTATAAATAGCTTCTTTGCTGATATTTAAGTATTTTGCGGCGTCTTTTACTAAGAGTTTCATTTCTAACCTTTAAAAAGGGGATAACCCCTTTTTATTAAAGCTTTGCTTCGTAATGTCTTAACATATATAGGCGTTTTAGCATTTTTTTTCTAGCTGAAATTTTTTGTTTTTTGCGAATTTCAGTCATAGGTTCAAAAAAGCGTCTTGCTCTAACTTCTGTTACGATTAGGTTACGATCAGTTTGCTTTTTGAATTTGCGATAAGCCTCGTCAAAAGATTCGTTATTATGAACTTTAATCCCTGGCACGGCAATCACTTCCTTTCGTTGTAAAATTAAAAGTGCTAATTTATAAAAAAATTGTTAATAAACAAAATATTTTTTAATTTACTATTCTTAATTTTTAAAGACTAAAATTATCTTAAAATTACAAATTAAGTTAAAATTAAGGAGAACGTAATGGGAAATATTACAAATTATTTTAAAAAGCGGACTACATTTTATGTTTTACTTACCTGTATTGTTTTTATTATTCCATTTATTAGAATAAATGGTAATCATTTATTTTTGCTTAGTTTTGATAAACAAAAATTAGATTTATTTTTCATATCTTTTAATACAAACGAGTTGTATTTAATGCCATTTTTATTAATTATGATGTTTGTATTTATTTTTTTTATTACAAATTTACTTGGTAGAGTTTGGTGTGCTTGGGGCTGTCCTCAAACTATATTTAGAATAATTTTTAGAGATTTAATACAAACTAAATTATTTAGAATTTATAGTGGCAGAAAAAATAAACAAAATAAACCAAGAAATAAAATATTTGCAAGAATTGCAAGTGTTATTGTGTTTTATCCAATTAGCTTAATTGCTGCAAGTAATTTTTTATGGTATTTTGTTCCACCTGAAGATTTCTTTACTTATCTTGACCATTTTAATGAACACTTACTTTTATTTGGAATTGTTTTATGCTTATCTTTATTTATAACATTTGATATTACTTTTATTAAAGAGAATTTTTGTGCTTATATTTGTCCTTATGCAAGAATTCAAAGCGTTATGTTTGATAACGACACAAAAAGTGTTATATATGATGAAAGTCGTGGCGGAATTATTTATAAAGATGGAGAAAAAATTATAAAAAAACCAATAGGTGGAGAATGTATAGCTTGTGAAGCCTGTGTAAAAATATGTCCAACTCATATAGATATTAGAAAAGGAATGCAGCTTGATTGTATAAATTGTCTTGAATGTGCTGATGCTTGTTCAAATGTTCAAGCAAGATTTAATAGACCATCATTAATATCTTGGTCTAGCACAAAAGAAATAAAAACTAAAGAAAAACTTAAATTCTTTAGATTTAGAACTATTGTTTATATAGTTGTATTGTGTGCTATGTTTATTGGGTTAGTTTTAACGGCTGGTAGCAAAGAAACTATGCTTATGAATATAAATAGAACTACTGAATTATATACAATAAATAAAGATGAAAATTATGTTGATAATGCCTATGTTATATTATTTCACAATACTAGCAAGCAAGACCATAGATTTTATTTAGAAATATTAGATGATGATATTAGTATTTTAAAACCTAAAAAAGATTTTAGAGTTAAAGCTGGTGAGAAATTAAAACAAATTGTTATTTTAAGAAGTGAGCTTAAGAAAGTTAAAAAACATCATAAGCATATTAATATAAGAGCTTATGCCTTAGATGATGATAAAATATTTACCATAAAGGATACAATATTTATATATCCTAAGGAGAAAAAATGGAAGGAAAAGAAGAAATAATTTTAAAAGTAGCCCTTGAACTATTTTTAGAAAAGGGCTACGAAAATACAAGTTTAAATGATATTGTTAAAGTAACTGGCGGTTCTCTTGCGACGATATATAAAAAATTTGAAAATAAAAATAATTTATTTTTAAAGGCTTTAAAATTTAGGGCAGAAACTAGGTTAGAGAATTTAAAAATTATGATTTCTTCAAAAGCCAACTTGGATTTACCAGATTTTTTAAATGTATTTGGTAATGAATATTGTAATTTTTTTATAGGCGAAGATAATGCAAAATTTTTAAGATTAGTTCTTGAAAGAACTTATCAAGATATTAATTTTAAACAAGAATGTGCAAAAGCAGATAAAGATGTAATAATTAGATTTTTATGTGAAGTATTTGAGAAAAAAATCAAAAAAGAAATTCTAAATGAAATAAGTGCTTATAATTTAGCTAATTTATACTGCTCTATGATTAGAAGTAATAAGATTTTTGATTTGATTTTTAACTCTAAAGAAATCTTTACACAAGATGAATTAAGTGAGCATGTAAAAAATGTAAATATCTTATTTTTAAGGGCTTTGCGTTAATTTCATTAACTTAAATGTAATTATAATTACATCTTTAAAATTTAAAATTACAACAAGGAAGATTTATGAAAAGACTTATTAAACTAAGTTTCGTTGCTAGCTTGTTATTATTTACAGCTTGCAATGACAAGGTAGAGCAAAAGCAGCAAGAAATGCCACCTTCTATTGTAGATATTAAAAAAGTAAGTTTAGAAAATGCTGAAATTTATTATCAATATGCAGCGAAATTAGAAGCTAACAAAGATGTAGTAGTTTTGCCAAAAGTATCTGGCGAGATTAAAAAAATATTATTTAAAGATGGCGATTTTGTAAAACAAGGAACAATTTTATATAAGATTGATGATGAGCAATATAAAGCTAGTTTGGATTTAGCGTTAGCTGATGTTGGTGTTGCTAAAGCAAACTACGAAAACGCTAATACTGATTATAATAGAACTAAAGACTTATATGCTAAAAAAGCAGTTAGTCAAAAAGAATTTGATACAAAAGAAGCAGCCTTTAAAAGTGCAAAAGCTAGTTTAGATAAAGCTAATGCAGCTTATAAGATAGCTAAATTAAACTATGATTATACTAATGTAAAAGCTCCATTTGATGGATATGTGCAAGCTTCATTAGTTGATGCTGGAAGCTATGCTAATGCAAATAATACTCAATTAGTAAAAATTGTAGATCAAAATACCTTAAAAGCTACATTTTTTATATCAGATACAAATATGGAACAAATTAAAAGAAATAATAATGATTTAAAAAGCGCAAAAGCTAATTTTACTTTAAATGGTAAGACTTATGAAGGTAAAGTTGAGTTTATATCAAATTATAATGAATTAGCAAGCACTAAGGCTTATGCGGTTTTTGAAAATACTAATCAAGAATTAAGTGCAGGAACATTTGTTAGTCTTAAACTAAGCAATATTATGCAAAATGATTCTTTTGTAATTAGTAGAGAAAATTTATTACAAGATATTGATGGATATTATGTATTTGTTAAAGACAAAAATATAACAAAACAAATTCATGTTAAAACAATTTTTGATGATGAGAAAATTGCCGTAATTGACGCAAAAACAAGTGATTTAAAAGTTGATGATGAATTGATTTTAAATAATTATAAAAAGATTTATCCTGGCGCAAAAATAGCAACTAAGGCAGAATTTGGTGCGATGATGCAAAAGCAAGCTCCTAAAGAGCAGACTAAGGAACAATAATGTTTTCTAAGTTTTTTATATATAGACCAGTATTTGCGATAGTTGTTTCAATTATAATTACTATTGCTGGTATTTTAGGAATGAAGGGTTTGCCTATTGAAGAATATCCTAATGTAACATCTCCAACGGTTAGGGTAACTGCTAATTATTCTGGCGTTGATGCAGCTACGCTTTCTCAAAATGTAGCAAGTATTCTTGAAGACGCAATTAATGGTGTTGAAGATATGATTTATATAACTTCAAGCTCAAGTTCAAGTGGTTTGATGTTTTTAAATGTTTATTTTAAGGTTGGAAAAGACCCATCAAAAGCATTAATTGATGTTAATAATAAAGTTCAAAGCGTTCAAGCAAAAATGCCTGAAGAAGTTAAAAAATTAGGTGTTAGTGTTGATGAAACTAGCTCAAATATTTTAGCTGTTGTTTCGTTTTATTCTCCTGATGATAGCCGTGATGAAACTTATCTAAGTAACTATGCTACATTAAATGTGGCTGAAGAGTTAAAGAGATTAGAAGGTATTGGTAGTGCTGAAGTAATTGGAGCTAAAGATTATTCTATGAGAATTTGGCTTGATTCAGAAAAGCTTAATAAATATGATTTAAATCCAGCTGTTGTAAGTGCAGCTATAAGAGAACAAAACTCACAATATCCAACAGGAACTATAGGCGATTTACCTATGAAAGAAATTAGTCCATTTGTTTATACAATGAGTGCTAAAGGTAAGCTTAGTAAGGTAAGTGATTTTGAAAATATCATAATAAAAGCACTTCCAAATGGAAATATTTTATATTTAAAAGATATAGCAAGAGTAGAGATAGGAACTAAAAACTATGGTTTTGCCGGACTTAATAATGGTAAAAAAATGGTTCCTATGATGATTAATTTAAAATCAGGTGCAAATGCTATAGCAGTAGCTAAAGCTGTGCAAGAAAAATTAGAAGAGCTAAGCAAATTCTTCCCAAGTGGTGTTGCTTATAGTATGCCTTATGATACTACCGATTTCGTAAAAGATAGTATAAGCGAAGTTGTTCAAACATTTGTTGAAGCTATTTTACTTGTTTTAATAGTTATGTATATGTTCTTAAAAAACCTTCGTGCAACTATTATTCCATTAATTGCTGTGCCGGTTTCTTTACTTGGAACTTTTGCTTTCCTTTATGTTTTTGGTTTTACAATCAATCTTATTACATTATTTGCTTTAGTTTTAGCAATCGGCATTGTTGTTGATGATGCTATTGTTGTTGTAGAAAATGTTGAGCGTGTGTTTAGAAGTGGTATTACAAAAGATGTAAAAGCAGCTACTAAAATGGCAATGGATGAAGTAACCGGACCTGTAATTTCTATCGTTTTAGTATTAAGTGCGGTATTTATTCCTGTATCATTTTTAGATGGATTTGTAGGGCAAATTCAAAGACAATTTGCAATTACTCTTGTAATTTCTGTTTGTATTTCAGGTTTTGTTGCATTAACGCTAACTCCTGCATTATGCGGTATATTATTAAAAGACCATGAAGATAAGCCTTTTTATTTAGTTAAAAAATTTAATGACTTTTTTGATTGGAGTATTAATATTTTTGGTAGTGCAGTTGCAAAAGTTTTAAGACATGTAATTCCAAGTTTAATAGTAGTTGCTATATTCTTTTATGGAATTTTTGCCTTACTAAAAATTATTCCTAGCTCACTTGTTCCTAGCGAAGATAAGGGTGCTGTATTAGTTTTATCACAATTAAAATCTTCTAGCAACCTAGATAAAACTCTAGCCTTTAATAATAAAATCTATGATATGGTTAAGAATAATCCTGCAGTAGAAAGTATGATTTCTTTAAATGGATTTGATGTAGAGAGTTCAGCTCTTTCTCCAAGTGCTGGAATTTCATTTATTACATTAAAAGATTATAAAGATAGAAAAGATTTAGGTATTAATGGAGATAGTGAAAATTTAGCTAATACTTGGATGAAAAATATGTGGCTTGACCCTGATGGTTTTGCATTTTTCTTAAATCCACCACCGATTATGGGGCTTTCTTTAACAGGCGGATTTGAAATGTATGTGCAAAATAAATCAGGTAAAAGTTATGAAGAAATTAAAAAAGATATAGATACTTTACTTGCAGCAGCATCAAAAAGACCTGAATTAACTCAAGCAAGAACGACTTTAAACACTGATTATCCTGAGTTAAAAGTAAGTGTTGATGAGAAAAAAGCTAAAATTTTAGGGCTTAGTTTAAGTGATATATATTCAAATTTAAATTTAATTTTTGGTTCTGTTTATGTGAATGATTTTACTGCTTTAGGTAAAAATTTCCAAGTAAATGTAAGAGGCGATGAAGAATTTAGAAATAAAAGAACAAGTCTTGAAAATATTTATGTTAAAAATAGTGAAGGCAAAAGTATATCTTTAGCTAGTGTTGTTGATATTAAGCCAAGTGTAGCAGCGTTTTCAGTAACTAGATTTAACCTTTTCCCAGCTGCAAAAGTTACAGCTTCGCCAGCTCCAGGATATACTAGTGGAGATGCTATTAATGCTATAGTTGAAGTGTTTAATGAAACTATGAATAAAGATGAATATTCTTATGCTTGGGCAGGAAGTTCTTATGAAGAAGTAAATGCTAGTGGTAGTGGTTCTACTGCATTTGCATTAGGTATGGTATTTGTATTTTTAATACTTGCAGCTCAATATGAAAGATGGTTAATGCCACTTGCAGTAATTACGGCAGTTCCTTTTGCAGTATTTGGAAGTTTAGCAGCAACTTATTTAAGGGGTATGCAAAATGACATATATTTTCAAATAGGTTTATTATTGTTAATTGGTCTTAGTGCAAAAAATGCTATATTAATTGTTGAATTTGCTATGGAAGAAAAATATAAACACGGCTTAAGCACTTATGATGCAGCTATAAAGGCGGCAAAACTTAGATTTAGACCTATTATTATGACTTCTTTAGCGTTTGGTTTTGGTATTTTACCTTTAGTATTTAGTGAAGGTTCAGGTAGTGCTGCTAGACACTCACTTAGCACAGGGCTAGTTGGTGGTATTATTATAGCTTCTAGTATATCTATTTTATTTGTGCCTTTATTTTTCTATTTACTAGAGAGTTTAAATGATAAGGTTTTTAAAAAGAAAGGAAAGCAAATTAATGAATAAGCTTTTAATATCAGCAATCGCAGCTTTATTTTTAGCTGCTTGCTCTAGTGTTAATAATTATGAGCTTAAAACTCCAAATAATTTAGATAATAATACTAAATTTGAAATTAAAGATTGGAGAAGCTTAGGCAAAGATGAAAATCTTAATCGCTTGATTGAGATTGCTATGGAAAATAATGAAGATGTTAAAATGGCTATTAATAATCTTTTAATAGCTGAATCAAATTTAGTAAGTGTTGGGATTAAAAGAGAGCCTAGCATTAATCTTGGAATTAATGCAAATGAGAGATTAATTAAACACCAAAAGCCAACTTACGGGCATTCTTTAGGTCTTAATTTATCTTATGAAATAGATTTATTAAATAAATTTGGTAAGGCTAAAGATAACGCTATTTATAGTGCTAATATTAGCGAATTTGATGTAGAAAACACTTATCAAACTATTGGATTTAGTATTGCAAAACTTTATTATCAAGTTGTAGCAACTAATAAAAAAATAGAAATTTTAGAAGACTTTATAAATAGCTATGAAAAAACTTTAAAATTAAAAGAAGAGCAATATAAATTAGGCTTTATTACAAAATCAGTTCTTTTACAAACTAAAGAACAATTTACTCTAAATCAAACTAAATTAAGAAGTTTAAAATTAGAAAGAGATTTGTATATTAATTCTTTAGATATTTTAGTTTATGGATTAAATCAAGAAAAAGAACCAATTAAATTTGCTAATAACTTAATAGAAGATTTTGTTATGCCAGCTACTATACCAAGCTCTGTTATGACAAATCGTCCTGATATAGCAAAAGCAATTTTAGATGTAAAAATAGCTCATAATAATGCAAAAATTGCTTGGGATAGCTTTTTTCCAACCTTTACAATAGGTGCTGGTGTTAGTTGGAGTGGAGATACACATAATGTATTTTCTGACCCTGTTGGCTCAATTACTGCTAGTTTGTTACAACCTTTATTTAATTTAGGTGATGTTGATGAGCAAGTAATTAGAGCAAATTTAGCTCAAGATAATGCAGTATTAGGCTATGAAAAAGTAGTAAAAACTGCGTTAAAAGAAATAGAAGATGCTATTTTAAAATATAATAATGCTGAAGTTAAATTAAGAGATTATGATGAAATAGTAAAACTAGAAGAAGAAATTTATGAGTTTAATAAGCTTAAATTTAATGAAGGAGAAATCAGCTTTTTAGAATTCTTAGATAGCGAAAGAGCTTTACAAAATAGCTTAATAGAGCAAATTGATTTAAAATTAGGCAAGATAACTGCAGGAATTGATGCTTATAAAGCTATTGGAGTTAAAAAACTTGAATTTAGGAAGTGATTTTTATATGAACCTAGCCTTAAAAGAGGCTTGGAAATATCAATTCTTAACTTATCCAAATCCTGCCGTAGGTTGTCTAGTATTAGATAAATACGGCAAGATTTTAAGCATTAAAGCACACCAAAAAGCAGGAACATTTCACGCAGAAAGATTATGTGTGAATGAAATCTTAGAAAAATATGGAAAAGATGCTTTAAAAGATAGTGTATTTTATGTAACTTTAGAGCCTTGCAGTAAGCAAGGTCGCACTCCACCTTGTCATGAATTATTAATAAAATATAAAGTTAAAGAAGTAAATATAGGCTCAAGTGATAGTTCTCAAAATGGTATAAATGAATTAAGGCAAGCTGGAATTAAAGTAAATCTTGGGATTTTACAAGATGAATGCGATAAACTAATTGCTCCATTTAAATTCTGGCTAGATAATAAGCCTTTTGTTTTATTTAAATTAGCAATTAATCTAAATTATAACAATGAAGGTAGTATTAGTAATGAGTATTTAAGGACATATTTTCACGAAATTAGAACCAATATAGATTATTTAATAATTTGTGGCAATACTTTAAGACTTGATAATCCTATGCTTGATGCTAGATATTCTACTAGCAAAAAAGCACCTAATTTATTAGTATTTTCAAAATATTTTCAAGATTTAAATTCTAATTTTAAATCTCTAAATATTTTTAAAACTAATAGAGAAATTATTTTTGGTAAAAATCCTTTAAAATTAAAAGATGAATTGCAAGAGCAAAATATTAAATTTGTAATGATTGAAGGTGGGTTTAATGCCTTAGAACTTTTCAAAAATCAAATAGATTGGTTGTTTTTACAACAAAGTAATTCTACTTATAAAAATTCAAATAACTTTAAGTTAAGTTTAAGTCCTATTTATCAAAGCACTACAAAAGATTTTTATAATAAACCACACGAATACCAACAATTCGGATTTTATGAAATAAGGGAATAAATGTTAGAAAAATATTTTGAAAAATTCCTAGTAAATTCTAGGTTTATTACAATCTTACCTGTTATTTTTGGTCTTTTAGGTGCTTTTATGTTATTTTTTATTGCTAGTTTTGATGTGTATAAGGTCATAAAAGTTACATATACTTATTATTTTTTAGGTGCTGATATTGACATTCACGAAGAAGCTGTAAGCACTATAGTTGGAGCTGTTGATTTATATTTAATGGCTTTAGTTTTTTATATATTTTCTTTTGGAATATATGAATTATTTATAAGCGATGTTGAAGAATTTAAACAATACAAACAAAGCAAGGTTTTAGAAGTTCATAGTTTAGATGAGCTAAAAGATAAGCTTGGTAAAGTTATTATTATGGTTTTAGTTGTTAATTTTTTCCAACACGCACTTAATTTAAAATTTAGCTCAAGTATGGATATGCTTTATTTAGCAATCGGTATTATGTGTATTTGCCTTGGATTATGGGCTTTACATAAAAGTGATAATAAATCTAAAGAACACTAAGGAGCAAAGATGATATTTATAGATACTTGTTTTGGAAAAAAAAGTGATGTTATGCCTATTTGGATGATGCGTCAAGCAGGTAGATACCTAGCTGAATACAAGGCTACTCGTGCTAGAGCAGGAGATTTTTTAAGTCTTTGTAAGGATTATAAATTAGCTAGCGAAGTTACGCTTCAGCCAGTGGATATACTAGATTTTGATGCGGCTATTATATTTTCAGATATTTTAGTAGTGCCACTTGAGATGGGCTTACCACTTAGATTTGAAGCAGGTGAAGGTCCTGTGTTTGATGAGATAATATCAAGTGAAATTGATGTAGAAAAATTAAATATAAATGCAGCTAGTAAATTAACTTATGTTTATGACGCTATAAAATTAACTCGTGAAAAATTAGCTTCAAATAAAGCTTTAATAGGATTTTGTGGTGCTCCTTGGACTTTAGCAACATATATGATAGAAGGAAAAGGCTCTAAAACTTATGTAAAAAGTAAAAGAATGATTTATGAAAATCCAGCCCTAGCACATAAATTATTAGCAAAAATTACTGAAGTTTTAAAAGAATACTGCGAAAATCAAATAAAAGCAGGTGCTAATGCTATTCAGATTTTTGATAGCTGGGCTAATGCACTTGAGCCTAGTGCTTATTTGGAATTTGCTTGGAAATATATTCAAGATTTAGCAAGTTATTTAAAGACAAAATACCCACATATTGCAATAATTGCTTTTCCTAAAGGAGTAGGTGGTTTTATTGAATGTTTAGATGCAAAAATTGATGTTTTAGGTGTTGATTGGAGCACTCCACTTCAAGTAGCAGCAAAAACTCCTTATGTATTACAAGGAAATCTTGAGCCTTGCAGACTTTATAGCAAAAAAGCTATAAAAGAAGGCGTTGAAATCATAAAAGAACTTACAAAAGATAAGGCTCATATATTTAATTTAGGGCATGGAATTTTACCTGATATTCCAGTAGAAAATGTAAGATATTTAATAGATTGTGTAAGAAATGCTTAGTTTAATATCTCTTGGCGGGACAATTTCTATGCGTAATTTAGGCGAAGGAGCAATTCCTAGCCTAAATGCTGATGATTTAACAAGTTCATTTAAAGACATTAATGCAATAACTTTTAGCAATATCTCAAGTCCAAATATAACTTTTTCAATGTTAATTGAAGTTTTAAATCTTGCAAAAGAAGAGATTAAAAAAGGCTCTCGTGCTGTAATTATTACTCAAGGAACTGATACTTTAGAAGAAAGTTCATTTTTTTGTAATTTATTTTGGGATTTAGATGAGCCACTAATTTTTACAGGTGCTATGAAAAATCCTAGCGAGTTAGGAAGTGATTATCTAGCTAATATTAGCAATGCAATTACTCTAGCAAATAGTGAGTTAGCAAGGGGTTTAGGTGTGCTTTGTGTATTAAATGATAGCGTTCATTCAGCACAATTTATCCATAAAAGCAATTCATTTAGTCTTGAAACTTTTACAAGTTTTAATCGTGGCTTGGTTGGAGAGATTAAAGAAGGTAGGTTTTATTTATTTAATAATAATTATAAAAGGCCAAAACTAAAGCCTTTAAAAGAAATTACTAAAAAAGTAGCCTTGTTAAAAATGTGCCTTGATTTTGACAATGATATGCTTGAATATGCTTTAAATAATTATGATGGTTTGGTAATTAGTGGCTATGGAGCAGGGCATGTAATGGCTAGAGCTATGCCAATTATTCAAAAAGCAAATATTCCAATAATTATGACAAGTAGATGTGAAAGTGGTAAAGCAGGTCTTAGAACCTATGCTTATGCTGGAGCTGAAGTTGATTTGATTAAAAATGGTGTAATTATGAGTGAATATTTAAGTGATGTTAAGGCTAGAGCTTTATTAATTAGTGCTTTATCTTTAGGAATTACAAATATAAAAGGTATGATTGAAGAATTGATTTAAAGGCAAATAAATTGCCTTTAGTTCTGTAGTGCTAAAATTAGATTTTTATTAATTAGTGCTTATCTTTATAAATTACAAATAGAAGAATTGATTTAAAGGCAAATAAATTGCCTTTAAACTTATAGTTTTTCTTTTATTTTTTCTGCATCAAATCCAAAATATTTAAATACATCTTTTTCTTTACCACTAGCGCCAAAACTATCCATTATGAAAAGCTCATCGCAGTATTTATATAATTCATAAGACCTTGCAGCTTCTATTCCGATAATCTTGCCTTTTAATAAAGATTTATCAAATTCTTTATCAAATAATTCAAAGCAAGGCATACTTAATACATTTATATTTTTATCTTTTGCAACTTCAAGTGCGAGTGCAACCTCACTACCACTTGCAATTATTGTAGCTTCTGCATTATCGCTATATTTTATAAAATAAGCCCCCTTGCTAATATCAGGAATGCTTGTATTTAAGCTTGGAAGTGCTGAGCGACTAAGTGTGAATGCACTTGGATTATTTAGCTTTAAAGCTACTTGCCAACAAGCTATATTTTCAGCCATATCAGCAGGACGGAAAGTGTATAGATTAGGAATATTTCTAAGAGTGCTGATTTGCTCAATTGGTTGATGAGTTGGACCATCTTCTCCTACTCCTATGCTATCGTGTGAAAATACAAAAAATGCTTTTAAATTCATTAAAGCCGCTAATCTTATTGAAGGCTTTAAATAATCACTAAATACTAAAAATGTAGCACAAAACGGATGCAAACCATATCTTGCCATTGCATTTATAATAGCACCCATTGCATGCTCACGAATACCAAAAGCTATATTTTTACCACCATTTCTAATATCTGCATAATCTTTTAGATAAGTTTTATTTGATGGTGCTAAGTCTGCTGAACCACCTAAAAATGTAGGAATTTGTTTTGCTATTTCGTTTAGACAAGCGTGGTTGCTATCTCTTGTAGCGTAATTTTTACTTAAATCAAGTTTAGAAAAATCCACATTTAAATCTTTTTTGCCTTCTAAATAAGCTATAAATTCTAATTGTTCATCATTAAATTTATTTGCTTTATCCCAACTTGCAAAATACTCATCACTTCTTTTACACATTTTCTCAAAGCCATTTTTAGCTTCGCTATCTATATAAAACTCTTCTTCATTCCAATTAGCTGCTTTTTTAGCTTTTAAAGCTAGTTCAGCACCTAGTGGTGAGCCGTGAGTTTTCTCGCTTCCTTCTAATTCACAAGCACCTTTTCCAATCTTGGTTTTAGCTATGATAATACTTGGACGCTCAGCATTTTTAGTCATTTCTAAAGCCTTGCTAATTTCATCAAAATTATGCCCATCAATAGTATAAACATCAAAGCCAACGCTATTAAATCTAGCCTTTATATCATCACGAAATGCTTGTTTTACATCGCCTTCAATACTAATTTCGTTACTATCATAAATTAATACTAAGTTATTTAAATTATGAACATTTGCTAAAGAACAAGCCTCATAGCTAATTCCTTCTTGCAAATCCCCATCTCCACAAAGGCAGTATATTTTATGATTTAACGAATTATTTAGTTTGCTACTAGCAAATTTTGCTGCCATTGCGAAACCAACAGCATTTGCAATACCTTGACCAAGTGGGCCTGTATCTATTTCTACTCCGTGAGTTTTAATCTCAGGATGCCCTGCTGCAAGTGAGCCTAATTGGCGAAAATTTTTAAGCTCATCAAGACTTAAATTAAATCCACTTAAATGTAAAAACGAATATATTAAAGAACTTGCGTGTCCGCCTGAAAATACTAATCTATCACGATTTATATGATTTTTTGTATTTAGATTAATTTTTGTGCTAAGCACTGCTAAAATATCACTAAGTCCCATTGCTACGCCTGGATGACCACTATTTGCACGATTAATCATATCTACACTTAAAAATCTTAAATTATTTGACATTTTTTCTAACATTTATTTTCCTTTGTTAATTGTTATAAAGAATTGAAAATCCCCGTTTTTATTCTCGTCTTTAATATATCTTTGAATTAATATATTTAAAACACCGCTTTGTTGAATTTGTTTATTAAAATCTGCTTTAGTATTTACTATTACATTATTTACTCTTAGGATTTTATCTTTTAGCTTAAAGCCTAAATTTTTATTTGAAATTCCTATTACATTTAGATTATTATCTAAAGTTATTCCTAAAGAATTTGAAATCTGTTTTTTAACAATTGCTTTTTTTGTTGTAAATACTGGTTGTTCATATATTTTAGGACTTACAACAGAGCTTATATTAATTTCTTCATTATCTCTTAAAACTTTTAA
This sequence comes from Campylobacter sp. RM12651, assembly GCF_022369475.1. Taxonomy (NCBI): domain Bacteria; kingdom Pseudomonadati; phylum Campylobacterota; class Epsilonproteobacteria; order Campylobacterales; family Campylobacteraceae; genus Campylobacter; species Campylobacter sp. RM12651. Next base: position 662,418 of record NZ_CP059600.1, read on the forward strand.
ATAAATAGTGCTTTGATTTTCTGCAAAAAGTATTCTTTCATTTAATGCCCTAAGTGATTCTATAGGCTTATCATCTATGCTTAAGATTTCATCATTTAATCTTAAGTTGCTATTAAAAGTAATACCACTTACAAAATATCTATCCCCTCTTTGAGTAAATGTAGCACCAATATCGCCCCAATAAACATCATTATATTTTTTAAAATGATTTAAATAGCGATTGCCTATGAATTCTCCATTTAATAAACTAATACCCAAAACCTTGCAACAAGGAGAATTTAATAAACCAATTTTTGTATTAAAATCAAGCTTATCTCTTTCAAACAAACCTTGAGCTAGATATTTTAAATGTCCTATATATTCTTTTTTAGCATCAATAATTCCTAGCCAATCATTTCTAGTTCTTGTTGTTTCATCATCTGTGATTGGCTTTATTAAAGAAAAATCAGTCCTTACTAAATAAAGATTTAAAAATGGGTCGTATTTAATGTATGAATTTAATTTTGTATCAGGTAATTTTACTACAGCTAAAAGATTTTCATCTAACACAAAAGCAGGTAAGCCTTCGTAATTTAACATACTTGCTTTATTTTTTTCATAACATGCTAAATAATCATCAAATGTAGGTCGCTCTACGCCAAATAAGGTCGCTACTAACATTAAAGATAATGCAAGTTTTCTCATTTTCCTGCCTTAAAAAACATATCAGCCGCAGCATTTTTTGTGCTTGAACTTGCACTTTCTAATGCTTCATTTAGTGCAGAAATTAATAATATTTGCATAGATGATTTGTCTTTTAACAATTCATCATCTATTTTTATATCAATTACTTGAAATTTGCCATTTACTTTAACTTCTACCATTCCAGCACCACTTTTTGCTACAAATTCTTTATTTGCTAATTCGTTTTCAAATTCTTTAGCTTTATTTTGGACATCTTGCAACATTTCTTGCATTTTAGAAAAATCAAAATCTTTAAACATATTCACCTTTCAATCTAATTTTTTCTTCATAATTGTGTATTTCATATAAGCATTCAAGTGCTATTTTTTCATCTAAAAATGGATATTTTACACCTTTTATTTCTTGGTAATCTTCATCACCTTTACCTAAAATCATAACACATTCATTTTTATTTTGAGCTAAAAGTGCTTTATAAATTGCTAATCTTCTATCAATTACAATATTTATATTTTTTAATTCGTTTTCGCTTAAGCCATCTATCATATCTTTAAGAATTGCAATAGGTTCTTCATCTCTTGGATTATCACTTGTTAAAAATAAAGTTTTTGCATAATGACTAGCTATTTTTGCCATAGGAGTTCTTTTACTTTTATCGCGATTACCACCTGCGCCTAATACTACTATTAATTCTTTATGCTTCATTGCTTCTAGCACATTAGCAATTCCATCTGGAGTATGGGCAAAATCTACTATTATTTCTTTATTATATTTATTAGGAATGCTTTGCATTCTTCCCATTACCCCTGCATAATTAGCAATAGCATTAGTTAAATCATCTTTATTAGGTTTTACTAATTCATTAACACAAGCAAAAGCTGCAAGAAGATTATAGATATTAAATAAGCCTTTTAAAGAAGAGCTAATCTCATAAAGCTCATTTTTAACAGCAAAAACTGCTTCAATACCATCAATTAATGTATAAGCTTTTACGCTATATAAAGCAGGATTTTCTATACCATAAGTAATAGCACCTTTTACATTATAAGAAAATTTATAAGCATCTTGATTTATTATTTTTAAGCATTCATCTTGAAAAAAACTTGCTTTACAATTTGCATAATTTTCAAAAGTTTCGTGAAAGTCTAAATGGTCTTGAGTTAAATTAGTATAGATTTTAGCAGCGAATTTCATATCTCCACAGCGATTTTGTGCAATTGCGTGAGAGCTTACTTCCATTACAAAATATTCGCAATTATTTAAAGTTGCAATTTGTAAATACGATAATAATTCTAATAAAAATCCTGTTGTTAAAGATTTTGCCGCAACTTTTTTATCATTACAAAATGCCCCACGAGTTCCACATAAAAATACTTTTTTACCTAAATCAAGCAATATAGAATAAATTGCAGCAGCGGTAGTGGTTTTACCATTTGTGCCTGTTATACCTATAATTTTTATATTTTCATTGATTTTTAAAAGTTCTCTTGCTTTTGCTTCGTTAATTACTAAAGCACCTTTAGATTTTGCATCGTTTTCGTATTTGGAATTTGAATTGGTTAGTAAAAAATAACAACCTTTTTCACATTCATTTGAATTATCTGTTATGTAAGAATTATCTAAATTAACTTTCATAGTTTTTCAAAAGCTTCCTTTCCACCTTCAAGATTTATTAACGAAATATTGCTATCAATTTGTTCTTTTAAAGCCCTTTCAAGCCCTAATTTTAAAGTGGTATTTGCAGCAGCACAACCATGACAAGCACCAAGTAATTTTATATAAACAACCCCGTTTTTAACACCCAAAAACTCCAAATCACCACCATCATTATGAAGTATGTGAAGCTTTGATTTTAGGACATTTAAACAAGGTTCAATTAATTCTTCATCACTAAATATCATAATTTTTCCTTATTGTAATTTGTGTTATTGTGCTTTAATAAAATAAATATTCATTAACTAAGTTAGATGATAATTTTTATTTACAAATATTTTTTTAGGAGAATAAAATGGCAAAAGAATTAACAAGTGAAAATATTAATTTAGCTAAAAAAGGCGTTGCTTTAGTAGATTTTTGGGCACCATGGTGTGGACCTTGCAGAATGCTTGCACCTGCTATTGAAGAATTAGCAAATGAATTTGAAGGTAAAGCATTAGTGGCTAAGGTTAATATTGATGATTGTGAAGAATTAGCTGCTGAGTTTGGAATTCGTTCAGTTCCTACTATGTTATTTTTCAAAAATGGCGAAATAGTTGATACAGTAATTGGTGCTCAAGCAAAACAAGCTTTAGCTGATAAATTAAACTCACTATTATAATAAAATGATAAATCTAGCAGTATTTGGGGCAAATGGTAGAATGGGTAAGGAGCTAGTAAAACTAGCTTTGGCTGATGAGAATATTGATTTAGTATATTCTTTTACTAAGGAAAATAATGATTATAATGAGCTTTTTAAAGCTAATGTTATAATAGATTTTTCTACTCCTGCTGCTAGTGTTGAGTTACTTGAAAAAGCTAGCTTATTAGATAATCCACCAGCTTTAGTTGTTGGAACTACTGGGCTTAAAGATGAATATTTTAAAAAAGCTAAAACTTATAAAGGTAAGTTTTTTTGGGCTTCTAATACTTCATTGGGTGTTGCAATATTAAATGAACTTACGAAAATTGCTGCACTTGCTTTAAAAGAATTTGATATAGAAATTTATGAAAAACATCATAAGCATAAAGTTGATGCTCCTAGTGGAACAGCTCTAACATTAGCAAAAAATGCACTTGAAGCTAGAAATAAAGCTTTAAATAAAGAGCATAAGATTTGCTTTAACAGAGAAGGCAAAAGAGAAGATAACGAAATAGGTTTAGTAAGCCTTAGAGGTGGAAGCGTTGCAGGGTATCATAGTGTTGGATTTTATGGAGATGATGAAAGTATAGAATTAATTCATAATGCAAATTCTAGAGTAATATTTGCTAAAGGTGCTATTAATGTAGCAAAATGGCTTATTACTAAAGAGAATAAAAATTATTCTATGAGTGATTTTGTAGGTGAATTATTAAATAAGTAATTATAAAACATATTTTATTTTTAAGATTGCTTATAAAATTTATAATTAGTATTGCTTAATAACGAATAAAAATAATACCTTTAAACAATACAGATTCAAAATTTATAATCGTTATTTGAGCTTAATTTTTACAATATAAGTGATTTATAAAAAGGGCTTTTGCTTTATAAAATGTTTTTAAAATCCTTAAAATGTAATTTTATAATTTTTGTAAAACCTACTAAATAGATTTTAAAATCAATTTATGTATTAAAAATTGATAGAATTTTTTATTAAAATAGATATTAAAATTTTTAAGATTTAAGCTAAGATATTTTAAAGCTTCACAAAATAAATTAGTATTCAAATTTATGGATTGTATTTGTTTTATTAAAATATTTATAAATTTTTTTATTGCAGAGCAATTGTTGTTGTAAAATAAATTTGTTTTTATATTCTTTTATATTCATAAATTTATATATCAAACTAGAAATAAACTTATAATTCAAAGAATTTTATAAGCATATTCTTATTGATTTATAAGTTTATATTTAATACTAATAAAATACATATTTTAAGTGATATTTAGAAATTACGATTTCTCGTAATTTCTTAGTTTTAATGTAAATCTTTATTTAGTTTAATTGCTTTTTTATTAAAGCCTACTTGAAGTTTTCCATTAGTTGAGTTTAGTCTAAAGTGTAGGGCATTTAATCCTGATAATTCTTTAGCTTTATAAACATTTTTATCAAAATTAAAATTAGGATTTGCATTCTTAAGTCCATCACATAATAACAATTCAACCTTGCTTCCACCTAAAATTGCAATACCTGCATCAATTACACAATCATCTCCTAAAACTATTCCTGTAACACTATTTGCTCCTAATAAACATCTTTTACCAACACTAATTGGTGTGCCATCAGTCCCACTTAATACTCCTAAAATACTTGCACCACCGCCAACATCACTACCTTCGCCTACTATTGCAGAGCTTGAAATTCTACCTTCGCACATTACTGAACCTAGAGTTCCTGCGTTAAAATTCACATAACTTGCACCTGGCATAATCGTTGTTCCATTAGCTAAATGTGCTCCTAATCTAACCTTAGAAGTATCTAAAATCCTTGTATTATCAGCTGGGATTATTGTTTGTAAATATCTTGGGAATTTATCTACAAAATCAATTTCAGGATAAGTTTTGCTAAATTTTAATTCAGCTTCAAATTCTCTTAAATATTCTAATTCATAAGGTTTTGAATTGCTCCAAGCAAGATTTTTTAATAGTCCAAAAGCTCCATTTAGATTAATCTCTCTTGGTTTTACGAATTGTCTTGATAATAAATGTAGTTTTAAATAAACACTAGCAATGCTTTTAGGTGCTTCATCGCTATTTAGTGCAACTAGGAAAAATCTTTCATTTTTTATATTTTTTAAAGCTGCTTTTAGACTTATTATATTTTCGTGTCTTTTACCATCGTTTTCAAAGCATTCAAAATGTTTTAAGATATTCTTGATTTGCTCTTCTTTAAGCTCGATACAAAACTCACTTTCATTTTTGTAATTATTTAGCGCTAATTCTTTAAAATACACAGCAAAAGTGCCGAAATTTTGCATATAATTTACATTTGCAAAATCAATATAAATTAATTCTTTGCTTTTTTGTCCGAAATACCCAACTCCTAAAGCAAAAGCAAGTGGTTTAAAAAAGTCTTTTTCGCTTTGAACTTTTTCACAAAATTCATTAAAATTATTCATAAAATCTCCTTAAATCATATAACTTGTTTGATATAAAGTAATTAGCTCTTTATAAAGGTCTTCATCACTTCGTTTTTCTATAATACCATTACTTGGAAATAATCCATCATAAATCATTTGAACATTTTTAAATCTATTAGGGTGTAAGTGTGCTAATAGCTTTGCTGATATTTCTTTTCTTACTAAAACGGTTGGCGGGATTAGCCCTGAATGAAGCATTTCTCTAATCATTGATGAACGATATTTTATGTGATGATGAGCTCCGTGTGGGCATGATTTTGTGCTTACCATTACATTGCATTTATTACAAAATACAAATTCAGGTAAAACTATTAGCTCTAAGCCTGTTTTTTTAGATAATTCATCTATGGCTGTATGAGCTAAATTATTATCATAAAACAATCCTAAACCTTGATGATTTTGTCCTATTACTAGCTTATTTGCACCAAATGAACTTGCCAATAAACATTCGTAATTTGGGTCAAGGTAAGGACTAAATAAATCTATGTTTTTTAAATACACAGGGAAAATTCTCTCAAGTGGTAAAAAGTTTTTCGCATAGTATTCAAAGCATTCTTTTTTTGCTTGAAAATTTAAAGAATTTGTATCATATCCTTCAACTACGAAAATTATCACTAAATCAGCCTTATCAATAGTCCATCTTAGCATTCTTTCGTGTGCTCTTGTGATTGGGTCGGCATTTAGGATTAGGGCTGTTATTTTCTTGGCATTATTTTTTTTGATTTTATTATTTAGAGCAGTTTTTACTTTTTTAAATTCATTATTAAAAATCTCAACCTTTCCTGCTATGCAAGGATTTAATTCTTTATCTAATTTGCAAGTATTTGCACTAAATATATTTGTATATGCTTTATCATTATCAAAAGTAGTTGCTTGAGTGATTTTTCCTACTTTTTTATCATTTAATATTAATGTAATTTCATTGTTAAATTGATAGTTTTTAATATTATCATTTAATTCATAATTAGGAGAAAAAGCTAAAGTACAGGCTGATATATTTTTATCAATTGTGGCGGAATTAAATTCTTTAAAAACTTCTTCTTTATTTGGTAAATATCCATTGGTATTAAAAGAATTAATTTCAATTAAACTTAATATACTTAATTCTTTTTCAGTAATTTTTATTTCTTTTATTTTATTTTTTATTGATTCCATATTTTCTCCTTTTTTCCCAAAGTGATTTTCTGCTTAATCCTAATTTTTTACTAAGTTCTGTATCAGAATAGCTTTTTTGCCAATTAATTATCATATTTTTTATGTAATCATCAATTGTTAGAATTTCTCCTAATGCTAGTGTATTTGAATTGTCTTCTAGCTCAATTATGTTAAAGCCTTCAATATCGGCATTTCCATTAGTGTGAAATATAAAATTTTGCCCTTTACTAAGCTTGATAATTTGCTCTAATTTAGAGCCTTTTAAAACTTGAAAATTTGTAAAATATCTAATATCTCTATCTCCTACTAATAAATTATTTAGATTAAATGAGCTACTTAAATCAGTAAAATGAATATTTACATTATGAGAAAATACATAATTAAAAACATAGCTATCTGCTAAGATTTGCTTATTTGTTTTTATTAGTGTTGGAAATACTAATCTTTTTGCTGTATGAAATTTTGAATCAATAACTGATTTTATATAGCTACTTAATGCGGTATTTTGAGCTTTTAGCTTGTTGTAGCCATAAAAATAGTTTATTTTTCTAATAAGTTCTTCTATCATAAAAGGTTTTTGTATGTAATCATACGCTCCAGCTTCAATAGGCATACTAACTGTATCACTACTCACATAAGAAACTAACAATAATATAACGCTATTTTTATGATTTTGAATAACTTTTAAAAAATTATCTATATTAGTAGATAGCAAAATAACATCATAATATTTGTTTTTTATATCTTTAAAATCATTTGCAACTTCACAAATATATCCAGCATCATTTAGCTTTAAAGCCATACTTTGAGCTAAGTAAATCTCATTTTCAACTATTAATATTCTCATACTCGCTCCAATCAAATAATTTCATATTAACAACTACGCTTACGCTTATACCTTCGCATCGCCCAACAAAACCTAGTTTTTCTGTTGTAGTAGCTTTTATATTAATATTGCTTGTTTTTAGGGTAGTGATTAAATTTTTTAGCATTTCTTGTTTATATTTTAAGAGTTTTGGTTTTTCAGCACATATTGTAATATCAGCATTAATTAGCTCGTATCCATAAGATTTGCATTTATCATAAGCAAGTTTTAATAGTTGCATAGAATTTGCGTTATGATAATTATCATCATCAGGGCTAAAAGCAGCCCCAATATCTCCTAAGCCACAAGCTCCAAATAAAGCATCAGTAAATGCGTGAGCTAATACATCTCCATCAGAGTGTGCTTTTAGAGCATATTCTTTTCCTAGTCTTACACCTGCTAAGATTAATTCTTCATTTTTATTATCTTCATCTAATTTATGCCCTACATTAGAGTGGCAAAACTCATGCACATCGTATCCATATCCAACAAAAATATCTTTACTTGGCTTTGCTAGATTGAGTAATTTTAATTTTTGCAAGTCATTTTTTGTAGTTATTTTAAAGCTTAATTCATCTCCATTTATAGCTTTTATTGTTCCGTTATTTGCTAATATTGCCGAGCTTTCATCTGTAAAATTTTTTAAATTCGCAGATTTTAAAGCAGAGCTTTTGCTAAGTTGTGGGGTTTGAACTAATCTTAGTTCATTTCTATTTAAATAGCATTGTTTTTCTTCATTATAAATTGTATCAACAATTTTAATAGCTGGAAAAACACAATCATAATTTTTAGCATTTAATATAAGTTCGTTTAATACATTAGGATTGATAAAAGCTCTTGCTACATCAGTAATTAAAACATATTGAGAATTTACTTTTTCTAAAGCATTTTCAATACTTTCAAATCTTTCTTTACCGCCTTTAACATAAATATAATTTGGCTCTTTAACTTCATAAAAACAAGGCTCATCACAAACAATTATTATTTTTGAAAACTTATATAATTTCTCAAATTCTTTTGCTAAATATAGCCATAATGGGGATTTGTTTATATATAAATTTTGCTTTTTACAAGGTAAATTAAACCTAGTAGAATTACCTGCAGCTAATAAAATAAGCGTTATATCCAACATAATTATCCTTAAAATTATGATTTTGAGTAAGTTTTTAACATAATTTTATTTAAATCTTATCTAAAATGTAACATTTTTATAAATTAAATTAAAAATTGTTACATTCCGTAACAAGTTATAAAGATACTATGATTTTTTTAGCGGGAATTTGAAATTGAATTACATCATTTATTGAGTAATTTTTACATAATTTATTTTTTTTACCAATTGCTTTGATGATTTGATTATTGAAATTTAATGTAAAATAAATTAACTCATCTTTAATATCTATATTTTGAATAATTGCATTAAAGCTATTTTCTTTATTATTTTCTAATTCTATAAAATTAATTTTTGTTATTAATATAACTTCATCAAATAATTTTAGATTTAATTCAGTAAGAGCAGCTACTGAAATATTTGCTTTTATTAAGTCATCACCGCATTTGCAAGTTAGATTTATATAATTTTTCTCATTTTTAATCTCAACTATTTTAGCCTTAATTTTATTTTGAGCTGATAGTTTATAGGTAAAATCATCATTGAGTTTGGCTTTAAATTTGCAAAACTCTTCGTATTTTTTTAATATATCTTCACTAAAAGCACTTAATTTACTTCCTTCTTTTCTTGAAGTATTTGAAAATAGATTATACTCACTAGCTTTGCTTATTTCATCAAGACTATCCCAAGCATTTTTATAAGAAATATTCAAATTCTTAGCAGCTTTGCTAATGCTTTTGTCTGTTTTGATTTGTTGTAAAAGCAATATATGTTTTTTTGTAATTTTTACATTATCATTTAAAATAAATTCAATTTCTAGATTAATTTTCATAGTTTGTTCTTAATATTTTTTTGTTATTATTTGCCAAAAATACTAAATATGGAGTAATTTTGTGATAAAAAAATTATTTTTTATCCTTTCTTTGATTACGCTAGTAGTTGCGAACGAAATTGATGATTTTGAAGCAGAATTTAATCAAGTAGAAAGAGTAGATAAATTTTATAATTACAATAAAGCTGTTACTAGTTTTAATTATGCAGTTTATAATATGAGTTTAAGACCGCTTAGCAATATTTACAATACTATCACTCCTCCAATAGTTAAAAAAGGTGTTAATAATTTTTTCCATAATTTAGGGTCTCCGCTTAGATTTATTACTTTATACTTGAGTGGAGAATTTAAATCAGGAACTGCTGAATTAGGAGCATTTTTAGGTAATACCACATTGGGTTTAGGTGGTATTTTAAGACCTTTTAAATATGAAAAAGAAAGTGATTTTGGCTTGATGCTTGCTAGATGGGGTGTTCCACCAGGAGAGCATATTGTTTTACCATTTTTAGGACCTTCAAATGTAAGAGATGCTTTGGCATTGCCGTTTGATTATGCTTTAAAGCCTAATTTTTATTTAACTAATAATGCTAGTATTAGCGTTTCTACTTTTGGGCTGATTGATAAAACAAGTAGTAATTCTGTTTTAATTAATGAAGCTTATAAAAGTATAAATCCTTATGTAACAATAAGGGATTTTTATGAAAAAAACCGAAAGGAATTAGAATGAAAAAATTATTAATAATAGCTTTAAGCTTAGCAAGTTTATATGCTTACAAAATTGATACTTTTAAAGATGACATTGTTTTAGATGTTGCAAAAATACAAGATATCTTTAAGGGTGATAGCAACGATAAATCACAAGATTTATTTAATTTATTAAAAGATGATTTAGATATTGAATTAATGACGAAATTAGTTCTTTCAAAAAATGCTAATGAGTTAAGCGCTGAAAAATTAGCAGAATTTCAAAGTATTTTTATAGAAAGACTTAAAAAAGATTTTTCATCTAAAATTGATTTGGTTAAAGGTAGTAGCCTTGAATTAACAAGCACTAATATAGATGATAAAAGATGTCAGGCAAATATGAAAGTTGAGTATGAAGAACAAGTTAAAGAAATGATATTTAAGTTTAGAATTATCAATAACGAATGTAAGTTATATGATATTGATATTTTAAATACAAGTTTAATAGCTAGTTATAGAGCTCAGTTTTTAGATATTATAAAACAGAGTGGAATTAATGGCTTATTTGAAAAGCTTAAATGAATAAAATAATTAATTTTCTTCTTGTAAATTCTAAAAAAGTTTTTATGATAACTCTATTAATTTGTTTAGGGTTATCATATTATTCTACTAAGATAGAAGTTGAAGCAAAATCAACTAGCTTTTTCTTAGAAGATGATAAGGATTTACAACTATTTAATGAAAGTATAAAAACTTTTGGTTCTCAAGATTTTTTAGTATTAGCCTATAAAAGCCAAGGCGATGTCTTTAGTATTGAAAGTATTGAAAAACTTCAAAATATAGAGAAAAAACTATTAAAAATAGATGGTGTTAAATCAGTTCTTAGTATTTTAAATGCTCCATTATTTTTAAGTGATGGAAAAAGTATAAATGAAGGAGCTAATTTATTAAAAGCTAAAGATGAAATAAGTAAAAATAAATTTTATTTAAAGAATTTAATTAGCAAAGATTATTCAGTTGTTGATTTTTTAATATATGCAAATAACCCAGATGATTTGATTGTTACATTAAAGCAATTTGCGCTTGATAATGATTTGATTTTAGGTGGGATGAGCGTTATTGCAAGTGATATGATTGCTTATGTTAAATCTGATTTATATGTTTATGGAATAGGGTTATTTGTATTATTATCAATTGCTATTTTTATATTTTTTAGAAGTTTGTATTTTGTATTTGTTTGTATGTTTATATGCTTAATTTCTCTTTTTAGCACGACGGGAATTTTGGCGATTTTGGGTTATAATATAACCGTTATTTCAAGTAATTATGTAGCATTGGTTTTAATTATTACAATTTCTGTTATAGTGCATTTATTATCTCATTTTTCAGAACTTATAAACTTTAATAAAAATACAGATAGATTAACACAAGTAAGACACACATTATTAGCTAAGGCAAAACCTAGCTTTTATGCTATTTTAACAACCGTAGTTGGGTTTTTAAGTCTTGTTTTTTCAGGAATAAAACCTATTAGTGAATTAGGCGTTATGATGAGCATTGGTATTAGTGTTAGTTTGCTTTTATGCTATTTATATTTGCCTTATTTGTTACTTGCAAAAAAAGATTTTAAAAATGTATATTTTGCTAAAGAGCCTAAGTTTTTATTGTTTTGTGCAAATACTGCAATAAATCATAGAAAAATAGTATATTTTGTAAGCTTGATAATAGTTGTTTTTGCTATTGTTTCAATTCCAAAGCTTAGTGCTGAAAATAGTTTTGTGAATTATTTTAAAGATAGTAGTGATATTAAAAAAGGTTTATTATTAATTGATGAAAAACTAGGTGGAACGCTTCCGTTAGATGTAATTGTTAAATTTAACGATGAAGACGATGAACAAGCTGATGAGTTTGCTGAATTTTTAGATAATAGTGATAAGTATTATTTAACACCATCAAAAGTAGAAATTCTAAAAAAAATTCATAATTTCTTAGAAAATCAAAATTATGTAGGTAGTGTTTTAAGCCTTTATTCGCTTTTAGATTTTGCAAAATCTATGAATAATGGTAAAGATATTGATGGCTTTTTGCTAAATATATTGCAAAATAACCTTGAAGAAAGCACTAAAAAGCAAATTATTTATCCATATTACAACGAAAAATCAAAAGAATTTAGAATAGCAATTAGAATGGTTGATAGTGATAAAACTTTAAAAAGAGCTAAATTTTTAAAAGATTTAAATGATAATTTAAGAGAACTTACAAAAAATGATAATATAAATATTCAAGTAAGTGGAGTTATGGTGCTTTATAACAATATGCTAAGCTCACTTATAAGTTCTCAAGTAGATACTCTTAATTTTGTTATACTTAGCTTATTTGCATTGTTTTTAATAATTTTTAGAAATATAAGATTTAGTATTATTGGAATAATTGCTAATTTGATTCCTATTTCATTATTGTTTGCGATTATTGCTTTTAGCGGGTTAAGTCTTGATTTAATGAGTATTACAATTGCAGCAATTTCTATTGGAATTGGAGTTGATGATATAATACATTATGTTCATAGATTTAAAGAAGAAATCAAAAAAAGGAATTTAAATGATGCTATTAGGGCAAGTCATCAAAGTATTGGTTCAGCACTTTATTATACAACTTGCACTATTGTTTTAGGATTTTGTCTTATGATGAGCTCTAATTTTACACCTACTATTTATTTTGGATTACTGACTGTTTTAGTTATGATTTTATTATTATGCGGTTCTTTGTTTTTATTACCATCACTTATAATTAGTTTATATTTTAAGGGTTATTTTAAAAACGAATTATCAAAGAAGGATTTAAGTGCTTAAGTTTAATAATATAATTTGGCTTTTAAGAAAAAATTTTTTTATTACTTTTATTTTACTTGTATTAGTATTATTTTTTAGTTTTTATGTAAATTTTACAACAGTCAATGATAAACTAATTAATAATAACAAATTGATTTCTCATAGTATTCAAAATGCTATAAAACAGCATAAAATTAGACTAGATTTATATTCAAAAGCACTTGAGATGAATCCTAGTTTAAAAAATTTAGACTTAAATACATTTTCAGCATTTTATTATCTTAATGAAGATGGAGAAGTTTTAGATAAAATTAGCAGTGATGAAGTTGACCCTTTAAAAAAATTCATAGAAATTAATACTAGGAATTTAACTGGCAAAACTACTTATATTAGCGAATTAATTACTACTAAAGACTTACAAAGTAGCATATATTTTGCAAAAAAATTAGAGAATAATAAAAATACATTTTTGGTTGCAAAGCTTGATTTAAAAGAACTTTTAAAAAGTGTGAATAAATTTAATACTGATTATATATTGGTAGATTCTTTTGGTAATGTTTTGTATTCAAGTAATCAATCAAAATTAGATTTATCTGTCAATGTAAATGAGTTTAGTTACTATTGGTATTTATCTGGAATTTATCAAACAGCAAGTAATTCTGATAATATTATTAAAGAAGTAGAATATAGCGGCTTTAATGTGAGAAGCTTTATATCTGTAAGCGAGTATTTTAATTATTATTTTGTGTTAAGTGCATTTTTGCTAATAATATTAGTTATGTATTTTTGGAACGCTTATCTTGATTCTATGTTGGTTGAAAATGGTTTAGTAAGACAAGTAAGGTATTGCTATGATTTACAAGGTGCTAGCGATATTGATGAGTTTCAAAATTTTGAGCTAATAGAAGGCTCTGATTTAGAAGATTTGCAAAAACAAACGGCATTTTCAGTTCTTGAATATAAAGATATTAAAAAAGAATATAGAGAATTAGAACAAAGACTTAGCTCTATGTTTAGTAAAAGCACAATTCCTATGCTAATGATTGATGCTTTTACGGCTAAGATTTTTAAAGCAAATCAATCAGCACTTGATTTTTATAATCAAAAAATTACAGGTATGTCTAAAATGAATTTGTATATGCTTGGTAAAAAAGAGCAAAGAGATACCATTATAGACCCGATAAATTTTGCAAACAATATGCAAAATTCTATTAAAAATCAAGGATTTTATATACAAACTGAACACTATGTGAATGGAGAAGACTTTAAAGAAGTTAAAATATATCCATTCGTTATGAGATCGGAGAGATTTTGCTACGATATTTTGATGATTTTAGATACTAATATGGTTAGTAAAAGTTATGAAAATATTAAATCTCAATATGAAGCTTTAGAAAAAAGTTTCATTATTACTATGAATTTTACCCTTAAAGGTGGTAAGTTAAAAATAAGAAGTTGTAGTAAAAATATAGATAGAATTTTAGGCTATACAGCTTTAAGTTATACTTATTTTAAAGAGCTTTTACATAAAAGTAGCTATCCTGCTTATATTGAATTTTTATTAAAATTAAAAAATCTTAAAGATAATAGTTTTACAAATTATTCTAAAGTAATTGAACAAAATTTATATTTAAGACAAAATAATGGTAGATATGCAGAATTTAAAGTTAGCTTTAATATTTCAAGAGATTATAATTATGATAGTAAACAAGCTAGGTTTTTAAATATAACAGCTCATCTTGCTTTATTAAAACAAGATATATTAGAAGATGAAATAAAAGAACCTATATCTTTTAGTGATATTTATAAACAAAGTAATTCTATCATAGGTATATTTGATAAAGAATTTAAATGTATTAGTGCTAATAAAGAACTAAGAAATTTATTAAATACTCAAAATGTACCTAAGATATATTTAAAAGACTTGTTAGCAAAAGAGCAAGATAAAATTATTGCAAATATATTAGATGGCAAAACTTGTTCTATTAAGGATATTGTTTATTTAAAAGACTTTAATAATATATTGCATCCTAATAAATTAAGCTATGTTGTAACTAAGAATTCTTTAGGTGAGAATTTATATTGTTTAATTTTTAGACAAGAATACGACCCAGCAGAATTGGATAATTTTGTTGTATTTTGCAAAAATAGAATTGTAAATAATGAGAATTTAGATATTTTGTATTGTGAATATTACTATAAAGTAATTGGCAATAGAATTAACAATAACGAATCTTTTGATAATTTAGATTTTGATAAATTCTTAAATAATATTAGAAATTTTGATTTTACTAATGAAGAATTGGCTATTAAAGCAGATTATATGAGTAGATTAGTATCTTTAGTGAAAGAAAAAAATAGAGATAAAATTATGCAAATGTATGAAAACGGAAATAATATTTTTATAGGAGATATATATGAGCAAAGCTGACATATTAGTAGGTATTCAGTGGGGAGATGAAGGTAAAGGCAAAGTTGTAGATAAATTATGCGCTAACTATGATTTTGTATGTAGGAGTGCAGGAGGACACAACGCAGGTCATACTATTTGGGTTGATGGAGTTCGTTATGCTTTACATTTATTACCTAGTGGTATTTTGCATCATCGTTGCAAAAATGTAATAGGAAACGGGGTTGTATTAAATCCTGAAGTTTTGATTACAGAAATGGCTCAATTTGATAATTTAGAAGGTAGATTATTTATTAGTGATAGAGCTCATCTTAATTTAAGTTATCATGCACAAATTGACATCGCTAAAGAAAAATTTAAAGGTGATAATGCAATAGGAACGACTGGTAAAGGAATAGGACCTTGCTATTCTGATAAGATTTCAAGAAGTGGGCATAGAGTAAGTGAGTTGCTTGAACCTGAAAAACTTTGTAATGCAATTTTGAAAGATTTTGTGATAAATAAACCATATTTTGATACTTTAGGCGTAAATGCACCTGATGCAAATGAGCTGTTGGCTAATCTTAAAAGATATAAAGAAATGTTAGCACCATTTATTTGTGATACTACAAGACTTATATGGAAAGCTTTAGATGAAGATAAAAAAGTCTTATTAGAGGGAGCTCAAGGTAGTTTATTAGATATTGACCACGGAACTTATCCTTATGTAACTAGCTCAACAACTATTGCTGCAGGAGCTTTAAGCGGTTTAGGATTAAGCCCTTATGAAGCAGGCAAATCAATAGGAATAGTAAAAGCTTATACTACAAGAGTTGGACACGGACCTTTCCCTACAGAAGATAAAACAGAGCAGGGCGAAAGAATAGGCGAAATAGGAAAAGAAATAGGTGTTAGCACAGGTAGAAAAAGACGCTGCGGATGGTTTGATGCAGTAGCTGTAAGATATACTGCTAGATTAAACGGGCTTAGCGAACTTGCTTTAATGAAATTAGATGTTTTAGAAAATTTTGATAGCATTAAAATTTGTAAAGCATATGAATATAAGGGCGAAATAATTGATTATGTTCCAGCTGATTTAGAAAATGTAAAACCAATTTATGAAAGTGTTGATGGCTTTGGTAAAATTTATGGAATTAGAAGATATGATGATTTACCTGTAAATGCGAAAAAATATATCTCAAAAATTGAAGAATTAGTTGGTGTAAAAATAAAAATGATTTCTACTTCTCCTGAGCGTGAAGATACAATCATTTTATGAAATTTAAACAAATATTAAGTGTAAAAAAGCAAGCTTTACAAAATGCAGAGCTTGCTTTAAATAAAGCAAAACTTAAAAAAACTGCAATTGAACAAGAATTTGAATTAGTAAAAAAAGAATTAGACACATATCCAGAACCAAAAACTATACTTGAAATAAAATTAGCAAATGAAGCGATTTTTTTTAATTTAAATAAACAAAAAGAATTACTAGAAAAAATTAGTTTATGTGAAAAAGAGATAGTGCATTTTACTCATTTGTATAAAAAAGCTTCGCTAGATTATGAGAAAATAAAATACTTACACGATGAAGAAATTAAAAAAAAGAAAAAAGAATTTGAAAAAAAACAAGCATTAGAGTTAGATGAGATTGCAACAATGAGATTTTTTGCAGCTAATCAAGATATAAATTAAGTTTAAGGTTTTTAGTAAGATATTTTATAAATTGCTAAAAAAGGCTATAAACCAAAAATAGCTTTATTTTAGACATACAACCGATATTCAAAAGAATATAATTAAAGCCATTGTTAATAATAAAGATAAGTATAGTAATATTTTTTTATTCTTACTACACGGAAGAAGAAAAAACGAAGTATTAAGCCTTAAGTGGAAAGATATAGATTTTAAAAACGAAAGCTATATAATACGCTCCGAAAATTGTAAAATCTCTAAAACTATGGAATATTCATTAACCCCTTTATTAAAATATAGATTAAAAGAGCATTATAAAAATACTCTATTTAACTCACCTAAAGATTATGTATTCACAAATCCAGATACAGCAAATAAATATATAGATTTACGCAGAGCTTGGAATAACTTTTTAAATAAAAACAATTTACCAAAAATGAGACTTCACGACATAAGGCATTTAATAGGAACTTATGCTATTAATCATTTAGGACTTAGTATGGAAAGCGTAATGCTTACACTAGGACACGCTAACATTACTACTACTCATCACTATTTAACACGCAATAAAAACCTTTCAAAAATGGTAATTAATAGCATTTTAGAAAGTATCATTATTCCTAATAATAATGATGATTTACAGAAAGCCGAGTAAATAAAAAAACTTCAATTGGGGTTATTAGGGGTTTACCCCTAATTAACAACGAACACGCCAAAGCGTGTGAGTGGAAGCATTGAAAAACGAAGTTTTTCACACTCTACCTATTCTAACGCATAAAAACGCCCTTTATTTCAAAAATCTACTAAAAACAATGATAACTCTTTCTTATTAGCCCTTAATAACTTTAAGCTTAATTACGCTTATTTAAAAGCTATATCTTAGAGTTTATAAAATATAATGCTAAATTATATAAAAAGAGCAATAAAGGGCGTGAGTTATGGCGGGGGGCGTGAGCCCAACGCCGTAACGAACCCCGCCTTGTCTTATTTATACAAATTTGCGAGATTTTAAAAATTTGCCCCTTAAACGCCTATCACATAGGCATTTTAACCTTATTAAGTTTCACTTAAGAAAAGCAATAAACCAACATAAAAAAACAACATTTTTAAAGTAAAATAAAACTAAACTATTTTAAGAATTTTTTAAGTTTAAAGATGTTAAAATTCTAAACATTTATATAAAAAAGAAGTCTGATAAAGATTTATATATTAAATAAGTATTCTAATTATGCTAAAATGGTTGCGAAAGAGGGATTTGAACCCCCGTCCTTCGGGTTATGAGCCCGACGAGCTAACCACTGCTCTATTTCGCGACAAAAAAAGTGGATGGGGTAAAGGGATTCGAACCCCTGAATGACAGGACCAAAACCTGTTGCCTTACCACTTGGCGATACCCCAATGCAAATTGAAAGCGTGATTATATATCAAAAAAATATATTTGTCAAGTAAAATTTTTAAAAAAATAATTTTTACTTATTTTTTTTGTATTTCTAAACATTTATATATTATTTTTACATACACTTAATTAAAATAATTATTAAAAGGAAAAATATGTCTTTTGTTAGTATAGAAGAAGGTATAAAAGAATTAAAAAAAGGAAATATGTTGATAATGCTAGATGCTGAAGATAGGGAGAATGAAGGTGATTTGATTTTTCCAGCAGAATTTAGCACACCAGAAAAGGTGAATTTCACATTAACACATGCTAGGGGCGTTGTTTGTGTAGCACTAGATAAAAAAATTGCAGAGCATTTTGAATTACCGCTAATGGTTCCTAAAAATACTTCTAATCATGAAACGGCATTTACTATTACGGTGGATATTAAAACGGCAAGTACAGGTGTTAGTTCTAGCGAAAGAGATGCTACTATAAAATTATTTGCAAATAAAAATGCAGTTGCAAGTGATTTTGTAAGACCTGGTCATATTAATCCGTTAATAGCAAAAGATGGCGGTGTATTAGTTAGAACAGGGCATACGGAAGGAACGGTTGATATGTGTAAATTAGCTGGTCTTACTCCTGCTTGTGTAATTTGTGAAATTATGAATCCTGATGGAACAATGGCTAGGCGTGATGATTTAATAGAATTTGGCAAAAAGCACAATATAAAATTAGTAACTATTGAAGACTTAATCAAGTATAGATTGCAAAATGAAAGCTTAGTATCAAAAATTAGTGAAGAAAAAACCAAATTACTATGTAAAGATGTTAAAAAGATTGTATATAAAGATTTTTTAGGAGATATTCACACTATTTTTGCTTTTGCAGGTAAAAATGAAAAAAGTCTGATTAAGTTTTATAAGAGCTCTAAAGATATTAATATTTTAAATGCTACTAAATTAGAAGAAACTTTAAAATCAATAGATGATTTAAGTAAAGAAGGTGGTATGTTAGTATTTATGGAAGGCTTAAAAAGCGATGATAAAAATTATGGCATAGGAGCGCAGATTTTAAAAGATTTAGGCATTAATAAGTTTAAATTTTTAGGCAATCAAGAACAATTTGCAGCTTTAAGTGGCTTTGGCTTAATTATTGAATAATTAAAATATTTAGAATTTGAAATTAAATAATTGATTTCAAATTCTATTTTAAAACTTACTTATTTAAACCCAAAACCTTGCAGTATTCACAATACACACAACTAACAGAACGCTTAGCACATACTAAAGGAATATTTCTTTTTTTAGCTTGACTTTTTATTTTTTTCATAGTGTTATGATTTAAAAAACTTGTAAGCATAACAACACAGCCAGTATCTTGTGGAATGCTTTGACGATTTACTCTATTTTCATTTCTAGCATCCCAATGAGTGATTGTTTTTGCACCTAAGTCATGTAAAACTGCTTTAATAGGGGTAATCTCATCTGCACCAATAACCAAAACTGACATAAAACTCTCCTTAAAAATAATTTTGAGTATGATACTCAATTAACCTTTAAAGAAACTGATAATTATTATAAATTTCTAACAATTATATTAACTTACATTTTTATACAATGGTTTTAGGCTTTCATATGCAATATTTATCTCTTCAAATTTTTCTTTTAACACTCTTTTTACTTCTTCACTTTTTTCCGAGTGAAAATCAGGATGATAAACTTTACTTAACTTAAGATATTTATTCCTTACAACATCAAAACTAGCTCCTACTTCCACTCCTAATGTTTTAAAATGTTCTTCTAAAAGCATACAAACATTTAAAAACCTATTGTCTTTTTTCAGCTCATTTTTAATTTCTTTTTTAAATTGCAAATAAGCCAATTCGCTTAGACTAAAGCTTACGCAGTAATTTAAATGCTCGTTGCAAGCACATAGTTTATCTAATAAACTTAAGGTATTTTCATCTTTATAAGTGATGATAAATTTAGTTTTTAATATTTTTATATCGTGCTCTTTAAAATAATTAGAAAGATAAATTATTAAATTTTTTTCAAGATTTGAGAAATTTAAAATTATATCTTTTCTCATAAAATCAAGCTTACAATTTATCATTGCTTTTAGGCTATTTACACTTACTAGATTTAGTTTAAATTTTTTATAATATGCGGTATTTATATTTTGAAGTTGTTCGTTATTGTATTTTTTATTCAATATTGATAGTAATTTTAAAAAATATCTTCTTTGTGGAATTTCATTTTCAACATAAAATGATATTAGTTTGCTTTTCTTTCCGATATTTTGTGAAAAATTTTTATTAATTATTTCTTTCATTTCTTTAAAAAATGAAAAATCTTGAGTATTTATACTAATTGATTCTAAATTCTGTACAACTTGCATTTATAACCTTTATAAAGTTTTTTATAAATAAGCAATTTGTATTCCAAATATAATTGTAGTGATTTTCAAAAGAACTTTTGCAAAAGGAAATAATATTAATTTTCCTTTTGCAATGTAGAATTTAAATAGCGATTAATACATATACTATTGCTGCAATAATTGTTGGTATTGCATTTCTTTTAGCTAGTTCAATTGGATTAACCTTCGCATAAGTCGCACATATAATAGCAGCTCCTGCAATAGGGCTCATACTTCTTCCAAGTCCAGCTACAGCAGTTACAACAGAGCCAAGGTGCATAGGGTCTAGTCCGATATCTGCTGCTTTTATCGTTACAGCTTGATTAAATGCTATTCCGGCAGCATCTCCGCTACCTGTTATTAAGGCTAGGGCAAAAGTTCCAACAGAACCTATGAAAGTTGCAATATTTGGGTTTGATTTCATAAAATCAATTAATTGTTGAACAAATCCCATAGCTTCAAGCCCTGCAACGAATATCCCCGCACAAATAATGATTCCATATACATGTGAAAATCCTTCACCCATACCAGCACAAAATTTCTTCATAACTTCACCGGCTTTTACATCTTTAAAGCAAGTAATAAATGCTAATAATGAGCCAATAATCATTGCATGACCAATGCCAACTTTTGGAACTTTAAGTGCAAAAGTAGCTTCATACCATTCTTTAAAATGCGAATTGCTAAGAACTAAAAGTATAGCAACAGGAACAATTGGAACAATAGCTTTTATAGGATTGATTTTGAAATCTTTATCATCATTGCTTTCATCTTCAAGAACATAACCTTTATATTCTTTTAAAAGTAAGCCAACAATCATCAATCCAAAAGCACAAATTACAGCACTTACTCCAAAATAAAACGCTTCATAATGAATTACTTCCATTACATTTACTTTACTAACTTCAGCGACTATATTTGTCTGATGATAACCAGGGTTTAGATTTGCGCTTCCATAAGTTCCTAATAAAACGGTTGAAGCAGCAAGTGCAGGATGAACCCCCATTCTCATAAGTAGCGGGATAATAACCGCACCAACAGCAGCAGAGCAACCAGCAGCAGAAGTTACTGAAATATTAATAAATGCAGTGATTAATACAGCTCCAGGAACTAGAAAAATACCTGCATATTTTAATACTTTTGACAAAGCATGAACTAAATGCTTATCGCAAGTTGTAAGTTTTAAAACATAAGCAAAACCCATAGCAGCAACTATTGGTTCAATAATGTTTGCCTTTTTTATCGCTTTAGTAAAAGCTTCTAGTGCGTCCATTGGAGCACCTGCAATAATACATAAAACAACACCACTTGTAAAAAGAACCATTCTTGATTCGTGGCGTTTAATTAAAAGTGTAATAGTAACAATTACTACTATTAACGCTAGTGCAATTTTAAGAATTGCAAAACTTTCCATATTTTCTCCTTAGATTAAGTAATAAAAATTAAAATTAATTTTCATTTATTCTAACTGAAAGTTGTTAATTTGATATAAATTATAAAAATGATAAAGCAATAATTAAAATATATTTAATATAAATATTAAATACTATTAAAATAATTATTGCAATTGCTCTTCTATAATTTTTTTATATTTTAATAATTCTGTTGTTATTAAATCCTTTTTTTCATCATTTATATGAAATTTCAAGATAGTAACACTAATTGCAGCAAATATTTGTTGGTTTTTATAAATAGGCACAGCAAAACAAGAAAAATCATCATCATATTCCCCGTATTCATAAGAATAACCTAGATTTTTACAATACTGAATATTGTCGTATAAATCATTTATATTATTGATTGTTCTTGCAGTATTTTGCTCTAGAATTTGTTTTTTGAAAATACTTTTTAATTCATTTAAATTTTTATCAAATAACAATGCTTTGCCAAGAGCAGTTGCGTTAGCATTGGCTACATCTCCAGCTTTTGTCTTTAGAATAATTTTTTCATTACCTTCACTTTTATGTAAATAAATTACTTTTTTACCATTTAAAATCCCTAATTGCACGGCTAATCTTATTTTTTTAGCTAGCTCATCCATATAATAAATTATAATTTTTGTAGATTTCCTTTGTTCTAGCTCTGGATTTAGACAAAAAGATAATTTGTAATTTTTATTATCAAAACTTAAATAATCTAATTCACAAAGTGTTTTTAAAATAGGATGAAGAGTTCCCACACTGATTTTACATTCTTTTGAAATTTGTGTTATGTTAAGACCTTCATCACAATTTTTTAAAGTCTCTAAAATTTTAATAACCCTTAAAGTTGGTTGATGTAAAGTATCCAAGATTTTTCCTATTTATGTAAGATATTTTAATATATTAGATATTTCTTAATTATCTCTTAAAATTACAAGTTTTTTAGCTTAGTATTATTATTTAGTTTTTAAAAGAATTTAAACTAATAATATACATTATTGTTTAAATAGGAATATGTTGTATTCCTATTTAAAATGGTCTTATAATCATTGCAGTAATTATACCTATCATTATTATAGTAGGCACTTCGTTATAAGCTCTAAAAAATTTACCACTTTTTTTACAGGTATCATTTTTTAGTTGTTTAAGGTATCTTAAGCAATCAAAATGATAAATCAGTAGTAGAACAACACACAATAATTTAAGATGAAAATAACCAAGTTTCATCAAGGTTGAATTAGCACTAATCATTAAAATTCCAGTAAGTAGTGTAATTATCATAGAAGGTTGTCCTATGAAATAAAACAATTTATCTTCTTGAATTTTTACAACTTCAACAAATTCTTTTTTATGTGAATGTTCTTGATGATATACATAAAGGCGTGGCAAATAAAACAAAGTCGCCATCCAAGAAATAAACGCTAAGTAATGAAGCC